>NZ_RQVV01000022.1 GCF_009295515.1 Erwinia endophytica | reverse complement strand
CCTGGCAACAAACACGGGCTAACGAAAGTGAAGCGGTATTAAGCGCAGTTATTTAGTTTGATAAAGAAAAAAACATCACTGACGTTACTGATACCTCTGAATAAACTGACCAGCGATATATTGTCCCGGAAGTTGGCTTTCACCATTGGCTTATCCTGAACCTTGTTCCGATACAACCCCAAAAAGTGGCGCGTTTCCACCAGCGCATGTTTGAGTAAAAACACCTTTATTTTTTTGTTTTGCTCAATTTTCGCCAGTCTTAGTATTTCTGCGATCACATCAACATAACTTATCGCCCGAACATCATAGTAATCATGACGGTGCGTAATAGAGTCTGCATTCACCTTATAGGTGTAATCTTTAGTGCCCGATACGCGAAAGCGACCATTGTTAACTGCGAGATGAATTGTCCAGAGAATGTCTTTATGGCTCTTGCCTGACTGGAAGCGCAATGAATACTGTTTGATATAGGATGATCTGACCATCTGCAGCCACAAGTAATGCGGCCATTCGTGGCGTGTAACACAGTGTCTAATCCAATCATGACCTGACAGAGCCTCCCCATAGGATTGCTTTCGGTGAACGGCTCTTCGATGGTTGTCAGCGCCTGAATGCCAGCCATTAAAGAGCACGACATCGGCTTGTGACGCAGTAGCTACTTGCCATCGTTTATCAATGAACCCGTCGCCAATATCATCGTCAGCATCCAGAAATATCACCCATTCTCCCCGATGAATGGCCAGGGCCGCATTACGGGCAGCGTAGACGCCGTGATTGGCCTGCTCAAGGCAAATAAGCCGATCGTCGCGGATTTGGCGGATAATATTGCCGGTATCATCAGTAGAACCATCGTTGACGATAATAAGTTCAATGGCAACACGGGTTTCGCTGAGGATTTTGCTGACCAGACAAGCAATGGTCGTGGCGGCGTTGTATGCGGGGATAATAACACTGACATTAATGTTAGTCTTCATGCTGAGTCACGACTTCCCTTCGTTGTCATCTTTTTGGCGCCTGACCGGAAAGATCCTTCTTTCCCTGATTTCCTGATCCATTTCATACAAACACTCATCGCAATACTCTTTATCGAGTGCGAACCATCGTTCAATGACGCCTCTTTTATTATTGCATCGTGCACATTTATTCATCTTTTGGCGCTTCCATGGCCACATAATTTGGCATCCCTGTAAAAAAGGCATGGTAAACCTTGGCTGTATAAACAACCGTAATACAAAGGCTTTTTCTGCCATCAATAAAAATTAAGCATAACCAGTGATGTCACATAAAAGATAATCGTTTCTATAGATCAATTTATGAATATTGATCGTTGTAAACGATCAATATGAGGCGGAATAACATTACTATATGGTTAGCGAAGATCGAGTTGTGAACAATACAGGGATGTTGACGGGGCAGGGATTAAATTGACAGAAGCAGGGGCCAGCACTGCGAAGTACAGCGCGGATCTGTTTCAGTGGAGAGACAACCAATAAACCGTCACCAGTACCGCGATATTCAGCAGCACACTAATGATGAACCAAATTTTAAATGGCTGCTTTTGCGTTTTATGGCGGAAGATTTGCTGACCGACAATGGCCCCAGGCCATCCACCCACAAAACCAAATATCAGCAAGGTAGACTCGGGTACTCTGCGCCAGGCTCTGCGGGCAGCCATTTTATCCGCACCATAAACCACCAGTGTCAATACGTTGGCGAACAGAAACCACATAAGAAGGGGACGAGGCATCAATATGCTACCAGCCGCCGCTAAGGCCAGGATCAAGTAACAGAAGCGATTGAGGTTCATACCATTAGCCACAGCAGTTATCAGTGAGTATTGAAGCCAAACTATACCCGGTATACCAGAGCAAGCAAAGGCGCTGACTTGCCAGGGTGCTTGATGCTGTAGAGTCAGGAACGGCAGGTTTCACAATATCGCTTGTTTTGGTAAACAGGTCATCGATTGTTATCTCCTGCATGATGACAACGTCAGATTAATTATCGTCAAACATCATTTTACTGAAGGTAATTCATCGTAATTCATCCGTTGCCCCTGGAAATTTAAAACACGATCATTGGGGCTGCAGTTTTCAGGAGACAGCATGTCACCGTTCAGGGCAATCAACGGATCGCGAATTTTCATCCATTGTGAAAATGTTTTCAGAAAACGTCAGCCACTGCGTCGTACCGGGATGAGTTTGATCTTTGTCGATGATAAAAAATGGTACGTGATAATTCTCGCGGGTTTTATCGCCGTGCGTTAAGTAAGCATCTGCCGTGCCTTTGTTGATATACGACAGTCCGTGGTCAGAGAAATACATCATGGACCCGTCGCCGCCGTCACGTTTCGCCATTTCGTGGATCTGTGCCAGCAGGCTGTCTGTTATGGCGATCGATTTGATGTAGTACGATATTTCCTTCGCACCCATATCGATATCATACTGATCACGCGTTTTCACACAGGCCTGCGGATGTGGCCCCATCAGGTGCAGTACGATGAGTTTTTTCCCCTGTTCCTGCTTCAGTGCTGTATCGAGGTGTGGTAACAGTTGATCATCCGGGGAATCCATTCTGTCGTTGGAGTTGGCTGATTTAGTAAAATAAGAATGATCTGCGCTTTCTTCCATTAACGCGACGGGTGAGTCAACATGGCCTTTCCTGCCCAGGTTCGATATCCACCAGGTTTCAAATCCAGCACGTGAAGCCAGTGCCACGATATTGTTATTCAGTTCTGCCGTATTCCCCTGGCGGAACGGGGACCATCGCGCAGAAGCAACGAAGAATAGCGCCAGAAAACCATAGACCTCCCGTGTGATGGACGCGTTTTTATGCCCGGAAAACGATGACACGATAGTGGCTATCCCGGAGACAATAACAGATGTTGAAAGCAGCCAGGCGACCGTTGGGATGTTACCGATAAACTCATGGGCTTCATTCGTATTAGTAGACATCAGCGAGCCAATGACATTGATCTCCGGGGAACCATAGTTATGCCAACCGGTGCATAAAGTGCACCTGCCAGTGTAAATATCATCACAACGAAACAGTAAGCTATTTTTTCTGCATCCCTGAGCAGTCATAATCCGGATAAAGCAGAGAAGGCATAGATTAATTTATATGGGTAGCCCAGTGCGTAATGGACGAGTCATACCCATCACAGCAAATACAGCTTTCTTCTTGCCCCATGCCTTCTGCCAGGCATCTTCATCGTTGCGACGGATGAACTCAGAAAGTGAATTCGCCCTTATGATGCTTGTGGGTATTGTCTAAAAGATCATTGTTTTTATCGATCAGTTTTCTTATATCGATCGGTTATGGAGATTAATCTGCCTGTGGTTTCTGGCGCGTATTCTCACCGGCGATTCGGTTGGTCAGGTCAGTGATATAAGACTGAACCGCCCGCTTCATACTGACGCCAGGTGCGCAGTGTCTCCGGTGTGCAACCGATCTTCAGGGCAATGGAACTGAGGGCAGCCTATCGTGAGTCATATTCGTTCTGACTTTCCAGAACCATACAGACGGTTTCAGGGGTTTTTAATCATCTGCTTTGCTTCTCTTTATGGGCGTTGAGTCTCCAGGATTGCCGGGTTGGTTCAGTCAGCTTTGTTCTTTTCAACGGGGGCTGTTATCAGCAATTATTATCAACAGGCCCGCGTTTATTCGTGGGCCTGTTACGTTAGGTGAAAATAAATATCAGGCTTTTACCGCGATAACATCAATTTCTACCTGCCATTCTGGCCGTGCCAGGTGGGAGATCATCAACCCGGTTGAGACCGGAAATACTCCCTGCAACCAGCGACCCACAATATTGTAAACCGTCTCCCGGTGGCGGACATCGGTAAGATAGATGGTGAGTTTACAAATCTCCTGTAAATTACTGCCACATTCATCTAACAGCATTTTAATATTGTGCATCGCCTGTTCAGTTTGTGCGGCAATGTCGCCAATCCCCACTGACTCACGGGTGTCCAAATCCTGGCCAATTTGGCCGCGCAGGAAAATCATATTACCCGCGACGACAGCCTGGCACAGGTCGTTATTTAAATTCTGTTCCGGGTAGGTTTCTTTGGTATTAAACGGCCGGATACGGGTGTGAACCATTATTTTCTCCTGGTCAGCAATTCTTAGGCTAAAAACTGCTGTAATTCTGCAGTTTGTGGATGAGTAAACACGCTTTCGGGCGTCCCGGTTTCGTGGACTTTCCCCTGGTGCATAAAGACGATGCGGTCACTCACTTTGCGGGCAAAACGCATTTCATGGGTGACCATAATGATGGTCATGCCTTCGCGGGCCAGTGACTCAATGACCTGCAATACTTCCCCCACCAGCTCCGGGTCCAGCGCCGAGGTGATTTCATCACAGAGTAAAATTTCCGGATTCATCGCCAGCGACCGGGCAATGGCCACGCGCTGTTGCTGGCCACCGGAGAGGCTTTCCGGCCAGCTGTCGAATTTTTCTGCCAGCCCAACCCGCTCCAGCAGGCGGCGGGCAGTCCGTTCGGCTTCACTGGCGGACATTTTCTTCACCAGCGTCGGGGCCAGCATGACGTTACGACCGACCGTCATATGAGGAAACAGATTGAAGCTTTGAAAGATCATCCCGACGTTTTGTCGCAGTTCGCGCAATGCTGCCGGGGTATGCGGTTGGATCGGTTGACCATCAACCAACAGTTCCCCTTCCTGAAAGGTTTCCAGCCCATTGATACAGCGTAATAACGTGCTCTTACCGGAGCCGCTCTTGCCGATAATGCACACCACTTCCTGGCGTTTAATCTGCAAGTCGATGCCTTTCAGTACTTCGTTATCACCAAAACGTTTGCGTAATGCACGAATATCAACCAATGAAAAATCAGTCTGTTGGGGAGTCATTCGTGGTGTCTCCGGGTCAGTTGTTGTTCAAGGCGGCGGCTCCACAATGAGAGCGGAAAGCACAGCAGGAAATAAAGCAACGCCACGCTGCCGTACACCAGGAAAGGCGAGAAGGTGGCGTTAGCAATAATTTGTCCCGAGCGGGTCAGTTCGACGAAACCGATAACCGAAGCCAGCGCGGTGTTTTTTATCGCCTGTACCAAAAAACCAACGCTGGGGGCGATGGCGACACGTAATGCCTGGGGCAGGATGATGTAGCGCAGTTGCTCGCCAAACGACAGTGCCAGGCTTTGCGCCGCTTCCCATTGTTGGCGGGGGATAGACTCAACGCTGCCACGCCAGATTTCAGTGAGATAAGCGCTGGCATACAGCGTCATACACAGGCTGGCGGCAAATAATGCTGAGGTGTCGATACCGATTAAGGCCAGGCCAAAGTAGACCAGGAATAGCTGTAACAGGAGCGGGGTTCCCTGAAAGAGTTGCACATAACAGCGAACAACCTGTCCGGCCAGGCGAGAGCCGGAAAGGCGCAACACCAGCAACACACCGCCTACCAGTCCGCCACCGATAAAAGCAATCGCCGACAGGCCAACCGTCCAGCGCAGCGCCAGCAGCAGGTTACGGTAAATGTCCCACAGTGAAAAATCGCTCATGATGACTCCTTAACCGGGACGCCGGTAGATAAAACGCGGGCCTACCCAGTTAAGGATCTGGCGTACGGCAATCGCTGCCAGCAAATAGATGACGGCGGCGACAATATAGGCTTCAACGTTACGAAAGGTCCGGCTGGCAATCAGATTGGCGTTAAACGACAACTCCTCAGTAGAAATCTGACTGCATACCGCTGATCCCAGCATGATGATGATTACCTGGCTGACCAGCGCTGGCCACACACGTCCCAGAGCGGGCGGCAGCACCACCCGGGTGAAAATCTGCCAGCGATTCAACGCCAGACTTTCGGCCGCCTCAATTTGACTGCGTGGCGTATTGTCAATCCCGGCCCGGGTAATTTCGCTGGCATAGGCCGCCAGATTCAGGATCAGCGACAGCACGCTGGCAGTGGTGGCTGACAGGTGAATACCCACGGCAGGCAGGCCAAAAAAGATAAAAAACAGCTGGATAATATAGGGCGTATTCCGCACTACCTCGACGTAAATCCCCACCAGCCAGCGTAACGCGGGTGCGCCATGGGCACGTGCCCAGCCACAGGCGATGCCCAGTACCGTGCCGAGTAGCGTCGCCAGCAGGGTCATCCCCAGCGTCAGGGCGAGACCATTGAGTAGCATCGGCCACTGGCTTAGCACTGCGCCAAAATCAAAGTTCATACTCTGGTTTCTCCAGTAATAAGCTGATAAGCCGAGGGTGGCGTTGCGTGAAGTGGCGTCATGGTTTATTCCGGCAGGTTGCCCGCGGGTGCGCCTAACCATTTTTGCGACAGCTTATCAATTGTGCCGTCAGCCCTGGCGGCGCGCAGGATCTCATTCACTTTCGCTACCAGCGCCGGGTTTCCCTTGGGTAAACCGACATAGCAAGGGGAATTAGACAGGATAACCTTCAGTTGAATATCCAGACTGGGATGTTTCTGTTTCAGTGTACTGGCCACGGTGGTGCCAATCGCCACCAGGTCGGTCTGCCCGGAAAGATAGGAGGAGATCGTGCTGTTATTATCTTCAAAACGACGGACTATCGCTTTGGGGGCCAGTGTCGTCAGTTCTTCATCCTGCATTGAACCGCGGGTAACCGACACGGTTTTGCCTGCCAGTTCGGCGCCATTGCCAGCTTTGACGTTGGATTTGCCAAATATCGCATCAAAAAAAGGCGCGTAGGCGATGCTGTAGTCAATCACTTTGGCGCGTTCGGCGGTTTTACCCAGCGACGAGATGGTCATATCCGCCTTGCCGGTTTGCAGGTAAGGCACGCGATTGGGGCCGGTTACCGGGATCAATTGCAGTTTCACGCCCAGCTTATCGGCGATAAGTTTAGCGGTATCAATGTCAATTCCCTGGGGCTGCATGTCGCTGCCGACAAAACCATAGGGAGGGTAATCCTCGGGCACGGCGATACGCACTGTTTTGGTTTGTATCATCTTATCCAGCAGATCGGCTGCCGTGGCATTTAAACTGCAACAGGCCATGGCGATGCTGAACAGTGCTGCGAGCGTAAAATTTTTTTTCATTGCTTTCTTCCCCTTAAAAGGATGGTGTGCATTGGCACAGACATAACCCTGTGGTATTGGCGCAAATAACCGTTTATTTTTTATTGAAATAGCCGGCTCGTACCGCGCTGCCAATTAAATTGACAAAGAAACGACAGGCGGTGATGGCGGTAATTTGATTGATATCTTTCTTTGGCGTTATTTCGACCAGGTCCATGCCGACCACCCGGCCTTTTTTTACCAGGCCATGGATCAGCTTGCGCATCTGGTGGTAAGTGACGCCGCCCAGCGCCGGGCCATTCACCGCGGGCATGATGGTGGGATCAATGCCATCGGCGTCGCAGGTAATGTAGTAATGTCCGCCAGCGGGGATGCGGGCCAACACCGCCTCGATGCCTTCATCATGCAACTGATGGGCCGGGATTAAATGGGCGCCGTAAGCCAGGGCGGCATCGACTTCTTCCTGACGGGCAGAGCCATTGGCGCGCAGACCTATCTGATAAATTTCACCAATGTGCGGCATCTCTGATGCCCGGCGAATCGGGCTGGAGTAGCCATCGGTCACGCCATTGACCTCCTGACGCCAGTCGAGATGGGCATCGACATGGATCAGGGTGATGGTTTCGCCTAATTCGTCCAGCGCGCGCAGTACCGGGATGGGAACGCCATGATCACCGCCGATCACCAGCGGCATCCCACCCAGTTGCAGAATTTTGCGGACCACCGCTTCCGCCGCTGCATAGTGCTGGCCGGGCTTGCGCGCGTCACCGGCAATATCCCCGCAGTCCACCATGCGAATAGCCTGATTTGCCATCAGCGGGCCGCCAATATCAAAGTCATAGCGCTCAATACTGCGTACGGCGCGATCCGTCGCCTGGCGTACCGCAGTGGGGCCATTGGTCTGATCGTTAGTGACTTCATCAATAGAATAAGGTGAACCATAGGGGATACCCAGTACCGCGATATCCACGGAGTCGAGCGTATTTAAATCACTGACGACCTCAGAATAGAGCAGGCTTTTATGGCCATGTTTCGGCGGCGTGGTCAGTTCAGGTTTATAGGGTGTCATCATTTTCCTCTGGTCAGGTCGTTAATTCAGGCTCCACCATTCACCGGCTGCCCATAATTGTTCTTCGGTTTTTTTCACCGCCGATTGAATATCGACGCGGGCATTGGCAGCGAATAACGCCACCAGTAATTCACTGACTAATAACGCGGGGGTAAGGGTGTCGAAAAAAGAGGTGGTTTTTTTCTTGACGATAATGGTCTCGGTCGCCAGCCTGGCCAGTGGGGAACTGGCGTTATCGGTGATGGCGGCAATTTTGACGCGTTGTTGCGCCAGATAACGGGTCAGCGTCACGGCGCGCCGGGCATAAGGCGCCAGACTGGCCACCAGCAGCACATCTTTCGGACCGATATCATGCATCAGAGTCATTATGCCGCTCTCACCGCCGCCCTCAATCAGTTGCACATTAGCGGTGAACCAACTGCTGATGTAATGAAAGTGAAACGCGACCGGGAAAGAAGAACGCAAACCGAGGCAATAAATGGTGCGGGCCTCTGAGAGCAGTTTGCCGGTTCGTAAAATTGCCGCCAGGTTATCCTGCTGGCACAAGGACTCAATGTGCGCCAACGTGGTGCCGGCCAGGTCACGTAACAGCGAATCCTCTCCCTGGGTCTTTTTCATTGCCACCAGTCCGGGAACGCGTGATTCATATTCGAGTCCCTGGCGGCGGATCGTGGCAATAAAAACATCCCGCAGTTCATCGTAGCCGCCAAATCCCAGTCGTTTTGCCAGGCGGGTCATCGTTGAAGGGGGAACATCGGCGATCCGTGACTGCTCCCGCATCGACATCACGGCCACTTCCTGCGGATGATCCAGCACAAAGCCTGCAGCGAGGCGCTCCTGACGCGGGAGTTGTTCATAGAGAGTTTTGAGTTTCGCCATCAGGTCTGCCTGCTTCATCATGCCACCCGTTGCTGAATTGACCCAATCAGAAATGCAAGGCATATGCCAGAAATGGTTGGTATTGATTCATCTGATTCAGATAAAGGCAGGGATAAATGCCGATGCGACAGCAGGGAGTTGACGGGTGATTCAGAATTGACTGGATTGATTCAACGATGCCGAAAAAATATTTTGTCGGCACTATCCTGCCGACTGTCGCGTTGGCGCAGCAGAATGTTCTCTGCTCGTTGTTGGCGCATCGCCTGCATGTCTGGCGGGGCATTGACTTATCCCAGACGGGGAGGGCCTGTCCCCGGTAGACCGTTTTGTCTGTTGGCGGCCTGAAAAACAGGTCATGCGGTGTTTACTGTTCTGTGGCCCCTCATGCGACAGCATCGCCAGGTTATCCTCGCGCCGGTCAATATTCCTGCTCTTTGAGGCGGGGCCAGCCGTTATCAGGAAACAACGACAGGCGCAGGCTGTATAAATGGAACAGCGGTGTGAAGAGCTGATCATCCGCGGTGGCCAGATTTTCCAACATCACTAACAGCTGGTCTAACGCATCCAGCAGATCTGGATGCGGCATGGTTTTCAGGGATTTCATCCGTTGTTGTAAAAACCGTGCCAACTCGTGGAACATCTGCCCGTTATCGATGCGGTAATTGCTCAGTATCTGCTGGTGACGGGCATAATAGTCGTAGCAGTTCACACCCAGCCACACTTCAGTGACCAGGTTGCCCGCCGCGAGCAGGTCCGGATGTGGATCAAGGCGCATACGCGGCAGAATGACGTTCACTCGCTCCAGCATACCGGTGATAAATTGCTGACGTCTCAGTAAAGAGGCGCCGTTTCGTTCCATTTCTTTCACAAAGCGTAGCAGCTCGCGCAATCCCGAACGCACCGCGCGGCGGGCGATCCAGGAGGGGCGTTTGTTGCGGATCAGCGCGGTGATGACCACCGCAAACAATACACCCGTCATTGAGGCGATAGCGGTGTTGAGCATCCCCGGAAGATCAGGGGTGAGATAGTGGCTTAACCCAATAAAGCCCGGGAGTTGTACTGCTGCGCTCAGGCCAATCATGTTGGTGGCAGGATTGGCGATCACTAACCCCAGCGCGATAAGTCCCGGTGTCAGGCAGATGATCAGCGCTTCAAAAGTGATGGCCTGCGGGATCAACACTGCAACATATATCACGCTGATGATGATGGAAATCACGACCCCTTTAATGAACAATTTCATTGAGTTGCCTGGTGTGTCCACGCCAGCGAAAAAGGAACTCAGGATCGCGGCCATCATTGGGGCGGTGGCGCCATGCAGCCAGCCGCTGCCTATCCATAACAGGCAGGCACCCAATGTCGCCAGCAGAGAGGTGGTGGCGGAGAGCAACAGCAAGCCGGTATCAGTATGAGGACGCGCCCGTTCTTTACGGGCAAGGCGGGTATCGCCAGAGAGATCGCTAACCAGGTCGCTGACGCTTTGGTATGCCCCGGCGATGCGTACAAAGTCAGCCAGTCGCTCAAGCAGTCCGCTCAACAGCAGGCAGTCGCCCACGGGCAGTCCCTCTTGCCGCCAGGCATTTTTTAGCGCGTTTTGACTGGCGGTGAGCATGGACTGGATGTCGCTGGTGTCGCCAACGCCTTCGCTGGCGTTTAGCCATAACAAGAACTGTTGAAATGCCACGGCGACGCTTTCAGGAACGTGGATCTGTTGTTGTTGCAACTGTTGTAAACGGCGCTCGATGGCGGTCAGCGTAGGGATCAGGTAGGACAGATGCCGGTATTGCACGCTGATCAGGCGGATCAGACTACGGGCCGCATCGCCCTCATAGACACAGTGGGTGATCAGTGTTTCGACCTGCTGCGGATATTGCGCCATGCGGATCAGGATCTCTTCACGCTCTGGTGATTTATCCCGTGGAATGCCGGTCAGTAGATCGCTGCACAGCTGGCGTCCGTTCTGATACCAGACGCTGACGCTCTGCTCCAGCAGACGGCGCATGGACACTGGCAGCAGCAAACGGTGTACGACACTGCTGCAGGTGACGCCAAGCGTTATTTCTTCGATGCGCGAAATCACCGTTTCGGTAATCGACAATGGCATGGTAACGCCAGGAAAGCCCATGATTGCCGCGCTGTAACCCGCCAGCATAAAGACATAGCTTTTCGGTGTTCTGTCGAGCAACGACAGGTACAGACAAACGCTGACCCACAGTGAAACGCACAGGCTGAAGAGTATCGGCGACTGCACGGTCTCGGGATAAATCAGGAAGATAAATATTCCCCCCAGCAAAGTTCCCATCAGGCGAAACACTGATTTGGAAATCGTCGCGGCGGAGTAAAGCTGGGAAGAGACGTAGACCGTGGTCAACGCCCAGGCCGGTTTATCCAGGTTAAGTTCAAGAGCGATATAAAGGGCCAGAAAGGCGGCAAGACAGGTCTTAAGTGAAAAAAGGACGGCGTTTTTTGAAAACCACTGCATGACAAAGTTGTTACCAGAAGGCACGGTGTAGTGCAGCATCCTGCCAGAATAAACAGTTAATTCATGGGGTTTACTACGTCAAATTGTTTCGCAATAAAAAAATATATTCCCGGTTAGTGATAAATAGCACCTTTGATTGTGTAGATCTTCTTAAGGAATAAGTGGATCTGGCAGGGGGCTCAGCCTGGGAGGATCACCGGGCGTCAGTCATGGTAACCTTTGGGAGAGTATTCAGCTGCAATTGATTGATTATTAACTTCTATTTTTATCGATAATAACAGAGGGGGTTCTGAGTTGTCGGGCGGCGCAATTTTTTTCAGCATGACTGTCTGTTTTTTGATTATATCTGGTGTTTTTTTCTAATAAAATTCACTATTTTCTGGTTTTACGCTGGAACAATATTTGTGGAGTTACGCGTAACATTTCACTTATAAGATCTGTCAATGATACAGATCAAGAAAATGTCATTTTGTGAGCAAGGAAGCGGCTGGCACCATAAAAAAAATTCGTAAAAGGTCTGGCAGGAAGGTCGGGTTAGTCTTCTTCCGGTGGGGAGGGGATAACGGGAAGATGAATGCCGCGTGGTGATGGAGACGCTTGTGTCATTGCCTAAATGATCAGATTATTCAGGTTATGTAAACCCTGAATAAGAGCAGTGCAAGAAGATAGCCAGTGCAGGAGGGGAAGTGATTCGGCTGACTGAATGGGGCTAACGGACATGCGGTTTGCAGTATGACGGGGATAAAACTTTATGTTACGACGCCGGGTTTGCTAAATGTTAGTGACAACAGATGAAGCAAGAACCATCAACACAGATAGTCGTTTGGCTTGTACTTTAGCCGCTATTGCCGGGGCGCTTAACACCGCTGCTTTTGAAATCGTCGGTTTTTTCTCGGCAAACATGACGGGGAATGTTTCGTCATTGTCAGATAACATCGCCAAAGCCAATTTAAAAGTAGGGATTTTCTTCCTGACGATAATAGGCCTGTTTATTGCCGGTTCAGTTTTCTCAACCCTCATTATTAATGCGGGTCGGCGCCATGGTATCCGTTCAATCTATGCCGTTAATATTTTAATTGAAGGCGCGGCGTTAATCCTGTTAGGTATGACTGAACGCTGGCTGCATCCTGCCTCGCCAGGGATGATACTTATTTTTTGTCTCAGTTTTTTGATGGGCTTACAAAATGCGGTGGTGACCCGTATTTCGAATGCCAGAGTAAGAACCACCCATGTTTCTGGAACGTCGACCGATATCGGTATTGAACTTGCCATGCTGTTTGATGTTCTGCGGCGTAAAGAATCCCCGAAAGACGCGCCGCTCTATATTGGTCGGCTCAGACTGCACTTTTATACTTTAGTGGCGTTTTTACTCGGGGGGGTGGCAGGGATATGGCTGTTTCATCTGCTGGGCTATACGTTCCTGATGGTGATTGGCGTGGTTCTGGTGTATCTCTCACTGAACGCCATTTGCCGCAAATGATCAGGACAGCGGCATGGCGTCTTACCGGTAATGTGCTTTTCCTGACGGCGGTTAATTCACCTTATCGGTCAGTTGGCGGGCATAACTGATAAAGTTCTTCAGCGTGTGACGATAGCGGCGACGTTGCCAGGCCAGCGTCAGTGTGGTGGTGGCCTGCGCATCGTCGAGCTGGCAATAGCTGACCTCCGGCAGCAGTACCGAGCGCTGTGTTTCCGGCACCACAGTGACGCCCGCGCCCATCGCCACCAGTCCCATCGCCACGGAGACATCGCGTGTGGTTTGAATCTTTCTCGGGATAAAACCTGCGCGGTGACAGGCGGCAAGTACCGACCAGCCCAGTCCAATTCCCGGTGGATCTTCCTGAATCATAAATGTTTCGTTGGACAGGGCGCTCAGCGAAATTCGCGCCTGGCCCACCAGCGGATGCTGAGCGGGCAATACCACGGTCAGTGGCCGGGTGACGAGATCAAGGTAATCCAGTTGGTCATACTTTGGCACTGGCGAGCGGATCAGGGCCACATCCAGCCGGTCATCCATCAGTCTGGTAAGCTGCGTGTCAACATTATGTTCTTCAATTGTGATGTCAATGGTCGGGTTAGCCTGTCGGTAACCATTAATTAACCGTGCCAGGCTCGGTTCAAGGATCGAGCTGCCGACATAGCCTAACGTCAGATGTCCCTGCAGACCCTGTTTCAGAATGCTGGCGTGTTCGCGGAAACGGGCGAAATGGCTGAGCGCGATACTGGCCTGCGCCACCAGTTGTTCGCCTTCCCAGGTCAGGGCGACATTGCGTTTGTCGCGCACAAAGAGCGCCATTCCTACTTCCTGTTCCAGAGCTTTTAGCTGCTGGCTTAACGCGGGTTGCGCGATATTAAGTCGTTGTGCAGCGTTGCCAAAATGCAGTTCCTCGGAAAGCACCATAAACGCTTGTAAGTGCCTGTAGTCCACGCTGAACGCTCCCATTGACTGATAACCACCGCTTATTTAAATGCCGGCAAACCTTATTGGACAGTTATCACTGAAATTCTAAAACTGGAGGGGAAGTAAACCATAACCCTCTGCCAGCATGATGAAAAGCACGACGGGGGAACGGATCCCACCACGACTTGACGACAAGAGTTTGAGAGGATTTAACATGTCTGAGAATCAGAAAAAAGTAACGGATTTACGCAGCGCGATTGCACTGCTCAGTGAGTACGAGGATGAGCTGATTTACACGGATGAACCGGTAGACCCTATTGCCGAGCTGTCCGGCGTGTACCGTTACGTCGGGGCAAATGGCACGGTCCAGCGTCCAACTCAAATTGGCCCGGCAATGATCTTTAACAAAATTAAAGGTTATAACGACATGCGGGTGCTGATTGGGCTGTTGTCTTCGCGTAAACGCGTTGCCCGCCTGTTTGGCACCAGTCAGGAAAATTTGGCCTTTATGCTGAAGGACTCGGTCCAGCATCCGATCGCGCCGATTGTTATCCCTCGGGAAAAAGCAGTCTGCCAGGAAGTTGTGCATCTGGCCACTGATCCGGGTTTCGATATCCTGAAAATTCTACCGGCGCCAACCAATACACCGGAAGATGCTGGTCCTTATTTCACTCTCGGGATGTGTTACGCCGCAGACCCGGAAACGGGTGAGCATGATGTGACTATTCACCGACTTTGCGTGCAGAGCAAAGATGAAATCTCCATGTATTTTGTGCCAGGCCGTCACCTTGATGTCTTCCGGCAAAAAGCCGAAGCACAGGGTAAAGCGCTGCCTGTTTCTATCAGCATCGGCGTCGATCCGGCGATTGAAATTGGCGCCTGTTTTGAGCCGCCAACCACCCCGCTGGGTTTTGATGAACTCTCCATCGCGGGCAGCCTGCGTAACCAGCCCGTCGAGCTGACCGACTGCGTATCGATTAACGCCCGCGCCATCGCCAATGCGGAAGTGGTGATTGAAGGTGAACTGCTGCCCAATGTGCGGGTGCGGGAAGATCAGAATACCAATACCGGCAAAGCGATGCCTGAATTCCCCGGTTATACCGGCGATGCCCAGGCGGCGGTACCGGTTATTAAAGTGAAAGCTATTACCCACCGTAAGCACCCCATTCTGCAAACCTGCATTGGCCCAAGCGATGAACACACCAATATGGCGGGTATTCCGACTGAGGCCAGTATTTTGCAGATGGTGGAACGCGCGCTACCTGGTTTTGTGCAGAACGTGCATTGTCCATCGCCAGGTACCGGCAAATATCTGGCCGTGTTGCAGGTGAAAAAACGCAACGCGAACGATGAAGGTCGTCAGCGTCAGGCCGCCTTGCTGGCGTTCTCTGCGTTCTCCGAACTGAAGCATGTGATGCTGGTGGATGAAGATGTCGATGTGTTTGATATGAACGATGTGATGTGGGCGATGACCACCCGCTATCAGGGGGATGTCAGTACGGTCTTTATTCCCGGCGTGCGTTGCCATCCGCTCGACCCGTCATCTGATCCGGCATTCAGCCCATCCATTCGTGGTCACGGTATTGCCTGCAAAACTATTTTCGACTGCACCGTGCCATATAGCCTGAAGCATAACTTCAAACGTTGTGCGTTTATGGCAGTGGATGTGAACCGCTTTATTCCTGGGTTTAATAAAAAATAAGGAGTGGTGATGTCAGGGGATGCAAACAATATTGTTAACAAGCGGGTGATCGTCGGCATCAGCGGCGCCTCGGGATTTTCCTATGGCGTGCAGGTACTGCACTACCTGCGTCAGCTAAATGTGGAAAGCCATGTGGTTATTTCTCCAGCGGCACATCTTAATCGTGAACACGAGACCAGCCTGAGCGAGGAGGATGTCACTGGGCTGGCGGATGTGGTTTATCCCTTCCGCGCCGTAGGGGCGGCGATAGCCAGCGGATCATTTCGTACCGATGGCATGATTGTGGCTCCCTGTTCAATGCATACCCTGGCAGCCATCGCCAATGGCCTGACCGACAATCTATTGACCCGCGCCGCCGACGTGGTGTTGAAAGAGCGTCGGCGGCTGGTATTAATGGCCCGGGAAACGCCGTTACATGCCGGACATTTACGCAATATGCAATGGGTGACAGAAATGGGGGGAATTGTTTTTCCGCCAGTCCCCGCATTGTATGCACGTCCTCAGAGTGTTGCAGAGATAGTCGCTCACAGTGCGGCGCGTGCTTTGGGATTACTGGATCTCGACTGTGCGGCACTCCCGCGCTGGGGAGAATCAATTGAGTCAGTTAACGGGAGCATAATCTAATGATCATTGGACCTTATATTAACGGTTCCGCCGTTTTTCTGGGAGGGATTGCCGGTGCATTAGTCAGCACCCGCTTACCAGAGCGTGTGCGTCTGAGTATGCCACTCATCTTTGGTGCGGCCTCAATGTGTATGGGGATAGTGTTGGTGATGAAAGTAGCGCATATGCCGGTAATGGTATTATCGGTGATTTTAGGCGCGCTGCTCGGTGAGTTGGTGTATCTCGAAAAAGGCATCGGGAAGTTAGGCGGTAAGGCAAAAGGGCTGGTGGAACTGCTGGTGAAGCCAGCTGTTGGGGATGCGGCATCGCAGGCGACATATTTACAAAATTACGTGTCGATTATTGTGTTGTTTTGCGCCAGTGGTACCGGGATCTTTGGTTCGATGCATGAAGGCATGACCGGTGACACCAGCGTACTGATCGCCAAGTCATTCCTCGATATTTTTACTGCGGCGATCTTCGCGACGTCGTTGGGGTTTGCGGTGGCGATCATTGCGGTGCCACAGTTGATTATCCAATTGCTACTGGCATATGGGGCGGTACATATTTTGCCGTTGACCACGCCGGCGATGCAGGCGGATTTTTCTGCCGTCGGCGGGGTATTGATGTTTGCCACTGGTTTCAGGATCTGCGGAATTAAATTATTCCCGGTGGCGAATATGATCCCGGCATTAATTTTAGCGATGCCAGTATCTTCCATCTGGACACACTTTTTTTGAGAGAAGTATCAGTAGAAAATCCATTATTAATGACACGTTTAAAAACGATATTATTTTACCTTTAGTTGATTTGTTTATTTACAGGCTCTGTTTTCCATGGGGAGCTCATTTTTATTTATTGAAATGGGCTTTTTTATAGTTAATATTATTTGTCGTCGATTACAGATGTTGCCAATAAATTGATTTCGATCATGTGTTAAATTTTTCTCAGGCGTATTCTTTATTGAGGTCTTAATAATTTTATGTGGATAGCAAAGACCAGGTAGCGCTATCGCGCTTGTTGATTATTATTTCAATTTCAGGTGAGATATGTCTAAGAATAAAATAACACTTCTGCTGACTTTAATATTGCCTTTTGCCAGCTTCGCAGCGGAAAATGGCGATTTAACTGAGGTGTTAAAAGTCGTTTCGGTCGCAGACAATGGCGGTTTGGGGACATTAAGGTGGGCGCTGGATAGAAATAATCTTAAGCCAGGGAAATACCGTATCGAAATAGATTTACCAGACAATTCTCCCATGGTGATTAAACCAGGGAGACCGTTGCCGCCCGTGCAGGGACCGGTTGATATTATCAATATGAACTGGTTACGGGATGGCCATTATGTGGCTATTGACGGCTCAGCTTATATTAAGCAGCTCGATCCCCGTAGCTGTCCGGGCGCGGTGCCAGGGCAATATGGTGCCAATGTTCGTACCACCTCGTTACCTGGGCTGGTACTGAAAGATACTCATGATGTGACCTTGCAAGGTGTTGAAATTCGCAATTTTTGTGTCGGTATCCTGATTAACCGTGCCAGTAATAACGTGATTGAGGATAACCGTATCGTTGCCAATCACGGTGGGGCGGGACTGATGATGACCGGGGATGACGGACAGGGCAACTCTACAGCAACCACTACTGAGCGTAATAAAATTATTCGTAATCAGTTTATTAACAACGGCGACGGTATGGAAGCGACGCGAGGGGCCTCTTTCAACTTGATTGCTGATAATCTGATTACCACCGATGCCAGTAACCCGGAACCATCACAGGGACTGGAAATGCTATGGGGCAATGATAACGAGGTGATTCACAATCACTTCCAGAACTACTCGGATGGGGTGCAACTGAACTGGGGCAATCGTAATTATATCGCCGCCAATACCTTTGATCACCTGTCTTCCGCGGTGACCCTTAGCGGCACGGGTAATATCGTCGCGGGCAACCGTATGGTGCATAACCGCGTGGCGGTCTCTGTCCGGCCACAGGGTGAAGCGGGTAAAAATGGCCGTTTCGGCATTAACCGCATTACTGGTCCGGCGATTAATCGCATCACAGAAAATATCATGTTCGATAACGGTGACGATATTAAACGTTGCTTTGCCGGTGGCAGTTGTTTACCCGGCTATGCTGGCGCGATTGTTTTTAATGTTCCAGGCCTGGAACATGCCGCGTTTATTGGTAATCGCGGTGGTGGGGTCAGTAATGATCCGGAAAAACTCGAGAAAATTTGCGCCATCGACGGTAATATCGTCGGTTGTGAAAAAACGCCGAATAAAGATCAGCACCCACCCATGCTATCGAAAGTGGTACGTAAGGCAGATCAATTGACCATCAGTGGCAGTATTAAAGGTGAGGCCAATACAATATATCGTCTGGAATTTTTCTCTAACAGTAAAGCAGATATGAATGAGGCAGAGAACTATCTGGGTGATGAAATGGTGCCTGTTAAAGCGGATGGTCAGGCGACGTTTACTTATTCGCTATCATTACCGGCAGGTTTAACTATTGCCAATGTGACCTCAACCGCTACCACTGAAGATGGTGCGACCTCAACACTGAGTAAACCCACGGTTGTCAGATAATTAATGGATATCATCCGCATTCGATTTTTAATTAAAATATAAATTTTAATTCGTCGTCATGACGCGGCTTAATGATACCCGTACCATTATTTGATGCGAACTCTATGGAGAGTTAAATTGTGAATATATCTAAATCGATTATTGCAATAGCGTTATTGCTGGGGGGCACGGGTTGTGCGCTGCTATCTTCACCCGTATGGGCAGCAACCAGTGCGCCCGCCGCAGTAGTGACGCAGCGGCACGCGATAGCGATAAAAATAAGAAATACCGTTATTGGCGAAGGTGTGCCGAAAATTATTATTCCCACCACCGGCAGTACGGCGGAGCAAGTGCTGATGCAGGCCAGGGCTATTGGCGAAAATCCGGATGCGGACCTGATTGAATTCCGTATCGATTACCTGGATTTCGCGGTTGATGCCGCTCAGGTAGCGGCGTTAGGTCAACAGATTGTGGCGTTGGTTCATGGTAAGCCGCTGATCCTGACCTTCCGCACTAAAGCAGAAGGCGGTGCACGGGAAATCAGTGATAAAGCGTATGGTCAGTTATATCTGGCGCTGATTAAGGCTCACTTTATCGATATTCTCGATCTGGAGATGTTTCGTCAGCCTGCCATGGTGCATCAGGTGTTGGCAGCGGCACATCAAGCCGGGATCAAAGTGGTGTTGTCCAGCCACGACTTCAATAAAACGCCGGAAACCGCCGAGCTGGTGGCCCGTTTACGCAGGCAGGATGCGATGGGCGCGGATATCCTGAAAATAGCGGTGATGCCGCATAATGTGGCGGATGTGTTGAAGCTATTGGATGCCACCGCACAGGTGCGCGATCACTATTCCCGAAAACCGTTGTTAACCATGTCGATGGGGGGAT
Source organism: Erwinia endophytica (assembly GCF_009295515.1). GTDB lineage: Bacteria > Pseudomonadota > Gammaproteobacteria > Enterobacterales > Enterobacteriaceae > Erwinia > Erwinia endophytica. The sequence continues at coordinate 115,277 of NZ_RQVV01000022.1, read as the reverse complement.
TGGGTGCGGTCACGCGCTTGTCTGGTCAGGTGTTTGGTTCTGATCTGACCTTTGGCATGAGCGGCGAGGCGTCCGCGCCAGGCCAGATCGATGCCAGCTCATTGCGTCAGGTGCTGAATACGGTCAATGATGCGATGGAGGCTAAATAACGACCGGACTGATAGTATATCAACCAGCCGGCGGACAGGGATGGTGTTACCCGCTGGCTGGCTAACGTTCCGCCACTATGGCATGGCACGTTGGGGTTTAGGCAATATCAGGATAAATTTGCTGCCTTTGCCGGGTTCGCTTTCTACGACTATCTTCCCGCCGTGGATTTCGGCAATGGTTTTAACGATAGCCAAACCTAAACCGGTGTTTTCAGTCATGCTGCGGGCCGCTTCAATACGATAAAAACGGTCAAAAATCAGCGGTAAATGCTCAGCGGCAATCCCTTCCCCATTGTCTTCGATACTGATCCAGGTCAGGGTCTCATTACTGGCGGCGTTGAGAATAATCTCCCCGTTTTTATCCGTATGGCGGATGGCATTGGACAGTAAGTTTGATAATGCCCGTTGTAATAACTGTGGATCAGCCAATAATGCGACATCTCCCTGGCTCAGCAGCGTTATATTTTTCTCCTCCGCCAGCACATCGTAAAAATCAATTAATTTTTCAAATTCATGGCGGCTGTTCAACCACTCTTTCGTCAGCGGTTCGCGACTGTTATCGGCCCTGGCCAGGAACAGCATTGACGAGACCATGCGGGATAAACGTTCGCCTTCTTCGACAATGGCGGCCAGTGTTTCCTGGTATTCTTCGTGGCTGCGGTCTTTTGACTGGGTCACGCTGGCGGCTGAAATCAGGTTATTGATCGGCGCGCGGAGTTCGTGGGAGATGTCAGAGGAAAATCGATTCAATTTTTTAAAGGAGGCTTCCAGGCGCATCATCATTTGGTCGAATGAAGCCGCCAGGGCGTTGAGTTCTGTCGGCCAGCTTTGGGGGGAAAGGCGGGTATGCAGATCATCGGCATGAATTTTTTCCATTTCAGCACTAATAGTCCGCAGAGGCGATAAACCGCGACGGGCCAGCCAGAAACCTAAAGCAGAAAAAAGGATAATCGCCAGCGCGGCGATTAACAGCATTTTCTGATAATAGTTTTCAATGATTTCATCATTTTTTGATACATTCAATGCGGCCTGAACCACCCAGTGTTGGTTATTTTTTAAGGTGAAAACGGTGGCGCTGATTAAATATTTTTCTTTATATTTTCCAGCGTGATAATGCCATGGTTGATAACGGAATGTTGCTGTCGCGGGTAGGAAATCAGCCGGTGGAACGCGCATGTTTTCTGACTGGATATAAACTTTTCCATCCGGGTTGATAATGCGTAGAGATAATCTTTCCTGCTGGGCGATAAATTCAAACACATCTTTCTGCCACTGCTCAGTCATACTGGGTTTTTCACTGATGGCGGTGACCATTTCCTGTTGAAAACGCATTGAATGATATAATTCTTGCTCATCTTTCTTATTAAGCTTGACCCGCATGTTGGCGTACAGCAAACCAGAGACACTGTATAATACAATCGCCATGGTGATGGAGAAATATAAGGTCAGGCGAACGGTTATCGACAGGTTACGCAATGATTTCATGATTTACGTAATTCCAGGACATAACCGGCGCCCCGCAGCGTATGCAGCAGTTTGTCTTCAAAGTTGTCATCGATTTTACTGCGCAGGCGGCGGATGGCGACATCGATAACATTGGTTTCAGGATCAAAATTCATATCCCAAACCTGTTCCGCTAATACGGTGCGTGACAGGACTTCACCGGAGCGGCGCATTAACAGGCTGAGCAACAGGAACTCTTTTTGCGTCAGTTCGATACGCTCGCCTGAACGAAAGACTTTATGTTTACGCAAGTCGAGAGTCAGGTCGCTGACTTGCAACAGGTGCTCTTCAGCCGCGGGGGACTGGGCCGTCTGACGACGTAAAATGACCCGGGTTCTGGCGAGTAATTCGCTGAAAGAAAAGGGTTTTATCAGGTAATCTTCCGCGCCCAACTCCAGTCCGTGTACCCGGTCCTCAACATCATCCCGGGCGGTCAGGAACATAATTGGTGTCTGTTTACCCGCCTGGCGTGCCATTTCAATGATCTTCCAGCCGTCAATACCGGGCAACATGACATCCAGAATGGCCAGATCATAATCATTGCTCAGCAAAAAATGCAGTCCATCAATACCGTTACCGGCTACGTCAACGACGAAATCATTTTCCGTCAGCCCCTTAGCGATATATTCAGCGGCCATTTTTTGATCTTCTACCAACAACAATCTCATGAATATTCCTTTGCTGGCGCCGGATCGACGGTCTTTTGCGCCCGTGCGGGTTTATTTGTCCAACGGCTGAACCAAAGATAGACCACTGGCGTGGTATAGAGCGTCAAGGCCTGGGAAAGCAATAATCCTCCGATGATAGCGATACCCAGCGGCTGGCGTAATTCCGAACCCGCACCAACCCCCAGCGCCAGCGGTATCGCACCGAGCAACGCCGCCATGGTGGTCATCATAATTGGCCGGAAACGCAACAGGCACCCCTGGCGTATGGCCTGATGTGGATTGAGCCCTTCATTACGCTCGGCAGAAAGGGCGAAATCCACCATCATGATGGCATTCTTCTTAACGATCCCCACTAATAATAGAATACCAATCATGCCCATAATTGATAAATCCTGCCCACACAGGATCAGGGCCGCCAGCGCGCCGATACCGGCGGAAGGTAAGGTAGAAATGATGGTCAACGGATGAATAGCGCTTTCATACAACACCCCCAGCAGAATATATACCGCAATGATGGCTGACAGGATAAGCCAGGGTTGAGATTTCAGCGAACTTTGGAAGGATTGCGCAGTACCCTGGAAGGTGGCGGAAATGCTGTCCGGCAATCCGGCTTGCAACGCGGCATGTTGGATGGCGGTCACGGCGTTTCCCAGCGACTGACCGGCGGCCAGGTTAAATGACAATGTTACTGCCGGGAACGGCCCCTGGTGGTTGACCGTTACGGGCGCCAGACCTGGACGTAAATGTCCCAGTATGCTCAGCGGCACCAGGTTGTTGTTGATACTGGAGCGTACGTAGAGATGTTGCAGGTTATCGCTGTTCATCTGCCAGTGCGGATTCAATTCCAGAATAACGTGGTTTTGATCGAGCTGAGTATACAGGGTCGCCACCTGGCGCTGACCGAAGGCATCATACAGCACATTGTCGATATCCGACACGGAGACGCCGAGTCGGGATGCCACCTCCCGGTCGATAACCAGCGTCATCTGGGTGGCCAGCGCTTGCTGATCTGAGGTGACATCGGTAAGTTGCGGCAGTTTTTTGAGTTGTGCCAGTAAGACCCCGGACCAGTGGCTCAGTGCGGTACTGTCCGCTGCCTCAAGTGTATATTGATATTGGGTTTTGCTGGCGCGGGCGCCAATCTGGATATCCTGTTGCGCCTGCATATACAGTGCCACGCCGGGGATATTGTGTGTTTGCTGACGCAATCGCGCGATCACCGTTGTCGCGCTGTCCCGTCGCTGAGAGAACGGCTTCAGACTGATAATCATATGCGCCTGGCTGATGGTGGGGTTGGCGCCAATCCAATAGCGCACGGTGTCTACCGCCGGATCCGCCTGGACAATCCGTGATATTTGCGCCACCTGGCCGCGCATGTTATCAAAACTGATATCGGGGGACGCTTCCACCACTCCGGTTATTTGCCCAGTGTCCTGGGCCGGGAAAAAACCTTTCGGGATCCAGATGTAAAGCAATACCGTCAGTACCAGAGTCAGTACCGTGACGCTTAATGTCAGACGTTGGTGACTGAGCACCCAATCGAGACTGCGACGATAACCCGCCAGCATCTGTTCGAACAGATTTTCAATAAACAGATACAGACGGCCATGTTTTTCGGTGCTGTGGCTTTTAAGAATTCGCGCACTCAGCATCGGCGTCACCGTCAGCGCCACAATACCGGACATCAGCACCGCTATACTGATGGTGACGGCAAACTCACGAAATAAACGGCCAATAATGCCGCCCATCAGCAGGATGGGGACAAACACGGTGATCAACGACAAGGTCATGGATACGATGGTGGACCCCACTTCGGAGACCCCATCCAGGGCTGCCTGTCGCACATTTTTGCCCATCTCCGTATGGCGTACGATATTCTCCATCACCACCACGGCATCATCCACGACAAACCCCACCGCAATCGACAGCGCCATGACCGACAGGTTGTCGAGGCTGTATCCCAACAAATACATCACGCCGAAGGTGGCCAGCAGCGACAGGGGAATGGTCACCGTGGGGATCAGCGTTGCTGAAAAGTTGCGCAGGAAGACAAATATCACCGCCACCACCAGAGCGACTGACAGCAGCAAGGTAAACTGGACATCATGGATTGAGGCTTCGATAGTCTGGGTTCGATCCCCTACGATGGTCACCTGTACATCTGCCGGCAGCGACGCGCGAAGCTGGGGCAGGCGGGCCTTGATGGCGTTAACGGTATCAATAACGTTAAAACCAGCCTGTTTATGGACATCGGCGATCACCGTTTGTTGCCCCTGTAAACGGGCGGTCTCTTTATTATCTTCTGCCGCATCAATCACTTTCCCCAGGTCACCCAGATGAATGGGGGTGCCGTTTTTATACGCCACCACCAGCTTTTCAAATTGTCCGGCATGGAGCAATTGATCGGTGCTGTTGAGGGTGACAGTACGCTCGGTGTTGCTGAGATTGCCTTTGGGCGCATCCAGCGTACTGAGACCTACCACACTACGCAGGTCCTCAAGGGTGAGCCCACGTGTCGCCAGCGCGTCGGGGTCAATCTGGATCCGCACCGCAGGATGCTGCTGTCCGTGGAAATCCACCAGTCCGACGCCTGGCATTTGGGAAAGCTGTTGTCCCAGATAGTGTTCGGCATATTCATCCAGCTCAGGCAATGGACGCGTTTTAGAGGTCAGCGCCAGGGAAATAATGGTCGCCTCGGCCGGATTGACCTTGTGGAACGTCGGCGGGTTGGGCATTTCTTTCGGCAACTGGCCGTTGGCCGAGGTCAGTGCGGTTTGCACGTCCTGTGCAGCTGCGTTGATATCACGTGATAAATCGAACTGCATCGCGATGCTGGTGACGCCAAGGGAACTGGCAGAGGTCATCGAGGTGACCTCCGGCACGGCGGATAACGCTTTTTCTAACGGAGTCGCCACCGAGGTCGCCATGGTCTCGGCGCTGGCCCCCGGCAGGCTGGCGGAAATCTGAATCGTGGGGAAATCCACCTGAGGTAATGGTGCCACCGGTAACAAAAAATAGGCCACGGCGCCGATCAGCATCACGCCGAGGGCAACCAGACTGGTGCCGATATGGCGGCGGATAAAGGGTTCGAACAGGCTCATTGTCCGTCTCCTGTCAGTGTGGCAGCAGCAGGGGCTGGCTGTACGGGAGAAACTTTCGTTCCGTCCGTCAGGCGGAACTGGCCTGCCGTCACGACGTTTTGTCCCGGCTCGATACCGCTGATGATTTGCTGCATACCATCGACGACTTCACCGACCCGGACCTGACGAGGTGAGGCGGTGTTATTGGCATTAACGAGATAAATAAAACTGCCCTGTTGTCCTTGTTGTACCGCTGTCGCCGGCACGACAGTCGCGCCGTTAATTGTGCCTTCCAACAAACGCACGCTCACCAGTTCTCCCGGCCATAACATGCCGTTAGCATTGGCAAAATCGGCCTTGAGTTGAATTTGCCCGCTGCCGCTGTTTACCTGGCTGTCAATAAAAGCCAACTTACCGCTGGCAAGTTGCTGGTTATTGTCCCGCGTCAGGGCCACTACAGTTAACGGCGCTTTACTGTTCGCCGCCATGATGGCGGGCAATTCATCTTGTGAAACGGAGAACTGGATGGAAATCGGGTCCAGTTGCGTGATGGTCACCAGGCCACTGGTATCCGCACCGTGCACAATGGCACCGGCATCAATCAACCGTTGGCCAGTCCGCCCGGTTATTGGCGAGGTAATACGGGTAAAGCTCAGCTGTAATTTTGCAATATCCAGATTAGCCTGATCGCCTTCGATGGCGGCCCGCAACGCGGCGACCTGGGCGCGCAACGTATCGACGGTCTGGGTCGGTCCTGCACCCGCTGCCGCCAGTTTTTGCGCCCGGGTATAGTCTACCAGGCTGCTGGTCAACTGGGCCTGGTCTTTATCCAGCGTCGCTTTGGCCTGTAACGCCTGTGCCTGGTAGGTGCGCGGGTCTACCAGCCCCAGCAGGTCACCGGCATGGACCAACTGCCCCTCCCGGAAATAGACTTGTTGCAACTGGCCGTCGACCCGGACTTTTACATTGACCGCGTTTTGCGCCTGAACGTTACCGATAGCATCCAGAGTCACCGGCAAGTCGCGCCGTTCAGCGGTTTGTACTACCACCGGTATCGCAGGTGCCGCCACGTTTTTTTTCGGTGCGGCGCCGAGGTAACGGTAAGCTGGAATCGCGATCGCCAGGCAGACTATCCCGGCAACCATTGGGCGTCGGGCGCGTGAAGGTGATGTATTACGATTGGTCACGGGTTATCCCACCTGAAATATGTGCAGTTTTGCCAGAGGCTGGCTGCTGAGCGGTGGTGCTAAAATCGCCGCCCAGCGCCCGGAAAAGCCCTACGGTGGCTTGCAAACGCAGGAGTTTCATTTGTAAACGCTGGTCCTCGCTCTGATAAAGCGTACGCTCAACCGTCAGCAAGGTTTGATAATCGATACTGCCTAATTTGAAGCGGATTTGTGCCAGGCGATCGGCCTCGCGGGCTGATGCCACGGCGGCGGCATTGAATGCATCCGCCTGGCTAAATTGATTCACCGCACTGAGTTGGGTCTCTACATCCTGAAAGGCTTCCAGCAAGGTTTCTTTATAACTGGCCGCCAGTTCCCTGGCATGGGCGTTATCCACTTTCAACTGGCCGCGCAGCGCCCCGCCAGCGAAAACAGGTTGGGTCAGGTTGCTGATCAGGCTCCACAACGTACCGCCAGTGAGGGTATCGATCCCCGCCTGAGGGGTGATGGTGATATCGGGAAGAAAAGCCGCACGGGCCGCGCCGATATCATCGTTGGCTGAGATCAGGCGCGCTTCCGCCGCCTGGATATCAGGACGGCGGCGCAGTAAAGCTGCCGGGAAACTCGTCTGGGGTATCGGTGCGGTGATATGGGTCAGATCGTTGGTCTGGATATGCAACGATTCCGGATTTTCCCCCGCCAGCACCGCCAGCATGAAACGGGCCTGGTCGCTTTGCTGTTGCAGGGTCTTTACCGTAGCCAGATAGGTTTGCATGACATTAAGCTGTTGTTCCACTTCCAGACTGGATGCGACACCGAGCCGTGCCTGGGTTTGGATCAGACCTAAAATCCGCTGTTCGTCAGCGGCTATCCTTTGTGCCAGGGCGATGCGCTCATTCAGCGAGAGTACCTGAAAATAGGTATCGGCAATGGTGGCCGTCAGGGTCATGCGCACGGTTTGCGCGTCGAAAAACGACGCTTTGGCCAGCGCGTCGGCGGAATGGAAGCGGGCCTGGTTTTTACCCCAGAAATCCACCTCGTAGCTGGCCTGGCCGTAAACGCCTGCTTTCGCTGTCGTGGAGTAGTTATTCTGTCGGGTATAAAGGCCGGTCAGAGAAAGCGCAGGATAGCGCGCCGCGCCGTTGACTTCCGCCACGCCCTGGGCCTCTTCAACCCGGCTCATCGCCGCCTGTAAATTGAAGTTTTTGCTCAGTCCGCGAGCCATGATCTCATCAAGCTCATCACTGCCGAAATTTTGCCACCATGCGCCCCCAGCGGGCACCGTTTTCTCCCCGTTGGGCAGTGACGAGGACCACTGCGAGGCCATCGACACTGTCGGGCGATGCCAGGTGGGAACCAGCGAACAACCGCTTAACAACAGGCAGGCGATCAGCAGGTTGCCGCATCTTTTACCGGGAACAGAAAATAAAATATTGCGTGGTTGTAACCCATTGGGCATGACGAAAATGTCTCCAGTCCACTACCAGATGCCACCACGAGCGCTGACGTCTGCAAAATGTGGCTTTGCCCTGGCTTCTGAGCCAGGCGACTCATAGTAAGAAAACGTATGGGTTTCAATTATAAGGAGGAGGTCATGGCAGTTATCGCACCTGAACATTACATTCATGTAATGTTCAGGTGCGAAGCCAGTCGACGGATCCAACGGACTGACAGGGTGTTGCGGGGGTAACGGCGCGCCAGCGCGCAATTTTTACTGTTCACAGGCCACATCCCGGTGGCCTGTGATGGTTTAAAAGCGCTCCGCGCGGAACGCCGCAAGCATCGGGTGTTTTTCACCGCTGAGGATTTCACCGGCCAGCAGTTCACCAACGATCAGTGCCAGCGTCGCGCCGGAATGCGTGAAGGCGACAAAGCAACCTGGCACTTTTGCCAGTTCGCCCAGTACCGGATCGCCATCGCCAGGGATTGGCTTCAGCCCTGCCCGGTAACCTGCGGCTTTCAGCGTGGGCTGACCGGCCAGTAGTTTGGCTGACTCTGCCAGCAACTCGCTGATCACGGCGGGTGGGATCTGGTAATTGCCCTGCGCATCCTGAGTGAACTGCGATTCGTACCAGTCGTGATCCATCACCAGACTGTTGCCTGGATTGGGCCGGACCGCAGCCCGTGGCGTATTCAACACCGCTTTCAGGCCATGTTCCACCGGTTCGGTGGTGACCAGCATCGCCACGGGTGAACCATTTGGCAGGGTAACGCCCAGTGGCTCCACTACCTCCGGCGTGTAAGGGCCACAGGCCACCACCACGCTGTCGGCGCTAAAATTGCCGGCTTTGGCGGTTGAGACCCCGGTTGCGATACCTGCCGCGTCGGTAATGACCTGCGCTTTACCTGCCTGGGTCACCAGTTTGCCGCCACCAGAGGTAAATTCTTGCAACAGAAAACGAATCAGATGCGGCAGGCTCACCCAGCCTTCGCCAGGATTAAAAATGGCGCTATCGGCGATCGCCTGGTGAGCAATATTGGGGGTGAAGTTGTCGACCGTCGCCGCGTGGGTCAGGTGGGAATCATAACCGAGCGAGGTTTCATAAGTATGGCGAGCCAGGGTACCTGACGCATCATCTTTACCCCAGTACAGGCCGCCATCAAAACGCAGCCATTCACACTCGGGATGGCGGGCGAACAGGGTCCGGTAACGATCGATACCGGCCATCCGCAGGGCATGATAGGCCAGTGAGCGCTCACCGGCTGAGTTAAGCCACGCCAGTGAATGGCTGGATGCGCCGGATGCAGGCTCGGTCTCGGTAATCAGTCGCACTTCCGCGCCCTGGCGCTGTAGGTGGGTGGCGATGGAAACACCCATCACGCCAGCGCCGATCACGGCGATTTTCTTGCTTGAAGCGGTTGCAGACATGGGGAAAGTTCCTTGTCAGTTAGGGGAAAAGTTATCCGCAGTGAGTCCACACGTTTCACAACACCTCAGAGAGGAATCGGCGCAGGCGGGCAGACTGCGGATGATCAAACATTTGTTCAGGGCAGCCGCTCTCGACGATTTCGCCCTCGTCCATAAACACCACCTGATCGGCCACTTTGCGGGCGAAGCCCATTTCGTGGGTGACCACCACCATGGTCATGCCGCGCTGACACAGGTCGGCCATCAGGTTGAGCACGCCTTTGACCAGTTCCGGATCGAGAGCCGAGGTGGCTTCATCGAACAGCATCACTTCAGGATCCATCGCCAGCGCCCGGGCAATCGCGACTCGCTGCTGCTGACCGCCGGAGAGATCCCGTGGACGGTGATCGGCCCGTTGCGTCAGGCCCACTTCATCCAGTCGTTCGGCCGCCAGTCTGAACGCCTGCTGTCTGGCTAACCCTTTAATCTTCCATGGGGCCAGTGCGACGTTCTGCAACGCGGTGTGGTCGGGGAACAGATTAAAGTGTTGGAACACCATCCCAATCCGCAGACGCAGGGCATCGGGGTGGTCTTTCAGTACAGAGCGTCCCCCCAGCAGCACATCGCCGGATTTAGGTTCATGCAGGCGATTTATGCCGCGCAGCAGGGTGGATTTTCCTGAGCCTGACGGACCGATAATGCAGGTGGTGGTGCCGGGTGCGATCTTCAGCGACACGTTGCGGATGACCTCCAGTACGCCGTAGGCCAGGGTCAGATTTTTCAGTTCCAGACTGGCGCCGTGGAAGGCTTTTTCTTGCTGTGGGTGGGCGGTGATGGTTTGATTTACCATATCATTGTCCTCTTTCCGGCGTCAGGGGAGAGGCGTGGCGGCTGGCCAGCGTACGATGTTGCTGGACTTCATCCACTTCTTTCAGCCCGCTCTGCGCGACCGGCGGTTTACGGCGACCGGTACGGAAACGCACATCAGCGTAGTTCACCAGATGGGTCATCGGCACGGTTATCATCAGGTAGAACAATCCCGCCAGCATTAACGGCGACAGATTACCGCTCAGTACCGCTGCATCCTGGCCAACACGAAATAACTCGCGCTCATTGACCATCAGTCCCAGCAGATAGACCAGCGACGAATCTTTAATGATGGCGATAAACTGATTAACCACTGCGGGCAGTACGCGGCGGATCCCTTGTGGGATGATGATCAGGCGCATTGCGCGGGCATAGCTCATCCCCAGCGCCCGGCAGGCTTCCAACTGGCCTTTCTCCACGCTTTGAATACCAGAGCGGAAAATCTCACCCATATAAGCGCTGGCGATCAGGCTGAGCGCGAAGATGCCCAATGGATAAGGGCTGGGGCCGAAGAGGTGATAACTGAAGCGCGCCAGCCCCTGGCCGATCAACAGGATGGTCAGAATAGAAGGTAATCCGCGAAACAGATCGGTATACACTCGCGCAGGTACACGTAGCCAGCGTGAGGGCGAAATCCCCATCAGCGCCAGCAACAGCCCGATAGTGGTGCCCAATACGGTAGCGGCAACAGAGATAATCAGGGTATTCACCAGCCCGGTCCCCAGCATCTCCGGCAATATTTGTATCATCGATGGCAGGTCGAAGAAGGTCCGGGTCAGGATTGAAACAATATCCATGGCGGTCACTCACTTGTTGCAGGCGGCACGGCAGGGCGTACCGCCGGATTGACAGGATCAGGACTGGCTGGTCTGTGCAGCCGCTGGCAGATATTGTTTCGGCATGGGGGAACCGGGGAACCATTTTATGTAAAGACGCTTCCAGGTACCGTCTTCCATCGCCGCTTTGATGGCTTTATTCAGCGCGGCTTTGAACGCGGGTTTGTCTTTGGCGATGGCAAAACCGGCAGGGGCGTCAAAAGAAGGGATATCCGCGGCATGTACCAGTTTGTAACGGTCGGCATAACTTTTGGCTGATTCATAGTCGAGGAACACCGCATCGACGGTGTCGTTGTTCAGCGCCGCGATTGCCGTGTTGTTATCCGGGAAGCGTACAATATCCGTCTGTTTGAAATGCGCCACGGCATAGTTATCTTGCAGTGTTCCCTGGACTACCGCCAGGCGGTGTTTCGCCAGGCTGTCGACATTTTTTACCCCGCTGTCGCTACGGGTCAGCACGGTGAGGTAACCGGCCAGGTAGCCAGAGGAGAAATCAACGGTTTTTTCTCGCTCAGGGGTAATGCCTATCGCCGACACGCCCACGTCGTACTGGCCGTTCGCGACAGCCGGTAATATCCCGGCAAAATCCAGGCCGATAAAGTCCACTTGCTGAATACCCATCCGGTGTGCGACATCAGTGAAAAATTCGATGTCGAAGCCGGTGAACTTGCCGTTGGCATCGGTAAAAGTATAGGGTTTGGCATCACCGACACTGGCGACTCGCAGGTGGCCGGGTTCGATTAAACCGTAGGGATTATCATGGCTGGCGGCGGGGGCTGCGCCGGAAAACAGGGTGACTGCGGCGAAGAGCAATGCGGCCAGTGCGTGCGGGAGTGTTTGCGATTTCATAATGAGTCCGTTTTTGTTGTCAGTAACATCAACGACTATTGAGAACGGTGTGATTATTAGTATGAGACCGTTCTCAAAGCAGGTGGCTGAGAAGTGACAGGGTGGTTGTGAGACCGGTCTCAAATCAGCTATAGTGATAGTAGGCACAGTCGCCAGAACCCGTCAATCTTCGACAACTCAATCGGTGATTCGAATTTATTATGACCACGATCCTTCCCCGGGGTAAGGCACCCACCGTTGCTGATGTGGCCCGTGAGGCACATGTCTCGAAAGCGCAAGCCGCGCGGGCTTTAGGCGGTTATGGCGCAGTGAGCGAAGAAGTTGCCACCCGGGTCAGTCATGCTGCGGCTAAGCTGGGTTATCGCCCGAACGAGCTGGCGCGTAGCATGAACACCGGACGTTCCAACACCCTTGGGGTGATTGTCGGCGATATCGAGAACCCGCACTTTGGCCTTGCTCTGCGCGGCATCTCCGACGTGGCTCGCCAGGCGGGCTATCACGTGATCCTCAGCAACAGTGATGAGCAGGTGGCGATTGAACAGGAAGCGGTACGGGTGATGCTGGATAAGCGTGTCGACGGCATTATCGTCGCGCCTTGCAGCTCTGCTGCCGCAGATAATCAGCATTTGTTGCAAGTTCTGGCTGATGGCCGCGCGCTAACCCTGTTTGATCGGGCGGTAGACTCTCTGGCGGCAGAGGTTATCAGTGTGGATTTTACCGCCACGGCGCAGGAAACGACGCTGGAATTGCTGAAGTTGGGCCATCGCCGTATCGCTTATGTGACCAGTTTGCACTGTAGGGAAGGGTATCGTCGACCTGCGGATCTGGGATTAACGCCGGTTGTCCAGCGGGTCGCTGGGATGGAACGGGCTTTTCAACACGCGGGTATTGCTTTTCAGCCTGAACTGATCAAGACGGGCGCCAGTGATCCGACCGCGATCAAGCGGATTGTGAGCGATCTGTTTAGTGGGCGTTTGCCGCCAACCGCGGTGATAGCCTCCGACAGTCTGATAGCCCAGGCGCTGCTGCGGGAATTTATCCTGCGTGGTTTGCGGATCCCGCAGGATCTTTCCTTCGTGATGTACGACAATTTTCCGTGGACCGAAATCGTTTCGCCACCGCTGTCGGTGATTGAACAACCGGTATATGAAATGGGACGGGAAGCGGCCCGCCGTGTGATCGCGCAGATCAGAGGCGATAGCGCAGGCGACCAGCCCGACTTCACTACCCATTTTATTCGCCGGGGATCGGTTGCCGCGGTGCCGTCAACCTGCGCGGAATAGCGTTAACCATCAGGGAGACTCCACGCTATCCGGGGGAAGTCTTTGCAGGCAGACAAAGAGTCTGCCTGCAAGCTGAGGATTAATAAATCTGGCGATAGAGTGCGGTAATATCGGCCAGTGTCGCGTCGCGTGGATTGCCACCGGTGCAGACATCATCCAGAGCGGCCTGGGCCAGCGCCGGAATATCTTCCTCTTTCATCCCGACATCACGTAATCTGGTGGGAATGCCGACATCGTCAGAGAGTTTTTTCACTGCCTCAACGGCGGCGATCCGCGCTTCGCTTAACGTTTTGCCGCATATTCCGGAAACCCCCATCGCGCGGGCAATATCGCGGTATTTTTCACCGGTATAATCCGTGTTCCAGGCCATGACATGCGGCAGAATGATCGCATTGGCTACGCCATGCGGCACGTTATAAAACGCCCCCAGCGGGTGTGCCATACCGTGAACTAGGCCGAGGCCCACATTGGAGAAGCCCATGCCAGCGACGTACTGACCCAGCGCCATATCCTCCACGCCTTTTTTATCTCCCGCCACGGAAGCACGTAGCGAACGACTGATAATCTGGATGGCTTTCAGGTGCAGCGCATCGGTGAGTTCCCATGCGGCTTTAGTGATGTAACCTTCGATGGCATGGGTCAGCGCATCAATTCCGGTAGCGGCCTTGAGCGATGGCGGCATACTGGCCATCATTTCGGCATCGATAATTGCCACAATGGGGATGTCGTGTGGGTCGACACACACGAACTTGCGACGGTTTTCCTCGTCGGTTATCACATAGTTGATAGTGACTTCAGCCGCGGTGCCGGCGGTGGTCGGGATAGCGATAATCGGTACGCTTGGGTAACGGGTGTTAGCGACGCCTTCCAGGCTACGTACGTCTGAGAATTCCGGGTTATTGATAATAATGCCAATCGCTTTTGCCGTGTCCTGCGGCGAGCCTCCGCCAATGGCTATCAGATAATCCGCCTGAGACGTTTTAAATATCTCCACGCCATTTTTCACTACGGCGATGGTTGGGTTTGGCACCACTTCATCATAAATAACATAGGGCAGTTGATGTTTATCCAGCAGCGCGGTGACTTTTTCAATAACGCCGGCCTTGATTAAGGTCTTATCAGTGACCAGTAGCGCTTTTTTTAAATTACGTTGGGCGACTTCATTGACAATCTGGGCGATGGATCCGGGTCCAAACCAGGCTGTTTCATTGAGTATCATTCTGTGTTGCATTATGTTCTCCGCTAGCGTGTCCATTTTACTGAAAGTGAAATAGCGTTTTATTTTCTTAAGGAAATATGCGGATGAATGACTCAGCTGGTATTGATTAAGATCATTTCGCGCTATGATAGCGCCTGATTTCTTCTACCTGGCCAGAAAAGGATTTGCCCTGCGTCGCTTTGCCACGGCTTCTTCCCCTGCGGGAGAACAGTGGCGATATGCCGGATAGGGAAGGTAGAACCGTGATGACGTCACCCCAGTGGGGAAGCAGTATAAAGTCAGTGTGGATTTTACGGCGGACCGCCTGATAACCGCGGTGCCGGGAGAGTGTGTATTTGGCTATAAGGTGTTGGCTGAGGGAAAATATCTGCGGGTAAAATAAAGCATGATGTCCGCAGTCCGGACGGTGTTTGGCGGCCTGATGAGCGGCCCGCATGCTGCGGGCCGTCGTGATATCGATTTAACGCTTAATTGTGTGCGTATTTACCGGTTGCCGGGTCATTTTGCCCGGAGGCCAGTTCATCCTCATCGGTAATCTCCGGCACTGACAGACTGGTGATTATCCCCCAGTAGTAGCAGACCAGCGAAGCGATGACGACCAGCACCATATCGGTTGGTGAACTGATGGCGTTGATACCGCCAAATGTCCCCAGATAAGAGATAATCAACACCAACACGTAATAGGCCAGCAACCACCAGGCACATTGCAGGTCGCGGCTGGAGTTTTCGTTTTTCTTGCCAAATAAGGCATAGCCGACCCATGCCAGGATCAGAATGGGGATCAGAATAATATTCACCGACCAGCCGCTCCAGTAAATCAGCAAGGTACTGGCGACAAATGCCAGGGGACTGAGGATCGCGGCCACCGGAAGACGGAAAGGACGCGCCATGCCAGGCAGATGGCGACGGAAAGCGCCCAGACTGACGGGGCCCGGCATATAGGTGAAGACGGTCGCCGAGGTCACGGCGCCAATCAGACCGCCCCAGACCTGGAATTCAGAAGGCAACGTCCAGGCAATTGACAACACCAGTGACAGCCACAGCGCACCGCGCGGCACACCGGATTTGGCATCGACTTCACCGAATATCTTGAACAGGTGACCGTTACGCGCCCATGCGAACAGTACACGGCTGGCCCCGGCCAGATAGATGTTGCCCGTCCCGGCCGGTGAGATAACCGCATCCACCAGAATCAGGTTGATCAACCAGGTGATCCCCAGGCTACGCGCCAGGTCGGCATAGGGTGACTGGAAGACTTTCTTCAGACCATCCCAACCGTTGGCGGACAGTATCTGCGACGGTACGGCGCCCATAAAGGCATATTGCAGCGCGATGTAGATAACAAAACTGACGGCGATAGCGATTAAAATGGCCAGTGGTACGTTGCGTTGTGGGTTTTTCGCCTCGCTGGCAAAGTCGACCGCCTGACGGAAACCCAGATAGGCAAAGACGATACCTGCGCCGGTCAGTGAAGTGAAGACGCCGTGCGCGCCGCCGGGTGGAGGAGGGGGGACATCCAGATTCGCGCCATTGAAGTAACAGAACAGCGTGATAATGGTCAGCAGCGGAACGATGAATTTAAAGGTGGTAACGATAGTGTTCACCCGACCGAAGAAACTGACGCTCCAGTAATTCAACAGGAAGAAGAGCACTAATAACAGGATTTGTACGGCAAAACCGAGGGTGGATGGGCTCCCGTCAGCATTGCTGACCGCGGGCCACCAGAACTGGGCATACTGGCGTACCGCTTCCACTTCCACACCTGCGGTACTGGTATAAGCCAGCAGCGAGCTGACGCCAATCACAAACCCGACGACATTGCCATGTGAGAAGTTAGGGTAGCGAACAAAACCGCCAGCACGGGGAATGGCGGCTGACAGTTCGGCAAAGACCAGGCCTATCAGCAGCACAATAATCGCCCCCAGGATCCATGCCCAGCCGGTTTTCGCTCCGGCATAGCCTGAACTGGTCAGCGCCGCGTACAGCCAGCCGGACCCGATCATGGATCCGATACCCAGCAAACTGAGATCAACCAGTCCTAATTTTTGTTTAAATGCACCCTTAGCCATAAGAACCTCATGTTGTGATAACGTGGCTGATTTATTGGACAAACCATTCTTATATTGTGTTGCGCAGACAGGGGATAAAGCATATTTTGTGCCAGAATAAACGGGCCGACATACGTCAGGTTGTCAGTGTGTTGGCTGCCCCCATTTCCCTGCTTCATTGTGTTTATTCTTGTTGCTGAGAAGGTTCTTTATTGCTGCCTTTTCTTGACTGGAATTATTTGGAGTGAATAACGAAACGTATGGAAATTTTTTGTCAAAAATAGTGTGGTGGAGCAGAGAGGATAATGCTGGGGAATAGTGCATTATGCTGGAAAAAGGACCGCAAGACATGATGATGTGTTCGTCTACAGTGCGGAATGCACCTTAATGATCCATTACCGCATCAAGACAATCAAAATTTACATATTGGTATATACCCGGTAATCATTGACGCTTATCACCGGGGAAGGGCATTAATTTGACATAATACTGGCGGCCAGGTGCGCACTGCCCGGCGTATTACCAATCAGCTCGGTGAGCAGATTGTTAATCCCATCGCTCATCGCTTTGAAATGGGTCTGGGAGGAACGCGTCACCACGATAAATGCCCCCACGCTGTATTGTGGAACCATCGCGATATAGGTGATAAAACCGCCACCGCCGCCGGTTTTCTGGATAATGCCGGGCCGCCCGTCTTGCGGAGCCAGATAGACCCAGCCCATGCCCAGTGCCGAAGCTTTACCTGGCACATCCATGCCGCTGATCTTAGTCAGTTGGTTACGTTGATAAATCATGGTCTGGATACGGTCTGCCTGCGATGAGCGGGCATGGACATCCGAAGAGAGGAACTGCTGCATCCAACGGCCCATATCATCCGGTGTGGAGTAGAGCCCGCCGCTACCAATTGCCGCCAGCGTGTTGATACAGGGGCTGGCGCCTTTTTCTGCCACCATCAACCGGGAACACTGTTCGGGCGAAGGCGTAAAAGTGGTGTCCTTCATCCCCAGCGGACGGGTTATCTCGCGTTGCAACAGGGCTGGGTAAGGTACGCCAGCAGCATGCGACAGCGCATCACCCAGCAGATCGAATCCAAGGTTCGAATAGGACGCCTCGGTTCCGGGCTCAATTTTCAGATGTGCACTATTAAGCCAGTTCCAGCGTTGGTTATGGGTCGGCCAGACAAACACCGGGCGGTGTGCTTTGCCGCCAGGCTGCTCGCGCGGCAGGCCGCTGGTATGGGTTGCCAGGTTGATCAGGCGGATGGTCTGCCCGGCATAGCTCGGTACGCTGTAGCCACGAGGCGCATATTTGCTCAATGGGTCATCCAAACGCACCACCCCTTTTTCCGCCAGTTTGACCAGCAATTCGCTGGTCATTAGTTTAGTCAGGGAAGCAATACGAATAACCGAGTCTTTATGTGGACGAACGGGACTGCCCGGACTCACCGATCCCTGGCTGGCAAACACGCGCTGGTTGGTGTCAATGACGACCATTGCCATACCCGTGGCTTTGGTATCGGCGTAAATGCTCTGAGCGTAGCGGTCAACAATTTGAGAGGCCAGCAGTGGATCGGGGGCGGATTGTGCCTTCATCTCACAGAACGGAAGGACGACAACAAACAGGGTCAGCAGACGGTGAACAAGGGATTTCAACGTATGGGTATCCATCAAGATTGAGCAGAAAGGTACTCGCATAGTAATCTGTTTTTAACAGGAGTAAAAAGACGTCTTCTGACTTTTTTAGCGTGAAAGCATGGAATGCAACAGGCGCCAGCATGGTTCGACAATGCGCCGGCGCTGTTGTCCCGCCCAGAATTATTTAGCGGATACTTTCAGGCTGATAAGGCCGATCCCCAGTTTGCGGGCCGCAAAGCCATCGATCGCTCCTTCAGATGTTTCTTCCGGGGTGGGAGGACGGATCTCTATTGTTCTCGCCTGTTCCGGATTGCTGAATTGCAGCCTGACCGTGCTGTCGGTCTTGTCCAGGTTGAATTGCTGCGTCACGTTGCCGACTTTTATCGTAAACGGATGCTGGCTATTAGCGCCGAAGGCCCGGGCTGTCAGCTCCAGTTCAAACTCAGCGGGGAGCGGCTGCTGATATTCAAGGCTGACTTCTGGCTGTAGATTGGCATCCGACCAGCGTCCACCCCATGGTTCAATAAACGATAGCCCTGTCACTTTCGCCACCTGTTGCGGCAGTCCTGGCAGAGCGAACAGAATGCTGTCTGAAGTGTATTTCAGGTCATCATCGGCAATTCGTAGCTGGGCGACAGTGCGTTGATATTGTGCGTCACTGTGTTGATCCGTGTTCTTAAAGGCGATACGGCCCCGTGTGACGCCGGGATTGACTTGTTCAATGGTCGGCGGCGAGTTGAGCGTGCCGTCGGCGACGCAAAGATGAGTATTCAGTTCCAGCTTCGGGTCCCAGACATGACCCATTTTGAAACAGCGATCAATCCAGACAAATTTTTCATCTGCGGCAAAGTGTGATAACTGCTGCTTCAGCGGTGAGGCCAGGTAGACATCAAACTTGGGCTCAATTTTATTTGGCATGACCGACAACAACATCGGAAGCTTGAAATGTACGCCAGAGAAACTGAAGGTATTTTTCGCTGTGTCGATTTGGTAGTCAGAAATGGCTTTCGGGAAGTTCCATAGCTTGATGATATCCGGTTTCCACTCATTCACTTTCTTTTTTATATTCATATAGGTAGTCGATAGCGAAGTGGAGGAAAGACTGCTGCGGCCCAGACCGATAAAGTTATCACCGCCCATCGCATCCAGTACCGTGGCGCCGTTGTCCAGCGTACTGCGCTTCACCGGGATCACTTTGCTGGCGACGTCATCACCACGCAGCATGAAGAACAGATCGTGGCGATTATGCTGGTTAAGGTATTTCCAGGCGGTATTGTTCATGGCCAGATGATCGGAACTGACCACAATAATGGTGTTTTTGAAGTAAGGCGTGGCCTGAATGCGTTGGATAAGCCGGGCGATATGCTGCTGGCTACAAGCCACCGCTGCAAATGACTTATTTGGTTTACCGTCATAAGGGTACGTTTTGCGATCACAACTACGGGAAATAAAACCGTCAGGATGATGCGTATCCACCGTTAGTGCAAACAGTGCAAAAGGGCGGTTTTGCTTAGCCAGTTCCAGATACTGATCAAACACCAGGTCCAACAGCGTGTCGTCATACCAACCCCAGTCATTGCGGTAGTTCGGGTCTTTCACCACACTTTTCAGCTCATTAAAGCCATACAAATGGTCGAAACCGTGCGAGGAGAGGAACAGATCCTTACCGGCAAAGCTCAGGTTGGCCCCTTGATAGAAATAGTTCTGGTAGCCGGATGATTTCAGGATGTCCCCCAGGCAGACAGCCTGCGGGTAGAACGTCGAGAGTGAGCTGGAAGCATTGCCGTCAAACGGTGCAAACAGAGGAATACCACATTGCGAGGCGACCATTCCGGCGATGGTATATTCGGTGCCTGGCAATTGCTCAGTATTGCTGAAGTCCAGCGAGTTGTTTTTAATTTTACTCAGTTCAGGCGCGAGGTCAGGGAAGGCTTTTTCATCGAAATAGGTACGTTCCAGACTCTCGGCATAGATGTAAACCAGATTCGGTTTGTTGCCGCTGATCTGTTTGGTCGGCGTTTTATAATAGCTGTAAAAATCGGAATTGCCTTTCCCGGTCTGCGATTTAATCAGGCTGGTCACCTGGCGATAAGCCGGGGTGGTTTTGATCGAGGAGACAGCCAGTAGCAGGGCCAGAATGCTGTACAGGATACTGTAATGATGGTTTTTGCGCAGACGCAGGAGCCAGGCGAGGAAAGCAAACAGCAAAACCAACCCCAGAATAAGGCCGATACCCGGCAGAATATATTTCCCGACACCCGCGCCGCTCAGGCTGTTGGTAATGGTGTAAATCACCGCGTCATTGATGCCGTCGCCAGTGAAATAATTGCTCGCCAGCATTGAAGCATTCAAAAGAATATAAACGACGAGGAGCAGTAATATGGCTGAAAACCACAGTCTGTTTTTGCCTGCCTTCCATGTGTACAGCGTTATCGAGGCGATAAAAAGAATTAGTGAAAGCAATTCTGAACTCATTGGTTTTTTTTTACCCTCAAGTGGCACAATCCCTGGCCGGTGCTGGCGATGTTTACAGTCGTGATGCAAGCGGATTAATTTAACGTAGTGCATGACCGCTGGCAATCCAGCGATAGTGGCGGGGAGAGTGGGCAGGCCGGTTTATTGCATTCTGTTTATGTTCGGTTGAGTTTTATGTTAACGCTGCTTGACCGCAAAGGTGCGATCGCCATCGGATGAGGGCCGCTGTTTCAACGGAGACCATGAAAAACTGGATTTGTTCGGATGGTGTTCACCTCGGCAGGTTCTTCTTTTGTGTCTAATCTTTGCAGACCTTTTGTCAGACTATGTCATGAAATCTACTGCATTTATTTTTTTTGTTAAAAAAATAAGATTTAAACGAGGGTGGTGAGTTAAGCGATAGATAACTCTGTGTATGACATCACGTAAATTAGGCACTAAATGCTCATAACCATGTTTAAAAATTACATTTGAAATATTTCCTTAAACATTTCGTTAGGAATGTCGCACTAAATGGTCATTTAAATGCGCGTTTTGTCATAACTCCCGGGATATTATCTTGCAGGGTACTATGTTGCAATTTTTCACTAGGGATACAAAAATGTTAACAAAAATGCGTGTTTTATCTCAGGCCATTGGCCTGGGGCTGGCTGTGGGCAGTGCGTCTTTTGCTGCACATGCTGAAATAACGTTACTTAAGGCGGATCCTCAGCCGGGTGACCCACTCAGTCGCCTGAATTTCACCGTGGGGGGGAGTATTCGTCCACAGTTCAATGATATGTCAGGGGATGGTGATAAAGGTTCTTACAAACGCAATGGTTACGACGGGGGGACCCGTTTCCGTTTCTCGGCTGATTATTACCTGTTTGATGACATTAGCTGGGTCGGTTACTACGAACTGGGTGTGAATATTCCGGCGCTGTTTAACTGGGATGACCACTATGCTCAAGGCGCAAACAACACCAGCCGCCGTATGTTGTATACCGGTTTCCAGAGCAAGACCTGGGGTAAAATGACCTTTGGTCAGCAGAACAGTGTTTACTACGATGTCGTTGGCGTCAAAACCGACGCCTGGGATTACGATATGGTGGCTCAGGCACCGGGCAACGGTATTAACGGCGACTACGATGGATCCTATCGCTCTCGTAAAATGCTGAAATACAAAAACACCTTCGGCGATGCGGATATCTACGCCTCTTACCTGTTTGATGATAATGAATACCTGCCGGGGAATGGCCTGCGCTACAAGCGTAAGGGCGGTGGCTCGCTGGGGGTGGATTATCACCTGACGAACGATCTGACCTGGGGTACGGCATGGAACTACACGCGTGCGGATATGCGTAACCCTGGCACAGAAGATTCCAAAAACTGGAACCAGAATATCTACGGTACGGCTCTGAGCTGGACGCCAGGCCAGTGGACCTTGTCTTTTGGTGGCGGCTACTACCAGAACTTCCTGACGACCAAAAAAGTTGATGTGCATAACTACTTCGCGGGTAATGCATGGGGTATCGAATATTTTGCCGGTTACACTATCCCGGTTGGTCAGTATGCGGTTAAGAGCGTGATGCCTTACTTTATGGGCGACCGTCTGCAGTATGTTAACGATCGCAACTACCAGCGTATCGATAACGGCGTCGGGGTGTCTTTCAAACTGGATTATGGCTTCCGTGTTGATTATGAGCACGTCTTCACCTCCAGCACTGACAACCTGGGTGATATGAACCTGGTACGCCTGCGCTACGATTTCTAATGTTTTATGTCCCCCGCCAGATGCGGGGGACGTATTATTTATTCTCCTTTTCCCTCGTTGCAAACTGGATTCATCGTTGCGTCATGCATTTTTCCTCCGGGGAGACGGTTCGCGTTGCCCTGTCAGTGCGTGCAGGTCCCACGTTTTGTCAGCGACGGGCCTTGCAGAAGGTTAAGAAGGTGATCGCGTTCTCAATATGAAATTTTAATTTCATATTTACATTTTTGAAAAAAATAATTAACTATGCTGAGTGCTCCACCATGATTCCCATTTGGAGAGCAGCATGTCCCTTATTCCCACCCCAGAAACCCTGTTGCAGCAAGAAAAACTTGTCCGCCTGAGCGGGTTCAGTTTTACCGATGCCTGGACGATTGGTGTCGCCATTCGTCAGCGCGCAATACAGGAAAATGCCCCGATTGCTATTGAGGTGTATGCCTTTGGCCAGGTCCTGTTTACATCTACGTTACCCGGTTCCAGCGCTGAGAACCTGGAATGGATCGCCCGCAAGCGTAATACTGTGCTGAGAAACGGCCACGCTTCGCTCTATACTGGCGAGAGTAATGAGGCTGCCGGAATACGCATGGCAGCGATGAATTTTATCGATCAACAACGCTATACCGATCACGGCGGCAGTTTCCCGCTGTTGTTGGTCTCCGGCGGTATCATCGGTGCGGTCACCGTGAGCGGACTGCCTTCTCATGAAGATCATGCACTGGCGATGTGGGGTATTCAGCAAGTTTTGTAATCGCCTGGTAGGGCGTGGTTGCGAAGTATTACATTATTTTGTTGCGGTGTAGGGGCGGGGCCAGGCTACGTGCAATGGCGAGCGGGCGTGAGATTCATTGATGCCGCAGGCCATAAAAAAAGCCCTTGCATGCAAGGGCTTGTGACTTTACTTGTTACGCGAACGGATTAATCGTCCAGGAAGCTACGCAGTACTTCAGAACGGCTTGGATGACGCAGTTTACGCAGCGCCTTCGCTTCAATCTGACGAATACGCTCACGGGTAACGTCAAACTGTTTGCCGACTTCTTCCAGCGTATGGTCAGTGTTCATATCAATACCGAAACGCATCCGCAGTACTTTCGCTTCACGGGCGGTCAGACCGGCCAGTACGTCATGGGTAGCTGAACGCAGACTCTCGGAAGTCGCTGAGTCCAACGGTAGCTCCAGAGTGGTATCTTCGATGAAATCGCCCAAATGTGAATCTTCATCATCACCAATCGGCGTCTCCATAGAGATCGGTTCTTTGGCGATTTTCAGCACCTTGCGGATTTTATCTTCTGGCATTAACATCCGTTCGGCCAACTCTTCCGGCGTTGGTTCGCGGCCCATTTCTTGCAGCATCTGGCGCGAGATACGGTTGAGTTTGTTGATTGTCTCAATCATATGCACCGGAATACGGATGGTACGCGCCTGATCAGCGATGGAGCGGGTAATCGCCTGACGGATCCACCATGTAGCATAAGTAGAGAATTTATAACCGCGGCGATATTCAAACTTATCCACGGCTTTCATCAGACCGATGTTGCCTTCCTGAATCAGGTCGAGGAACTGCAGACCACGGTTGGTATATTTCTTGGCGATAGAAATAACCAGACGTAAGTTAGCTTCAACCATCTCTTTCTTCGCCCGGCGCGCTTTCGCCTCACCGATAGACATGCGGCGGTTGATGTCTTTAACCTGCTCAATGGTCAGACCGGTTTCTTCCTCAATCTGCGACAGTTTCATCAGGCTGCGTTGCACATCTTCAGCGACGTCTTTCAGCTTTTCAGACCAGGGTTTGTTCATTGCCTGAGCGGTTTTGAACCAGGTTTCGTTAGTCTCGTTACCGGTGAACAAGGTGATGAAGTTCTTTTTCGGCATCTTACAGGTTTCAACACACAACTTCATGATGGTGCGTTCCTGGGTACGGACGCGGTCCATCATGGTACGCATGCTGTTCACCAGGTAGTCGAACTGCTTCGGTACCAGGCGGAACTGTTTGAAGACATCGGACAGATTCTGGATCTCGCTAATGGCGTCGGCGTGACTGCGTCCTTTAGCTTTGATAACCGTACGGGTTTTTTCGTACTGTATCCGCAGGTCGTTAAACTTCTCCCGGGCCAGTTCCGGATCGATGCTATTGTCATCTTCAGCGCTGCTGTCATCAGACTCTTCATCGTCGTCGTCGTCACGTTCCTCTTCAGTGAGTTCAGAGCCGACGTGCGTGGCGGTCGGGGCAATATCTTCTTCCGCGTTCGGATCGACAAAACCAGCGATCATGTCGGACAGGCGGACTTCACCCGCTTCAACGCGATCGTATTGTTCCAATAAATAGGTGATGGCTTCAGGGTATTCAGCAACGGAACACTGGACCTGGTTGATACCGTCTTCGATCCGCTTAGCGATGTCGATTTCGCCTTCACGCGTCAATAGTTCAACGGTCCCCATTTCGCGCATATACATGCGCACCGGGTCAGTGGTACGTCCGATTTCCGATTCAACGCTGGATAACACTTGAGCGGCGGCTTCGGCAGCATCCTCATCGGTGTCGCTCGTGTTCTCGTTCAACATCAGATCATCGGCATCAGGTGCTTCTTCCACTACCTGTATACCCATGTCGTTGATCATCTGGATGATGTCTTCGATCTGATCGGAGTCGACGATATCTTCCGGCAGATGGTCATTGACCTCGGCATAGGTCAGATAGCCTTGCTCCTTACCACGGGTGACAAGTAGCTTCAGCTGTGACTGCGGGTTTTGCTCCATAAGACGGTATCCACACTTCTGTTAAATTAGATTAGTGTCGGTCGGCTAAGCCTAAGCAGCCAACAATAACAGTGAGGGCGTTGGTTTATTGCCGC
The DNA here is from genome assembly GCF_009295515.1 of Erwinia endophytica. Taxonomy (GTDB): domain Bacteria; phylum Pseudomonadota; class Gammaproteobacteria; order Enterobacterales; family Enterobacteriaceae; genus Erwinia; species Erwinia endophytica. Next base: position 90,053 of record NZ_RQVV01000022.1, on the reverse strand, counting down.
TGCCCATCATGGCGGCTGCCAGACTCAATCTGGCGGATAATCGGCACTTAAGCCGCTTGGTATTCTGACCGAGGCTATCTTGCTTGCCATTTTTTATCTGCGCAGTGCGCATAAAAACTGACGACGCCAATAACGCCTCTGGTTTCGGTATGCTGTTCAGTAAAATGAGCTTATTTTGCGTTTCTGTTTTTCTCTAATACCTGGTTGAGTGAACTGACTTCTTTTCGTTCTTCTGGTGTCAGTCCCTGCGTCCGTGCGCGCGCAATCAACTCTTCAAGCCGGCGCTCCAGTGCCGCGTCGTACATGCTGGCCAGCGCGTCTTTAAACATGGTTTCCATTTCATCTTCTACAATCATGTGGTTCCATGTGGCCAGAGTTTCAAGGCTCTGGCTAAATTTTGTTCCGCGATATAATTCCAGTAGCTGTCCGGTGGTCAGGCCGGGCTGGGCAAGGCAGGTGCCCACTAACTCGACAAACAGTGGAAAGCCAGCCATATCTGAATGCTCCAGACCATCCAGTGACGGTACCAGCGCCGCCAGCGCCGGGTTCTGAATCAGTAACCCAATCAGTATACGCATGGTTGTACGTTTTAGCTGCGGCTGGGGGGGTGATTTCACACTCTCTCCCTGTTTGGGCAGCAGCTTTTCTAACTGGCTATCGTCCAGGATCCCCAATTTGTTGCCCAATTCCTGACGTAAATAAATTCGCAACGTCTCGCCGGGGACCTGGCTAATTAACGGTATTGCCAGCGTACTCAGCTGCGCGCGGCCATCGGGGGAGCGCAAATCCACCTGCGGCATTAGTGTATCAAACAGGAAAGCGGAGAGCGGCATAGCTTGCTCGATCCGGGCTTCAAACGCCTCTTTCCCTTCTTTACGCACCAGTGTATCCGGATCTTCGCCGTCAGGCAGAAACATAAAGCGTAGCTGACGACCGTCATTCATGTAAGGTAATGCTGTTTCCAGTGCCCGCCAGGCGGCTTCGCGTCCCGCCCGATCCCCGTCGTAGCAACAAATAACATTTGCGGTAGTCCGGAACAGCAACTGAATATGTTCAGCCGTGGTGGACGTCCCGAGCGAAGCCACCGCGTAATCAATGCCAAATTGCGCCAGCGCCACCACGTCCATATAACCTTCAACGACCAGCAGTTTCGCGGGTTCAGGTTGCTTCTTTTGTGCTTCATACAGGCCGTACAACTGGCGGCCTTTATGGAAAATATCGGTTTCCGGCGAGTTAAGGTATTTGGGGAGAGCGTCACCCAATACGCGTCCACCAAAACCAATCACCCGTCCTCGCTTATCGTGGATCGGAAACATTATCCGTTCGCGAAAACGGTCATAACTCCGGCCCTGCTCATTGGTGACCAGCATTCCGGCATCGGCAAGCGCCTTTCGATCATCCGGGTTGCGACCAAATCGCTTCAGGGCATGGTCCCAGCCTGCTGGCGCGAAGCCAATGGAAAAATGCCGGATAACATCATCGCTCAGGCCACGCTTGTTGAGATAGTCGCGCGCGGCCGATGCCTGGGTCTCGGAAAGCGCCTGTTGATAAAAATCACTCAGGCCGCTCATCAGTTGATACAGGCTCTGTCGCTGGTGACGCTCAAACTGGCTGGGGCCGGTACCGCTCTCATACGGCACTTCCAGTCCATATAATGTGGCCAGTTCCTCTATGCTTTCCACGAATTCCAGACGATCATAATTCATCAGAAAATCAATGGCATTACCATGTGCGCCACAGCCAAAGCAGTGGTAAAACTGTTTTTCACCGTTGACGGTGAAAGAAGGGGTTTTTTCGTTATGGAATGGACAGCACGCGTGATAGTTCTTGCCTTGTTTTTTTAGCTTTACGCGAGCATCGATAAGATCCACGATGTCCGTGCGCGCCAGCAAGTCATTGATAAATACGCGTGGAATTCGTCCAGCCATAGGCCCCGGTTTATCAGTTCATAAACGAGAACAAGCCGCGCATTCCTTTCGGAAAGCACGGCCTTCTTAACTACTTACTTGTCTGTGAAGCGAGAGGGCGGTCCCCCTTAAGATTAGTACAGACGAGTGCGGCGTGCGTTTTCGCGAGCCAATTTCTTCGCGTGGCGTTTCACTGCTGACGCTTTAGCGCGCTTACGCTCAGTCGTCGGTTTTTCATAAAACTCACGACGACGAACTTCAGCCAGAACACCTGCTTTCTCGCAAGAACGCTTGAAGCGACGCAGTGCTACGTCAAATGGCTCGTTTTCACGTACTTTAATTACCGGCATGTAACTCTCACCTCGATAAATTCGGTTTTGTTGCTGACATCAGGTCAGCTTATTTCAAAATGGTGCGAGATTTTACTCCAACACAGGCCGCGTTGTAAAGCACCATAGCATAATGTCACCAACAGATGCGCCTGTGCCGCTGCCGGTTTTTTCAGGCGGAGGATTATACATCAACGGGCTCCGCCCTGCGAAAATATATTTTTCCTTTATCCTTCAGTGAGTCCAGCGGACTGGCGGAAAAGTACCGCCGAGAGGTGGCCTTCATGTTACACTGCGCGCCGTAAAAATGAGGTGGAAATATCATGCGAGTGCTCGGAATAGAAACGTCCTGTGATGAAACCGGTATCGCGATTTACGACGATGCGGCTGGCTTACTGGCCAACCAACTTTACAGTCAGGTCAAACTGCATGCCGATTATGGCGGTGTGGTGCCGGAACTGGCTTCACGTGATCACGTGCGTAAAACGGTGCCGTTAATCCAGGCGGCGTTGCAAGAAGCGGGCCTGAAGGCACAGGACATTGACGCTGTAGCCTGGACGGCGGGACCGGGCCTGGTAGGGGCGTTGCTGGTCGGCGCCACCATTGGCCGTTCACTGGCTTTCGCCTGGGATGTCCCGGCGATCCCGGTTCATCACATGGAGGGGCATCTGCTGGCACCGATGCTGGAAGATAATCCGCCCGCGTTTCCGTTTGTCGCGCTGTTGGTCTCTGGTGGTCATACTCAACTGATTAGTGTGACCGGTATTGGCGAATATATTCTGCTCGGCGAATCGGTTGACGATGCGGCGGGTGAGGCTTTTGATAAAACGGCCAAGCTGCTTGGCCTGGATTATCCCGGCGGTCCGATGTTGTCGAAAATGGCCCAGCGGGGGGAGGAAGGACGTTTTGTTTTTCCACGCCCCATGACCGACCGTCCAGGACTGGACTTCAGTTTCTCCGGGCTGAAGACTTTCGCGGCCAATACCATTCGTGAAAATAATGATGACGAGCAAACCCGCGCGGATATCGCCCGGGCATTTGAGGACGCGGTGGTGGATACCCTGGCTATCAAATGTAAGCGGGCGCTGGAACAAACTGGTTTTAAACGTCTGGTGATTGCCGGCGGCGTCAGTGCTAACCGCACGCTACGCGCTAAGATGGCGGATATAATGAAGACGCGAGGGGGAGACGTTTTCTATGCCCGTCCTGAATTTTGCACTGACAATGGCGCGATGATTGCTTATGCCGGGATGGTGCGTTTGAAGGCGGGAACTCGTGGAGATCTGAGCGTAACGGTGCGGCCTCGCTGGCCACTGTCTGAGTTGTCACCCTTGCAAAGTGACTAAGACCCACACGCCATTATGCATATATTAATGATGGTACATAATGGCGTTAAACGTGATAGTTAGTTACCTAACATGCTATTTAACCAACTACCGACCAGCGGGATATTGGCAATCACACTTTCAATGCTGCTACCAATGAGCGAACCGAGTGAGGTACCGATGTCACTTAAGGTATCCTCAATAACACCGGCTCCGCTTACCTGCTGTATTTCTTGCTGCGATAATACTTTCATCACTTAATCTCCTTATTTAGTAATAACATAATAATATTTTTGAAAATTGTATGCCATGTATGGCACAGATAGAATATCAAGAAATTCTTTATATTCTAATGTTTTTTTTTGAATAGTCGCAGACGGAAATAGTTTCTTTTGTTCTATTGCGGCGGTTTTTTCTTTTTCCAGATCTTAGATTCATGCCCGCGCCACAGGCGCAGAATATTGTCGTGATGACGCAGCAGGACCAGGCATGACAGCATAGCGACCGGAAAAGTGAACTGGGGCTTGAACCACCACACGTAAAACGGCGCAATCAGCGCACTGATAATGGCACCTAAAGACGAGTAACCACTCAGCAGTACGGTCAGCAGCCAGGTGCCGCTCATCACCCCGGCCAAATCCCAGCCTATGGGGGCGATAGCGCCAAATGCCGTCGCCACGCCTTTGCCGCCTTTAAAGTGGAAAAATACCGGATAAATGTGCCCCAGACAGGCCGCAATAGCGGTTAGTCCAAGATAAAGCGGGCTGAGGCCATAATGATAAGCCAGCCATACTGGCAACATACCTTTGAGAATATCAAAAATTAGCACGGCAAAAGCCGGGATTTTCCCCCCGATACGCAACACATTAGTGGCTCCGGGATTGCCAGAACCATTCTGTCGGGGATCGGGTAATCTGAGTAGTCGGCATACCAGAATCGCGCTGGAAATAGAGCCGCACAGATACGCGAAAACAATCATACCAAGCGCGAATACACTCATAACATCGTTCCGTCTTGTAAGGGTCGTTTTGTTCTCATCATCCGTGGATAATACGCATAAACCGCCGGAAGTGGTATCCGGCAACCACAAAACAGAGATTGTCATCATGGATATTGTATTTATAGAACAACTGTCCGTTATCACCACTATTGGTGCCTGGGACTGGGAACAAACCATCCAACAGAAACTGGTGTTCGATGTCGAAATGGCCTGGGACAACCGCAAGGCGGCGGCCAGTGACGATGTGCGTGACTGTCTGAGTTATGCCGAGGTATCAGCCGCCATTATTAACCACGTAGCGGGCGGTAAATTCGCGCTGGTGGAGCGCGTCGCTGAAGAAGTTGCCACTTTGTTGCTGACTCGTTTTAACTCGCCGTGGGTGAGAATTAAGCTCAGTAAACCCGGCGCGGTGGCCCAGGCGGCTCAGGTGGGGGTGTTAATAGAACGCGGGACTAATCCGAAATAGCGTGAGAGTGATTGCCATCACAGTGAAACCCAACGACATTATGGTTTGTCTTAAGGTTGACCTAACCCAGGGCTGACACAATTTTGGCGGTAGCGTATAGCGACCGCCTTTTTAATGTTTTTTGAACGGATAGGGGTAGATTTGATGGCAGATATACATCAGCTATGGGTGGCAATGATACTTGGCATTGTTGAAGGATTAACAGAGTTTCTGCCTGTCTCTTCCACCGGACACATGATTATTGTAGGTCATTTGTTGGGATTTGAAGGGGACAAGGCAGACACCTTTGAAGTCGTCATTCAGCTTGGTTCTATTTTGGCTGTCGTCGTGATGTTCTGGCGCCGTCTGTTTGGTTTGATAGGGATCCACTTCGGTAATGTCCCGCATGAAGGAACGGGTAAAGGTCATCTGACCTTGATCCATGTCTTGCTGGGGATGGTGCCGGCAGTGGTGATTGGGCTGATTTTACATGATAAAATCAAAGAGTTATTCAACCCGATCAACGTGATGTATGCGTTGGTGGTGGGCGGGGTGCTGCTGCTGGCCGCTGAGTATCTGAAGCCGAAGAATCCAAAGGCTATGGGCATTGATGATATGACCTATCGCCAGGCTCTGGTGATTGGTTGCTTTCAGTGTCTGGCGCTGTGGCCGGGGTTCTCCCGTTCAGGCGCGACCATCTCTGGCGGTATGCTGATGGGCGTGAGTCGCTATGCCGCTTCAGAATTCTCATTCATTCTGGCAGTGCCAATGATGATGGGCGCGACAGTGCTGGATTTGTATAAGAGCCTGCCCTTCCTGTCAATGTCAGACTTGCCGATGTTTGCTGTGGGTTTCCTGACCGCCTTCGTGGTGGCGTTGATCGCGATTAAAGTGTTCCTGAGGTTGATTCAGAACATCTCCTTTATCCCATTTGCTATTTATCGCTTTATTGTGGCAATCGCAGTCTACATGCTCTTTGCCTAGTCTGTTAAATAAAGCCGGGCGGTATAACGTCCGGTTTTATTCTTCTTCTGAATCGTGTGTTTTCTTCCAGTCTTCCAGCGCGGTGATACGTCGTCTGGTTAACTCTTCTCGCACCTCGCTTCCCTTAAAGCCAGCCGCAATGACCTCTGTTGTCGGCACGCTACGCGCAATCTCAAAAGCGGCCAGCAGATATTTTCCCTGCGGATAGGCGTTGTGTTCAAAACCAGCTCGCCCACGGGCATCCGCTTCGCTGCTCAGCGCGAGTTGCTCAATTCGCTGGGGTTTCCGCCAGGCATCAAGACGATCAAAGAGCGCAACCAGCATTGCGGCGCTCTGACGTTCAATGATATGCACCAGATCGTGGAATTCAGTCACCAGTACTGCCAGATCGCGCAGTGCGTTCGGTACGCGCAGGCGTTGGCATATGTTCTCAACCAACGGTACGCCAGCCGGGCCGTGCCCGTGGTGGCTGGGCCACATTTCTGGCGGCGTCAGGGCTTTGCCCACATCATGAAACAACGTGGCAAAGCGGACGGCTAACTGATCACTGAGCTGGGCGGCGATCGCCAGCGTCATCAGTGTGTGTACGCCGGTGTCGATTTCAGGGTGCCACCTGGCAGGAGCGGGAACGCCGTAAAGATTATCAAGCTCCGGGAACAGTATCGCCAGTGCGCCACAGTCCCGCAATATCTGAAAATAGACTTGAGGATTACGGGTTTCCAGGGCTTTTTCCGTCTCTTTCCATACGCGTTCCGGCGTTAACGTCTCCAGCTCTCCATTTTTGACCATCAGGCGTATCAGCGACAGGGTCTCATCTGCCACGGTGAAATCCAGGTGGGCAAAACGCGCAGCAAAACGGGCCACACGTAGCACACGCAGTGGATCTTCATTAAAAGCGGGAGAAACATGACGCAGCAGGCGTTGTGCAATATCGGCGCGACCGCCATAGGGATCGTAATAGTTACCGTCTTTATCTTGTGCGATGGCGTTGATAGTCAGATCCCGGCGCTGTAAATCCTGTTCGAGGGTAACGTCCGGCGCGGAATAACATGTGAAGCCGGTATAGCCGCGGCCATGTTTTCTCTCAATACGTGCCAGCGCGTATTCTTCATGCGATTCGGGGTGCAGGAACACCGGGAAGTCCCGTCCCACTTGTTCATAACCCAAATTAAGCAATTCTTCAGGTGAGGCACCCACCACCACCCAATCTTTGTCTTTGACCGGCAGGTTTAACAGCGCATCGCGTACTGCGCCACCGACAAGGTAAGTCTTCACTAAATTGTGCTCCTTGATTCATTACGGTCATCATACGTGAAGTGTGGAAGCGGTCATACCGTTGCGGGAAGAAGGGCATTTTCCGCAGATACAGGAAAAGGGACATCAATGGATGCCCTCAGACAGCGACACAATTCAACGCGTGGGGCTGTGTTAGCCACAGTGGCCCACACCATAGTGAGTCAGTTCATCCAGCGATCTTTCTTTTTGCGACTGGGGATCATATGGGGCAGTAACAAGCCCAGCAGCAGGCCAACACCCGCCACGCCGCCACCATACATAAACCATTGCATAATGATGGTGCGCTGCTTGTCATCCAATTGAACGTTGGCGGCATTGACTTTTTTCTGCGCGACGATCAGCTCATTTTTCAGCTTTTGATTTTCTTCCTTCAGGCTGTTAATCGCGCCATCGCTGTTCGCCACTTTTTTCTGCATTTCCGCCGTACGTTGGTTCCAACTGCTGTCGATGTTGGTCAGTTTATCACTCAGATCTTTAACTTGTTGTTCCAGTTGAGGAACTCGTGTACGCAGACTTGGCTGTTCACTCAATTGCGCTTGTGGGATCCATATTGTACGGCCATTCGAATCGCGAATTTGAGCGTAATGTGTACTGGCGTCAGTTTGCAGTAAGGTCACTTCTTCACCGGCATTCAGGGTGCCAACCAGACGATAATTGTCGCCGGGACCACTGCGTACCCAGGTGGAAAGTTCATCGGAAATATAGCGTGTTTCTTCGGCATGAACGAAGGACGCTACGCTAAAAGTCAGTAAAGTAAAGGCAATAAGCTGAGTTTTTTTCATTCGATATCTTTTTTACATGAGTCCAGGAAAAAAGTGATGGCACAGTCTGGAACCAGCTCGCACAAAGCTAAATGAGAACACTCCTGGTCTCGGTCTGGTGCGAAACACCACGTAAAGCGGTAAGAAAGCCGAGACAGCCACGGCGATTCTGCATTACTCTTCACGCAAGAACGTCATTTACCGTGCCGGTAATCAACTGATTAAGAGAATATGACCATCGAAATCGAATTAAAGTTCATTGCCACCCCTGAAGGGGCTAAAAAACTGCCTGTGCAGTTGGCTGGCTGGAAGCCGCAGCACACCGCAGGACAGAAGCTGACTAATATTTATTTTGAAACGGCGGATAGCCAGCTACGCCGTTGGGATATGGGGTTGCGTATTCGCGGTTTTGGCGATCATTTCGAAATGACGCTGAAAACTGCAGGGCAGACGGTTGGCGGTCTTCATCAGCGGCCGGAATATAATGTTCCCCTGACTGAACCGGTGTTGGATATCAGCAAGTTGCCTGGCGAAATCTGGCCTGAGGGGTGTGATGTGGCGACGCTGCAACAACAGCTTCAGCCGCTGTTCAGCACCCATTTTGTCCGTGAAAAGTGGGTACTGACTTACCAGAATAGCGAGATTGAAGTCGCGTTTGACCAGGGCGAAGTCACGTCTGGCGAATTGAGCGAACCGCTGAATGAAATTGAACTGGAACTGAAAAGCGGTGAGCGTAATGACTTGCTGGCTTTTGCCGACGAACTGGCGAAGATGGGGGGATTACGCCTGGGGAGCCTGAGCAAGGCTGCCCGTGGCTATGCGTTGGCGCAGGGCAATCCTCCTCGTGATCTGCGACCGGTGCCCGTATTGAAAGTACGGCCGAAAGCGCCGGTTGAAGAAGGGATGCGGGCAGCCTTTATGCTGGCGTTGAGCCAGTGGCAGTACCACGAAGAGCTGTGGCTGCGCGGCGACAGCGGGGCGCTGCACGAAATCCATCAGGCGCTGGAGATACTGCGTCAGGCATTTTCCCTGTTTGGGCCGCTGGTTCCACGTAAGGCCAGCAGTGGGCTGCGTCAGTCTCTGACTTTGCTGGAAGAGGCGTTACTTGAGGATGATCTGCAGGCTGAAGCGTTGTGTTTTAGTCCACTTTATTTGCAGACCCAGTTAGCACTCACTAACTGGATTGTCACCGAGCGCTGGCGTGAATTTGTCGATGCCAAAACAGAGGCCAAATTGCAGGGCTCCTTTAAGCGTTTCTGCGACATTATGTTGGGGCGTATCTCTGCTGATCTGAAAGAGACGTTTAGATTAGTGCGTCACTTGAATGAGTACCAGGACAAATTGACCCGGCTGCATCGTCAGCTGCTCGCCGTGCATCTCCTGGCGGGCGCCTATGATCCAATGGTCGTTGCCGCCTGGCTGGAAGAGTGGCAGCGACTGGCCCATGCTATTGAGACCCGGCAGGAAGCCTTGCTGGATAACGACTGCCGCTGTGCGCTGAAATATCCGGCCTTTTGGAAAAACGGCAGCGTGTGAATTCGTCGGTGCCTGCGGCTCATTGAAATAAAGTACCCGGGGAGTTTTTATGTTGCCATCACCCTCATTATCGCTACCCCCGCTCATGGTGGAACAGGTGCAGCGTTTTGCTGATGAATGGGGGCCGCTGAATGCTGCTGAGCAGGCGGTACTGGCCTTCAGTGAGTTTTTTCGTGACAACCTGTCCCGCCACCCTGAATGGTTTGCTCAATTGCGGCAAAGGCCGCCAGAGCCGGAGGAATGGCAGCATTACGCGCCCTGGCTGCAGGAAAAACTGGCCGTAGTCACGGATGAAAACAGTCTGATGCGCGAACTGCGGCTGTTTCGTTGCCACATGTTGACCCGCATTGTCTGGATGCAGACGCTGGCTCTCAGCCGTACTGAGACCTCGCTACAGCAACTCAGTGTCTTGGCGGAGACGCTGATTGTCGCCGCGCGTGACTGGTTGTGGCAGGCTTGCTGCCGTGAATTCGGTACGCCGGTGAATGCCAAGGGAGAAGCTCAGCCTTTACTGATCCTCGGCATGGGCAAGCTGGGCGGCGGTGAACTGAATTTTTCGTCCGATATCGATCTGATTTTTACCTGGCCGGAAAATGGCGCCACTACTGGTGGTCGTCGTGAGCTGGATAACGCCCAGTTCTTTACCCGTCTGGGGCAGCGGTTGATTAAAGTCCTCTCTCAGCCGACAGTGGAGGGATTCGTTTATCGCGTCGATATGCGTCTGCGTCCTTTTGGCGACAGCGGTCCGTTAGTGCTGAGTTTTGCCGCGTTGGAAGATTACTACCAGGAACAGGGACGGGACTGGGAGCGTTATGCGATGGTTAAAGCGCGGCTAATGGGCGGTGCGGAGGATCGCTGGAGCCAGGAACTGCAACAACTGCTGCGCCCGTTCATCTATCGTCGCTACATTGACTTCAGTGTTATCCAGTCATTGCGTAACATGAAAAACATGATCGCGCGGGAAGTGCGACGGCGTGGCCTGACCGACAATATTAAGTTAGGTGCGGGCGGTATCCGTGAAATGGAATTCATTGTGCAGGTTTTTCAACTGATCCGCGGCGGACGTGAACGGTCGCTGCAACTTCGTTCCTGGCTGGCCACGTTACAGGCGCTTGGTGAACTTAACCAACTGCCTGCGGAACAAGTAGCCGAGCTGAAACAGGCTTATCTTTTTCTGCGTCGTCTGGAAAATCTGTTGCAAAGCCTTAATGATGAACAGACCCAGACGTTGCCTACTGACGACCTGAATCGTGAGCGATTGTCCTGGGCGATGGGCCGATCGTCATGGGCTGAGTTGTATCAGCAGTTACAACAGCATATGACCGCTGTTCGTGCCATTTTTGATGAGTTGATCGGCGATGACGCCCCGGAGATGGGTGAAAACAACGAGTCGGAGTATGGCGTGTTATGGCAGGAGCGGCTGGAAGAGACTGAGCTGACTCCGCTGGTGCCGCACCTGAGTGCTGAGGTGCGGCAACGTCTGTTGCAGGTGATTACCGCCTTTCATCAGGATGTCGATAAACGCACCATTGGGCCACGAGGCCGTCAGGCGCTGGATCAACTGATGCCGCGCCTGTTGTCTGAGGTGTGCCCGCGTGAAGATGCAGAGGCTACCCTGAATCGCCTGACACCGTTACTGCTGGGGATTGTCACCCGTACCACTTATCTGGAGTTGCTGACCGAATATCACGGTGCGCTGAAGCATCTGATCCGCTTGTGTTCGGCTTCCCCCATGGTCGCCAGCCAACTGGCGCGTTATCCGCTGCTGCTGGATGAGTTACTCGACCCCGCCACCTTGTACCAGCCGACCGCGACCGATGCTTATCGCGACGAGTTGCGACAGTACTTGCTACGTATTCCAGAAGAGGATGAAGAGCAGCAACTGGAGGCATTGCGTCAGTTTAAGCAGGCGCAGCTTCTGCGCATTGCGGCGGCGGATATCGCAGAAACACTGCCGGTGATGAAAGTGAGCGATCACCTCACCTGGTTGGCCGAAGCGATAATCGAGCAGGTGGTGCAACAGGCGTGGCAGATGATGGTGCAGCGTTATGGTCGTCCTTCACATCTTAAAGATGATCAGCAGCGAGGCTTTGCGGTGATTGGCTACGGCAAGCTGGGCGGTTGGGAACTGGGATACAGTTCTGATCTCGATCTGGTGTTCCTGCACGATTGCCCGGCGGAGGCTATCACGGACGGTGAACGTAGCATTGATGGTCGACAATTCTATCTGCGGTTGGCTCAGCGCGTGATGCATCTGTTCAGCACCCGCACGTCCTCCGGCATCCTGTACGAGGTGGATGCCCGTCTGCGTCCTTCTGGCGCGGCCGGTATGCTGGTCAGCACGTTTGAGGCCTTTGAGGAATATCAGCGTGTTGATGCCTGGACCTGGGAACATCAGGCGCTGGTGCGGGCGCGTATCGTCTTTGGCGAGGCGGCGCTGAGGCAGCGATTTGATGAAATTCGTCGTGGTATCCTGTGCCTGCCGCGTGAAGCGGAAACGCTGAAAACCGCGGTGCGCGAGATGCGTGAAAAAATGTATGCGCATCTTGGCAGCAAGCAGAAGGGGAGCTGGGATATCAAAGCGGATCGCGGTGGTATTACTGATATTGAATTCATCACTCAATATCTGGTTTTACGCTACGCGCACGAGGATCCAACACTGACACGCTGGTCTGATAACGTGCGTATTCTTGAGCTGATGGCCGAAAATGGCAGGATGGTGGAAGCGGAGGCTCAGGCACTGACTCAGGCTTATATCACCCTGCGTGATGCGTTGCATCATCTGGCGCTGCAAGAGTTGGCGGGACAGGCCTCTGCCGGGGCGTTCAGTCGTGAAAAATCGATCGTGAACACCAGCTGGCAGCACTGGTTTGTTGGCTGAAAAGCCGGGGGTTCTCGTTCCGGGCTCCCGCATTACGGCTGCATAATGATGGGGAAATGTGCGAGTTAGCCTGCTTATGTTATCATCGCGCGCATTATTTTTTGACACTGGCCAGGAGTCTCTGGAATGAAAATTACGCTGCCCAATTTTAACCACGCGGGGGTTCTCGTCGTTGGCGACGTGATGCTGGATCGCTACTGGTACGGCCCTACCAGCCGTATTTCTCCTGAAGCCCCGGTGCCGGTGGTGAAGGTTGATAACGTTGAAGAGCGTCCCGGCGGTGCGGCTAACGTGGCGATGAACATTGCTGCATTGGGCGCGGCATCGCGGCTGGTCGGGCTGACCGGGATGGATGATGCGGCCCGTGTGCTGAACGAGACGCTCAGCGGCGTTAATGTGCAGTGTGATTTCGTTTCAGTTGCCACTCATCCCACCATTACTAAACTGCGCGTACTGTCGCGTAATCAACAGTTGATCCGTCTGGATTTTGAGGAAGGATTTGAGGGGGAAGACGTTGAACCCCTGCATCAGCGCATCCGTCAGGCCTTACCGCAGGTCGGCGCGCTGGTCTTGTCCGATTATGCCAAAGGCGCGCTGACCAGTGTGGACACCATGATCCGCATCGCCCGCGAGGCCAGGGTGCCGGTACTGGTTGATCCGAAGGGGAGCGATTTTGAACGCTATCGTGGTGCGACCCTGTTGACGCCAAATCTTTCCGAGTTCGAAGCGGTGGTCGGGAAATGTAAGGACGAAGCGGAGATCGTGGCGCGTGGGATGGCGTTGATGCAGCAGTTTGAATTGTCGGCGCTGCTGGTGACCCGTTCTGAAAACGGTATGACGTTGTTGCAGCCGGATAAAGCGCCTTTCCATCTGCCGACTCAGGCGCAGGAAGTTTACGATGTGACGGGGGCGGGTGACACGGTGATTGGCGTTCTGGCCGCTGCGCTGGCCGCGGGCAATACGTTGGAAGAATGCTGTTTCCTGGCGAATGCCGCCGCGGGTGTGGTGGTGGGCAAACTGGGCACCTCCACGGTTTCGCCTGTTGAGCTGGAAAATGCCATTCGCGCCCGTCCGGAATCTGGTTTCGGCGTAATGAATGAAACACAATTGAAGGAAGCGGTAGCGCAGGCCCGCCGTCGCGGCGAGAAGGTGGTGATGACCAACGGTTGCTTCGATATTCTGCATGCTGGCCACGTTTCCTACCTCGCGAATGCGCGTAAGCTGGGGGACCGCCTGATTGTTGCGGTTAACAGCGATGCTTCCACTCAGCGTCTGAAAGGAGACAGTCGCCCGATCAATCCACTGGTCAACCGGATGATTGTGCTGGGGGCGCTGGAAGCGGTGGACTGGGTGGTGCCGTTCGAAGAGGATACGCCACAGCGCTTGATCGCCGAGATTCTGCCGGATTTGTTGGTTAAAGGCGGCGATTACCAACCACAAGACATCGCTGGCAGTAAAGAGGTCTGGGCCAATGGCGGAGAAGTGCGGGTATTGAATTTTGAAGACGGCATCTCTACCAGCAATATCATCAAGGCTATTCAGTCGAAAAGCTGATCGCGTGGGCGGTATCATAAAAAGGGCGATGCAATATCGCCCCTTGTCATAGCGCCACCATCAGGTCACTGCGGGTCTTCGGTCTTGAGGACTTCTTTGGGCGCGCTATCCACGCCACGGCTCTCCAGTTCGGCAATTCGCTGCTCAAGTGCGCTCAGCTTCTCACGGGTGCGCAGCAATACCTGAGTCTGCACGTCAAACTCTTCGCGACTTACCAAATCCAGGCGCGTCAGTTGTGACTGTAGAGTCTGGCGAATTTTCTTTTCAACGTCATCGCCAAACTCGCGGATCCCTTTTGGCATAGCGTCATGAACCTGACGAGCAATTTGTTCAATTTTTTTCGGATCAATCATGGCGGCTTCCTGGTAACGGCAAAGTTTATCTAAGTGTAATGCCATAAGTGGAAAGGATAAACCCGAAAACGCTAAAGATGAAAAATGGAGATCTATTTGCGTATTTTGTTCGTTGCTCTGTTATTTTTTCGGCGCTATAGTAAGCAGGCTTATTCTCAGGGCGGGGCGAAATTCCCCACCGGCGGTAAATCAGCGATAGCTGAAAGCCCGCGAGCGCTTCAGACCTCCCGGTTTGAAGGTCAGCAGATCCGGTGTGATTCCGGGGCCGACGGTTAAAGTCCGGATGGGAGAGGGTAACGTTTCTTGTCGGGCTTCTGTCCGCCTTGCCGTTATTTCTTGGTCACTGCATGACACTCCTAAGATCGCCCTGATTCTGGTAACCCATCTATTTAATAAGGTCTATTTACCATGAATCAGTCGCTACTTTCTGAATTTGGCTCGCCGGAACAACGTGTGGAACAGGCCCTCGCCGCTTTGCGTGAGGGGCGGGGCGTGATGGTGCTGGACGATGAAGATCGTGAAAACGAAGGTGATATGATCTTCGCCGCAGAGACCATCACTGTTGCGCAGATGGCGCTGACCATCCGCCATGGCAGCGGGATTGTTTGCTTGTGCCTGACCGAAGAGCGTCGTCAGCAGCTTGAACTGCCCATGATGGTTGACAACAACACCAGTGCTTATGGTACGGGTTTTACTGTGACTATCGAAGCGGCAGAAGGTGTGACGACGGGCGTATCGGCACAAGACCGTGTGACCACTATTCGCGCCGCTATTGCTGATAACGCCAAACCCAGTGATTTAAATCGTCCTGGCCATGTGTTTCCATTGCGTGCGCGTGATGGCGGCGTGTTGGCTCGTGGTGGCCACACTGAAGCCACCATTGATTTGGTGACGCTGGCCGGTTTTAAACCTTTTGGCGTATTGTGTGAGTTGACGAATGATGATGGCTCAATGGCTCGTGCGCCGGAAGTTATCGCGTTTGCGAAGCAGCATGCGATGCCGGTTGTGACCATTGCGGACCTGGTGACTTATCGTCGTAGCCGCGAAACGCGCCAGGCCAGTTAGAGCAATATTTCGCTGAAAATCACGGCATAAGAGCCAGGTAGTCAGTATCGTGCTGATAAAACTGGCTCTCTTTTGCTGTCGTCATCACATCGCCAGCGAATCATCGCGACGTTCAAATTTCCTGAAGATCTTCATCATGCTTATCCGGGTTCATCGGTAGAGACATCAGCGTAATGTAGCCGCCATCAAGCTGATATATTCTGGAGAGTTGTCATGAGTCAGACACATATGCCGGTACTTTTTCTCGGCCACGGTAGCCCGATGAATGTGCTGGAAGAAAATGTTTATACCGCCACCTGGCGTGAACTGGGTGACAACCTGCCGCGACCCCGCGCGATTGTAGCGGTATCCGCACACTGGTATACCCGAGGGACGGCTGTCACCGCCATGGAAAAACCGCGCACGATCCATGATTTTGGCGGCTTTCCGCAGGCGCTGTTTGATACACACTATCCCGCACCGGGTTCGCCCTCTCTGGCTCGTGAAGTGGCTGACGCACTGGCGCCAGTTAGCGTGCAGTTGGATCAACAGTGGGGACTGGATCATGGTTCCTGGGGGGTGCTTATCAAAATGTATCCACAGGCCGATATTCCCGTCGTCCAGTTAAGTATTGATGGCACGAAACCGCCAGCCTATCACTTTGAACTTGGGCGTAAACTCGCGGTATTGCGCAAGCAGGGCATCATGATTGTTGCCAGCGGCAACGTGGTGCATAACCTGCGGATGGTCCAGTGGCAGGGCGAGCCTGAGCCTTATCCATGGGCGTCGTCGTTCAATCACTGTGTGCGTAATAATCTCGCCTGGGAAGGCCCCGTGGAGCAGCATCCGTTGGTGAATTTTATGCAGCATGAAGGGGCTGAACTGAGCTGCCCAACGCCGGAGCACTATCTGCCGTTGCTTTATGTTTTGGGCGCACGTCAGCCAGGTGAGGCTGTGTCCATCCCGGTAGATGGCCTGGTCATGGCCTCGCTGAGCATGCTGTCAGTACAGGTGGGGTAGGCAACAACAACCGCTATCCCGTTGAGGTCGCCGCGAAGGCGACTGTGGCAGTTTCTCGTTTTTATTCCGGTCATTCGATAAATGAATGGGGATAAAAGCGCGAGAGATCCTGCGTTATCAGCGCATGATCTTCGCGCAGGCCGATCCCAGCGGGTTGATCGTCTATCAGCCAACTGCCGATCAACGTATAGCTGTCACCAAATTTGGGCAGCGGATGGAATTGTTGCACGATCATGCCTTCTTCACCATAAGGGCCGTCGACATGGGCAATTTCCTGACCGTTTTCAATAATGCGGATATTAGCGCCTTCGCGAGAAAACAACGGCTTAACCACATATTTATTCATCGCCGGGACGTTATCTTCCGCAAAATACGCGGGCAGCAGATTGGGGTGGTTAGGGAACATCTGCCACAGCATCGGCAGTAGCGCTTTGTTGGAGATAATGCTTTTCCATGCGGGCTCCAGCCAACGTACGCCAGCATCTTCCAGTTTGGTGGAAAACATCTCCCGGAGCATAAACTCCCACGGATAGAGCTTAAACAGGTTGCTGATGACCTGATCGTTCAGGTCGGTGAATTGCCCTTTTTCACCGAGGCCAATTTCATCGATATAAAGAAACTCACTCGGCAGTCCAGCCTCGCTGGCGCAATCCTGTAGGTACTGCACAGTACCGCGGTCTTCATCGGTATCGCGGCAGCAGGCGAAATGCAGCCAGTTGAAACCGTGTTGTTGATGTAGCGTCGCGAAGCGATCGATCAGCTTCTCTTGCAGGCTGTTGAACTGATCGCTGCCAGCAGGCAGGTTACCGGCATTCAGTTGATCTTCCAGCCACAGCCACTGGAAAAATGCCGCTTCATACAGCGAGGTTGGCGTATCCGCATTATTCTCCAGCAGTTTGGCATCGGTCTGCCCGTCCCACGCCAAATCCAGTCGGGAATAGAGCGATGGCTGGTTGGTTTTCCATGCGCGACGGACAAAATCCCAGGTGTGCTTCGGAATACGGAATTTGGCGAGCAGCGCTTCGCTGTTCACCACTTTATCCACCACCTGCAGGCACATTTGGTGTAGCTCGCTGGTTACATCCTCCAGCTTTTCAACTTGCTGTAGGGTGAACTGGTAGTAAGCATCCTCACACCAGTAAGGTTCACCGTGCATGGTGTGAAAACGGAAACCAAACTCGCGGGCTTTCTCACGCCAGTCGGGACGTTCAGCGATAGTAAGACGCTTCATGCGCGGTTACCCTCCGAAAGAACGCTGGGAGCTGGAAGCACTGCTGCTACGCTGCATAGTGGATTGCTTTGCCACGCTCTCACCAAAGCCGCCGCGGGTGACGGTAGAGGTAGTGGCAGCTTTAGGTGCCAGCGACGTTTTCGGTACAGTGATGGTCCGGCCTGGGGTGGCTGTGCCAAAACTCTTGCCGCTGGCATCGACAAATTTGCCATTCGCCGGGCTGCCAGGAGCGCGTGAGGTGAACAGCGGCTGCTGAGCAAAGCCTGCGCCGCCGCCCATCATACGTCCCATCATATAGCCGGCCATCAATGGCATCCAGATACTGCCGCTCTGTTGGGATTCCGCATTCGTGCTGCCGACGCCAGCCTGCGCCGGAGCCTGCTGGCACTGCCCATCACCGAATTCCGCCACACAGTCTTCACGGGTGGCATATTTCGGCGCCGTTTTTTCAGCTTCTTTTTTGGCATTGTTATACGCGGCCGTACACTGCTCGCTTTTGCCTGGATTGGCTTTTGAGCAGTCGTCCGCGTTCTGATACAACGAGACGGTTTCATCCGATTTTTCACAACCGGAAAGGATAAATACCGCAGTAACCGCGAAGGCAACCGGTGTTAAATGGCGTGCGCTCCAGTTTTTACGAAAGGAGGCATAATTGATTTTTTTAGTCCGTTTCATTATTGATTGTCCTGTACCCAAAGATAAGAGCACAGGATAGGGGAATAGCCGTGAAAAATGAAGCGAGGGTACGGCAATGGTGTTTAATCTTTACATTGTTATACCCTGCATACTTCAAGTTTCAGGGGCGTTGGCTGAACTCGCGCCCCCTTTGGGGGCCGCGTCAATCACGCGGCAACCCAAAGTATTTTGGCTATAAACTCACAAAACGGATTAAAAACCGAAATAGCTTTGGCTGTCATCCTTGATAATTTCCGTTCCTCTCAGTGTTCCCAGGTTCACGATCATTCCCTGCGTATTCAAGGTCAGCGTTTGTCCGGCAGAGAGGGTATCGAAGAGGCCATTCACCAGACTGTTGGCGTTTATCTCAAGGTTATTGCCTGCTTTTACGCTCGCCATATTGATAAAATTACCATCGATATTCAGGGTGATATTATTGCCTGCGGTGATGGTGTGGTAGTTTGAGAAAGCCTTGCTGACGTTCAGTTCAAGATCGTCTCCTGCTTCCATATTGCCTGAGGTTCCGGAGATCTCCGCAGTATTCAGAATGAGATTGGTGCCGGTTTTAATGTTGCCATAACGATTATTGAGATCATTAGCGGTTATTTCCGTCTGTGATTCAGACGAGATTAAGCCGCTCGCATTATCGATATCTTCTGTAATCAGTGTCAGGTCGCCGGTACTGATTATCCGGCTTTGCTTGTTGTTGAGTGTCGTGGCGGTGATGGTGGTGTTGCCGCCGCTGATAATACCGCCGTCAGTACCTATCTCATCAATCCAGATCCCAAAAGTAGGGCTGAACAGCGACTGGTATCGGTTATCGATCGAATCAGCGTTGATGGTTAAATCTCCGCTGGTAACGATGAGACCGGCATAGTTATTCAATTGTTTCGTGGTTATATCGGCTTCATTTGCCACTAACACACCTGAACTGTTTTTATAACTTTCACTGGCTACGATAGTCGCTTTGCCGCCCACTTGTATGCCGCCCATGCGGTTGTCTAACTGACTGGCATTGATCGTTAAATCGTTACCGACCGTGATGCCGCTGGAGTTCATGACAATATTGTCGATGTTTAACACCATGTCCTGGTCGGCCATCAGTCCCCCCGCATAATTGCCCAGATAATCAGCGTCGATGTTCATATTGCCGCCGAAACTGAGGATCTTGCCATTTTGGTTATTGATATTCTGGGTGGTGATGGCTATGTCGCCCTGGGCGGTTATCATCCCATTGATATTATAGAGATTGGCACTGTTAATACTCAGGCCACCCTGGCTAACGATTTCAGACGCGAAAAGACTCACCGCGTTCTCGAGATCGGCTTCACCGGTATCCAGCACCATATCGCCTGCGCTGTAGATGCCGCCATTATTGGCCAGTTTTCCGCTGTTAATGGTCAATGTCGTACCCGCATTGATTTCGCCACTGTTCTTCAGGGTGTTGCCTTCGCTATTCAGGTTCATCGCGGTACCGCTGGTCAGGATGCCGGAATTAGTCACTGTTCCTGTCATGTCGGCTATCAGCGCGTTTGTGGTACTGATCTCGCCGGAGTTTTTAAGATAGCCCGCACCAGTGATGCTGATATTGTCTACTGATGATCTGATACTGCCTGCATTATTAACGCCAAATCCATCTTCGGTGGCGACGATCATGATGTTTCCTGCGGTTATGCCACCCAGAGCGGTAACATCCACGGCGACTTTCGAACTGAACCAGGAGGTATCCTGCCCGGTTTTAGTTGCCGCCAGCGTATCGTTATCGACACTGTTTTTTCCGGTAACAATACGCAGGTTATTCGCTTTTAGCGCAGCGCTGACGGTAACCATGTTGGCAATAATATCGGAATAGCTGGTTGCGCTATCATCCATACCATCGCCCGATATCTTCACTTTTCCCCCTTCAACGTTATAGCCGGTGAGGACGCCATCGGTGATTTGAGGCGTGCCGGTGGTTAGGGTTGAACGTTCGGTATTGATAAAACCACAGCCGCTACAGGTGATGCCTGCCGGGTTGGCGACAATCACCTGTGCTTTCTCACCAGCAACTTCAATCATGCCTTGCAATGTTGTGGCGTTGCCGCTGACCA
The DNA here is from genome assembly GCF_009295515.1 of Erwinia endophytica. Lineage (GTDB taxonomy): Bacteria > Pseudomonadota > Gammaproteobacteria > Enterobacterales > Enterobacteriaceae > Erwinia > Erwinia endophytica. The sequence continues at coordinate 69,622 of NZ_RQVV01000022.1, read as the reverse complement.
CTTCATTGAGAATGATGCTGGCCGCTTTATCGGTGAGTTGGGGATTGGCCAGTATCGCTCCTGCCAGCTCGCTTTGGGTGGTTTGCAGACTGTTATTCAGTACGACCCCTTCGCTGTTGACGTCGAAACTGGTGTAGATATTATGGGAAAGTCCGCTTTCAGATGGCGTGTTAATATTGATAACTTGTTGGCCATCGCTGGTGCTGGATATCACCGGGGACTGCGTTTGAGTCATATCAGCAGTGACGGTAGCCAGTGTGTGATTGCTATATCCCATGAGCAGTAAAGCGCTCATGAGCGTTGTATATTTACAAAAAATTGTTTTATTTTTTTGTGAATGGTTCATCTGTTATTCTCTCTAACATAGGTTATCCTGCTATATCCGCCATACTGTAAATTGCAGGCGTATTGGCTGCACCATCTCCACCTGATCCGGCCTGACCACCTTACCCGTAAGGACCAATGCCGACGGTTATTAAAAAACGGTTTTTAGCGTTTTTGTTCTGTAATCTGGAATGATTTTATCTTTGTCTTTCATGGGGCTTGCTAATTAATAAACTATTGTCTATTTTTTTTTGTGGTTGAATTTGATTTAGTCAGAAGGATGCCAACTATAACTAATTATTTATATAGTAATAATTTTATTTTTTTTGTGTGATATGGGCGTTAGTTTTTAGGTGTTAAGTGATTAATCTTTGATGTCTACATGTAAGCCATGTAAGCCTGGTCTGAAAATTACGATGTAATAAATAATCTGATTGATGATTTAATTATCGCTATGCTATACGTTAGTTACCTCATTTTATATCGATGAGTGATTCAGTAGACCTATAATTAACGTATTCTCTAAATGTTCAGGGAGCCAGTATGCGTCATTTGACCGAACGTGAAATTCATGCAGTGAGTGGTGGGAATGTCAGCGATGTCGTCGAAATTGTGGGTGATATCGCTTCAGGTATCATTGATGGGCCGGTCAATACGTTGTTGAATATTATACCTGATACCATTACCCTGGGTGTGAAGTTAGGTGCAAAAGCGTTAACTCTGGCGACGCAGATTTTCTGCGACGTGGTGGGTTTTTTTGCTTTTTGGTAAGAAATGGCTGGGTGATGAATTTTGTCACCTTTTTCAATGTGTAATCATAATTCATCCATTTTTAAGGAAAGAAATGAGAGAGCTAACAAATAATGAAATCCAGCAGACCAGCGGCGGACTTTTTGGCATTTTAATTGCGCCAATTGGTGCGGCGATTGGCTGGGCTGTAGGCCAACTTGTCGATGAAGTCCTGGCCAATTTTGGCTTTGATACTGACTATGCTGGTGCGGGTGAGTCTTTAGGCGCGGGTATTGGCGCATTAATTGGCCTGTCCCCGGTCATGACGATGGTCTTTATGAGTCAGGGAATTGAGGCCCTGGTTGATAATGGTATTTCAATTGGTCAGCAGGTAAAAGCCAATAACACTGCTTCTGCCTGATTTATAATATAAAACCACGTCGAAAGATGTGGTTTTATATTCTTTGTCAGCCCTTCTTCCCTTCCTGGGCTATGGTAGATTATTTACTTTTACCAGGGTGTTTTTTTATCTTCTGGTGCCAGTTTTTTTAGTTCGGAGAGAATTCGGTTAGCCTGATGATAATGTACGGTGAGGGTATTGTACCGTTCCAGAATAAAAATGAGTAAAGGGACGGATAACGCACTTAAATACACCAGGGTGAAATGTGGCGCGTGACTGGAAAAAAACAGGCAGATGAAAACTGTCCAGAAAAGGGTGACCAGCAACCAACCGATTATCCGGAAAAACAGACGATATTTAAGCCTCCTCTCAGATAATCTGGTCGGTATTTTCACGGCATCAAGTATGAGTTCACCACAGAAAATAAAACGTCGGGTGCGGAATGCAATCAGCAAAATAAAGCCCATGACAATCTCCATTAGTATGATCATCGCAATAATGAACGTTGGTGTATGACTGCCATGTGCGAGACTGAATGCGGCTTTTTTCGCAATCGGTAGCACCAGGGCAAGATTCACCAGTAACATAATGAAAAGATCTTCTGCCAGATAGTGGGCCAGGCTTCGCTGTTTTACTTTGATCCGTTTGATGCCGCTAATGTGTAATATTGTTTGTCGGATCGTCGCTTGAGAGGCGTGATTATATATATAGCACAGGGAGAACGGAAGAATCAGTACGCCACAGAGAAACGCCCAGTAGCGTAGCGCCAGCGGGGGAAGCCATGCGCCAGTGATACTGAGTAACAGGGCCAGCGCCAGGGTAACCAGCAAACTGCACCATGGCATGCTCAGGTAGCGATTAAATTTATTTTCCGGAAGAGCGGATTTTTCGTTTAGTGTTACTTCATTTTCATACATACGCAGGGTGGCAATCGTGTATATCCAATACCCCCGCCCCTCTCTGGCCGTATTCCAGGCAATCGATCCGCCAATGGCCGCCAGTCCGATAAACAGCCGCAGTGGGGTAATAACCAGTGTATTTCGCAATAACGATGAAGTCAGAATGGCGGTCGTAATAAAGCATCCTGCGGCAAAAATTAGGGTATGGCGGCGGGAAAAGTGGGTGTAGGACGGTATCATTTATCGGATCTCATTGATTATCTGCGACTGACAGCAATTCGTGGCAGTGGCGTCGGGTCACCATCGTGCTGTTTTCATCAATCAGTGAAAGCAAATATTTTTTCGGACTGATCTCAACATAGTGGCGGAATCCATCTTGCAGGCTGTTAAACATGCTTTCCCGCCAGCGGACGGGCTCTGTCAGGTGGAAAGCGAGGTTTTCCGTTATCTTCTCCACGTTGGTTTCAGGGCGGGCAGTCCGGTTCATATAGACGGGGAGGGTGGGGGAGCGTAGCGGCAATGTCTTCAGCAATTGCTGCATTTCAGCCACACCTTCCGCCATTTGCGCGCAGTGCCAGGCACCGTTGACCGCCAGTTTGGTAGGAGAATAGCCGGCAGCCAGCAGGGTCTGAACAAACGATTTTGCCGCCTGAATCTCACCCGCAAAGACCAGTTGATCCTGAGCGTTATCGCAAGCAATGCTCAAGTGGTGATGGTGTTCACTGTCGGTGAGACGTACGGCAAGTTCCGCATGGGTGAGTCCCTGAAGATGGAACATCGCTCCCCGGTTCTTTTCCGCCAGGCGTTGCATGATAGCAGCCCGTGTGACGACCGCTTGAAACAGCGTTTCCAGAGTGAACACCCCGGCAAGCCACAGCGCGGCATACTCTCCAGCGCTATGGCCCGCGCTGCCTCCCGGTGTCAGGGCTGTTTGCGTCCTCAAGGCTGTCAGGGTGGCAACATTGACGGTGGTCACCGCAATCTGCTGGAAACGTGTTTGTGTCAGGCGCGTCATTGGCCCTTTAAGGCACAATTTACGGACATCAATACCCGCCATATCGCTGGCACATTGCCAGACTTCCCGGGTGGCCGCTGACTGGTCTAAAACGTTAGCGCCCATGCCGACTCTGGCGCTGCCTTGTCCGGCAAAAAGCACCATACATGGAGGCGGGGTATTACCAGTAATATCGTAGTCCTGCATAGTAAGTTCCTTTTTCCCCAAACAAACTGAATTCGCTGCCAGTCCCGCCAAAGGTAAAACTGGTACCCGTATAAATTTCAAGATCTTCCCGTACCGGGCTACTGAGTTGAAGATTGGCGAGCGTGCTCCCGTCAATCAGATTGATAATGGCGGAGGCTCGCCAGTTGATAACCCGGTTTTCACTGCGGTTACGGCTGTTAAAAAGCATCAGATAGTGTTTCCCCTGGAGCGCGCCCTGGCGCCCGGTTTTATCTATCTCATCAGCCATAATGTGCGCATAGAGGCGAAAGACATCGCGGACCTGACTGGAGGAGGTCACCGGGATGTAGGGATTCGCATAGCCGCCGTTGGTGAAAGCCACATCGCGCAGCAGCCGTTTCCATTCGCTACGGGAATAGCCCTGGCTTTGGCCATAATATTCAATGCCGGTTTCAACCTGTCCGGAGGTGGTGTAGCGCAGTCCACCGCCGATATCGCCGTTAATGCCATGCTTCGACCGGGCAAACGGATGGTCGCTGGTGGTGATGCTATAGTTGTGTAGTTTGCTGCTGGCGTCGGCCTGCAGATGACGCCAGCTCTCTCCCTGCATCAGAGAACCTTCCAGGTTGATTATCCAGTTGTCGTTGAGGGTGTAGCTTATCCCGCTGGCGACCCGCTGCTGTGTGCCCGCCAGTAATGATGCGGTTGCTGTCACGTCACTCAATCCGGTGGTGGAATAGCTGAACAAATAGCGATCCTGTGAATTAGTCCGCTCCAGCGATGACCAGTGGCGGTTCGTGTTCATGTCGCTACCGTTCAGGGCTAAGCGCGGCAGTATGACCAGATCCCAACTGCCGGCGGACGTATAGGTTGTGGCGGAAACGCCCCAGGATCCTTCATCATAAAATGAGTCCCAGTTATCCCCGGTGGCGTTAACGTGCACGCTACGGAACGCGCCATGGGGATTGCGCAGCATGTCCAGTGGTGATACGGAATACAGGTAGCCATAGCGAGGACGGAGCTTACCGGCGTCAATAAAAACATTGTCCCGGACGGCCCAGCTCAGACTGAGCTGATTAAAAAACATCTTCCCCGTGTGCCGGCTATCCTGTAACGAGCCCGGTTGATGGCTTTGCAGTAAATATTCGCCGTTCGTTTCGCTTTTCAGTTTCAGCGTTTCGCCAATCCAACAATTCAGGGAGAGCGAGGTGTACAGGTTGAGGAGTGTATTCTGACGAAACGCACTATCGTGGTTATTCCAGGAGGAGGAGCCACTGCTCAGTCCAATACCTTCGCCACCCAGATACCCGCGAGGCTGTTCGCAGCCTGAGTCAGCCAGTACGATGACGGGGAAGCTCAGCAGCACCAGCAATAGCAGAGGTTTGTGCTGCATTACTGGCTTCTCCTGATCAGATAGTCCTTCTGAAAATAGCTTTCTGGCAATGACTCCAGGACGACATTGCTGTAAGTCATGGTGGTCCAGTTATCTTTGCGCAGCGCGTCTTCGACGACGATGGTAGCTGGCCGCAGAACCCCCAGCACTTCGGTGTAATTACTGTATCTTGAACGCTTGATCAGCCGGCCTTCGGTCGACAGGAAATCAATACGTTGCGGATGCCAGGTTCCCACCTCTACCCAGTAAAGGATCGCGGGATAAGGCACCGAGGGCCAGCGGCGGGTTAGCGAGAGTTTATAGCACTGCTTATCCCCGCAGGCTTCGGTTCCTATCAGCGTGGAAACATAGGAGTAGTCAAAATCGGCGGCAACGACATCGCCATTGGAGACCTGGCCCAGCAGGCGCTGTTGTCGGGAGATGGGGATAGGGCGACGGAGTTCAGGCGCGTAGTACCACATTTTGTCGAGATCGGAGAGCAGCACTTTGCCTTTGTCCCTTACCGGTGAGACAAAGCGTACCAGCGCTCTGGCTTCTCCTTTATCGCGTTGCTCATCCGGTTTATAAAAACGCATCGAGACATCCAGTACCTGCTGCTTATCTAGCTGGTCCTGACCGTTTTTATGCTCGGTGAGGGTCAGCGTATAGCGGAAAGGTTGTTCTGGCGCGCGTACCCGATCTGCGCGACGGATAATCTCGCGGGCGTGGCTATCTTCCTGTGTAATTTGTTCCAGTTGTTGGCGATCCAGCGTAATTTCGGGCGGCTTATCAGCCGCCCATGCAGGGAAAATGACGCAGCTCAGCAACAGCGGCAGGAGGTGTCGATGCATGGTTGATCCTCAGGCGGTCAGGGAAACGCCGAGATCGGCAACCAGCGTGGTACCACGCAGGGCGCTTGCCTGAGGCGAAATCAAAAAAGCGGCGATGTTGGCCACTTCTTCAGGCTCAATCAGCCAGCGACGTGGGCTGTTTTCATAGCGTTGGTAAAGGTCGGTCCACATTTTTTGCAGGTACGATGCCATATCGGTATTGACCATACCGGCACAGATCCCGTTGACCCGGATATCCTGCGGGTGGAGTTCCACTTCCAGGTAACTGACCAACGATTCCAGCGCTGATTTGATAACGCCTAACGGATAATTGGGTAAAACACGGCGACTGCCCATGCTGGAGAGGATGCAGATCGATCCCCCCGGCGGCATCATCGGCGAGATTTCATTCACGCAGCAGTTATTCCCCACCAGGTTGCAGTTCAGCAGGAGTTTCCAGTCGCTCCGGGTCATTTCGCTGAACGGCTTAAAAGGCGCGCTGGCGGCATTCAGGATCAAGTGATCGATACGATCGACGCCATCTTGTTTCAGCTTTTTCATCATGTCGGCAATGTCGCGCGGCTCGCTGATATCCGCTTTCGCCAGCCTGACCGAAACCTGGCTGGCTTCTGGTGAGGTGAGAAACTGCTGCAATCCTGCGGCGCTTTTCCCCTGATCCTTGCGATAATTCAAAATTAAATCGTAGCCAAGTGAGGCAAAGTGCTTCGCCATCGCCATGCCAACACCGCGACCTGCGCCGGTAATAAAAACAGTTTTTTCTTTCTTAATCATTTGCTTATTCCCTTAATAAAAACGCTTTTATCCTGACTTAAACAAAACGGAAAGCTTCGGCGATGACCAGATTAGCGGCACGACGCGAAGGAATGATGGAGGCAATCAGCGCGGTCACCAGCGGCAGGGCGCAGGAGAACCAGAACAGATGTATATCCTGATCCCACATCACAAACGCCAAATAACCTTTGGTATAGCCAGGCGAGGGCGGCATCGGAACACCATTGATATTGATCAGGGCAGCGATGAGCAGCCCAAATCCGACGCTGAGTAAGGCGCCAATTAACCCGATGATGATCCCCTCAAGAATAAACAGGCGGCCGATATAACTTTTACTCAGGCCGAGCGCGCGTAGGGTGGCGATTTCTCTCGTGCGCTCGATAACATTCATCATCAGGGTATTACCGATCATGAACACCACGATGATGCTGACGATCGCTTTGATAAAGAAGAAGATCCCCTCGAAAAGATTGACGACCTGATGATAAAAGATCGCCAGTTCGTCCCAGGCATGTACCTCCAGTGGCAGATGATGTTGCGCCACTATTTCTTTTACACGCGCCATGACCGCCTGGGTTTGGCTGGTATCTTGCAGCAACAGAATGATTTTGCTGACATCTTCTGTCTGTAGCAGATGCTGCGCGGTGGTCAGCGGAATTTTTACTGCCGTATCGTCATACTCTTTTATCCCGGAGCGAAAGACGCCGCGCACTTTGGCGGACATGGCGTTTTGACCGCCTTCCGGATTCACCACCAGCAGATCAGTCCAACTGTCATAGCCTGCGGATAGCATGCTGGAGACGCCGCTGCCCAGGGTGATATCCAGGGGTTTTACCGCTGACAGGTCGCTACCGGAAATAATGGTGTCCAGCGCACCCAACAGCAGCGATGTTTCCGGTTCGATCCCCACACCGGAAAAAAAGGTCGAAACCCCTTTGTCGTATTGCGAGATGATTCCTGAAAATTCCAGCTGTCCGGTGATCGTTTTCGTCTGTGCGGCGATGGTGGGGTCGGCCAGCAACACCGCTTTTACCTTGTCATAATCTTTGATGGTGTATTGCAGTGAACGGCTGTTGCCATTGCTCATGTAGCCCTGCTGGTAAATCTGGATATGGCCAAGGTTGGTACGGATCGTTTGTTCACGCAGTGCGTAAAATGAATAGTCGACAAACCCGCCAAAAATGAACACCGCCACGCCACCCAGGGTGATTGCCAGCAGGGTTATCACCGAACGGCGGCGGTGGCGGAATAAATTCAGGATGGTGTAACGAATATCAGTGGGTTTGCTCACCAGGGTATAGAGCACCACGCAGAGTGAATAGACGATTAAAATATTCGAGACGATAAACAGGAAGTGGCTCATGGTCGGGCCTCCATCAGGGGCAGAAGGACATCGTTTATCTCTTCCGCGCGCCAGGAAGGCGCAGCGCCATTCAGCAACGGGAGCAGTGATGTTCCCTGGTTCCCCATCTGCCGCAGTGACTGTCTGGCTTTTTCTGCCAGCGCCGGGTGCGCGCAGCTTTGCTCTGCACGGGCACGCATCAGCGTCAACATCGGCTGGAGCGACGCGGGAACGGCAGGATCCTCTGCCAGCGTATCAAGATCTTTGTTTGCCACCACGCATCGACCATTTTCTGCCGGGACGAAGGCATCCATCCGCGCACGCAGATAGAACAGAGACCAGTTGGCGGGTTCCTGCTCGGCCGCTTGATCCTGCGCATAAAAGCCCTGTTTCGAGAGTTCTGCGGCGCGCATATAGTTCTTTTTCAGCATGAAATCGCCAGCCAGAAAAAGTTGTCCATAGCCATAAAACAGCCTTGCCGTGCGGTCATCCGGCGTGTGGTGCAACTGTTGTTGCAAAAGTTCCACCGCTTTTTTCACCTGGCTGCTGTCCTGGGTATCCTTCATCAACAGCAGGGCCTGAGCGGTGACACTGGTCGCTGCCAGTGGTTGTACCCGTTCCAGGTCGGCTTCTCCAGCCCAGCCCACGCCGGGCCATGTCAGCGATCCTGCCAGCAGGAGCCCGACGGCAGGCAAACATCTCCTAGGCATTAATGAAATCATCCTTGATCCTTCCATCTTCAATGAGCAGCACACGTTTTGCGCGATCACGTAATATCGGGGAGTGCGTGGAGATGATAAAGGTGGTTTTCAGTTCCTGATTCATCGCCAGCAGCAGGTCGATAATTTCTTCCCCCGTACGGGTATCGAGGTTGCCGGTAGGTTCATCCGCCACCACCAGACGGGGATTTTTCACCAGCGCCCGGGCAATGGCGACACGCTGTTGCTGGCCACCGGAAAGTTCGCCCGGTTGTCGCTTGTAGTGGTCGATCAGGCCCACTTTCTCAATGATGTGCATCACGCTTTCACGCGCTTCATGACGTCTGAAGCCGTTGAGCATCAGTGGGTAGTAAACATTGTCAAAGACGCTCAGTACCGGCAACAGGTTAAAAAACTGAAAGACAAAGCCAATGGCGTCAGCCCGCAATCGGGCCATCTGCCGGTCGTTCAGTTTGGCGAGATCGTTCCCCATCAAAAAAACCTGCCCGCTGACCGGTTCATCAATGCCGGCTAACAGGTTCAACAAGGTGCTTTTACCACTGCCGGAAGGCCCACAGAGCGCGATAAACTCGCCATCATGGATCTCGGTGGTAATCTCCCGTAGGGCGTGAACCGGATTAGCCGGATCGCCATAGCTTTTACTGGCCCGCTGCATAAAGGCCAGCGGCAGTGTCTGAAGAGGTTGTGTGTTCATAGCGCGGCAATGTTCTCCTTAACGCTGATATCGTCCTGAGTGTGCGGTGGCGGCATGACGCCGGCAGGCTGGCATTCAAGTAACCACCAGTGCTTTTCACTGTGCAGGCAACTCACCAGCCCCGCGCTCTGCGGTGCGCCGTTGTTGTACCAATGGCTGAGGCCCAGAGCGGGATTAAGACTTCCACTGTCGCCGTACCTGGCGAACAGCGAAACGTGTGCGGCCTGTGAACTTTCAGCCGCACGCTGTAGACGTGTTTGCAGGGCGGACATCGGGGGGGATGAGCTGTAGATCGGCATCCCCGCGGCGTGCCGCCAGCGTTCGGCCATAAAGGCGACGCTGGCTTTATTCCCCGCAGGCAGAGTTATCCTTGGATGGAGAAAAAGCGTTGGCAGCGTATCGGTCGGTTTGCTGACCAGCATACAAAGGTTGCGCTCTACGGCGATCAGCGCGCCATTATTGCGCTGAGTGAATGCCGGGGAGGGTGACCAGGTGAGCGCTTCAGACATGGTCAGCACCGGGAAATGGCGATGTTGCCCACAGATAACCACATTATCGGCTACCCCGCTGTGCAGGCAGTCCTGGGCCATTTGCAGCGCCAGCAAAAAACCATTCCGTTCACCCCGCAACTTGCCGCTGAAAGTTTGTAGCGCATAGGTGTAAGCGATCTTTTTCGGCAGGATGTCAGCGAACAGAGAGTCACGCCAGTTATCAATATCCTCAAACAGGCTGCTTTCGCCCCAGGAATCGAAATAGATCAGGGCATTTTTGCTCCCTTTTTGGCGCAGACACTGTCGGGCCAGTGGGCGCTGAAGCGCCAGATGACAGGTGTCGCTAAAGGCCTGCATGTTATCCCGCAGATGGGTTTTGCGTGGCGCGAGCGGCGTGTCGCTGCCAAAACGGCGAAACAGCCAGTCACTGGCGCGGGTCCGGCGCAGTGACTGCTTATGCAGCGAGGCCTCCCAGACATTGTGCCAACCGGGCTGAAAACGTAACGGCAGCCCCGCGGGTTCCTGGATCTGCAATGAGATCAGGTTCATGTGGCGGGTTGGCGTGGTCATCAGACGCCCTCCCGGCGGGACAGTATGCCGCTGATAATCGACCCTTCCATGCCCAGCGCGATTTTGAGCACGTGCGGTTGCCTGAATGGACAGGGGGCGGCAGTATTCACCGGCAGATTGAGGCGCTGTGAAGGGGCGACAGGGGTCGGGGAGTGGAAGGGGAGAATGCGTTGTGTTTCCAGGGCGTCACAAGCCAGGATCAGATCAACAAGTGCGCTACAGGTAGAGAGGTAACCCAACTGCCCTTTATAGCTCGTCACCGGTACGCTGTCGTCTCCCCACAGCTTACGAATGGCCATGGCCTCGGTATTGTCGCTGGCCGGAATACCGTTGCCATGAGGAAAGATACAACCAATGTCTGCAGTGGTGAGTCCGGCCTGTTGCAGCGCCTGCGTAATGGAATGTGTTACGGTACGGGAATCAGCGCCCGCGGCATTATCCCGCGCTCCGCTATGTTGATAGCTGACGCAACTGTCGAGAAACAGGGTTGGCGACAACCCTTCCTGCCGGGCAACGTCTTCACCACACAGCAACAGGGCGGCGGCGCCATTACTGAGCAGCACGCTGCTCTCTCTGCCATTGAACGGGCTGGCAGGCGACTCGCCCAGCATATTTTGTGCGGCCAGAAACAGAATATCCTGGGAAAGAATGTCCACCCAACTGACGACCAGCGCCACATCGATCAGACCACTGCGTATGGCGGCCTGGGCAAGATGGACGACAGACATTGATGAAGCGCTGGCGCTGTAAAGCGTGGCGGGGGGATGGGTCAGGCCGTAGTGAGCGGCCAGTTTTTCACTGAGCGCATCCTGAGCATAATATTGCGCGTGTAATTTCTTGATTTCAGGGTAAAGCAGCAGATCCTCAGGATCGTTACGATCAACATAGCCGACGACTTCCGCGATATCCGTCCTCAGCCCGTTCGCGCCGATGTACATTCGTACTCGCTCGCCGGACAGAAAGCTGACATTTCGGCCTGCTTCGTGTAGTGCTTGATCAATAACCTGAATCAGGAGTTGTCGCACTTGTTTGGGGGACAGGCTACGGTGTGATGACTGACTGGGCAGCGGGGCATAAAAGGGATTGATCAACATGTTCATCATTTCCCGTTCGCGATCTCCGGCAAACCAGTGGCGGGAGGGAATATAGCGCCCTTCGCTGAGGCCCGCGATGAGTGACGGCACATCACGGGAAAAGGCGCTAAACACGCCGCGGCCGATCAGCGCCACCGCCTGACCGCCCATGGTCATACCCATTTCCTCAACAAGATGGCGTAGTGGTTGCCCCCTTCCGTTGATCCCAGAACCAGCGCGAGTTCCACCTCCAGTGGCTGACGTTCAGTCACAAAGTTAATGTCTGTGGCGCAGAATGATTTGGTATGCGGAATCGGCAGGATTTCACCGCGATGCATCATCTCAGAAACGACAATGGCGTTCAGGATGCCCATCGAGGATTCAACCGCACCGAACCAGGCATTGTAGTTAACGAAGGGGATGGTCCTGGCATGGTGAGTAAAGACCTCACGTACCGCGTCGATCTCGGTTTGATTATCGCTGCGGGTCCCGATGCTTGAGCCGCAAATCAGTGAAACCGCCGCAGGAGAAACCCGGGCCTCTTCCAGCGCCTGGCGGATAGCGCGGGCCATCGCCTGGGTGTTCTCAGCGGTATTATCAATCTCAAAGTACCCGGTTCCGTTGGCTTTACCATAACCGACAATTTCCGCCAGTATCGGAACGCCGCGAGCCTGAGCTCGCTCGTAGTCTTCGATAAACAGCATTCCCGCGCCTTCGCCGGAGAAATACCCGTTATGCTCAGCGCTATAAAGCTGATAATTGTCAGGGGAATCGGTCATCATCAGTTGACGATGCAGCGCCTGAAGATAGGTTGAGAACAGGCTCATCGACTCATCCGCGCCGCCGACAATCGCCTCAGGTTGTATTCCCTGGCGGATCAGTTCATAACCATACGTCAGCGCGCCGAGTCCGGCGTTTATTCCGGTCGCCAGTGTGGTGTTGTAGCCCTTAATCCCTTCGGCAATGGAACAGAAGGTTGAGATAGCATTCATCAGCGAACCGGGAAACTCAGACGTTCGCACATTATTAGGATCGGGATAGAGGCTGTTCAGGTAACGTTCAACGCGCTTTTGTGGGCCACGAGACATGCCTAACACTAAGCCGAGTTGGTGGCCGTCGCGCTTAATTTTGCGTTCGGCCTCTTTCATCGACTGAGTCAGCGCCAGCAGCGCATAGGTACTGACCGCATCAGCCTTGCGCGGATCGAAACGGCGCAGATATTTTCGGGGTTCGAGGCCGGAAATCTGATGCTGCCATGTCCGGCTGTGTAACTTTTTACGCCATTCTTCATCTGTGCCGTAGCGCTCGAAGAGAAAAGACTGGATCTCACTGTTTTCATTGAGGTTGTCCATCATATCTTCAAACTGTTGACGGGTTTCATCATCCAGCGTCAGGGGAAGTAGATTTTGCGGTGCGCTGTCCTGCCACAAGCGTTCCATGACCGTCGCCAGATCGTGGCCCTGCGAGGTCACCATGCCCCGTCCGCTGATGACCACGCGCCGTGGTTTATACGCTGTTTCTGGCGCGATACCGGCTTTCGGGCTGGCAATTACGCAACAGTTATTGCCGCCAAACGCATAGTTGTTTTTCATGAACAACTTAACGTCACCTGGTTGAAAGTCATTTGGCACGTAGTTGAGATCGCAATTAATGCGTGGCGCGCCAAAATTTAGCGTAGGCAGGATCTGGCCGTCGGCCAGGGTCACAAAGCAGGCAATTAACTCGATAATGCCTGCTGCGCCGATGTTATGGCCGATATAAGACTTGGTGGAACTGACCGGGATCTCGGCAATTTGTGGAAAGACCTTTTTCATCGCCAGGGTTTCACAACGATCATTAGCCTCAGTCCCGGTGCCGTGCGCGTTGATATAATCAATATCCGCTGGCGTCAGATGCGCGTTTGCCAGCGCGGTGTTCATGACCTGTACCGCCCCTTCGGCGCGAGGATCGGGGGCGGTTTCATGGTAGGCGTCGCCTGACGTGGCGTAAGCGACCATTTCACCGTAGATAGTCGCGCCACGGGCAATGGCATGTTCGTACTCTTCCAGTAGCAGCGCTCCCGCGCCTTCACCAATAGACATGCCAGGTGAACCGGAGAAGGGACTGGTCGGTGTGGTCTTCATCGCCTGCAGAGCATAGAAACCGGCAAAAGTGGGCAGATAGATAGGTTCGGTGCCGATAACCAGTGCGGTGTGGTTTTTATTGTTCTGAATCTGGTCAAAAGCGATGCCCATCGCGTTCGTGCTGGCTGTACAGGCGGTGGCCAACAGTTCAAATCCGCCTTTGAGCCCCAGCAGGGATGACACAATCGCGCTACAGGAGGAGAAGCAACCGCAGACGATGGCTTTTTTTAACGAAAAGTCATTCGGCTGGTTTTCAAACAGTGGAATAAACGCTTCGGTTCCGGCAGACGAGACGCCAATGATCAGCGACGTTTGCTCCCGGAGTGCCGGATCGTCCAGGCGTGCCGATTCCAGCGCCTCATGGCCGACTTTGTAAGCCCAGAGCGCGGCATTATCCATTGAGGCGATCTGTTCCTGGTTTAACCCAGGCAGTTCGATGGGGTGACGTACTTCAGAGGCGTTGGCATCTTTAAACCAGCGCAGATACTTCTCGCTGGGTTGAATCCCACAGATTTTATTTTTCAATGCCTGTTTAAATTCTGGCACGTCACTGGCAATGGATGACAACTGCCCCATTCCGGTGATGACCACCCGTTTACGTTTTATCAGCATGATATTCTCTTCCCTGGCACTCAATCCTTTAGCTGGCAGGCTGAACGGTGCCCGCCTGCCATACTTTTTTACTCGTTGCTTGTTGCGGCGGCGGCGGCCCGTTCTTCTTCTTCACGGGCTTTCTGCCACTCAAGCTGCTGGAGTAGATCACGCGGACGACTGGTATCGATGTAGCTGTGCTCAGTGGGATTGACCAGGAAGCTGTAGTTACGGGCAAACGGTACGGCGGCGGTTTTCAACATGATTTCCTGCCCACCGGACGAACGGACGCTGAATCCAGGCAGATCCGCCCATGCGAAACGGGTGTCCAGAAACAGGCGACCGATGGTCTTATCAAGATCCGCGCTGTAGCCACATTCAATCACCTGCCCGACCACCTCGCCGTCCAGCCAGACCTGCTCTCCGCGCTGTGGGAACCACTCGGGTTGTCCTTCGATGCTCATCCCAATCACCCGGTTATCCGGCCCGGCTTCAAGGCGCGCTTTCAGGGCGCTCAGCCCGATGAAGTCGTCTTTGTCATAACGGACCATCCATTGCAGTTGGAGTTCTATCGGGCAACGGCTCAGGTGGGACAAGGTCTCTGGTTGCCAGCAGGGGTTTTCCAGACGAACCTGCTGTTGGTAGTCGAGACCGCCACAGCGCATATCGAATTTTTCACCCGCCTCGACCAACTGGGGCCAGGCCTCTGCCAGTTCGGCATACTCCCCCATGAGTTTGTAGGAGTATTCGCCATGTTTACCGGAGCGCAGCAAGGTCAGTTCGTCGGCGACGTGCATGTGTTCCTGGAAAGGCAGACCCGCCACGTCAATACCATAGCGCTCTACCAGGAGTTCCCAGCTATAGGGGCCTTCGATATGCAGTATCCCGTGATCATCAAGCGCCACGATCTCGTCAATCTCGTCGAATTCATCTCCTCGCGAGATCAGCACTGCCTGCATCTTTTCACACAGTTCATCGCCGGACAGCCATTCAGAAATCAGCAGATAATGTTCTTCATCGCAAAGGATATAGAGGTCAGTAATAATTTTTCCATCATCGTCCAGCATCAGGGTATACATCGCCTGTTCATCACGGATGGAAGAGACGTCGCCGCTGACCAGCACGTTAAGGAGCTCCCATGCGCTTTCGCCACTGATTTTGGCCTGACCAAAGTGCGAATAATCGCTGAGGAGGATGTGACGACGAACCGCCAGGTGTTCCTGTTCCGGCGAGTTGTAACGGGCTGGCACGGTTTTACCATTACGCTCAGTCATCCGGACGCCATTTTGATGATGCAACTCAGTGAGATGGTTCATATCAATGGTCTCCTGTGGCAGAGGAGCCCTGCGGCGCCAGGGGCTCGCCAGACAGGGCATTCTGTGCTTTTTTATCAATAATGAATGACACCAGTGTATTCACACTGCGCATGTAAGAAGGATCGTCTCCTTCGTTAACGCGGATCCCAAAATTTTTGTCCAGCAAGACCAGCAACTCGGTAGCGTCAACCGAGTCCAGTTTTAAACCGCTGCCAAACAGGGGAGTATCGTCATCAATCTGTTCGGGTGTCTGATAAAGATTCAGGCGCTCAATTAATCCGGTTTTGACTTCCAGTAACATCGCTTTTCGTTCTTCAATAGCTGTGTGTAACGTGCTGCTTCCCATTATGTTAAGTTCCCATTGATACTAATTAATCATTGCACCACGATTTTCCGCACGAGAACGCTCAACACGGAAGTTAATAATTTTTCCCTGACTGGCGACATGCCGTCCCACACGGGCATTGACGTTGTAATGATAAAAGCCATTGCTGTCCGCCATATCTAACTGACTGGTCACTTCGATCGTGTCGCCAGGAACGACGACATGTTTAAATTTCAAATCCTGAGCGGCAAGAAAACCCACGATGCGATAACGCTCCGCCAGAACACGTTCGCTGCCTTCTGGCGTTTGTAGTGAGCGGGAAATATCATCAAATTTTTTTATAGTCATTCCTGTTGCTTTTTCATGCGCATGGCAATAATCATTCAGCAGGCTTAAATACTCGCTGGCCTGGCCAAATATTTCCGCGATCATCACCCCTGGCATAACGGGATTGTCCGGAAAGTGACCCGGGATATAGGGATCATTAAACGCAACATGCTTAATTACTGTAATACTTCCCTGTTCACCGGGTGAAAAATCGACGATGCGATCAACCATAAACATAGGTGAACGCCATGCGCCCATTTTTAAAAGTAATGATGGGGGAACAAGACTTTTGGTCATTTTCAATGTGGTGCATCCTTTCATTTAACGCATAATCAGTCCGCCGTCGACGATCAGGGTTTGACCGACAACGTAACTGGCGGCGGCAGAACTTAAAAACAGCGCGACGCTGGCGACTTCGTCGACATTCCCCTGACGACGGAGCGGAATAGCAGACATAATGGCGCGAATAATCTGGCGAGGAACTTTTTTTACCATGCGCGACTCAATAACGCCGGGAGCGATAGCGTTCACACGAATGCCGCGTGCGGCATATTCAGCTGCCAGGGTACGTGTAAAACCAATAACCCCGGCTTTCGCCGCACTGTAATTAGTTTGACCGAAACTGGAGGTCAGGCCCGCAATAGAGGAAATATTCACAATGGCGGCATGGTCGGCAAAACTGAGCAGACGGAATAGTGCTTTGGAGACGTTGAAGGTGCCATAAAGATTGGTCTTAATCACCTCGTCAAACATTTCCCAGTTCATTTCTGAAAACAAGGTATCGCGACAGAGTCCGGCATTATTGATCAATATATGCAGTTCTTTGATCTGGCCTGCAAGAACTTCAGCCAGCTGATTGACTTCTTCTCGCTGGGTGATATCACAGCGAAGAACATGCAGATTGCTACCGTTGACATCGGATTGCTGCATTTTTTCCAACGGCTCAACATTGTTTTTACCCACCGCCCACACCTGACATTGCTGGCGCAGATACTGGCGGCAGAGGGCAAGCCCAATATCGCCACTGGCGCCCGTAATGAGCACGTTTTTCCCTGCCAAATCGGTATAGGTAACCATTGATTTCTCCCTTGCTTAAATTAACGCAGCCACCGCTACCGCATAGGCGGCGCAGTGGGAAATACTGAGTGTTGCGGACTGGATGTTCAGTTCCATCGCCAGTCGTGAAAATGCGCCGCTGAAATGGTAGAAAGGGCATCCTGATTCATCATGGCGGATCTCAATGTCATGAAATGCGATACCATGGCGAAACCCACTTCCCAGTGCTTTTACTGCGGCCTCTTTGGCGGCCCAGATACCTGCGAAGCGTGCGGTATTTTCCTGCACCGGGTTAAGGGTGGCTCGTTCCGATAATGTTAATACGCGTTCAGAAAAGGCGTCACCACTGTTCTCAAGCGCACGTCGGATCCTGTCAATCTCGATAATATCCACACCGAGTTTCATTACGCTATGCATTTCCTTTGCTAATGAGTTCTAATTGTCGTTCACGACTGATGCTCAGCAACTGGGCTGGGTGGGTAATACCCAGTTTACGTAATGCTCTTCTTTTGTGCACACAAAGTGTTTTAGCATTTTCACCCTGTATTTTAGCCATTTTCACCATAGTGATATTCTGAAAAAAATAGCACATGACTTCCCGTTGTTTTTTTGAAAGCGGCGACGGTGAAGCGGTACTAATATAGCCTCTTTCTGGACTGTTCATAATGTCAAAAATCTGAGTGATTATGCTGTTGACTGAACTGGATATATCAATAGTTTCCACATTAATACCAAAAATTCCCATTAGTATCTGCAATCTAATCGCGTGACTGAATAAAGCAATTTTTTTCTTCTCTCCGAATTCCTGATGAAATCGACAAATGAAAGCCGTTGAAGCCTGTAGTCCATAGATAGCGTTAATATTTCCAACGATGACGAGAGAAAATTTTTCATTCTTGATGTAGGTGAAAAGTTTTTTAATGTTTCTTTCACAAGGTTGACAAGATGAAAAGAAACATTCATTTAATGCATCATACTTTATTTCTTTATTTCCCAACATTGACGAAAGCCCAATGCGAGCATAAGAGCAGGGTTCAATGATTAAAACTTTCCCCATGAGCGATTTTTTATTGTTGGTCGGTTTGAACGCATTTAAACACTTTCTGCTGAAAGAGAGGAATAGTAAAAATTTTAAAAAAATTAAATGAGACCCTAATTTATTCAAGTAGCAGGATAAAAACGATTGCGTTCGTACAGGCAATATATCTGCGGCAGAGACAGGGACAGGAACAGGTGATAAAAAATGGCGGGATCTGAGTGAATAAAGTGAAAACCATCACCTGATGTCGATACAGACATCAGGTGATGGTGAGGAAAAAAAATTAATGCCTGAACGGATTACGTGTATTACCGGATACGCTCTGTGTCGCCGTACCCACTTTAGCGGAGGAGGAAACCAACCGGGCATTATCCGCCATGGCATCCTGCTGTGGGTTTTCTGGCGCGACGCTGTCTGGCGAGGTCGGGATATCTTTACCCAGACGGGCATTCAACGCTTGTAGATCCTGCTCATTCAGCGTACCTAATGCGGACTTGATGTTCAGTTCATTGATCATGTAGCTGTAACGCGCATTGGAAAGCTGTTGTTTAGCGTTGTACAGCGTGGTGGTGGCATCCAGCACATCAACGATAGTACGGGTACCAACCTGATAACCCGCTTCCATCGCATCAAGGGAGCTTTGCGCGGAAACCACGGCCTGTTTATAAGCGTTGATGCTGCTGATTGACGCATTCACGTTGTTGAAAGAAGAACGCACGGTCTGGATAGCCGTACGGTGTGCACTTTCTAACTGCTCACTGGCGGCAACGTAAGCATACTGCGCCTGTTTCACCTGTGAGTTCACGGCGCCGCCACTGTACAACGGCATCGAGAGGCTCAGACCCACCTGGTTGGTGCCGGAAATGTTGTCAGTCGTGGAAGAGCTTTGGTTCGCGCGGCGACCACCGTAATTGCTGTTGGACAGACCCGTCGATGCGGTCAGGTCCAGCGTTGGCATGTGACCGGTTTCCGCTGAACGAATCTGTTCGCGTGCCAGATCCTGATTCAGACGGGCTGATAACAGGCTCAGGTTACGGCTCTCTGCTTCTTTCATCAGCGCATTAACCGGCTGTGGTTTTTCAGTCTGGAAGCGATCGATATTCAGCGAAGCCAGGTTGGTGTAGTAGTTGCCGGTGACCTGACGCAACGTTTCCAAATTGTTGTCCAGATCGTTACGCGCGGTCACTTCATTTGCCAGCACACTGTCGTATTGTGCCCGGGCGTTCTGCACGTCGGTGATAGCGACCAGACCCACGTTAAACCGTTGGGTGGTTTGATCTAATTGACGGTAGATCGACTGTTTTTGGGCCTCAATGTAAGACAGCGTATCAATAGCGTTTAACACGTTAAAATAGGCCGTGGCGGTGTCAAGGATCAGCTTCTGTTGGGCCGTCTGATAGGTCACATCCTGAATACCCGCCGTTTTTTCCTGCAAGGTCAGCGAACGCCATTTCGACATATCAAAAATGGTCTGTGTCAGTTGCAGGGAACCACTGGTGGTGTTGGAGTGCAGACCGCTATTGTCGCGGTAACCACTGCTGTAGGTATAATCCGCCCCCAAACCTAACTGTGGCAACAGTGAACTGCGGGCTTCATTGATTTTCTCGAATGCTGCATCGCGATCAGCAGCAGAACTGCGAAGATCAGGGTTAGACAGCCGTGCCTGCTGATAGATTTGCAGTAAGTTTTCCGCCTGGCTGGCGACGCTGAAGCCACCCAGGCTTAGGCCAATAAGTAACGGGAGCAGTTTCTTCATTTGCATTCCTTGTTGTGCCGCAAAATTGCTATGGTAGCGCTGACGTAAGACAAAAATTATCGCCGATTTTAGCAGAGTAAACTAAAGCAGTAAGTTGGCTGAAAGTGCCATGTTGCCACAATTTACTCAAATAATTCATCAAGAACTACACTCTTAGCAAAATCGGGAATGTTTTTTCTTGTTTTGCCATAACCAGCATACGGAGGAACCGGATGGATACCAGTCATAAATATCCAGTGACTTTCACCAAAAACGATGTAGAAATTATTGCACGAGAGACGCTTTATAGTGGTTTTTTTTCACTCACTCGTTACCATTTTCGCCATCGCTTGTTTAACGGTGGAATGAGTGATGAAGTACAAAGAGACGTCTTTGAGCGCGGTCATGCCGCCGTGCTGCTACCCTATGACCCAATACGGGACGAAGTGGTGTTGATTGAACAAATCCGTATCCCCGCTTTTGACAGCAGCGCGACGCCATGGCTGTTAGAATTAGTCGCAGGGATCATTGAGCCCGGAGAAACACCGGAAGATGTGGTCCGCCGCGAAGCCGTCGAAGAAGCGGGCTTAACCCCGCGTCGTGTCAAGCCAGTGCTAAGCTATCTGGCCAGTCCGGGCGGTACCAGCGAACGGCTGGCGATATTGGTGGGAGAAGTGGATGCCAGTGTGGCGCAGGGAAACCATGGTCTGGAGGAAGAGAATGAGGATATTCTTGTCCATGTGGTCAGCCGCCAGCAGGCTTATCAGTGGGTGGAAGAAGGAAAAATAGATAACGCGGCCTCGGTCATCGCTTTACAATGGCTGGAGTTACACCATAAAAAACTTCGAGACGAGTGGAAACTCTAATGATTAAGCGCTACGTACCTGATTTCCCTGAAATGATGCGTTTGTGTGAAACGAATTTCGCGCAGTTACGTCGCCTGTTGCCGAAAGAGGACCAGGCGGGTGAGTCAGTGACATATCAGGTTAATGGTGCCCGCTATACGGTGACCATCCAGGAATCGACGCGCTACACTACGCTGGTGGAGATTAAACAAATTGCTCCGGTGGTGAGTTACTGGAGCCTGCCAGCGATGTCTGTTCGGCTCTACCACGATGCGATGGTGGCGGAAGTGTGTTCCACTCAGCAGATCTATCGTTTTAAAGCACGCTATGATTATCCGAATAAAAAACTGCATCAGCGTGATGAAAAGCATCAGATAAATCAGTTTCTCGCTGACTGGTTGCGTTATTGTTTAGCGCATGGCGCGGTGGCTGCTCTGGTTTGTTGAGTCAGTGACGATACCTTCTGCGATGGTGTTAACCCTAAGGATTGTGATTGGATAGCCTGTTAAAACTTCCAGTGGAAAGTGGGGGCCGAATCAGGATCTTACAGATAACCGATTCCCATCTTTTCGCTGGTAAACACGAAACGTTGCTGGGTGTGAATACCTGGGCCAGTTTTGACGCGGTGCTGCAGGCCATCCTGGCCAGTGAGCAATCTTATGATTTGATCGTCGCCACCGGCGATTTGGCTCAGGACCATACTGCCGAAGCCTATCAGCATTTCGCTGAGGGGATTGCGCGTCTGCCCGCGCCTTGTGTCTGGCTACCGGGCAATCATGACTTTCAGCCGGCCATGTTCAACACGCTGGCTGAGGCGCAAATTGCTGACGCCAAGCACGTGTTGGTGGGCGACAGCTGGCAGGTTGTGCTGTTGGATAGCCAGGTCTTTGGCGTCCCCCATGGC
This sequence comes from Erwinia endophytica, assembly GCF_009295515.1. GTDB lineage: Bacteria > Pseudomonadota > Gammaproteobacteria > Enterobacterales > Enterobacteriaceae > Erwinia > Erwinia endophytica. The sequence goes on along the minus strand of NZ_RQVV01000022.1, from coordinate 47,946 downwards.
GAGCTAAGCGATTATCAACTGGAGTGGCTGGATAAAACGCTGGCGATTGAGCCAGATCGTTACACGCTGGTGTTACTGCATCATCACCCTCTGCCGTCGGGCTGTATCTGGCTTGACCAGCATAGCCTGCGTAATTCGCATATGTTGGACGCGGTGTTGCAACATTATCCATTGGTGACCACCTTGCTGTGTGGTCATATCCACCAGGAGTTGGATCTGAACTGGAATGGACGCCGTCTGTTGGCCACGCCTTCCACATGTGTCCAGTTCAAACCACACTGTACCAATTTTACTATTGATTCTGAGGCGCCGGGTTGGCGTTGGCTGGAACTGTATGAAGATGGTCGGGTGGAGACGGTGGTCGAGCGTCTGCAGACCCGCGCTTTCAGTCCGGATCTTGATGCTGAAGGATATGAGTAATGGCGACGCTGCTGTATTTGCATGGCTTCAACAGTTCACCTCAGTCTGCCAAGGCCAGTCAGTTTCGTCAGTGGCTGACCACCCATCATCCGGATATCCGCCTGTATGTGCCGCAGCTCCCGGTCTTTCCGGCAGATGTCGCGCTGCAGCTGGAAAATTTTGTGTTGTCCACGGCGGGGGAGCCGCTGGGGATCGTGGGTTCTTCGCTGGGCGGGTATTATGCCACCTGGCTGTCGCAGTGTTTCATGTTGCCTGCTGTGGTGGTGAACCCCGCTGTCCGGCCCTTTGAGTTGCTGGTGGATTACCTTGGTGACAACGAGAACCCGTACACCGGTCAGCAATATGTGTTAGAGTCTCGCCACATTTACGATCTGAAAGTGATGCAGATTGACCCGTTGGAATCGCCTGATTTAGTCTGGTTGCTTCAGCAAACGGGCGATGAGGTGCTCGATTACCGTCAGGCGCTGGCTTATTACAGCGCTTGTCGTCAGACGGTAGAAGAGGGCGGTAATCATGCTTATGTCGGATTCGAACGCCATTTCTCCGCGATCCTCGACTTCCTTGGTTTGTCAGGCAGTTGAAGTGAGCCGCGCGGCATGGCCAATCATTTTTAGCTACTAATCAGATTTATAAGATGACTCAATCCAGCTACAACGCTGATTCCATTGAGGTACTCAGCGGCCTTGAACCCGTTCGTCGTCGTCCGGGAATGTACACCGATACGTCACGTCCCAACCACTTAGGCCAGGAAGTGATCGACAACAGCGTTGATGAGGCGCTGGCGGGTCATGCCAAACGTATTGAGGTTATCCTGCACGCGGACCAGTCGCTGGAAGTTATTGACGACGGACGAGGCATGCCGGTTGATATTCATCCGGAAGAAGGGGTGCCTGCCGTTGAGCTGATTTTTTGTCGTCTGCATGCCGGCGGTAAATTCTCCAACAAAAACTACCAGTTTTCCGGCGGTCTGCATGGCGTAGGGATTTCGGTGGTTAACGCCTTGTCAAAACGGGTGGAAGTGACTGTGCGCCGTAACGCGGAAGTCTATGAAATGGCTTTTGAAAACGGTGATAAGGTTGAGGATTTGCACGTCACCGGGACGGTAGGAAAACGCAATACCGGTACTCGGGTACGCTTCTGGCCGGATGCGTCGTTCTTCGACAGTCCGCGCTTTTCCGTTTCACGCATGAGCCACTTGTTAAAGGCGAAAGCGGTACTGTGCCCGGGCGTTGAAATTGTTTTTAAAGACCAGCTTAATCATACTGAGCAGAGCTGGTGTTATGCCGATGGCTTGACGGATTATCTGCTTGAAGCGGTGAATGGTCTGCCGACCTTACCGGAAAAGCCGTTTGTCGGTTCTTTTGCCGGTGATATTGAAGCGGTGGACTGGGCGCTGTTGTGGTTGCCGGAAGGCGGCGAACTGCTGACTGAAAGTTATGTCAACCTGATCCCGACCATGCAGGGGGGAACGCACGTCAATGGTCTGCGTCAGGGACTGTTGGACGCCATGCGTGAGTTCTGCGAATTCCGTAATATTTTGCCGCGCGGCGTGAAGTTGTCGGCGGAAGATATTTGGGAGCGCTGTGCCTACGTGCTGTCGGTGAAAATGCAGGATCCGCAGTTTGCCGGTCAGACCAAAGAGCGTCTCTCTTCACGCCAGTGCGCGGCCTTTGTGTCCGGCGTGGTGAAGGACGCCTTCAGTCTGTGGCTGAATCAAAACGTGCAGGCCGCGGAGATGTTGGCGGAGCTGGCTATTTCCAGCGCCCAGCGTCGAATGCGCGCCGCCAGGAAAGTGGTGCGGAAAAAGTTGACCAGCGGACCGGCGTTACCGGGTAAACTGGCTGACTGTAGCGCACAGGATCTGAACCGCACCGAACTGTTCCTGGTGGAAGGGGATTCCGCAGGCGGTTCGGCTAAGCAGGCGCGAGATCGAGAATACCAGGCGATCATGCCGTTGAAGGGGAAGATCCTCAACACCTGGGAAGTTTCCTCGGATGAAGTGCTGGCCTCGCAGGAAGTGCATGATATCTCGGTGGCGATCGGCATCGATCCCGACAGCGAAGATTTGAGTCAACTGCGCTACGGCAAGGTCTGTATTCTCGCCGATGCGGACTCCGATGGGCTGCATATCGCCACGCTGCTGTGCGCCTTATTTGTTCGCCATTTCCGCGCGCTGGTCCGTAATGGCCACGTCTATGTTGCGATGCCGCCGCTGTACCGTATCGATCTCGGTAAAGAGGTGTACTATGCGCTGGACGAAGAAGAGAAAGAGGGCATTCTGGATCAACTTAAGCGCAAGAAAGGCAAGCCAGGCGTGCAACGCTTCAAAGGTCTGGGTGAGATGAACCCTCTGCAACTGCGTGAAACCACCCTCGATCCCAATACCCGTCGTCTGGTGCAACTCACCATTGAAGATGATGAAATCGATCAGACCATGGCGGTAATGGATATGCTGCTGGCGAAAAAGCGGTCGGAAGATCGCCGTAACTGGCTGCAGGAAAATGGCCATACCGCGGATATCGAGGTATAACACTGGCTTCCCGTCCCTTCCATCCATTGCGGGCTGGAAGGGATTATCCTGTTAAATCAATCTATTGCTTTTATTTTCAGGGTGACCCTGAGCATATTATTTATTTCCCCCACCTTTCCCTTCTCCCGATTGGTAACCCGCAGCAAAGCAACGGGATGATTTATGCTGATCTCGTCCGACATTACGCCGTGGCATCGCAACGCACATAGTCCCGCTTTTATCGGTATGTCACCGGTGGTGCATCGTTGCAGGTCGTCTGTTTTTTTGCACCACAATGGCTTGCTAATGTGAGGCAATATCAGGAAATAAAAGTGATAAACGTTTTTAAATCAATACATTAAAATGTGGTATCAATTTTGCATTCTCATTAAATGGATTATGGTCCCATAAAATGAGACACGCTGATGTCGATACTTGAAACCACTGCCCACATTTTCAAACTGATGGTCACCCTGCAGGGTGGCATTCGCATCAATGATCTCATCAGCCATCTTGGCATGCCGAAAAGTACCGCATCGAGGGTGATGAGCCAGCTCGAAAGCTATGGCTACCTGGAAAAAGATCCGCAACAGGGAACCTTTTTACCGGGGCCGCTCATCGTGTCGGCTTCGCATCTGGCCAGTCGCCAGCAAACGCTCAGCGACCACGTCGATGTTGCGCTACGTGGCCTGTGTGAACGCACCGGCTACACCGGTTACATCTCAATACTCGATAGCCAGGAAATTCTGGTATTGCGTGTTATCCATGGCCGCCATGCTCTGGCGAGGGTCACCTGGCCCGGTTCCCGTTCTCCGGCATGGGGAACCTCAACCGGGCGGGCGCTGCTGGCGCGTTTCACTGATACGCAACTGCATGATTTCTTCGCCAGTCCACCGGTGGTGGCGCAGCTGAGCGGCAGTAAGCTGGAGGCCAGCGCGTTGATAGCGGCGGTGGCCCGTACCCGCGATACCGGTTACGCCAGTGCGATTAATGAATCTATTGCTAACACCGCCTCGGTCAGTTGTGCGGTGGGTGACCCAGTAACCCACGAAGCTGTGGCGTTTTGCCTCTCATTCCCGCAGGCGCTCGCGACCCCTGAAGAACGGCAACGTATCGCCGTGTTGCTGAAAGAAACCGCCATTGCCATTGCCCGGAAGACCGGTGATCCATTGATCCGTCAACCGCTTTAGTTTTTCACTTTTGTCCATGCCAGGAGAATCTCTGTGAGTCAGACAGCCCATGCAGAAACCCCATCAGGGGAGCTTGAAACTCATCCACGCGCTTTCGCTCCCGCTACATTGCTTATGCTGTTGCTGCTCAGCGTATTTGGCGCCATCATCGGCGTCCAACTGCTGACCACACTTGGCGTCACGCCGAACACCGCGATTATCGGCGCGATGGCGGCGATGATCATTGCGCGCATTCCGTTGCAATGTTGCGTTCGTTTTCGTTCCATCCATATTCAGAATCTCGCGCAGAGCGCCACCTCCGCCGCGACGTTTGGCGCCGCGAACTCCTTATTACTGCCGATAGCCATTCCCTGGTTGTTTGGCCGTCAGGAGATGGTGATGCCAATGTTCATCGGTGTGGCATTGGCGATGTTGCTGGATGGCTGGCTACTCTACCGCTTGTTTAACACCCGTGTTTTCCCCGCTGAAGGCGCATGGCCGCCGGGAATTGCGGCGGCAGAGTCGATCAAAGCGGGAGATCAGGGCGGTAAACAGGCGGTTTTATTGAGTGTCGGCATCGTCATTGGCGCGATCGGCTCCTGGTTCAAATTTCCGATGGCGGCGCTGGGCACTGCATTTATCGGTAATATCTGGGCGCTGGGGATGCTGGGCGTGGGCTTCCTGCTGCGAGGTTATTCACCGTCGCTGTTCAACAGCGATCTCAACAAATTATACATTCCACATGGCGTCATGGCGGGGGCCGGAGTGATAGCGTTGTTGCAGATAATCAAGCTTATCCGCCAACGTAAAGCGCCTTCAGTGGTCGCAGATGATGGCGAGGCGTCACTGCCTGCGGCACAAAATGAGCAGATGGGCAAAACTCTTCGGTTTGGTGCGCTTGGTTTTATGGCGATTGCGGTATTGATCGCCTTAAGCAGCGGTTTGTACGCGCATCTGTCGCTGCCATGGCTGCTGGCGTTTGTGCTCTACGCAGCTTTTGCCGCTTTCCTTCACGAGATGATCGTCGGCCTCGCCGCCATGCATTCCGGCTGGTTTCCTGCGTTTGCCGTGGCGCTGATTACCTTACTTATCGGTATTTTGATCGGCTTCCCGGCGGATGCGTTGGCGATGTTGTGTGGTTTCTCTGCGGCGACCGGTCCGGCATTTGCTGATATGGGCTATGACCTGAAGGCGGGCTGGATCCTGCGCGGAAAAGGGTGCCACAGCCGTTTTGAGCTGGAAGGGCGTCGTCAGCAACTGTTCGCGGCGATGCTCGCCTTTGTGGTGGCGATACCCGTGGTACTGCTTATTTTCCGTGACTATTTCTCGCAGGGGTTGATACCGCCAGTGGCGAAGGTCTATGTCGCTGCTATTAATGCTGGCGTTTCGCTGGAGATCGCCAAATCCTTGCTGATCTGGGCGATTCCAGGGGCGATTATTCAATTGCTTGGCGGACCAGGGCGTCAGATGGGCGTTATGCTGGCTACCGGTCTGTTGATCAACAATCCGCTGGCGGGGTGGGCGATGATTATCGGCATTGTTATTCGTACGGCGGCGCTACGTATCGGCGGCGTGGCGGCACGTAACAAAATCGAGGTCCTGGCGGCGGGTTTGATCGCCGGCGATGCATTGTTCAGTTTCTTCAGTTCCGTCCTGCCGGGCGGGAAAAAATAACCTCGCACTATCAGGAATATCGTGATGAGTTTACAACAAACATTACAGGTTTTTGAGTTACTTGACAGCGCTTATGCCAGTGGCGACAGGGTGAAAGCGTTGTTCCGCGATTATCGTCATGTTGAGGTCAGCGTACAGGTCGTCACGGGTCATAAAGGGAGTACCGATTTTGTTAAAATCGTCATTCCGGGAGTGACAGGCAAGCGGGGCGGCGGGGCGGCCCCGACTCTGGGCATTGTTGGCCGTCTGGGAGGGATTGGCGCGCGTCCGGGGCGTATCGGCCTGGTGTCTGACGCCGATGGTGCTATCGCGGCGATTGCCAGCGCGCTGAAACTGGCTGAAATGCAACGTCAGGGCGACAGTCTGCCTGGCGATGTGATTGTCACCACGCATATTTGCCCGGATGCGCCAACGCGTCCACATCAACCGGTTGATTTTATGGACTCGCCGATTGCGACCGAAGACATGAACGAGCAGGAAGTCTCAGAGGAAATGGATGCGGTACTGTCGATCGATACCACCAAAGGCAACCGCATCATCAACCATAAAGGCTTTGCTATTTCGCCAACCGTCAAAGAGGGCTACATCCTGCGGGTTGCAGAGGATCTGCTGAGGGTGATGGAAATGACCACGGGCCAGTTACCGGTCACCTTCCCGATTACCATCCAGGACATTACGCCATACGGTAATGGCGTCTACCATCTTAACAGTATCTTGCAGCCGTCGATTGCCACCCGCGCGCCGGTGGTTGGTGTGGCGATTACCTCCGTCGGGATTGTTCCGGGCTGTGGTACTGGCGCCAGCCATGAAACCGATATCGCGCTGGCCTGCAAATACGCGGTGGAAGTGGCGAAAGAATTCACCCGTGGCAGTTGCCAGTTTTACGACAAGGCTGAATATCAGCGTCTGCTGGATCTCTATGGTTCGCTGGCGCATTTGCAGAAACGTCAACCGGGAGTCTGACATGGCGATGCGTAAAATAGGCACACTGACCATCGGACAGGCGCCGCGCAGCGATATTACGCCGATCCTTGACGCCGCATTGCCCGCCCACGTCAGTTGCCTGCATGCCGGTGTGCTGGACGGGGTGGATGACGCGGCGATCGCTGAGCGCTTTGCGCCGCAGCCCGGCGATGCGTTGTTGACTTCACGCCTGTTGGACGGACGTGCGGTAGTGATGGGAAAACCGGCGGTGGCTAAGGCTATCCAGCAGAAGATCGACTGGCTGGAGGCGCAGGACTGCGAAATTATCGTCATTCTTTGCACTGGTGAGTTCCATGATCTGCGCAGCCAACACGCCTGGCTTATTGAGCCGGACCGCATCCTGCCGCCAACGTTGAATGCGTTGGTGGGCAGCCGCCGTGCCGGGATCCTGGTGCCGCTGGCGGCGCAGATCGCCAGTGAGTTGGAAAAATGGCACAGTGCGGCGCAGACGCCGGTATTTGCTGTCGCTTCGCCATATACCGCCAGCGAAGAGCAGGTGGCCGCCGCGGCGCGTTCTCTGGCTGAACAAGGCGCTGAGGTGATCATTACCGATTGCATCGGTTACACTGGCTGGCATCAGGCTATCTGTGCGCAACATGTCACGGTGCCGGTGGTGTTGTCGAATAAATTGCTGGCTGACCTGCTGAGTAATCTGCTGTAAGAGGAAAGAAAAATGGATCTGTTGTTACTGAGTAACTCGGCTATGCCGGGCCTGGCTTATCTTGAATATGCTCTTGCGCCACTGACGGCACAGTTGGGCGAGCGTCGTCGGGGGGTATTTATTCCGTTTGCCGGCGTGACCCAGAGCCATGACGCCTATACCGAAAAAGTCAGGCAGGCGCTGGCCTCGCTGAATCTGGCGATCACCGGCATTCATACCGTGGCAGATCCACGGGCGGCGATTGCGGACGCGGAAGTCATTATGGTCGGCGGCGGCAATACCTTTCATTTGCTGAAAATGTGTCGTGAGCAGGGCCTGCTGGAACCGATCCGCCAGGCGGTGAAAAAGGGCGCGCTGTACGTTGGCTGGAGTGCCGGCGCCAACCTTGCCTGCCCGACCATTCGGACCACCAATGATATGCCGATTGTCGATCCTGGTGGTCTGGATGCGCTGAATCTGCTGCCATTGCAGATCAACCCACACTTTACCAACGCATTGCCGGAAGGACATCAGGGAGAAACACGAGAGCAGCGTATTCGCGAGTTACTGGCGCTCGATCCCCAGTTGCAGGTGATTGGCCTGCCGGAAGGTAACTGGATTTCGGTGCGTAACGGCAACGCAGAATTGGCTGGCAGCAAGCCGGCGCTGTTGTTTAAGGCTAACGAGCCTGCCATTCCCCTGGCGGCAGGGCACTGTTTTTGACTGATAAGGCATGGTCATGCTGGGGATTATTCGCGTTCTGACCCATGATCAGCAGGTTATTGAGGAGCACGGACGGGCAGTATGCTATTGCTGCGAGCAGTCACGGTATTGCCTGTCAACGTCGTGGGATCGTTGATGTTGCAAGCGAAGCGCTGATCTTCAATACCCGCCAGCCAATACTGCATGTTGCTCAGTTCACCAGACGCAGACTGTGCAGAAAAGCCTGTTTGACCTGCGTCGCCTGTACCGCTAAACACAATGTCTGTGCCCGACAATGGGCGAAAGGATCATAACGGGAGGCTAAAGGGGTCAGTTTACGCAGCGTCTGGCCGAGCGTAATGCCTTCGGTCACCACCCGCACCGGGGACTGTACGGTGGTAAACCACTGCGGATGATTCAGCCACGAAATTGTCAGCGTATCGTGTAGCGCCATACCCTCGAAGCCTTCTTTTTCCAGGCTGTAGCGCAAATAGCCTTGTGAGATAGCGGTTAACACCGGCTGATTCAGTTCGCGAATGTCCTCGCCACTGATCTGTACTTCATGGGTGACATCCAGTGGCAGGATAACCACTGGCAACGCTGAAGAGAGCAGTTGATCGGCGGCATGTGGATCTTTCCAGATATTGAATTCACTGTGCGGCGTCACATTGCCGGCATGACCGTGGGTGCCGAAAGCGCCGCCCATGATAATCACTTCTTTGACCAGCGGGATGATATCCGGCGCCTGATTCATCGCACAGGCCAGGTTGGTCAACGGCCCAATCGCCACCAGGGTGATTTCACCTGGCTGCGCCCTGACGGTTTCAATAATAAAATCAACTGCGTTACCGGCTCGATCATCAAACGGATTGTCCAGTACATCGCCCAGGCCATCGCTGCCATGAACATCCGTGGCGTTCGCGTGCAGTGGCAATGCCAGTGGGCGGGAACAACCGCGCAAGATCGGGACATCCAGGCCGATTTCCCGGCAGAATAATTTGGCATTTTTAACCGCCTGTGCCACGGGCACGTTGCCGAAAACGGTGGTTATCCCCAGGATATTTTGCGTTTTCGCGGCATAAGCCAGTGCGAAGGCATCATCCACGCCGATATCAGTATCAAGGATTATCTTTCTCATCAGTCCCTCGTGTTTCACTCACGGCAAAGTTAACGTCTTTCAGGAAGGCGTTGATCCGCGGGTAGTGCCCATCCCGCAAGGCTTGCGGCGCGTCATCATAAACCACGCGTCCCTTCTCCATAAAGACGATACGATCCGACACGGTAAAAGCAAAGTTCATCTCATGGGTCACTATAATCATGGTGATGCCTTCTTTGGCCAGCGCTTCGATAACCTGGAGCACCTCATGCACTTTTTCCGGATCGAGCGCCGAGGTCGGCTCGTCGAACAGCATAATTTGCGGACGCATCATCAGCGCTCTGGCAATTGCTACGCGCTGCTGCTGACCACCGGAAAGTTGATGTGGATACTTCATTGCGTGTTCCAGCATGCCGACTTTTTGCAGCAGGACGCAAGCCTGATGTTTCAATGCGCTCAACGGCGCGGCACGATGGTAACGCGGTGCCAGCAGCAGGTTATTGAGCACCGTCAGATGTGGGAACAGGTTAAAGCTTTGAAATACCATGCCAATGTTCAGCCGGTGATTATCATGCTCAATAAAACGTGGTTTTTGCGCCCCCTGTTGGAGCAGATGGATAAACGGCTGGCCGTTGATGCGGATCTCGCCATTATCAATTTGCTCCAGACCGTTCAGCAAACGAATCAGCGTGGTTTTACCTGAGCCGGATGGACCAATAACCGAGACCACTTCGCCGGGTTGAATTTGCAGATCAACCGCGCCCAACACTTCGACATTATTATAGGCTTTGTGCAGTTTCGATGCCTGCAAAGCCGGAACCTGCGCTTCGGTCGTCGGGCGTGCTACGGTTGGTAACGGTTGGTGAGCGAGTGCTAATAGCGTCGGGTCGGGCGGCCTGGCGGTGTTGCGTTGGCTCACATCCAGATAACGTTCCAGCCTTTTCAGTAAAAAGTCGAATACGGTGACGATAAACACATAGTAGAACGCCACCGCCGCCATGGTTTCCATCACCAGGAAGTTTTGCGAATAAAGGCGCTGACCGACCATCAGGATCTCGGTCAGCGAGATAACCGACACCAGCGAGCTGAGTTTGACGATGGAAATATATTCGTTTGCCAGTGAAGGCAGAGATACGCGGATCGCCTGTGGGATAATGATCCGCCATTGAATTCCGCTATAACGCAGACCGAGGGCGCGAGCGGCTTCACGTTGTCCTTTGGGAATGGATAACAATCCGCCGCGGTGGATCTCGGCGATATAGGCCGTTTCGCTCAGTACCAACGCAATCAGCCCGGCCCAGAACGGATCGCTAAGCAGAACCGAAGACCCCGGTAGCGCCTGCGGCAGGTTATAGACAAAAATCAGCAGCACCAGTAGAGGCAGGCTGCGGAACAGCCAGATATACACGCGGGCGGGAATGGACAGCCAGGGCCGTGTCGCCTGCTTACCCAGCGCCAGCACGAAGCCCAGTACGATGCTTATTGCCCAACTGGCCAGGCTCAGTTTGCACACGGTCCAGGTTGCCAGCCAGAAGTCAGCGTCAGTCAACAGGCCCAGGAAATAATTCCAGTCAAAAGTCATGCTTGCTCTCCCGCCCGAAAATCTACGGTTACTGTTTCAGTGCCTGAATGTCGGCGTCCTGCGGTTCAGCAAGATGGTACTTCTGCACCAGAGCGGCATACTGGCCGCTGGCTTTGTACGCGGTAATGCCATCGATTAACTGCTGTTTGAATTGCGGATTGGATTGACTGACTCCCAGCCCGATCAGTACCGGATACAGCAGTGTATCAGAGGTCACCACCAGACGGCCTTTCATCTTATCCACGACCTGGCTGGCAACCGCCGCATCGGTCATCTGTACTTCTACCGCGTGGGACAGCATGGCCTGAGTCACCTGTGGGTCGGTTGAGAATTCGCTGACCGCAATCGGCTTAAGCCCCTGTTTTACGCAGTAATCGGCAGACAGGGTATGCAGTTTCTCCAGCCAGTAAGTGCCCTGCATCGATCCGACCTTGTGACCGCATAATTCTTCCGGCTTTTTCGGTTTGAAGGTGCTGCTGCTGAGGGTGAGCAATGATTCGCCGGTCTTCAGGTAAGGGATCATATCGATGACTTTACGGCGCTCAGGGGTAATAAACAGCGCTGAGGCGATCAATTCATAGCGCTTCGCCTGTAAGCCCGGGATCAGGCTGGTGAAACGGGTATCGACATAGTGGGGTTCCAGCTTCATCGCTTTCGCCACCCCGTTAATAAACTCGATATCGAAACCAGCAGGTGTTTTGCCATCAAGGTATTCATACGGCGGGAAGGTGATATCGCTGCCGACGGTCAATTTCCCTGGCGTCATGACGGCTGCCTGGACATAAGTGGTTGCCGCCAGCAGGGTCAGTGTCAAACCTTGAGCGATAGTGTTGAGGCGCAGGTTGGGGGTCATACTTTCATCTCCGGTGCAGGTGATAGTCGTTATACTTCGGACGCAGGTCGATTATTTTTTATTGGCGGTCAGCACCGCCGGGTAGAGCAAAAACAGGGATATTACGCTGGATCCCGTTGGATGAGCACATACTGACGAGCCTGTCTGGCCAGGGGAACCCCAGGATGGCGATGAACGGCGTTGACTTCACCCACCAGGATAACGTAGCTGTTCAGCACCAGTTGATTGACCAGTTGGCAGTCAAAATTGGCGACCGCGCCGTGTAACAACGGATGCCCCCCGGCGCTTTCGCTCCAGTGCGCCGGGTCGAAAGCCTGAGCATGACGACTGGCGGTGGCAAAATTCTGGGCCAGTGGTTTTTGTCCCTCGGACAGCATGTTGATGCTGAAGCCGCTATTTTGCTCAATGGCCGGGCATAGCGGGCTGTCACGGTGCAGGCAAATCATCAGCAGACGTTGTTCAACTGAAACGAAGGTCAAACTGCTGATCGTGCCGCCAGCCTTGCCTCCCGCGCCATCAGTGGCGATGATGTACACGCCGCTCACCCCACTTTCCATCGCGTTGATCAACGCATCCCGGGTGATCAGCGGTAACGTTCTAACAGTGGAATGCATAGCCAGTTCCTCAATTATCCAGGCGTGAGTATGTTCATGATGAGCGAAAAAGATAAATGTGTATTTTTTTATGCTCTGACACCAAAAAAACGAGGCTCGGCGAAACCAGTTTTCCCCTAAGCCCTGTAGATAAAAATCATTATTTATTTTCTGCGCCGTTGGTAGCCAAAATGAGACCACTATTTTGCAGCGGTAGCGGCACGCACAGTGGCTTCCGTTAACCTCAGATCTGTAAGGAACCGACGATGAGTCAACCAACACATACCCGCATCCGCATGTTTAATACCAAAGATACCTATCCCAACCAGACGTTGAATAACGACCTCTGCCAGGCGGTTCGGGCGGGTAATACCGTTTATGTGCGCGGCCAGGTCGGGACCGATTTTGCAGGCAACCTGGTTGGGCTGGGCGATGCGGGACAGCAGGCGGAACAGGCGATGAAAAACATCAAGCAACTGCTGGAGGAAGCCGGTAGCGACCTCAGCCATATCGTTAAAACCACCACCTATATTATCGATCCGCGTTATCGCGAGCCGGTCTATCAGGAAGTGGGCAAATGGCTGAAAGGGGTGTTCCCTATCTCTACCGGTCTGGTGGTTTCCGGGCTGGCACAGCCAGAGTGGTTGGTGGAAATTGATGTGATTGCCGTGATCCCGGAGGCATAACATGACCTTTTCCATTGCCGGTTTTTGTCCTCGCAGCGGCCAGTACGGCATTGCCCTGAGTTCATCCAGCATCGCGGTGGCTGCTCGTTGTCCGTGGCTGATGAGCGGTGTGGGCGCGGTTTCCAGCCAGAACGTGACGTTGCCCGCGCTGGGGCCGAAAATTCTCGCGCGGCTGGCGCAGGGGGAAAACGCCCCCGACGCGCTGGCAGCGGAAATGGCGGCAGAACCGTTTGCCGACTGGCGGCAGGTGACGGTACTGAACAGCAAACAGAGCGCCGTCTGGTCCGGTGCGCATACGCTGGGCACTCATCATCACTGTCAGGGGCTGAATTGTGTGGCGGCGGGAAATATGTTGGCCAGTCCAACGGTTATCGAGGCGATGGTCAGGGTATTTTGTCGCGACCCGCAGCAATCACTGGGTGACCGGCTGATTGCCGCGTTGCAGGCGGGTTTACAGGAAGGTGGGGAAGCCGGACCGGTGTATTCCGCCGGAATGAAGGTGGTGAGTAGCGAAAGCTGGCCGCTGACCGACCTGCGGGTAGACTGGCACGAACAGGATGCGATTGGCGAACTGGCACGACTGTGGCAACGGTGGCAACCGCAGAGCGAAGCGTATTTGACGCGCGCGATTAATCCGGTCGACGCGCCGAGCTATGGGGTGCCTGGCGATGAGTAAGCCCGGCACGCGGGAACTGCTGGCTGATCTGGTTGCCTTCAATACCGTCAGCCGCGAGAGCAATCTGGCGTTGATCAACTATGTCCGTGACTATCTGGCCGGATTCGGCGTCAACAGTCAGATATTGTTGGATGAGAGCGGGCAAAAGGCCAACTTGCTGGCGGTGATTGGACCGCAGGACAAGGCCGGCATTGTGTTGTCGGGACATACCGATGTGGTGCCGGTTGACGGCCAGCGCTGGCATAGCTCGCCGTTTATCCTGCACGAGGCTGATGGCCGGTTATATGGTCGGGGTACGGCGGATATGAAAAGCTGGCTGGCGGCGGTACTGGCGCTGGTTCCACATCTGGTGACCCGACCGCTGCGTCAGCCGGTGTGGCTGGCGTTCAGTCACGATGAGGAAGTGGGATGCAAAGGTGTGCCTGGCTTGCTGGCCCACGTTGATAACCTGCCGGTGTTGCCCGCGGTCTGTATTGTCGGCGAGCCGACGGAGATGCGACCGATCCTTGGGCATAAGGGCAAAATCGCCCTGCGCTGTGAGGTCACTGGCCACGCCAGCCATTCGGCCTATACCCCGCAAGGGGTGAACGCGATTGAATATGCCGTGCGGATTATTCAGCGGTTAATGGCGTTGGCGGAACAACTGCAATTGCAACAAAATATCGCCTTCGACCCGCCGTTCTCTACCTTGCAAACCGGCGTTATTCGTGGCGGCGAGGCGTTAAATATCGTGCCAGCCCACTGTCAGTTTGATTTTGAAATCCGTATGTTGCCTGGCGTGGAAGTCCAGCCGATGCTGGATCAACTGGCTGCCTGGTGCCAGCGAGAGTTGCTGCCGCAGATGCGGCGTGTTTCGCCGGACTGCGCGATTACCTTTAGCCCGTTGAGTCACTATCCCGGTTTGCAAACCGCGAACAGTGCGGCGATTGATGAGGTGCTGGCGTTACTGCCGCCGCCGGACGCATTACATACGGTGGCCTTTGGCACCGAGGGCGGATTGTTCCAGCAGCATGGCATTCCGACTCTGGTGTGCGGTCCTGGCTCAATGGCGCAAGGGCATAAGCCCGATGAGTTTATCAGCCTGCAACAACTGGCGGAGTGCGACGACTTTCTGCTCCGCCTGTGTCACTGGCTACAAACAGTTTAAGCCGCTGACAGCGGGAGCATCTCGGATTTGCTGAGGTGCTCCGGCGTTAATTCCTGAGAACGGCAGTAATCCATAAACAGCTGTGTCGGACGCGTGGGCTCGGCATGGCGTAAATGTGCCATCACCAGGCACGAACCCTCCATCTCATCGCGAATGGTCACCCGTTTCACGCGCTTGCCGTCATAGGTAAAGTCTGGAAAAGGCCGGGTCACCAGCAAGGAAAAGCCAAATCCCTGACCCACCATACAGCGAACCATCTCGATCGACGGCGAACTGAAGGCGACATTGGGTGACAGCCCCTTTTGTTTAAAAATATCAAGGAAATAGTTCCGGCTGGGTACCACGTCCAGCAAGATCATCGGTTCAACGCTTAGTTCTTCCAGACTGACACTGTTGCGCAGGGCCAGCGGATGGTCGGCAGGCAGCAACGCGTAGGGTTTTTGCGGCGCTTTCAATGGTTCGGCGTGGATACTGCTGTCCAGCTCATGGCGATAGAGGATGGCCATATCAAAACGCCCACGGTGCAAACCATCGGTGAGCTCATGCTGCTCGCCGTCAGAGATCTGCACTTCAATATTCGGATAGAGTTTTTTGAAACCGGCAATCAGCTTCGGCATATAAAGAGGCGCGGCGGTTTCGAAACAGCCGACGGAAAGCGTACCGGCCACCATGTCATTATCCGCTCTGGTATTTTGCTCAAACTGCCGGGACATGCGCAACAATTCGGCGGCTTTTTCATAAAAGCGGCGTCCGCTGGGGGTCAGCGAAACTCCTTGGGCGTGATGGCGGATAAAAAGCTGTTGTTCGAAACTCTCTTCCAGACTTTTTATCGCGGTTGAAATCGAGGGTTGAGCGATATGCAGATGGCGTGAGGCCTCGGCAATACTCTTGTGCTCAACCACAGTAATAAAATATTTAAGCTGACGAAGTGTGAAGTGAGCCATGGCAGGTGATCTCTCTGATTAGTATTTGGTTATGTCAGAGCTTTCTGTGAGAACAAAAAAGCGATGCAAGGGAACAAAAGCAATAACTGTGCCAGACGAAATAAGCGCTATCTGGCTGATAACGTCGTATGGCGTGGGAAGGGTGCCCTGTTATTGTGCATTTCGCTGCCGCATGGTGGAGCATTGGTACTATTTTGGCGCAATTGAACAACGGGTCTGACGATATTATCCGCATATTTCTCGCTATTGATATGGCTATTTAACCCCCCTTTTTGGATAGTTTTTTTAATTTCAGAGAGCAACATTTTACTTCTTTCGCCACGGTGTCCAGGCAGTCCATATTGAAGGCCAGCGAATTATGTGGCGATCGCTCGCCGCTTTTATCTGACAGGAAAACACCGGCATGAGCACTGTTTTATCTCAACATTTTTTGTCTCTGGCCAAATCAATGACCCCGGAAGAGCTTGGCGACATTCTCAGTGGTCACGGCATGTGGAAAACCGAAGCCAATGCACGCCTGGGGATCCCCCATATGGTCATGACAGATGGCACCTACGGTGTACGTTACTCCATCCAACAGATCGAACAGGATGAAAAGGGCGGCCAGGATTTCTCGGCCTTTCTTAATGTTGTCAATCAGCGCGCAAAAGACGTTGAAGTAGCCTGGGGGACGATGCGCCCCGCCACGTGTTTCCCTAATGGTTCCAGTTTTGCCTGTAGCTGGGATGTCAATCTGGCGCAGACTCTGGGTGAGGCGCTGGGGAAAGAGTGTCAACATCTTGGTGTGCATTTGCTGCTCGGACCGGGCATCAACATCCGTCGTACGCCGCTGGGCGGTCGCAGCTACGAATATTATTCTGAAGATCCCCTGATCAGCGGCGAGATAGCCAGCGGGGTGATCAACGGCCTGCAACAGCAGGGCGTGGGAGCTTCCCTGAAACACTTCGCCTGTAATAACTGCGAGGTGGAACGCACCAGCATGGATTCCATCGTTGATGAGCGGGCGCTGCGGGAAATTTACCTGCGTGGTTTTGAACGTGCCGTTAAGCAGGCGCATCCCTGGACAGTCATGAGTTCCTATAACCGACTGAATGGGGTGCATACCGCTGAAAATCACTGGTTGCTGGAAGAGGTACTGCGTAAAGAATGGGGCTTCAAAGGCGTGGTGGTGGCGGACTGGCACGGGATTAAAGATCGCCCGTTGTCGCTGATGGCAGGCAACGACCTCGACATGCCGGAAAGTGAAACGCGCAAAGCCAGCCTGGTTCATGCCCTGAAAACGGGAGCCGTGCCGCGTGAGCAGGCTGAACGTTCAGCGGAACGTATCCTCGGCCTGGTCCAGCAGGCGAAAGCGGCGGAAAAACCGGGTACGCCAATGGATGTCGATGCGCATCATGCCCTGGCGCGTCGGATGGTGGCTGAATCTATCGTGCTACTGAAAAACGACCAACAGGCTTTACCGTTAGACGCGGCACATTGTCGCCATTTGCTGGTGGTTGGTGAAGGCGCGAAGAAACCGGTTATTCAGGGATCGGGCTGTGCCACTACCACGCCGACGCGGGTGGATATTCCTTACGATGAAATCCTGAAATATGCCGGCGACAGCATGGATGTGAGCTGGTGCCAGGGGACCAGCGACGAGGCGGCTGAGCATCAGTCACTGATTGAAGAAGCCTGTGCCGCCGCGCGTCAGGCCGATCGTGTACTGGTATTTGTCAACAGTGAAGATGGTTATGACGGCGAAGGTTCTGACCGCCGCACACTGGACTTACAGCAGGGCCATGATGCACTGATCCGTGCCCTGGCGGCGGTGCATGACAAGGTGATTGTGGTGCTGGCCAATCCGGATGCGGTGGTGATGCCGTGGCTGGCGGAAGTCAGTGCGGTGGTGGAAACCTTTTACGCGGGGCAGGCGATGGGCGGTGGCCTGGCAGAGGTGTTATTCGGTGTGGTTAACCCGTGCGGTAAGCTGACGGTGACCTTCCCACAACGTATCGAGGATATTCCTGGCTGGCACAGCTATCCTGGCGAGAATGGCCGTCATTATTACAGTGAAGGGATTTTCGTGGGGTATCGCTGGTACGACGCCCGCAATGTCGAGCCGTTGTTCCCGTTTGGTTACGGGCTGAGCTACAGCCAGTTTGTCTACAGCGACATTGTACTCGACCGCGACAGCCTGCGCGATGGCGAAACGGTGACCGTCAGCTTCACGCTGCACAATAACAGTTCGCGTGCCGGGAAAGAAATTTGTCAGTTATACAGTCACTATCCGCACTCGCCGCGTAGGCGTCCACGCCAGGAGTTACGTGCTTTCTGCAAGGTCGAGTTGCAACCTGGCGAACAACGTCGCGTGACGCTGACGGTACCCGCCGCCGATTTACGTTACTACCACACCGGTCGTCAGCAGTGGGTGCTCGAAGGCGGGGAAGTACAGCTCAGCGTTGGGACAAACTCTCGCGATCTGCCGTTGCAGGCCAGTCTGCATTGCCTCAGTACCGTTGCGCAGTATCGCTTGATCTCGCGTGACACGCAGCCGATTTTCGTGCTGGAGAACCCACTGGCGCGTGAATACTTCAATCGCTTCCTGCAGACGCAGTTGTCGGTGAATGCCGCCGATGCTGACCGGATGCTGGAGCATTGTAAAAACTCGTTCTTCAGCATTTTCACCACCTTTGATCGTCGTTTCCGTCAGCATTTTGCCGATGAGGCAATCGATCAACTGATTGATGAGGTTAACTGCGCCATTAAAGCGCAGGAACAGGCGTAAAAATCAGCGGCATCTGTGCCGGTATATAACATTATTTGTGATGATAACACCCCACAATAATTCGAGTTGCAGGAGCAAAACGCGAATGCGCCGTGGCCTGATGGCCGCCCCCACAGGGGCGAAGCCATCAGGCTGAATCATGCGGTATCAGGCAGGACTCCCGATAAGCTTACTGTGGTCAGTGAGGCGGGACCCACGCGGTTGTGGCTTGAAGTATGACGGGGATAACAAGGGGTCAGGATGAAAGAAAATAAACAGTACACTCGTCGTGATGCACTTAAGCTGGGTATGGGGGCGGCGGTCACCGCGGCGGTTGCCCCGATGATCATCAGCCGTCCGGCGCGGGCGGCAGAGGTCACGACCCTGACGGTCGCCGATGTTGGCGGCCCATACGGTACGGGATTCAGCAAAGCGTTTTATAAACCCTTTGAAGAAGCGACCGGGATCAAAATTATTAATACGGTGTTGGGGCCGGATCCGGTACCGCAGTTCCAGATGATGGTAGATACCAAAAGTTACCTGTTTGATGTGGCGTTGCTCAACCCGGAACACCTGGTGCGCCTGAACAAAATGCCGAAGCCGTATCTGGAGGATCTGCATCTCCAGGTCGCGGATCCCGAGCATTATGTCAAGGGCGCGATCACCCCGCAGTTCGGCGGTGTGAGCATTTACGCGTTGGCGCTGGGTTACCGTACCGATACCTTCGACGGCAAGACCGCGCCGACTAACTGGACTGATTTCTGGGATACCGCCAAATTCAAAGGTCGCCGCGGTCTGTGGCGTAGCCCGGTGTGTACGCTGGAACTGGCGTTGATGGCCGATGGCGTCGATCCGAAAAAACTCTATCCGCTGGATGTCGATCGGGCATTCCGCAGCCTCGATAAAATCCGCAGCAGTATTGATGTCTGGTGGACCAGTGGCGCACAGGCGACGCAGATGTTGCAGAGCGGCGAGCTGGATATGATGAGCATCTGGAGTACCCGCGCCCAGACAGCGATTGATGCCGGTACGCCAGCGTCAATCGCCTGGGGCCAGGGTCTCTATAACATTGATGGCTTCACTATCCCGCATGGCAGTCCGAAGCTGGAAGCGGCGCGTCAGTTCATCCAGTTTTGTATGGATGCAAAACGTCAGTCGATGTACACCAATGATCTGGCCTGCGGCCCGACCAATATTAAAGCCTATGACTTTATCGATAAGAAAAAGGCCGCCCTGTTGCCAACGGCGCCGGATCATATCCAGGGGCTGGCACAGTTAGGCGCGGACTACTGGGGTGATAACCAGGTGGCGCTGACGGAACGTTTTGAAAAGTGGGTAATGAGTTAATCCTGGTCGTGGCGCGGTAAGCGCCACCCGTTTTTTGTGAGGAAAATTCCTTGTCCGAACTTGCAACCTCTGAGGCGAAAAAAATGATGCCGACTGCGAAGCGACGCTGGCATCCCCTGTGGCTGAGTGCGCCGGGTTTGTTATTTCTGGCGCTGTTTCTCGCCTGGCCCACCCTGAAATTGATGCTGCTGAGTTTCCATGGGAACGACGGCGGCTTTTCGCTGGATGTCTGGCGCCAGATGTTTGGTGCTGGGATCTATGTGAAGGTCATGATCAATACCTTCGTTATTGCGCTGCAAACCACGCTGAGCTGTCTGTTAGTCGGTTATCCGGTGGCGTACTGGTTGTCGCAACGCAGTGAAAATGCCCGCAGACGGCTAATGTGGTTGATCCTGTTACCTTTCTGGACCAGTGCGCTGCTGAAAAATTTCGCCTGGTTGGTGGTACTCTCGCGGCGTGGCATTCTGTCGGAAATCCTGATGTCGATGGGCGCCGACCAGCCGCTGAACATCCTTTATACCCGCGGCGTGGTGGTCTTTGCGATGGCGCACAGTATGCTGCCGTTGGCGATTATCACCATGTTGCCGACCATGACCGGCATTGATCATGGGCTGATGCGCGCAGGCCACACCCTGGGGGCTTCACGGGTGCAGAGTTTCTGGCGCATTTTTTTCCCGCTTTCCATGCCTGGCGTGGTGGCGGCTTGCCTGCTTATTTTTATTGGTTCGTTGGGCTTCTTTATCACCCCGGCATTGCTCGGTAGCCCACAGGATTCGGTGATTGGTCAACTGCTGATTACCCAGGTGCAGCAACTGCTTAACTGGCGGTTGGCTGGCGCGGTGGCGATGTTGCTGTTGCTGACTACGCTGATTGTGTGCTTCTGCTATGACCGACTGTTTGGTCTGTCGGCGATTTCCGGTGGTGAAAGTCATGCCAGCGGCAAGTCTGTTCGCCGTCTGGGACAAGCGGTCACCGCAGGTGCCGCGAAAATGACCGATGGGGTAGGGAAAATACTGGCGTTTCTTCCTGGAGGAACGACCGTTGGCTGGTTGCTGCCTTGCTTCAGCGTGCTGGTGATTCTGGTGTTGGTGTTGCCGGTGGTGTCGTTCCTGCCGATGGCTTTCAGCAGTTCCAGCTTTCTGCAATTTCCTCCACCGGGCTTCTCGCTGCGCTGGATGGAGACGTATCTTGGCTCACCGGTCTGGACTGGCGCTACGCTACGTTCGTTCGGTATTGCGTTGGTCACCGGCATACTGTCGGTGTTGATCGCGGGCGCTGCGGCGTTGGGTCTGGCCCGTCATCAGGGAAAATCCGGCAGCCTGGTGGTGATGACTTTCCTGCTGCCGATGATTATTCCCAATATCGTTACCGCGGTCTCGTTGTTCTACCTGTTTGCCACCCTTGGGCTGGTGGGAACGGATCTGGGCATCATCCTTGGCCATACGGTGATGGCTATCCCAGTGGTGTTCATCATTATCCTGACCACCTTTAAAGGCTATGACTGGCGCCTGGATCAGGCGGCAAAAACGTTGGGTGCCAGTCGCTGGCGTACCTTGCGGGAGATAACGTTGCCACTGATTAAAAGTAGCCTGATTGCCGCGTTTATCTTTGGCTTCCTGAACTCCTTTGAAGAGTTGACGGTGGCGCTGTTCGTCGGCGGCGGTGTTAAGCAGACCCTGCCAAAACAGATGTGGGATGACGTGTTGCTGTCGGTGACGCCGACGCTGGCCGCCGCATCGGTCATCATCCTGTTGGTGGTGACGGTGTTATTTATTATCGCTGAACGTTCACGTCGCGCGCAGTAAGGAGAGAAATCATGTCATCCGTGAAGTTAAAAGTGGAGCAGATAGCCAAGTACTACGGGCCAACGAAAGTCCTGCAGGACCTGGATTTAACGGTACGCAAGGGGGAGCTGTTGACCCTGCTGGGATCCTCTGGTTCAGGTAAAACCACCTTGTTGCAGATAATTAGCGGCCTGACGGAACCGACTTCTGGTCGTCTGTTGATTGATGGCAGGGACGAAACCTGGACCCCGGTACACCAACGCGACATTGGCGTGGTGTTTCAGAACTACGCGCTGTTTCCGCATCTGACTATTGCAGAAAACGTCGCTTTCCCGCTGCGTATGCGTCGGTTGCCTGCCGCCGAGGTTGCCCGCAAAGTCAGGGACGCGCTGGAGATGGTGGAGTTGGGCCATGCCGCGCAGCGCTTCCCGCGCGCGCTGTCCGGCGGACAGCAGCAGCGTGTCGCGTTGGCGCGCTGCCTTGTCTATCAGCCAGGGATCATCCTGATGGATGAACCGCTGGGGGCGCTGGACCGTCAGTTACGTGAGACCATGCAGATGGAAATCCGTCGTATCCACCGCGAATCGGGCGCCACGATTATTTTTGTTACCCACGATCAGGAAGAAGCACTGGCGCTGTCCGATCGTATCTGCCTGATGAATGAAGGACGGATAGTGCAGATTGACACGCCGCAGGCTATCTATCAGCAGCCAAATTCGACCTTTGTCGCGGGATTTATTGGTTTGTCCAACATTCTCAGCGGCGAAGTCCGCGCGGGGCGACTGGTGACCAGACAGGGCGATTTCGCGCTGCCGGATTCGGCGACTGTACAGGGGCAAGCCTCGCTGGTTATCCGACCGGAACATATCCACATTCAGCCGTCCGGTGCGGCGGCGCTGGACGGTGAGATCTGCGAGCGGATTTATGCTGGTTCAGAAACACGGCTGGTGGTGGCGCTGGCAGGTGGCGAACGCTTCATTGTACGTAGCAATGGCATGTCCGGTGAGAAAATTGGTGATCGTGTGTCACTGGGGTGGGACGCACAACAGAGCCTGTTACTTTCAACCTGATATTTTCATCTTTGCGAATTATCGATGCAGAGGCAGCCTGAGCGATAACACGCTGAATTATTTTTTATTCTGCCTGGCAATATAACGCCGGGTATTCAGCCGCAGTGACTGCCTCTTTATTTTATCTTCAGGGGTTCGTTTTTTACTAATTTACCGTCATGCCACAGTTCAATAATCTTGGCGTATGACGAAGTCCCCTCATACTTGACGTTGCAGCAATGGTGATGACGTGTCTCCCCCTCAGTTAATTATCACTGAGGGTGCAGGTGTTTGCTGTGACGTCAATGATCTGCGGGATGCTTTAGCCCTTATTAAGGATGCAGTGATGACCGTTGAAAAAACCGAAATTGACACGCTGGTAGTCGGCGCAGGGCAGGCTGGTGTCGCGATGAGCGAACACCTGACGAAATTGGGCATCAGCCATCTGGTGTTGGAAAAAAACCGTATTGCTGAAGCATGGCGCACAGGACGCTGGGATTCGCTGGTCGCCAATGGCCCGGCCTGGCATGATCGTTTTCCCAATATGACTTTCGCCGGTTTTGGCCCCGATGATTTTGTGCCAAAAGAGCAGGTGGCGGATTATTTTGTGGCTTATGCGGAAAAATTTTCCGCGCCGATCCGTACCGGCGTGGAAGTGAAAAGCGCGGTACGTAATGAAGGGCGCCCGGGATTTACCGTGGAAACCTCCGCAGGCATCATTGAAGCTCGCCGTATCGTGGCGGCTACCGGCCCATTCCAGCGCCCGGTTATTCCAGCGATTGCGCCGCAGGACGCCAGTTTGCATCAGTTGCATTCGGCGCAGTATTACAATCCGCAGCAATTGCCTGAAGGCGCGGTGCTGGTGGTCGGTGCTGGTTCATCAGGGGTCCAGATAGCCGATGAATTGCAGCGCGCGGGCAAAACGGTTTACCTGTCTGTTGGACCACATGACCGGCCGCCACGTGCTTATCGTCAGCGGGATTTCTGCTGGTGGCTGGGTGTACTCGGCCTGTGGGATGCCGCCGCCAGCCAGCCAGGTAAAGAGCATGTGACCATTGCCGTCAGTGGCGCGCGTGGCGGTCACACTGTTGATTTTCGTAAGCTGGCATATCAGGGCGTTAATCTGGTGGGGCTGACCCGCGCTTTTGCTGATGGCAAAGTCACTTTCCAGACCGATCTGGCCGACAATATCGCCAACGGCGATGCTAACTATCTCTCGCTGCTGGATGCCGCCGACGCGTATATCGCCCGTAATGGTCTGGATTTGCCGGAAGAGCCCGAGGCGCGTCATTTCCTGCCTGATCCTGACTGTATGGTCAATCCCGTGACTGAATTGGATCTTAAAGAAGCCGGTATCACCACCATTATTTGGGCCACAGGGTATGTTGCTGATTATAGCTGGCTTAAGGTGGATGCCTTTGATGAAAATAACAAACCGAAACATCAGCGTGGGGTATCCAGTGAGGCCGGGGTGTATTTCTTAGGTTTACCGTGGCTTTCCCGTCGTGGCTCCACGTTTATTTGGGGCGTCTGGCATGATGCGAAATATATTGCAGACCATATTGCCACGCAGCGGAAATATAGTGAATACGGTAATCCTTAAGGTTATTTTTGCGCCGAAAAGGATAAAATAACTTTTTTTAACCGATTGTTTTTTTATGTCGCGTATTCTTTCCGCTATTATTGTCGCGGCGAGAAATAACCCTACTGCACCCAATGTGCGAAGGGAAGGGACAGACAAAGAGGAAATGTTTTCCCCGGCGGTAAAAAAATTTATACTGCGCTTTCCTGGAGGCGACCGACCGGTCGCTTCTTATTATTATTTTCTCAGGAAAGCGCCCCGTGAAGATCACGCTTGAAGAACTGCGCGCCTGGGTGGGGGTGGTGGATAGCGGGTCCATCACTGCCGCCGCCGGGCAACTGGGCCAGACCACTTCCGGCATCAGTCGGGCGCTGAGCCGCCTGGAAAGTAAGCTGCAAACCACGTTGCTGCACCGTACAACCCGACGCATTGCGCTGACGGAAGAAGGACTGCTGTTTCTTGAGCATGCGCGGGAGATTTTGCAGTCGGTTGAACGGGCGGAAGACAGTCTTGCGCAACGGCGGATTACGCCATCAGGACGACTGCGGGTGAATGCCGCCACGCCTTTTATGTTGCACGTTATCCTGCCGCTGTTGGATGAATTCACGGCCCGTTATCCGCTGATCCAGTTGCAATTGAACACCGATGATGTGGTGATTGATTTACTGGAACAGCAGACCGATATCGCTATCCGGATTGGCGATTTGCAGGACTCCACGATTCACGCCCGTTTGTTGGGGTGTAGCAAGCTGCAACTGATGGCCAGCCCAGCGTATCTGGCGAAATATGGTCATCCTGCCAGCGTGGACGATCTGGCCCGTCACCGATTACTGGGGTTCAGCCAACTGGATAAGCATAATGTTTGGCCAGTGTGGCGGCGGGAAGGGGAGTTTTTGCAGATAAAGCCGACCCTTTCGGCTTCAAGCGGCGAAACGTTGCGACAACTGGCGATACAGGGCCAGGGGATCGTGCGGATTTCTGATTTTCTCAGCCGGGAAGATCGCGCTTGTGGACGGTTGGTACCGGTGCTGGAAGCCGAGACACAGTGTATGTTCCATCAGATCCACGCGGTGTATTATCGCAATACCTCGCTGTCGGTGCGCATTCGCTGTTTTCTGGATTTTCTCAGCGAGCAGATTGCCAGTAAGCCGCTACTGTAAGCGGAATAGATCGATCTACCCCGCGGGTAGGAATGCTGATTTCGCCGGTTCCAGCACTAAAATTTTCACCCTGAGCACGTCCTCTTTGATCCTGGCGCGGTGTTGTTCCATATGCTCAGCCTGCTGGTGCTGCTCCAGGTGGCGCAGGGATTTCCAGTGCTCAATCATAAAGATCGAGTCTGGCGAATGCTGCTTCCATGGAACCTGGGCTTGATGGTCGATCAGTGCCTGATAGCTACCGCAGCCCTCTTCCTGTAACACCGTAGGCGTCAGTTTCTCAATGGCTTGCAGGACAGCGTTACGGCGCCCTGGTTTGACGAAAATTTCGGCAATGACAGTGAGCATAAGGGTTCCCTGGGAAAGGTGTCGTGATAACGTTCATGCCAGTGAGTGGCTGGTACAACAGTAACGTGAGTGTCAGTGTTATTCAAAAACATTCGCGGTATATTTTGCAAGCCGTTCGACAGATTTTGATTATCTATTCCAAATAATTCAAGTCTCTGGCTATTTAAGTCACAATGGGTGGGCAACAGGCGGGATTTCCTTTTCTTCTTATTACACAATGAGACACACCACCATGATAAAAGCAGGGATCACGACGCTGCTGCTGGTTGCCGCAGGCAGTGCCAGTGCACAGTCGCATCTGGATCGGGTATTGCAGAGTAAAGTGCTGACGGTTTGTACCACTGGCGATTACAAGCCTTACAGTTTCCTGAGAGCGGACGGACAATATGAAGGAATAGATGTGACCATGGCTGGATTGTTGGCGCAAAGTCTGGGGGCGCAGGTTAAATGGGTGCCTACCACATGGAAAACCCTGACGCAGGATTTCCTCGCCAAGCAGTGCGATATCGCGCTGGGTGGGGTGTCGGTTACGCTGAAGCGCCAGCAGAACGCATGGTTCGCCGTGCCACTCGGCTCCGATGGCAAAATCCCACTGGTACGCTGTGCAGAGAAGGCGAAGTATCGTACTATCGCACAACTGAACAAACCTTCCGTGCGGCTGATTGAGCCTGCGGGCGGCACTAACGAAGCCTTCGCTCATCGCTATTTGCCACAGGCAAATCTGACGTTGTTCCATGATAACGTTACTATCTTTCAGCAATTGCTGGATAAAAAAGCGGACGTGATGGTCACCGACGCATCCGAAGCGATGTACCAGCAAAAACATTATCCTCAGCTATGTGCCGTTAATCCAGAAAAGCCAATGGAGTATGGCGAAAAGGCTTATATGCTGCCGCGTGACGACATAAGCTGGAAACTGTATGTCGATCAGTGGCTGCATTTGAGCAACGTCAGCGGCGAATACGCGCAGGTGACGGGAGAATGGCTGGCGGGCGCTAAATAACCCCTTCTGGCGGGGAAAGTCAGTTCCCCGCCGTAATCGGTGTTCCTGTCACGGTTACCTGTGACAGAACCTGCCTGGATAAGGTACTATCCTCGCCAAACGACCCCGATGTGGCATGCTGATCGCGCCGCGATGTGAGGAACAATAGTAATGAGTGATCTGACGCAGGATGGTGCAGAGCGTCGTGCCCTGCATAAGTTTACGGAAGAGGCCTACCTCAACTATTCCATGTATGTGATCATGGACCGTGCGTTGCCATATATTGGCGATGGTCTGAAGCCGGTTCAACGCCGTATTATCTATGCGATGTCGGAACTGGGCCTGAGCAACAGCGCCAAGTTTAAAAAATCGGCGCGTACAGTCGGTGATGTGCTGGGTAAATACCATCCACACGGCGACAGCGCCTGTTATGAAGCGATGGTGCTGATGGCGCAGCCGTTCTCTTACCGTTACCCGCTGGTAGACGGACAGGGGAACTGGGGGGCGCCGGATGATCCGAAGTCCTTCGCCGCGATGCGTTATACCGAATCCCGCCTGTCAAAATACGCCGAGCTATTGCTGGGGGAACTGGGGCAGGGAACGGTCGATTTTATCCCGAACTTTGATGGTACATTGCAAGAACCGGCGATCCTGCCGGCGCGTCTACCGAACATCTTGCTGAATGGCACCACCGGTATTGCCGTGGGGATGGCCACCGATATTCCACCGCATAATCTGCGGGAAGTGGCGCAGGCGGCGATCAAACTGATCGACGCGCCGAAAACCAGCCTGGATGAGTTGCTGGACATCGTGCAGGGGCCGGATTATCCCACGGAAGCGGAGATCATCACTCCACGTCATGAAATCCGTAAGATCTATCAGAATGGTCGTGGCTCGGTGCGTATGCGGGCCGTATGGAAAAAAGAAGACGGCGATGTGGTCATCACCGCACTGCCGCATCAGGTTTCCGGCGCCCGTGTGCTGGAGCAGATTGCTGCCCAGATGCGCAATAAAAAATTGCCGATGGTGGAGGATTTGCGCGACGAGTCAAACCATGAGAATCCGACGCGTCTGGTGATTGTCCCGCGTTCCAACCGGGTGGATTTGGAGCAGGTAATGAACCATCTGTTCGCCACAACCGATCTGGAAAAAAGCTACCGCATTAACCTCAATATGATTGGGCTGGATAACCGCCCGGCGGTGAAAAACCTGCTGGAGATTATCAGTGAGTGGCTGGTTTACCGGCGTGAGACGGTGCGCCGTCGGTTGAGTTTCCGTCTGGAAAAAGTGCTCAAACGCCTGCATATTCTCGAAGGTTTACTGATTGCGTTCCTTAATATTGATGAAGTGATTCACATCATCCGTAACGAGGACGAACCGAAGCCAGAATTGATCGCGCGCTTTGGTATCAGTGAGACCCAGGCTGAAGCAATCCTTGAGTTGAAATTACGCCACCTCGCCAAACTGGAAGAGATGAAAATCCGGGGTGAACAGGATGAATTGGCGAAAGAGCGTGACCAGTTACAAGGCATCCTGGCTTCCGAACGCAAAATGAACTCGCTGTTGAAGAAAGAACTGCAGGCTGATAGCGAGGCTTATGGTGATGACCGTCGCTCGCCGCTGCGTGAGCGTGAAGAAGCGAAAGCGATCAGCGAAAGCGAACTGGTGCCGTCTGAACCGGTGACTATTGTGTTGTCACAGATGGGCTGGGTACGCAGCGCCAGGGGGCACGATATCGATCCTGCCGGACTGAGTTACAAAGCGGGGGACAGCTTCCGTGCTGCCGCGCGTGGTAAGAGTAACCAGCCGGTGGCGTTTATCGACTCCACGGGCCGCAGTTATACGTTGGATCCGGCCACGCTGCCTTCCGCACGAGGGCAGGGAGAACCACTGACTGGCAAGCTGACGCCGCCACCAGGTGCCGTTATTGAGCAGGTTCTGATGGCCGCCGATGAACAAAAACTGCTGATGGCTTCGGATGCGGGTTATGGTTTTGTCTGTACGTTCAGCGATTTGATTTCGCGTAACCGCGCCGGTAAAGCGTTGCTGAGTTTGCCGCAGAATGCGCAGGTAATGACGCCAATCGCTATCGAGAACGATGATGAAATGTTACTGACGATCACTGCGGCAGGTCGAATGTTGATGTTCCCGGTGGCGGAACTGCCACAACTGGCGAAAGGCAAGGGGAACAAAATCGTTTCCATTCCTTCCGCTCAGGCGGCGTCGGGCGAGGATAAACTGGCGTGGCTGTTACTGTTAGCCCCGCAAACGTCGCTGACTCTGTACGTTGGTAAGCGCAAACTTACCATGAAGTGGGATGACCTGAACAAATTCCGCGCTGAACGTGGACGGCGAGGAACATTGCTGCCGCGTGGCTTGCAGAAGATTGACCGCATTGACGTGGACGCGCCAGCCCGGCAGAAAGCGGCTGACAGCGAAGAGTAATCGACGGGGTAGCGGCAATATCATGTCGCTAACCCGATGAACGGCAGCGTATTTCGTTAATTCAGGATATAATCTCCCCGCTGTCCCGCCTGGGCAGGTTATGAAAGCAATAACGAGGATGTGATGCTCGCAATTTTACGCTTTTTCGTGGTGATTATTTATTCGCTATTGGTGTGTGTATTGGGATGTATATATTGTCTGTTTAGCCCACGTAATCCCCGCCATGTCGCTACTTTTGGTCATCTCTTTGGCTATCTGGCGGTGGTGTTTGGCATCAAAGTTGAGCAGCGAAAACCCGTTGGCGCGGAAAACTTTCCGAATGCTATCTATATTGCCAATCACCAGAATAATTATGACATGGTAACCGCAGCGAATATCGTGCAGCCCACCACGGTGACAGTAGGCAAGAAAAGCCTGCTGTGGATCCCCTTCTTTGGCCTGCTGTACTGGTTGAGCGGTAATTTATTGATTGACCGCAATAACCGTACCAAAGCGCATGGCACTATTAGTGAATTGATCGCGCAATTTCAGAAGAAAAAAATTTCGTTCTGGATGTTTCCGGAAGGGACTCGTAGCCGGGGGCGCGGTTTGTTACCGTTTAAAACCGGTGCCTTCCATGCCGCAATAGCCGCGGGTGTGCCGATTATTCCCGTGGTTATCAGCAATACTCACGACAAAATCAAACTGAACCGGCTGAAAAACGGTTTGGTGATTGTCGAGATGCTGCCGCCTGTGGACCCCAGTGCCTTCGTCGATCAGTCTGTGCGCAAACTGGCGACCCACTGCCGTGAACTGATGGCGGCCAAACTGGAAGAACTTAACGCCGAAGTGGCCGAACGCGAAGCTTCCGGGAAAATATAGTGAGCTAACGCACCGGGTCACAACGGACAACACAGCATTTATCAGGATCATAATAAATGGCTAGCAGCCGGGTCAGCAGGCTGCATTTTCGGTTACGGAGTTTTCATGTCCTTCAGTCGACGTCAGTTTATTCAGGCTTCGGGCATTGCGCTGTGCGCCAGTGCGTTGCCTTCTCGTGCGCTGGCTGCCGGAGCGGGTACCGCTTTACCGGTTCCTCCGTTGGTGGAGTCACGCCGTGGACAGCCTATTTTTCTCACCCTGCAGCGTAGCCACTGGTCATTCACCGATGGCAGTAAAGCGGAGGTTTGGGGGATCAACGGCCTCTATCTTGGGCCGACAGTTCGTGTCTGGAGCGGTGATGACGTCAAACTGATTTACAGTAATCGCCTCGCTGAATCGGTGGCCATGACCGTTGCCGGCCTGCAGGTCCCCGGCGCGCTGGCGGGTGGCGCTCCCCGTTTGATGTCGCCCGGTGTGGACTGGTCGCCGGTGGTACCTGTCCGCCAGGCGGCCGCGACCTGTTGGTATCACGCTAACACACCAAACAAAATGGCGCGGCATGTCTATAATGGGCTGGCCGGTCTGTGGCTGGTGGAAGATGAAATCAGCAAAGCGTTACCGTTGCCAAAACACTACGGCGTGGACGACTTCCCGCTGATTATTCAGGACAAACGGCTCGATAATTTTGGGACGCCGGAATATGAGCAGCCCGACAGCGGCGGTTTTGTAGGTGATACGTTGCTGGTGAATGGTGTGCAGAATCCATTTGTTAATGTTTCACGCGGCTGGGTACGTTTACGCCTGCTGAACGCGTCTAATTCACGGCGTTATCAGTTGCAGATGAATGACAATCGCCCGTTTAACGTTATTGCCAGTGATCAGGGTTTCCTGCCTGCGCCCGTGGCAGTACAGCAGCTTTCTCTGGCACCAGGCGAACGACGGGAGATTCTGGTTGATATGAGCCAGGGTAATGAAGTTTCCATTACCGCTGGCATGGCCGCAGGGATAATTGATCGCCTGCGCGGCTTGTTTGAACCGTCGAGCATTCTGACGTCGACCATGATCCTGACACTGCGTCCGACCGGGTTGTTGCCGCTGGTCACTGATAATCTGCCGATGCGATTGCAGACGGCGCCGTTTATTGACGGCAGCGTCACCCGCACACGGGAATTCCGCCTGGGGGATTCGACGCCGGGCATCAATGGGGCGTTGTGGGATATGAAACGCATTGACACCCTGGTGCAGCAGGGCAGTTTCGAGCGTTGGGTCATTCATGCCGATTTGCCGCAGGCCTTTCATATTCAGGGGGTGATGTTCCTGATTAAAAGCATTAATGGTGCGCAGCCGATGGCCGAGGATCGCGGCTGGAAGGACACTGTTTGGGTCGACGGCAGTGTTGAGCTGTTGGTCTCCTTCACTCAACCGTCATCTGATCACTTCCCTTTCGTTTACTACAGCCAGACTCTGGAAATGGCAGATCGCGGCTCCGCGGGGCAGTTGCAGGTACAGCCCGCGATTTAATCTACAGGGATTAAAGGTAAAAGCCCCGACGGGTATTGTGCGGGGCTTTCAACTCTATTTTATCGTCAGGCTGCCCGTATCCAGCATGTCAGTTGAATTGTTCAGGGTGCGGCCCCAGACGCTTACCGTGGTCCAGGGTCGCAATCTCACTGATTTCCGGTTTTTCGAGGCGGAAATCGAAGACCGCGAAGTTTTCCTCAATGCGCGACGGCGTGACCGATTTCGGGATAACCACCAGTCCGCTATCCAGATGCCAGCGGATCACAATCTGCGCCGGGGTTTTATGGTATTTCTTCGCCAGGTTTTTAATCACTTCCTGATCAAATACCCCTTTACCGCCTTGTGCCAGCGGGCTCCAGGACTCAGTCTGGATATGATGCAGGGCATTCCACGCATGCAGTGCGCGTTGCTGGAACATGGGGTGTAGCTCAATCTGGTTCACCACCGGGATGACGCCGGTTTCATCTATCAGACGTTTCAGGTGCGCCTCCTGGAAGTTGCAGACGCCGATACTTTGGGCCAGACCTTGTTTCTGCAACGCAATCATCGCCTGCCATGCTTCGACATAGTGGTCTTTGGCCGGGCATGGCCAGTGCATCAGATACAGATCGACGCTTGCCAGTTGCAGTTTTTTCAGGCTGGTTTCCAGCGCCTTTTCCGCATTCAACTGGTCGTCATTCCACAATTTGGTGGTGATGAAAATATCATCTCGCGCCACGTCAGTTTCCTGTAACGCCTGACCTATTCCTTCCTCATTTTTGTAGATTGCGGCGGTATCAATGGAACGATAGCCGACCTCCAGCGCCTTAACCGCTGCTTTACGGGCATCATCAATACTGACCTGCCAGACGCCAAGACCGATCTGCGGCATCGTGTTGCCATCGTGGAGTTTAATTACCGGTTGCTCTGCCATGATCCCTCCTTTTCAGCGGATGAACTGGCCCAATGCGCCAGTCAGTGATACTAAGTTTAGTTGAGTTTAGCGGGATGTCGGCTAAAACGAGTCGCGACGCATGGTCCTTTCTGCCATTGGTGATCGTGCTGTACCCTAAATAACTAAAAATGTCATCTTTGTCATGCGGTCATTACTGGCGTGTCGGTAAGATGATGGCGTGCCTGAGGTGCATAAATGGCACCAGAGGTGAACCATCATACAGCGCCTGCTTCCCGGCAGGACGATGGACGGATGAGTCCACCGCGTTAATATTCTCCGGAAACCGGGCAGCGGTTCGCTGACCCTGACCATTACCGAGGATGACCGGGGGGTTAGTTCAACAACGCGTTAACGTTTTTGTCCTGCGCGCTGTTCTGTTTAGGGGATATAGCAGGGGTTAGAATAAGACACATTCCTGCTCTTTTCTTGCCTGTTTCTCCATGAGTCTGGAGGATTGTTGGCGGATCAGGCAGGATGACATCAGACAATTTCTGGGCAAGAGAACTGATTATGGATCGCAATACCCTTTGTACCCGACTTGCCGGCCAGGTTATCAATCTGGTCACTGCGAACGCGTCGTCGATCGCTTCCTTACCCGATATCCGTCTGATTTATGCCAACCAGCCGAGTGGGCGTACGCCAGTATTGTATTCATCTGGGATCGTTATTCTGTTTCAGGGACGGAAAACTGGCTATCTGGGTAACCATGTTTTCCATTATGACGCCACCGAGTACCTGATGCTCACCGTGCCGCTTTCGGTTGAATGCGAAACGTTCGCCACCCCGGAAGAGCCGCTGGCCGGTATTCTGTTAACCGTTGATCCGGTAAAGTTGCAGGATCTGCTGATTGATATCGGTGATGACGACAGCTTCCAGCCTCAGCCGCAAACGCGGGGTATTCACTCTTCACCACTAACCGAAGCGATGCTGGACGCAGCCGGACGTTTGTTGGATGTACTGCAAAATCCGCGGGATACACGCGTTCTGGGGCCACAGATCGTTCGTGAGATCCTCTATCATGTCCTGTTGGGGCCGAGTGGCGGGGCGCTAATGGCGTTGGTCAGCCGGCAGACGCAGTTCAGCCAGATTGCTCGTGCGCTACGGCGTATTGAACACCACTACACTGATAACCTCAGTGTTGAACAACTGGCCGCCGAAGTGAACATGAGCGTATCGGCTTTTCATCACAACTTTAAAGCGGTGACCAGCACCTCGCCGTTGCAGTATCTGAAAAGTTACCGGCTGCATCAGGCGCGAATGTTGATGTTGCATGAAGGGCTGAAGGCCAGTTCGGCGGCAATGCGGGTCGGGTATGAGAGCGCCTCGCAATTCTCGCGTGAATTTAAGCGCTATTTTGGCGTGACGCCGGGAGAAGAGATAACCCGTATGCGTCAGGGCGGTGAGAACTGGCGGAATCTTGTCGGGAGTATCAGCCGTTCATAACGACGCAAACGAAATGTTGTTGTCCACGATCTGACCGGTTGATTGCGGATTTCCGGTCAGTATGCCTTTATTCGGCGTTTTACGAGGATTTGCGACATTTCAGTACCAGCGTGATGCAGCCAATCAGCCCAGTGAACAATAGCCCCAGCGGCAGGAGCATCAGTATCGCCATCACCAAATCTTCATGACGTTTAATAAATGGCACCTGGCTGATGGCATAGCCCAACGAGACCAGTATCCCGACCCATAATACGCCGCTCAGCCAGTTGAATAACTGAAAACGGCCGTTTTTCAAGCCGGAAATTCCCGCCATCGTTGGCAGGATAGTACGGATAAAAGCCAGAAAACGCCCGATGAGCAGAGCCATCAGGCCATGCTGGTGAAACAAATTCCATGCCCGTTGGTGATACTGTGCAGGCAGGTGCATCAACCATTTTTTCACTATCCGCGTATGACCCAGCCAGCGCCCTTGCAGATAGCTGATCCAGCAGCCGAGGCTGGCGGCAAAGGTCAGGATAACCATCGTTGGTACAAATTCCATCACGCCTTTGGCAACCATTGCGCCAGCCAGCAATAGCAGGCTGTCGCCAGGCAGAAAGGAGGTGGGTAACAAACCATTCTCCAGCAGGAGAGTGATAAACATAACGCCATAAACCATCTTAATCACGTCGGGATTGGCCAGCACGGCAAAATCCTGATGCCACAGTGCACGCACAATCTCGTGTAAAACTGCCATGTCATATCCCGTTTACTGCATTAATTTGATGATGGTACTGATAAGCCACTCACCATACTGTGAGCGTCGAGGCGTCTGGCACGGTTTATTTTTCTCTGCCCGGTCCGCGTGTCAGACGGGCAAAACCGGCCGCCAGGTCGGCAATCAGATCGTCAACATTTTCCAGCCCGATATGTAACCTCACCAGTGTACCGCTGAAGTTGATTCCGCCTGCCGGTCGAATAGCGGCCAGCTCTTCCGGCTGATTGGCCAGGATCAGCGACTCATAGCCACCCCATGAGTAAGCCATGCTGAAGTGTTCGAAATGATCGAGATACTCAGCCAGTTGCGCCTCGCTCAGCCGGTTTTTTAACACAAAAGAGAATAATCCGCTGCTGCCGGTAAAATCGCGTTTCCAAAACTGATGCCCCTGACATTGCGGTAGCGCTGGATGATTCACCAGAGCCACTTCTGGCCTCTCCGCCAGCCAGTTTGCCACTCTCAGGCCGCTTTCTTCATGCTGGCGCAGGCGCACGGCCAGTGTTCTCAGGCCACGACTGGTCATATAAGCGGTATCAGCGTCGACCATCTGACCCATCAGGTATGAATTTTCACGCAATTGCGCCCAGCAGCGCTCATTGGCGACCGCCGTACCGATCATCGCATCGGAATGGCCAATCAGGTATTTGGTCCCTGCCTGAATGGAAATATCGATACCGAATGCCAACGCGGGAAACAGTATTCCGGCGGCCCAGGTATTATCAATCATAATGATGGCTTCAGGCGCTTTACGGCGTACAGCGGCGACAATAGCTGGAATATCCTGTACTTCCATGGTTATCGAGGCGGGCGATTCAAGGAACACCACCCGGGTATTCGGTTGAATCAGTTGCGCAATATCTTCGCCGATACCGTGATCGAACCAGGTGGTGGAGACGTTCATTTTAGTGAGGATTTTAGTGCAGAAGTCTTGTGTTGGTTCGTAGACTGACCCCGCCATCAACACGTTGTCGCCAGAGGAGACGAAGGCGAGGATGGCATTAGTGACCGCCGCAGCGCCACAAGGATACAATGCACAACCTGCGCCGCCTTCCAACTCGGTCATGGCTTCCTGCAACGAAAAGTGGGTGAGTGTGCCGCGACGACCATAGAACAGTTCGCCATTCGCCCGACCTGCGGTGGCGCGTTTTTTTTCGGCAACGCTGTCAAAAACCAGTGAAGAGGCGCGTTGGATAACGCTGTTCACGGATCCCTGGGTATATCGTTTACGACGTCCGACCGTAATCAGCGCCGTTTCAATGTGTTTACTGGTCATCAGATACTCTGTTAGCAGATAGCGGTTATTGCTTAACGTTAACACGGCAGGCGATGGCGTGACATTGGTTAACCCACCAGGTGACAAAGATTACGCCAAAAAAGCGTAAACCGGCAACAAAGCGGAAAGAGTGTAAAAATTGGCAAGTTGTGGGTAAATAGTAATGATAACTACTATCAATTCGTCATTGATTTGGTATGATCCACTCTGGTTTTTTGCTATCCCTTTTCCGTTGGAGAGACAGCGTGACGAATGATTTGATGCAGACGGATCTCTCCGTCTGGGGTATGTACCACCATGCGGACATCGTGGTTAAAGTGGTCATGATTGGTCTGTTGCTGGCGTCGGTTGTGACCTGGGCGATTTTCTTCAGCAAAAGCGCAGAACTCAGCGCGGCGAAACGTCGTCTGAAGCGCGAACAACTGGCACTGGCGGATGCCCGTTCTTTGCAGGACGCGGCAGAGACCTGTGCGACCTTTAAAGACAATAGTCTGACTACGCAACTGCTGAAAGAAGCGGAAAATGAGCTGCAACTGTCGGCAGGTTCGGAAGACAACGCCGGCATTAAAGAGCGCACCGCTTTCCGCCTGGAGCGCCGGGTGGCTTTTTTCAGTCGCCATGTAGGGCGGGGTAACGGTTTTCTGGCAACAATTGGCGCCATTGCGCCTTTTATCGGGCTGTTCGGTACCGTATGGGGCATTATGAACAGCTTCATTGGCATTGCCCAGACGCAGACCACCAACCTGGCGGTGGTGGCACCGGGTATCGCTGAAGCATTGTTGGCGACCGCTATCGGTCTGGTTGCGGCCATTCCGGCGGTGGTTATTTATAACGTGTTTGCCCGATGGATTGGCAACTATAAAGCGATGTTAGGCGATGTGGCGGCTCAGATAATGCTGCTGCAAAGTCGTGATTTGGACCTGGCTATCAGTAATGGTGCGCAGTGTTCGCCAGCAGCTCAAAAACTGCGGGCAGGATAAGCATCATGGCAATGCGTTTAAATGAAGATCTCGATAGCAACGGCGAAATGCATGAAATTAACGTTACGCCGTTTATCGACGTTATGTTGGTGTTGTTGATTATCTTTATGGTCGCCGCACCGCTGGCAACCGTTGATATTCGCGTTAATCTGCCTGCTTCAACCAGTGCGCCTCAGCCGAGACCTGAAAAACCGGTTTATCTCTCTATCAAGGCAGATAAGCAGCTATTTATTGGCAACGACGCAGTTACCGCAGACTCACTGATTGCAACGCTGAACGATCAGACTCAGGGTAATAAAGAGACCACCATTTTCTTCCAGGCTGACAAGTCGGTGGATTACGAAACGCTGATGGGGGTGATGGATAAACTGCGCCAGGCGGGATACCTGAAAATTGGGCTAATGGGAATGGAAACCACCAGTAAGTAATTCTGCCCCGACTTGCCGTTTAATACCGTATAGAAAGCCCCTTTCGGGGCTTTCTATACGGTATCACAAGGGGGCATCGTAGAGACTATATTTGTTGCCCCGCCGGGACTCCGGCATGTTTCGCCTGATACTGGCGGAGCAAGCGTTTGATAACCATGGTGCCAATCAATCCACAGACGGCGGAGAAGGTCAGCCAGACGCCCGGCATCGCTTTATCACCGGTGACATGGATCAGGTAGCTGGAAATCGCTGGGGTGAAGCCGCCAAACAGCGCAGTCGCCAGACTATAAGCCAGTGAGAATCCGGTGGCCCGCACTTCCGCAGGCATCACTTCAGCCAGATAAACCACCATCGCACCGTTGTAGCTGGCATAAAGAAATGACAGCCACAGTTCGGCCTCCAGCAAGTGAGTGAAGGTTGGAGAACTGACCAGCCAGCGTAGCACCGGCCATGCGGTGGCAATCATCAGCACGGAAAACAAAATTAACAGCGGACGACGGCCATAGCGGTCGGACACAGTCCCCATGATGGGGAGCCAGATCAGGTTTGACAGGCCAATGCACAGCGTGACGAAGAAGCTCTGTTTATCGCTCATCATCAACACGGTTTTACCAAAGGTCGGGGTAAAGGCGGTTATCATATAGAACATGACCGTGGTGGTGACCACCATCAGCATTCCAGCCAGCACCAGTGCCCAGTTACTGGCAACCGAACGGACAATCTGTTTCATTGACGGGTGAACTTTACGCTGGCTGAATGCCGCAGTTTCCTGCAACATGCTTCTGACCCAGAACAGGAACGGTACAATCATACAACCGATCACGAATGGGATCCGCCAGCCCCACTCGGTGATCTGGTTTTTATCCAGCCAGTGGTTAATCGTCAGGCCAAGCAGCGCGGCGAAAATCACCGAAACCTGCTGGCTACCTGACTGCCAACTGACAAAAAAACCTTTGCGGTTTTTCGGCGCAATTTCGGCGAGATAGACCGAGACGCCACCCAGTTCAACCCCGGCAGAGAGTCCCTGCAACAGGCGGCCCAGCAGAATCAGAATCGGCGCGGCGGGCCCAAGCGTATTGTAACCGGGGACAAGGGCGATGGTCAGTGTCCCGATCGCCATCAGACCCAACGTCAGCAGCAACCCTTTGCGACGGCCGTGATGGTCAATGTAGGAGCCGAGAATGATCGCGCCGAGCGGACGCATCAGGAAGCCTGCGCCAAAGGTCATCAGCGTCAGCATCAGGGAAGCAAACGGATCATCGCCGGGGAAAAAGGTGTTGGCAATGGCGGAGGCATAATAACCAAACACCATAAAGTCATACATCTCCAGGAAGTTACCACTGGTGACGTTGAAGATGGTTTTGGCACTGCTCTGAGGTTTGTTAGAGGAAGAAGTGGCCACAGTCATACGACATCCTTTAGGTTTTTCTTCCCTTTTAGCCTGAGCAGGTCGGATTTAATGTGATGATGGTCACCGTTGATAAGGTGTATTCCATTCACATTGGTAACAAAAAATTAACAGAATCAACGCTGGTGCAGGAAAGACTCTTTTATCGTCGTTATCGTCAGCAACTTTAGCGACCAGGCGCCTGAACATAAAAAGGGGATTTACTCCAGGAACAACACATTGATGATTTAACTATTTTTCTGCCGCCAGATGCTGTTCAATCGGTGGGCGCTCTCTATAATAATGGCTCAAGTTTAGCGGCGGAACGATCATCGTTTTGGCAAAATACCAGCAGTTAATTGATCAAATCCAACAGCAGATTTCGACGGAGATCTGGTTGCCGGGTGAAAAACTCCCTTCACTACGTGAACAGGTCTCATTGAGTAGTATGAGCCTGATGACGGTGATGCATGCTTATCAGGTGTTGGAGAGCCAGGGCTGGATCCAGTCCAGACCACAGTCTGGTTACTATGTTGCCCCGCGCGCGGAGTTTCTCAACCAGCCTGCCAGCCACCAGAAGGTGCAACTGGCAGAGTCGGTGGATATAAACGCCTTTATCTTTGATGTCCTGCAGGCCTGCCGTGATCCGCACATTATACCTTTTGGCTCAGCCTTTCCTGATCCCGGACTCTTTCCCCAGCGTCAATTAATGCGCTCGCTGGCGACGGTTTCCCATACCCTCAAACCTGCGGATGCTCTGAATAATCTGCCTCCCGGCAATGAAGCGTTGCGTAAAACGCTGGCGCAGCGCTATGCCCTGCAAGGCATTCAGGTTTCTCCCGATGAAATCGTTATCACCAATGGTGCAATGGAAGCGCTGAATCTGAGTATGCAGGCGGTTACCGAACCGGGAGACTGGGTGGCGATTGAGAACCCTTGCTTTTATGGCGCGCTACAGGTCATTGAGCGGCTGAAGCTGAAGGCGGTGGCGATTGCCACCGATCCACAGTACGGTATGGATCTGGCGGAGCTGTCAAGAGCTCTGGGCCGCTGGCCGATCAAAGCCTGCTGGGTGATGACTAATCAGCAAAATCCGGTCGGTTGTACGCTGAGTAAAGAGAAGAAGCAGCAGTTGGTGACGTTGCTGGAGCAGCACCAGGTGATGCTCATTGAGGATGATGTTTACAGCGAACTTTATTTCGGCAGCGAGAAACCGCTGCCTGCCAAAGCGTTTGATCGCGACAATCGTGTGCTGCATTGCTCGTCGTTTTCGAAAAATCTGGTTGCGGGTTTTCGTGTTGGGTGGGTGGCCGCCGGTAAACATGCCCAGCGTATTCAGCGCCTGCAGTTAATGAGCACGCTTGCCACCAGCGCGCCCATGCAGTTGGCGCTGGCTAACTATCTTGGTACGCGTAGTTATGACAGTCATCTGCGCCGATTGCGTCAGCAACTGGAACAGCGCAAAAATCAGGCGCGATCTTCGCTGAAGCGCCACTTGCCTGCGACGGCGCGGATTAACGATTCGCAGGGCGGTTATTTCCTGTGGATTGAGTTACCCCGACAAATCAATACCACCGAACTTTATTACCGTGCGCTGCAACACAATATCAGCATCGCGCCCGGTAAGATGTTTTCTTCCGGGGAGCAGTACGCCAACTATTTTCGCTTTAACACCGCGTGGTCATGGGGAGAAGCGCAGGAAGCGGCGGTGGCGAAACTCGGTGGGTTGATCAGTGATATGCTGGCGGGCCGCTCGGACTGACCCACAGAACTCAGACGCTGGAGGCGGATTGCTGTCCCCAGGCGAGATGGTAGACATCATAAAAGTCCACTTCGCCTTTCAGTGATAACAGCTTTTCTATGCCATGTTTGATGTTATCCGGCACCTCATTGCTGGACAATATATCCTGAATTGCTTTTTCGGACAGGGTACGCACGTAATACCACTCACCGTTGTAGCAGACGCGCAGGTCCAGTGCATCGATATCTTCAAAACGATAGCGGGGGTTGACATCCAGTAGCATCAGGCCGCTCATCAGTAGCACGAAGCCAGTGGCACCCCAGAAGGCCGGCCAGCCCAGAAACTCAGTGGTAAAAATGAGCGCCGCAGTAAGCGCATAACAGACGTACATTGAAGCCCACAGGCCAGGATGATTTTTCAGAAAGGCAAGGCTGAGACGCGGTTTGTTATCGCGTTGTTCTTCACGGTTCAGCGTGTCAATTTCGCGTAGCAGGATCTGTTTGACGTATTCCATGGTCGATCTCCCAACTGATACTGCTCACAGTTAATCATAAATAGTTAATTAGTAGCAGACACAATTTGCGTAAATAAGACTATAACAGTTGTGCTGAAATCGGGTATTTCCAACGCGTTAAGGATATAATTTTTTTTACGAGCCAGATGACATAAGGAAATGATGAAACAGGTACAAAGAAGCATCCTTTTTATCGCTGTGATCAGTTGTGTTTTTCCCGTGTTGGCCATCGACTGTGATAAAGCCTCCAGCATTGTGGAGAATACCATTTGCGATACCCCTCAACTGTTCTGGCTTGACGGGCTGCTGAACGAAACATATCGCAAGACGATGATGGCTGAGGAGACTAATAGCGCGGTTCAACGTATGCAGCTGTGGCAGCGTTCGCGAGATGCCTGTACCACGAACCGTTGTCTGCGCTGGGCTTACCTGCAAGGACTCAGTGAGTTATATCATGTGCCGGAAACGTTTAGCTGGAATGGGGTTTGGTGGAATACTTCTGCCACCAATGGCAATGGTGGAAAAATTACTATCAGTAACGCCAATGAATGGGCGTTCGATTTTACCGGGCAAGTGTGGAGTGGCGTTTATAAATCGACTCTGCGCGGTAACGTAAGGATATATAAAGGACAAGGGTTCACCGACCGCATTGCCTGGGGGGGGAAATGTACTGTGCTGTTTATCCCGCGTCAGGATGGCAAGCTGGAGATCAACAGCGATAAGATGGGCAGTTGTAAGCTGCTGATGCCGGGTAACATGAGTATTGATGGCGAGTATGAGAAGGCGGTCAGCGATCCGCGCCCGGCGGCCACGTTGTTATCTTTAGGCGTGTTTCCATCCCAAACGCTGGATGACCGTTTCCGTCAACTGGCCGACAAAGACTACCAGCAGTATGTTCGCGTAGCGAACAATGTACGCTACGTGGAAGATCAAGATGATATGGGGGCGACGGTGCTGATATTATCGTTGAAAGGGGCCGCCAATCGATATGCTGCGATAGTGATGTATACATCAACAGGTAAAATCTGGGCGATGCTGGTGACTCCGGATGACAGCCAGGAAAATAGCATACAGCTTAGCTACATCACCACCGAAAAAGGGGAGACAACGCTGCCGAAAACGCTGACCAATTGGCGTAATTTATTCCTGAATTAAAGTGACGTCTGACCATCATTGTCTAACCTTTTCTCCAGTGACAGGCGCGATGATGCATCAATTCATCGCAAGCATGTGCGGAATCTTCAGTGTTCACTGTAGTCATAGAAGGCTGTTTATGTTGACTATTTATTGTGAATCAC
Source organism: Erwinia endophytica (assembly GCF_009295515.1). Classification (GTDB taxonomy): domain Bacteria; phylum Pseudomonadota; class Gammaproteobacteria; order Enterobacterales; family Enterobacteriaceae; genus Erwinia; species Erwinia endophytica. Next base: position 5,694 of record NZ_RQVV01000022.1, on the reverse strand, counting down.
CGCCCATTTGAGCATGATTGATAAAATTTTTCGGGAAAAATGTTCTCGTTTATCCATGGTTATATTTTCAATCATTATAATAATGGGCAGTGGAGTGATTAATCTGTAATGGCATTATCTCAGAATACTCATCCATGATGATGAGTGCTGATGATGCTCTTGTTAAGACGAACCGCGCTATCCGCAATAATTTGTTTTGTAGGCAAAAGTACAATTAATGCACAGGGTGGCGGTATTTTTTTGGGGATATATCTGAATGGTAAATGGTCATTTCCCTGGGGCGTTTTTTTTATTTTCACCAGCACTGTTTGTTCTGAATTCCTTCTGAAAATATATATTTGGTGGTTTTTCAGGTGGGGTGTTAAGTGGTTTTTGATTATTAATTTATTATTAATCACCTTAATGCGCACCCCTGAAATTGTACAACTAATTGATTTTATTGGAATTATTTTTTAATATCCTAATAAAGATAAAAAAAATAAAGGAAAAAAGTATAATTGTTTTATTCCTGGTTACCACTGGATGTAATTTTCAAACAAAGTATTAACACATGAGAGTCAGCAGAATGGAAATGAACAGGAAAATTTCTGGTTGTATCGAATATGATTTTGTTGCGCATTCTCCTACTAGCGTGAATTTATTATCACTGGCAAGACGGTTGGCTAAGTTTAATGTCCCTGTGTTGATAACCGGTGAAACAGGTACAGGTAAAGAGTGCGTCGCAAAGTATATTCATCATTATTCCTTTGGTAATGACGCTCCCTATGTTGGTGTGAATTGTGCAGCCATTCCTGAAAATATGCTGGAAGCGATTTTATTTGGTTACGAGAAGGGCGCGTTTACCGGCGCGATTAACAGCCAACCCGGCAAGTTTGAACAGGCTAATGGCGGTACGTTGTTACTGGATGAAATTGGCGATATGCCGTTGTCGTTGCAGGTTAAGTTGTTGCGTGTATTGCAGGAAAAATGCGTGGAACGGTTAGGTAGTCATAAATCCGTACCACTGAATATCCGTCTGATCGCCTCGACCAACAAAGATCTGGAAGTAGAGGTTGCCGAAGGGCGATTCCGTCAGGATCTGTTTTACCGTATTTCTGTTGTACCCGTTCACATCACCCCGCTGCGGGAAAGAGCGGAAGACATTATTCCTCTGACTGAACGATTTATTCAGAAATATCGATCATTGTCCACCACAACACCTCACCTGACTGAACAGGCGCGACGCGCGCTACTTTCATACGACTGGCCAGGTAATGTCCGTGAACTGGAAAACGCCGTCCAGCGAGCCCTGATCATGTCCGATAGCGGCGCACTGGATAGCAATAGTTTGGGGCTGAAGGCACCGTTGTCGGCAGATTGTAGCTCTGAACGGCCTGAATACAGTGATGAAAGCCCAATCAAACAGTGCGGCAAGATGGCGGAATTTCAATATATCACCGACCTGCTTAAGCGCCATCAGGGCAATAAATCTCAGACGGCTGCTTTTCTCGGCATCACTCCGCGTGCACTACGTTACCGGCTTGCCAGTATGCGGGAGCAGGGCTTTGATCTCAGTTGTTCATCTTGATGACCGGGGATAGGCTGGATTAGTATCGCTGATGGGCCTGACGGCACTGAGCGCCCGCAATCTGGCGATACATGGCTGACGGAAAGAAGCAGACCCATCCCTGAGCCTTAAATTTTATCGGTATACCTTGCTCCGGCAGATTTTACTGTGTGTGGAGACGATGAACCTGTCGGTCATGCCAGCTTATCGGCGGTAGTAATCCATCATGGCACCTGCCAGTGAGGCGCTGTCCAGAGACAATTCGCCGTTTCTGATCGCCGCCTGCATGGTATAAACCCGCTCAGTATCTACCTCTGGCATGGCGTGCAGCGCTTGCTGAGGCTGGTTGATGACATCGGTTGGCAACAGGGAAGCCGGGGTTTTCTGCGTGGTTTTCCCCACCGCTCCGGCAAATACATTATTAAGTGGGCTGCCACATTGCATCATATATTCTGCTAGAATCTTCATCATTTGTTGCTGCTCTATAAAAGGGTAAGAAAATCTACTCTCCTATAAGAGCGACCCTGCCAGACAGAACTTTACGTTCGGAATAAAAAAAATTACGCCCATTTTTCCTCTTCGTCGTCGCGAGTGAGCAGGGACTGTAACGTGCCTGTGCATCCGAACATTCGCTAAATATGGTTGACTATCATCCCGGTAGGGGTGAGGGTCACCTTGCCTCCCGGACTGGACAGCCTGATCAGCATGATATCACCATGTTCAAGATAACCCAGGGTGTTGGTTAACAGCAGGTTAGCATTGCTTTTTGAGGTAAATATGGGCTCATAACTATAAATTTTCCCCTGGAGGGTCACTTTTTTCAGCGCCATGTTCAGCTTTATTTGCAAGTGGTTGTCGTCAGGATTCCGTAGTTTTAGCTCAATGTTATTGCCATTGATATGAAAATGAACGTTATATAACTCACTGTTATTAGACAATAAGTCGTAATAGCCTAGTTGAATATTCAGTTTGTTCATTTCATTGCTGAACAGTTTGGAATTTTTTGGATACGATACATAAAGCGTTTTGAGTACCGTACAACTGATTAACAATAATGTCAGAATCATCAGACTAATTGATACAATTCTCCATTTCATTTATTTTTCGCTCTGTTTCCCGGTAAATTAAGGCATTAAGTTGTGAATTATCGCTGCGAAATTGTGCGATCTTCATCGCCAACTGGCGGCGATCACAGCGGTTGGTAATCACTATCGTGTAATTTAAAGCGCTGGCCGTGACCAGGTAAAACACCTTCATTTCAGCCTGTTTTACTCTGAGCAGGGTGTTTAATTCTGTTAGCGCAGGGGCGAGCAGTTTATTGATATCTTCCGTCAGGCTCAGAGGGTCATTACTGTGCGCCAGAGTATAAAGATGAATATGACTGTAGATACCGGAACTCTGTTCGACCATTTTATTTTCCTGACGGGATGAACTGGTGATGGCCAGCAGACCCACAACCAGTGACAGCAGGAGACCCTGCGCCAGACTCATCCAGCGCCAGAAATGTTCACGTTTCCCATCTCGTTTCTGTGTCCGATGGGGGATAACCTGTTGTGGTGCGTGTTGCCCTGGATGATTGTCGGGGCTGACTGCTGTATGCAGTGATAAAGGTGACTTATTTTCACGGCTTTCCTCTGCTGTTGGCTCTTCTCCCTCGTTCTTCTCCTGCTTATCCAGGTGAAACTGACAAAACTCTGTTTCCAGAATGTAGCCTTTTTTGGGGATCGTTTTGATGATGCGCTGCTGTTTCCCATTGTCTTCCAGCGCTACGCGCAGGGCATGAATGGCATTAGGCAGGCTGTTATTACCGATAACCCGGCGTTCCCAGACCAGCGAATTCAATTCTTCGCGGGTGAAGATTTTACCCGCGTTCTGTACCAGTACGATCAGCAGTTTGAGTTGATATTCGCCCAGACGGCGCCGCTCACCGGTCAACTGATGGATCAGCGAACTGGACGAGATATCAATTAGCCAGTGGTGAATAACACAGTGTGAGATCATAGAAGGATTGACACTTTTTCTAACCGGAAATTAGGTGACGATGTTTTCATTATTCCAGTTTTATTATTCAACTGGTAGTGTAATAAGCACTTCCTTCTTTCTAAACTATTTTTATTTTATTTTTTTTGTTCTTTTTATATTGATAGTTAGTATCAGATTACTCTCTTGTTGTTAATTAAAATCCATTGTGTTGTTTTTTATTAACATTTTTCTCATTTTCTTTACCAGAACATGTTTATTCCGTCCGGCGGATTTCATCCTTTTTATGGTCTTTTATAACCAGATTGTTATCACCGCCACTCTTTATAACCTTTTATTTGTCGTGTCTTTATCTGGATGATTTTTCAGCCATACCACTTGTCGCGATAATATATAAAATTATTATAATTCAATGCATTAGTCATATTTCATGATCAGCTTTCAGCGACTCTGCGGCGGGTGATCGTGCTGACTGGCAACATTGCCATCCTCCTGTAAGCATAATCTGAACACTCTGGATAAGAGCGTTCTGAGTATACGGAATAACCAACTTATTTTCTTTGCCGACCGCGTTTATTAAGCGGTGCTTTTTTTCCTCCTGCAAACTTCCTTCTTTCCGTTAAGGGGGAAGTTTTGTTTCCGCATAAAATCATCAACCTATTGAATAACAAAGATTTTAAGTTCTGGCCCGAACCTTGCTATTTAAGGGGAAACCACCTCTTTATCGCCAGGGTGAGGACTTACCTCTCGGGAAGCACAAATCAATAAAATGCGAATAAGGCCCCACCGTCAGTCGCGATGAAGAAACCAAATTATTTAAGAAAAAAGGATCGCGAGAATGAGAAGAACAGATAACGACTTGATTCAGAATCAGGACGCTGATCTGGCTGTTCGCCCAGTCGCATCCGCGTTATATCAACAACGGATGCTGTGCGCCGGCCTGTTGGATGAGTTGACTCGTGCTAAGGGACATTTTCAGGCCCGATGTTATACGCGTATGGCTGACAGCCTCAACAAAGGCATTGACCTTCTTAATACGCTGACCAGCGCGTTGGACTTTGAAAACGGTGGCGAGTTAGCGCTGCGTTTAGCTTGCTTGTATGACTACTGCGTTTATCGCCTGTACGACGCCAGCCATCAACGGTCCATTGAACGGATTAAAGAGGTGGAAGAGATCTTAGGTTCAATCCAGGAAAACGGGGAAGGGATCGAAGCGTAATGGGACAGCATATTTTACAGCGGGTCATCGTGGAGAGGATGAACAACGACAAGCCGGATTTTGCGGAAAGGGATATGCCGGTAACTTTTAACGATCTTACTTTTTTAAAAAAGGGGCTTTAAGTAATGGCACATCAGGAAATATTTAACGAACTTCTCACGCTTAATTCGGCAGAAGAAAGTCATTACCTGCAGCAATGGCTTCCGTTGGTGAAACGTATTGTCCGTCAGTTGGCGCCACAGGCCAACAGTATGATGGATCGCGATGATATTGAGCAAATTGCACTGATGGGGTTGCTTGAAGCCCTGCGCCGCTATGGTCATCCTGACGAGCAGTTCGCGGGTTATGCTACACAGCGTATTCGCGGTGCGGTACTGGATCAATTTCGCCAGCACGACTGGCGCCCACGTGGACTGCGACAGAAAACCCATAAGATGAATGATGCTATTCGGGTTCTGTCTCGTCAGTTAGGGCGCGAGCCTTCGCCGGAAGAAATTTGCCAACAGATAGGTATCACCGCTGAGGATTATCAGGAATATCTGTTGCTGGATAATGCCGGAACGATGGAAAGTTTTGATGTACTGCTTTCTGGTGACCTGAAGGGTAGTGCGTTCGCAGGCCGGCGTCTGGAAGAAGAAATTGAAACGCAGCGTACCTTGGCAAGTGCTATCGACACGCTTGATGAACGTGAAAAAATCATCCTCAACCTTTATTACCAGCAGAACATGAGCCTGAAAGAGATTTCACTGGTATTGGGATTAACCGAAGCCCGGGTTTGCCAGCTTAACAAGCGTATCGGTGAAAAAATTAAAGCATTCTTTTAAGTGTATTAGCTCAGACCTGATCTGACAGTTACCGGTTATTTATACAGGTATCTGTCAGGTTACATCTGGCTCAGGGCTGGAGCATACTTTGTTAAATTTCTTTAACAAAACCAAACATCATCAAT
>NZ_RQVV01000021.1 GCF_009295515.1 Erwinia endophytica | reverse complement strand
TCAAAGGTTACCGTCCGCAGTTCTACTTCCGTACCACTGACGTGACCGGTACCATCGAACTGCCAGAAGGCGTAGAGATGGTGATGCCAGGCGACAACATCAAAATGGTGGTGACTTTGATCCACCCAATCGCGATGGATGACGGTCTGCGTTTTGCTATCCGTGAAGGCGGTCGTACTGTTGGTGCGGGCGTTGTTGCTAAAGTTATCTCTTAATTGTTGATAATTTAATGGTGGGGATTTTGCTCTGCCATGCAAATAAAAAAGAGCACTTAGGTGCTCTTTTTTTTGTGTCAGTGATAGCCTGGGTCATGATTGAAATAAAAACGATTCGCATTTACAATAGGCGTCAGATAGGGTACTGGAGTGGTGAAATGTACGTTTGTTTGTGTAATGCAGTCAGTGATAAAACAATCCGCGAAGTGGTCCGGCGTTATCAACCCAAATCGCTCCAGCATTTGCGCCAACTGGTTCCCGTCGGCAAGCAATGTGGTAAATGCATCCGCGCAACGCGTGAAATTATGGATGAAGAATTGCAACATACCCCGCAGTACCGGGAAATCGCCTGATATTTCCCTGTCGTTCATGATGGTTTTTTGACATCCGGCATTCTGCATCTACGCTCTAATTAACTGGACGCGGAGGAAGCAAAATGAAAGGTGATGCAAGAATTATAAATTATTTAAATAAACTGCTTGGAAATGAGCTGGTTGCTATTAACCAGTATTTTCTGCATGCGCGGATGTTCAAAAATTGGGGACTGATGCGCCTTAATGATATTGAGTACCACGAGTCCATCGATGAGATGAAGCATGCGGACAAGTACATTGAACGTATTCTGTTTCTCGAAGGTGTGCCGAATCTTCAGGATCTGGGACGTCTGCGGATTGGTGAAGATGTGGAAGAGATATTGAAGTCGGATTTAACCCTGGAACTGGAAGGGGCGAAGGATTTACGTGAAGCTATCGCTTATGCGGATAAGGTCCATGACTATGTTAGTCGCGATATGATGATTGTTATCCTGGAGGATGAAGAGCATCACATTGACTTCCTGGAAACTGAACTTGACCTGATTAGCAAAGTGGGGAACCAGAATTACTTACAGTCACAAATAAAAGTAGAAGTATAACGTTGTAGCCATGTGGGTGTTCAGGCGCAATTTACGCCGCGGAAACAAATGTTTCGGCGGCGTTCTCAAGTCCATGTCTTCCCGTTAACCCTTTTCCCCGTCTGGACATCGCCTTCGCCTTTTGATAAACAGGTTGCATTACCTACATATGTACGTATAATGCGCGGGCTTGTCAGAAATGGCGGCCCGGTTCAATCTGAACCGCAGGTGAGCGATTAGCTCTCCTGACAATACTCCCAATCGGGGAGTTATGTGCAGACGATTACACCCTCCCATCAATCGTAATGGGTGCGGGTAGTAATTTTTTTCGTTTATAAATAATTGGAGCTCTGGTCTCATGCAGAACCAAAGAATCCGTATCCGTCTTAAAGCGTTTGATCATCGTCTGATCGATCAATCAACTGCGGAAATCGTAGAGACTGCCAAGCGCACTGGTGCGCAGGTACGTGGTCCTATCCCGCTGCCGACCCGCAAAGAGCGCTTTACCGTTCTGATCTCTCCGCACGTTAACAAGGACGCGCGCGATCAGTATGAGATTCGTACTCACAAGCGTCTGGTTGACATCGTTGAGCCAACTGAAAAAACGGTTGATGCTCTGATGCGTCTGGATCTGGCTGCCGGTGTAGACGTGCAGATCAGCCTGGGTTAATCAGGTCATTGAGCGATTGAGAGGTTGAAACAATGATTGGTTTAGTCGGTAAAAAAGTGGGCATGACGCGTATCTTTACTGAAGATGGCGTTTCTATCCCAGTAACCGTGATCGAAATTGAAGAAAACCGCGTAACCCAGGTGAAAGGCCTGGAGAACGACGGCTATACCGCTGTTCAGGTAACTACCGGTGTTAAAAAAGCAAACCGTGTAATCAAACCTGAAGCAGGTCATTTTGCTAAAGCTGGCGTTGAAGCTGGCCGTGGTCTGTGGGAGTTTCGTACCGCTGAAGGCGACGAATTCACTGTAGGTCAGAGCATTAACGTTGCTATTTTCGCTGACGTGAAAAAAGTTGACGTGACGGGTACATCTAAAGGTAAAGGTTTTGCCGGTACGGTTAAACGCTGGAATTTCCGTACTCAGGATGCTACTCACGGTAACTCCTTGTCTCACCGCGTTCCGGGTTCTATCGGTCAGAACCAGACTCCGGGCAAAGTATTCAAAGGCAAGAAAATGGCAGGTCAACTGGGTAATGAGCGCGTAACCGTTCAGAGCCTGGACGTAGTACGTGTTGACGCTGAGCGCAACCTGCTGCTGGTTAAAGGTGCGGTTCCCGGTGCAACCGGTAGCGACCTGATCGTTAAACCAGCTGTGAAGGCGTAAGGGGATAGCAATGGAATTAGTATTGAAAGACGCGCAAAGCGCGCTGACTGTTTCCGAAACTACCTTCGGTCGTGATTTCAACGAAGCGCTGGTACATCAGGTTGTTGTTGCTTATGCAGCAGGTGCCCGTCAAGGTACCCGTGCTCAGAAGACACGTGCTGAAGTGACTGGTTCCGGTAAAAAACCGTGGCGCCAGAAAGGTACTGGCCGTGCGCGTTCAGGTTCTATCAAGAGCCCGATCTGGCGTTCTGGTGGTGTGACCTTTGCTGCGAAACCGCAGGACCACAGTCAAAAAGTAAACAAAAAGATGTACCGCGGCGCGCTGAAAAGCATCCTGTCCGAGCTGGTACGTCAAGATCGTCTGATCGTTGTCGAGCAGTTCTCTCTGGAAGCGCCTAAAACGAAGCTGCTGGTAGAGAAACTGAAAGAGATGGCGCTGGAAGACGTGCTGATCATCACTGGCGAACTGGAAGAGAATCTGTTCCTGGCCGCGCGCAACCTGTACAAGGTTGATGTACGTGATGCAGCGGGTATCGACCCAGTTAGCCTGATCGCCTTCGACAAAGTCGTTATGACTGCTGATGCGGTTAAGCAAGTTGAGGAGATGCTGGCATGATCCGTGAAGAACGTCTGCTGAAAGTACTGCGCGCGCCGCACGTATCTGAAAAAGCGTCTGCTGCGATGGAAAAAACTAACACCATCGTTCTCAAAGTTGCTAAAGACGCGACCAAAGTAGAAATCAAAGCCGCTGTACAGAAGCTTTTCGAAGTGGAAGTAGAAGATGTGAACACCCTGATTGTTAAAGGGAAAGTGAAACGTCACGGACAGCGTATTGGTCGTCGCAACGACTGGAAAAAAGCTTACGTCACCCTGAAAGAAGGCCAGAATCTGGACTTCGTCGGCGGCGCTGAGTAAGTCGGAGGAGAAGAACAATGGCAGTTGTTAAATGTAAACCGACATCTCCGGGTCGTCGTCACGTTGTTAAAGTGGTGAACCCAGAGCTGCACAAGGGCAAACCTTTTGCCCCGCTGGTTGAGAAAAACAGCAAATCCGGTGGCCGTAACAACAATGGTCGTATCACTACTCGTCATATCGGTGGTGGTCACAAGCAGGCTTACCGTATTGTTGACTTCAAACGCAACAAAGATGGTATCCCGGCAACCGTTGAACGTCTTGAGTACGATCCGAACCGTTCTGCAAATATTGCATTGGTTCTGTACAAAGATGGCGAGCGCCGTTACATCCTGGCCCCTAAAGGCCTGAAAGCTGGCGATCAGATTCAGTCTGGCGTTGATGCTGCAATCAAAGCAGGAAACACCCTGCCGATGCGTAACATCCCAGTGGGTTCCACCGTACACAACGTAGAAATGAAACCAGGCAAAGGCGGTCAGATTGCTCGCTCTGCTGGTGCTTACGTGCAGATTGTTGCCCGTGAAGGTTCCTACGTTACCCTGCGTCTGCGTTCTGGTGAAATGCGTAAAGTCGAATCTGACTGCCGCGCTACCCTGGGCGAAGTCGGTAACGCAGAGCATATGCTTCGCGTTCTGGGTAAAGCCGGTGCAGCGCGTTGGCGTGGTGTTCGTCCTACCGTACGTGGTACGGCGATGAACCCAGTCGATCACCCACACGGTGGTGGTGAAGGTCGTAACTTTGGTAAGCACCCGGTAACTCCGTGGGGCGTTCAGACCAAAGGTAAGAAGACCCGCAGCAACAAGCGTACTGATAAATTTATCGTACGTCGCCGTAGCAAATAATTTTAGAGGATAAGCCATGCCACGTTCTCTCAAGAAAGGTCCTTTTATTGACCTGCACTTGCTGAAGAAGGTAGAGAAAGCGGTGGAAAGCGGAGACAAGAAGCCTTTGCGCACCTGGTCCCGTCGTTCAACGATCTTCCCTAACATGATCGGTTTGACCATCGCTGTCCATAATGGTCGTCAGCACGTTCCTGTCTTTGTTTCCGACGAGATGGTCGGTCACAAACTGGGTGAATTTGCACCGACTCGTACTTATCGCGGCCATACTGCTGATAAGAAAGCCAAGAAACGCTAACAGGAGGAAGAGATGGAAACTATCGCTAAACATCGCCACGCTCGTTCTTCTGCTCAGAAGGTTCGTCTGGTAGCAGATCTTGTACGCGGTAAGAAAGTGTCGCAGGCTCTGGACATTTTGACCTACACCAATAAGAAAGCGGCTGTACTGGTCAAGAAAGTTCTGGAGTCAGCCATTGCTAACGCCGAACACAACGATGGCGCTGACATTGATGATCTGAAAGTCGCGAAAATCTTCGTCGACGAGGGCCCAAGCATGAAGCGCATTATGCCGCGTGCGAAAGGTCGTGCAGATCGCATCCTGAAGCGCACCAGCCACATTACTGTGGTTGTGTCCGATCGCTGAGACTCTGGAGACTAGCAATGGGTCAGAAAGTACATCCTAATGGTATTCGACTGGGTATTGTTAAACCCTGGAACTCTACCTGGTTCGCCAATACCAAAGAATTCGCTGACAACCTGGACAGCGATTTTAAAGTTCGTCAGTTCCTGACAAAAGAACTGGCTAAAGCGTCCGTTTCTCGCATCGTTATCGAACGTCCGGCTAAAAGCATCCGTGTGACTATTCACACTGCTCGTCCTGGCATCGTTATCGGTAAGAAAGGCGAAGACGTAGAAAAACTGCGCAAGGTCGTTGCGGATATCGCTGGCGTTCCTGCACAGATTAATATTGCCGAAGTCCGTAAGCCGGAACTGGACGCAAAATTAGTTGCTGACAGCATCACTTCACAGCTGGAGCGTCGTGTGATGTTCCGTCGTGCGATGAAGCGTGCGGTACAGAACGCAATGCGTCTGGGTGCTAAAGGGATCAAAGTTGAAGTTAGTGGCCGTCTGGGCGGTGCTGAAATCGCGCGTACTGAATGGTACCGTGAAGGCCGCGTGCCGTTGCACACCCTGCGTGCAGACATTGACTACAACACCTCTGAAGCGCACACCACTTATGGTGTCATCGGCGTTAAGGTATGGATCTTCAAAGGTGAGATCCTGGGTGGTATGGCTGCTGTTGAACAACCGGAACCGGCTGCTCAACCTAAGAAGCAGCAGCGTAAAGGCCGTAAGTAAGGAGAGTCGCTGATGTTACAACCAAAGCGTACAAAATTCCGTAAAATGCACAAAGGCCGCAATCGTGGTTTGGCGCATGGTACGGATGTTAGCTTCGGTACTTTCGGTCTGAAAGCTGTTGGCCGTGGTCGTCTGACCGCTCGTCAGATCGAAGCAGCACGTCGTGCTATGACCCGTGCAGTTAAGCGTCAAGGTAAAATTTGGATCCGTGTATTCCCGGACAAACCAATTACCGAGAAGCCGCTGGAAGTGCGTATGGGTAAAGGTAAAGGTAACGTTGAGTATTGGGTTGCCTTGATCCAGCCTGGTAAAGTCCTGTATGAAATGGACGGTGTTCCGGAAGAGCTGGCCCGTGAAGCATTCAAGCTGGCAGCAGCAAAACTGCCTATCAAAACCACCTTTGTAACTAAGACGGTGATGTAATGAAAGCAACTGAGCTGCGTGAAAAAAGCGTTGAAGAGCTGAACACTGAGCTGCTTAACCTGCTGCGTGAGCAGTTTAACCTGCGCATGCAGGCAGCATCCGGCCAATTGCAACAGACTCATCTGTTGAAGCAAGTGCGCCGTGATGTTGCACGCGTTAAGACTTTACTGACTGAGAAGGCGGGTGTGTAATAATGACCGATAAAATCCGTACTCTGCAAGGTCGTGTGACGAGTGACAAAATGGAGAAATCCATCGTTGTTGCTATCGAGCGTTTCGTGAAGCACCCAATCTACGGTAAATTCATTAAGCGTACGACTAAATTGCACGTACATGACGAGAACAATGAATGTGGAATTGGCGACGTGGTAGAAATCCGCGAATGCCGTCCGCTGTCCAAGACTAAGTCCTGGACTCTGGTTCGCGTTGTCGAGAAAGCTGTTCTGTAATAAGAACGTTTCTCTGTAAAAAAACCTCTGTTTTGGCAGAGGTTTTTTTTTGCTTTCAATTCTTCCAGGAAAAAGTCACCGGCCTGCTGATTCAGGGAACGAGCCTGAAGTTGGCCTGTGGACCGTGTTGACTGTCCCCTCCCACCCAGATCTGAAATTCTCCAGGTTCCGCGGTGAAGTGATCATCACCATTATAAAAGGCTAAATCTTTACTGGTCAGTGTAAAGCTGACGGTCTGTGTTTCGCCTGCTTTCAGGGGGACTCGCTTGAACGCTTTTAACTCTTTAACCGGACGGACTCTGGAGCTGACCGGGTCACGCAGATAAAGCTGCACGACTTCAGTACCATCGATATTACTACTGTTGGTCACTTTTACCTTCGCAGTCAATGTATCTTGTAAATGGATCTGATTACTGGAGAGTTGCAGCTCGCCATAAGCAAAATTGCTGTATGACAGGCCATAGCCAAACGGGAACAATGGGTCTCTGCCAGCATCCAGATAATAGGAGGTATTGCCCAGTGATGTTTGCGTAGCGCCTACGGGGATCGTGTCCAGTGTATCCAACTGCTCTTCAGCGGGCGCCGGTCGGCCAGTATTGTTGTGATTATAATAAAGAGGGATCTGTCCAACCTGGCGGACAAACGTCACCGGCAGTTTTCCACTGGGGTTGGCTTTACCCAGAATCAAATCACGCAGAGCCGGCCCCCCCATCGTTCCCGGGTGAAAGCTGTAAAGCACGGCGTCAGCATTGGGTAAATCTCTTTCAATCGTTAGTGGACGACCGGCCATCACCACCAGAACGACTGGTTTACCCGTTTTTTTCACGGCGGCCAGTAGCTCGCTTTGCGCACCCACTAAATTCAGGTTGGCCAGTGAATGCGCTTCCCCGGATAAAATCGCTTCTTCGCCAAGAAAGACCACGGCGGCGTCAGCCTGCTTTACTGCCTCGATGGTTTTAGCGAAAGCGTCGGTCGATTTGTCCCGTGAGTACTCCAGTCCGGGTTGATAGAGTACGGTCAATGTTTTTTCTTGCCGGAAAGCGGCCAGAGGAGTGATGACGGCAGTTTCATCGCCATCCCATGACCAGGTCCCGATCTGTTCGTGGGGCTTATCAGCCAGAGGGCCGATGATGGCCAGGGTATTTATTGACTTCAACGGCAGGGTTTGGCGATCATTCTTCAACATCACCACCGACTGTTCGGCTGTTTGTCTGGCGCTGGTCAGTGAGTCGGGTTTGAGAAAAGCCTCTCTGGCAGTTTGCTCATCAAAAAAGGGATGGTCGAAAAGACCCATTTTGTATTTAATGCGCAAAATATTTCGGACCCGATCATTAACAGTCTGCAGCGAAACCTTCCCTTCGCTGATCAGTGTTGGCAGATTTTCGAGGAAGGAACCGGTAAACATCTCCATATCGATACCGGCATTAATCGCCCGTTCTGCCGCCTGTTTCCTGTTCTGTACATAACCATGCACAATGAGTTCGCCGGTGGCGTTCCAGTCACTGACGACAAATCCCCGAAATCCCCACTGCTTGCGCAGAATTTCCTGTAAAGCGTATCGATTGGCTGTTGCGGGTATGCCGTCATTCTCATTGAAAGACGTCATAACAGAAACCACCCCATTTTCTACCGCGGCTTTAAAAGGGGGAAGGTAGACATTTCGCAATTGACCTGGAGGAATATTGGTTGAGTTATAATCTCGTCCTCCTTCAGTCGCGCCATAGCCGAAGAAATGTTTGGCGGTGGCACCTAATGAATCCACTGCGCTGAGATCGTTGGTTTGAAAACCATGAATCATGGCAATGCCCATTTGGGAGACCAGATAGGGGTCTTCACCAAAACTCTCAGCTATCCTGCCCCAGCGTGCGTCTCTGGCAATATCCAGCATTGGAGCAAAAGTGATGTGAACCCCGGCGGCTCGAGCTTCCTGAGCGGCAATACGCGCTCCTTGCTCGACCAGAAGTGGATTAAAGGTGGCCGCCAGCCCCAGCGGAATAGGAAATATGGTCTTGAATCCATGGATAACATCCCGTGCGAACAAGAGCGGGATTTTGGACGGACTGTGTTCAAGTGCAAGCCGCTGTAACGCGTTAATTTTTTTTAAATCGGTATCCTCGCCAACGCCTGTTGGGTTCAGTATGGCTCCTGCCTGTCCAGACTTGATGGCAGCCAGGGCCTGATCCTCGGTTAAAGCGTAATTGACCTGGTTCATCTGACCAATTTTCTCTGCCAGCGTCATCTTGTTCAACAGGGCATTAACTTTGGCTTCTATCACTTTATCGGATGGCTTTGCATGGGCAGACAAAGAACAGAGGATGGAACAGAGAAGAGAGGAGAGCAGAAAGTGAGGTAGCCTTCGCTGCCTGTTATGGCGGATGTTGCGCATATGAATTTCCTTTTTTGTTGGATAATCCTTTCGTTTCCTTCGGTGGACGCTAACACGATGGTTAATGAGCAATTGCGAGGACGATCATAGTTAGATAGATCCAGGTGATTTTGAGATTTTTGCGGCGCTTTGCCTGTTGACTCACAATAAGCTGAAGAAGTGTGCAGATTACGATTGCTACAGAGGGAACAATTCCTTAGAATGTTGCGTTCCTCATTTTAGAGGTCCAAATATCGGCTCGATATGAGCCGTTTATTTTTTCTACCCATATGTGAGATGCGGTGTTACAATGCTGCGCCCTCAATAATGGGGTTTCTATACGACCTGAATCAGGTCCCGAAGTAGTAGTTGACATTAGCGGAGCACTAAAATGATCCAAGAACAGACTATGCTGAACGTCGCCGACAACTCCGGCGCGCGTCGCGTAATGTGTATCAAGGTTCTGGGTGGCTCGCACCGTCGCTACGCAGGCGTAGGCGATATCATCAAAATTACTATCAAGGAAGCAATTCCTCGCGGTAAGGTTAAGAAGGGTGATGTGCTGAAGGCGGTAGTGGTGCGCACCAAGAAGGGTGTTCGTCGCCCGGACGGTTCTGTCATTCGCTTCGATAGCAATGCATGTGTTGTGTTAAATAATAACAGCGAGCAGCCTATCGGAACGCGTATTTTTGGGCCGGTAACTCGTGAACTTCGTAATGAGAAGTTCATGAAAATTATCTCTCTGGCACCAGAAGTACTCTAAGGAGCGAAAAATGGCAGCTAAAATCCGTCGCGATGACGAAGTTATCGTGCTGACCGGTAAAGATAAAGGTAAGCGCGGTAAAGTTAAAAATGTTCTGTCTTCTGGCAAGGTTATTGTTGAAGGTATCAACCTGGTTAAGAAACATCAGAAGCCGGTTCCGGCCCTGAACCAACCGGGTGGCATCGTTGAAAAAGAAGCCGCTATTCAGGTTTCTAACGTTGCGCTTTACAACTCAGCCACTGGCAAGGCCGACCGTGTAGGCTTTAGATTCGAGAACGGCAAAAAAGTCCGTTTCTTCAAATCTAACAGCGAAACTATCAAGTAATTTGGAGTAGTACGATGGCGAAACTGCATGATTACTACAAAGACGAAGTAGTTAAAAAACTCATGACTGAGTTTAACTACACTTCTGTCATGCAAGTCCCTCGGGTCGAGAAGATCACCCTGAACATGGGTGTTGGTGAAGCGATCGCTGACAAAAAACTGCTGGATAATGCAGCAGCTGACTTGGCAGCAATCTCCGGTCAAAAACCGTTTATCACCAAAGCACGCAAATCAGTTGCAGGCTTCAAAATCCGTCAGGGCTATCCGATCGGCTGTAAAGTAACTCTGCGTGGCGAGCGCATGTGGGAGTTCTTTGAGCGTCTGATTTCTATTGCTGTACCGCGTATTCGTGACTTCCGTGGTTTGTCCACTAAGTCTTTCGATGGTCGTGGTAACTACAGCATGGGCGTTCGTGAGCAGATCATCTTCCCAGAAATCGACTATGACAAAGTCGATCGCGTTCGTGGTTTGGATATTACCATTACCACTACTGCGAAATCTGACGATGAAGGCCGTGCTCTGCTGGCTGCCTTTGACTTCCCGTTCCGTAAGTAAGGTAGGGTTACTTCATGGCTAAGCAATCGATGAAGGCACGCGAAGTCGTTCGCGTAAAACTGGCTAATAAATACCGCGCTAAACGCGAGGAATTAAAAGCCATCATCTCTAGTGTGAACTCATCCGACGAAGAACGTTGGAATGCTGTTCTTAAGCTGCAAACTCTGCCGCGTGATTCCAGCCCGTCCCGTCAGCGTAATCGCTGCCGTCAAACTGGCCGTCCACATGGTTATGTGGGCAAATTCGGGTTGAGCCGTATCAAGTTACGTGAAGCCGCTATGCGCGGTGAAGTACCCGGCTTGAAAAAGGCTAGCTGGTAATTACCAATTGAATCACGGGAGTAAAGACAGATGAGCATGCAAGATCCGATCGCGGATATGCTGACCCGTATCCGTAACGGTCAAGCCGCGAACAAAGTTGCGGTCACCATGCCTTCCTCCAAGCTGAAAGTGGCAATTGCCAACGTGCTGAAGGAAGAAGGTTATATTGAAGAATTTAAAGTTGAAGGTGACATCAAGCCGGAACTGGAACTGACACTTAAGTATTTCCAGGGTAAGGCAGTGGTGGAGAGCATTCAGCGTGTAAGCCGTCCAGGTCTTCGTATCTACAAACGCAAAGACGAACTGCCAAAAGTAATGGCTGGATTGGGTATCGCTGTTGTTTCTACCTCTAAAGGTGTCATGACTGATCGTGCAGCGCGCCAGGCTGGTCTTGGTGGCGAAATTATCTGCTACGTAGCTTAACGGAGGAAAGAATGTCTCGTGTTGCTAAAGCACCTGTCGTCATTCCTGCCGGCGTAGAGGTAAAACTCAGCGGTCAGGTTATTTCGATTAAAGGTAAAAACGGCGAGCTGACTCGTACTGTCAACGATGCAGTAGAAGTTAAGCAGGCGGACAACACCCTGACTTTCGCTCCACGCGAAGGTTTTGTGGATGGTTGGGCGCAGGCGGGTACTTCTCGTGCATTGCTGAACAATATGGTTATCGGTGTTACCGAAGGCTTCACTAAGAAGCTGCAGCTGGTTGGTGTAGGTTATCGTGCAGCCGTTAAAGGCAACTCTGTGAGTCTGGCCCTGGGCTTTTCTCACCCAGTTGACCATCCGCTGCCCGCGGGAATCACGGCTGAATGTCCATCTCAGACTGAAATCGTGCTGAAAGGCGCAGATAAGCAGTTGATTGGTCAGGTGGCTGCTGATATTCGCGCCTACCGTCGTCCTGAGCCTTATAAAGGCAAGGGTGTTCGTTACGCCGACGAAGTCGTGCGTACCAAAGAGGCTAAGAAGAAGTAAGGTAACACTATGGATAAGAAATCTGCTCGTATCCGTCGTGCGACCCGCGCACGCCGCAAGCTCAAAGAGCTGGGTGCAACTCGCCTGGTGGTACATCGTACCCCGCGTCATATTTACGCACAGGTAATTGCTCCTAACGGTTCTGAAGTTCTGGTTGCTGCTTCTACAGTAGAAAAAGCAATCAGTGAGCAACTGAAGTACACCGGAAACAAAGACGCTGCTGCTGCTGTTGGTAAAGCAGTTGCTGAGCGCGCGATCGAGAAAGGCATCACTGGCGTTTCTTTTGACCGCTCTGGTTTCCAATATCATGGTCGTGTCCAGGCACTGGCAGATGCTGCCCGTGAAGCTGGCCTACAGTTCTAAGGTAGAGGTGTAAGATGGCACACATCGAAAAACAAGCTGGCGAACTGCAGGAAAAGCTGATCGCGGTAAATCGCGTATCGAAAACCGTTAAAGGTGGTCGTATTTTCTCCTTCACTGCTCTGACAGTGGTAGGTGATGGTAACGGTCGCATTGGTTTTGGTTACGGTAAAGCGCGTGAAGTTCCAGCAGCGATCCAGAAAGCGATGGAAAAAGCTCGTCGCAATATGATTAACGTCGCACTAAACAACGGTACTCTGCAGCATCCTGTTAAAGGTGTGCACACAGGTTCTCGCGTGTTTATGCAGCCGGCTTCTGAAGGTACCGGTATCATCGCCGGCGGTGCAATGCGCGCTGTACTGGAAGTTGCAGGGGTTCATAACGTTCTGGCTAAAGCCTACGGTTCCACCAACCCGATCAACGTGGTTCGTGCAACTCTGGATGGCCTGGCCAACATGAATTCCCCAGAAATGGTCGCTGCCAAGCGTGGGAAATCCGTTGAAGACATTCTGGGGTAATGACCATGGCTAAGACGATTAAAATTACTCAAACCCGTAGTTCGATCGGACGTTTGCCGAAACATAAGGCAACGCTGCTTGGCCTGGGTCTGCGTCGTATTAACCACACCGTAGAGCGTGAAGACACGCCAGCTATACGCGGTATGGTTAACGCGATTTCCTACATGGTTAAAGTGGAGGAGTAACAGATGCGTTTAAATACTCTGTCTCCGGCCGAAGGGTCTAAGCGCGCGCCTAAACGTTTAGGTCGTGGTATTGGTTCTGGTCTCGGTAAAACCGGTGGTCGTGGTCACAAAGGTCAGAACTCTCGTTCTGGCGGTGGCGTGCGTCGTGGGTTTGAAGGTGGTCAGATGCCTCTGTACCGTCGCTTGCCGAAGTTTGGTTTCACCTCTCGCAAAGCAGCAGTAACCGCAGAAGTGCGTCTGTCTGACCTGGCGAAAGTTGAAGGCGGTATCGTTGACCTGAACACGCTGAAAGCGGCCAACATTATTGGTATTCAGATTGAATTCGCTAAAGTTATTCTGTCTGGCGAAGTCTCTGCACCGGTAACGGTTCGCGGCCTGCGTGTCACTAAAGGCGCTCGTGCTGCAATCGAAGCTGCTGGCGGTAAAATTGAGGAATAAGTAGCAGATGGCTAAGCAACCGGGATTAGATTTTCAAAGTGCCAAGGGTGGATTTGGCGAACTGAAACGCAGACTTCTGTTTGTGATTGGTGCGCTGATTGTTTTCCGCATTGGTTCTTTTATTCCAATCCCTGGTATTGATGCCACTGTACTTGCTAAATTGCTTGAGCAACAGCGTGGCACCATCATTGAAATGTTCAATATGTTCTCTGGTGGTGCGTTGAGCCGTGCTTCTATCTTTGCTTTGGGTATTATGCCGTATATTTCGGCCTCTATTATTATCCAGTTGCTGACGGTGGTTCATCCAGCGTTAGCGGAAATCAAGAAAGAAGGGGAGGCTGGCCGTCGTAAGATTAGCCAGTACACCCGTTACGGTACTTTGGTATTGGGTATTTTTCAGTCTATTGGTATTGCTACCGGTTTACCGAATATGCCTGGAATGCAAGGCCTGGTATTAAACCCAGGTTTCGCTTTCTATTTTACCGCTGTTGTCAGCCTGGTGACCGGAACAATGTTTCTGATGTGGCTGGGTGAACAGATTACTGAGCGCGGTATCGGAAACGGTATTTCGATCATTATCTTCGCGGGTATTGTTGCGGGGCTACCGCCGGCCATTGGCCATACCATCGAGCAAGCACGGCAAGGTGACCTGCACTTCCTCCTGTTACTGTTGGTTGCAGTTCTCGTATTTGCAGTGACCTTCTTCGTTGTTTTCGTTGAGCGTGGTCAACGCCGCATTGTGGTGAACTATGCGAAACGTCAGCAAGGCCGTCGTGTCTATGCTGCACAGAGCACACATTTACCGCTGAAAGTAAATATGGCAGGGGTTATCCCGGCAATTTTCGCTTCCAGCATCATCTTGTTCCCAGCGACGATCGCGTCATGGTTTGGGGGCGGTACCGGTTGGAACTGGCTGACGACTATTTCAATGTATTTGCAGCCCGGACAACCGCTTTATGTGCTACTCTATGCGACTGCAATCATCTTCTTCTGTTTCTTCTATACGGCGTTGGTTTTCAACCCGCGTGAAACAGCAGATAACCTGAAGAAGTCTGGTGCATTTGTACCAGGTATTCGTCCGGGAGAACAGACGGCGAAGTATATCGATAAAGTAATGACTCGCCTGACTTTGGTTGGTGCGCTATACATTACTTTTATCTGCCTGATCCCGGAGTTCATGCGTGATGCGATGAAAGTTCCATTCTACTTCGGCGGTACTTCACTGCTGATCGTAGTGGTTGTCATCATGGACTTTATGGCTCAAGTGCAAACTCTGATGATGTCCAGTCAATATGAGTCTGCATTGAAGAAAGCAAACCTGAAAGGCTATAGCCGTTAATCAGGCGCTTGAGAAGTTACGGAGAGTAAAAATGAAAGTTCGTGCTTCCGTCAAGAAATTATGTCGTAACTGCAAAATCGTCCGTCGTGATGGTATCGTACGGGTGATTTGCAGTGCCGAGCCTAAGCATAAACAGCGTCAGGGCTAATATTTTTCTTGCAAAGTTGGGTTGGGCTGGCTAGATTAGCCAGCCAATCTTTTATATGTCTATGCGTTTCCATTTGAGTATCCTGAAAACGGGCTTTTCGGTATGGGGCGCATCAGTAATTAAATAGGAGTGCATAGTGGCCCGTATAGCAGGCATTAACATTCCTGATCATAAACATACTGTTATCGCATTGACTGCTATATACGGTATCGGCAAGACCCGTTCACAGGCTATCTGTGCAGAAACGGGTATCGCTGAGCATGTTAAGATCAGTGAGCTGTCTGAAGAACAAATCGACATTCTGCGTGACGCAGTTGCAAAGTTTGTTGTTGAAGGTGATCTGCGTCGTGAAGTCACCCTGAGCATCAAGCGTCTGATGGACCTTGGTTGCTATCGTGGTTTACGCCATCGTCGTGGTCTTCCAGTGCGCGGTCAGCGTACCAAGACCAACGCACGTACCCGCAAGGGTCCGCGTAAACCGATCAAGAAATAATCGGGGTGATTGAATAATGGCAAAGGCACCAGTTCGTGCACGTAAGCGTGTAAGAAAACAAGTCTCTGATGGCGTGGCTCATGTCCATGCGTCTTTCAACAACACCATCGTAACTATTACCGATCGTCAGGGTAATGCGTTGGGTTGGGCAACAGCCGGTGGTTCCGGTTTCCGTGGTTCTCGTAAGTCAACTCCGTTCGCAGCTCAGGTTGCTGCAGAGCGCTGTGCTGATGCCGTGAAAGAATACGGTATTAAGAACCTGGAAGTTATGGTCAAGGGTCCTGGTCCAGGCCGCGAATCTACGATTCGTGCTCTGAACGCTGCTGGTTTCCGCATCACGAACATTACTGATGTGACTCCGATCCCTCACAACGGTTGTCGTCCGCCGAAAAAACGTCGCGTATAACGCTCGTTTTTTAGGAATGTTGGAGAAAGAAAATGGCAAGATATTTGGGTCCTAAGCTCAAGCTGAGCCGTCGCGAAGGTACAGACCTCTTCCTGAAGTCTGGCGTTCGCGCGATTGATACCAAGTGTAAGATTGAACAAGCTCCTGGCCAGCATGGTGCGCGTAAACCGCGTCTGTCTGACTATGGTGTTCAGTTACGTGAAAAGCAAAAAGTTCGTCGTATGTACGGCGTGTTAGAGCGTCAGTTCCGTAACTATTATAAAGAAGCAGCACGTCTGAAAGGCAACACCGGTGAAAACCTGTTGGCTCTGCTGGAAGGTCGTCTGGACAACGTTGTCTATCGTATGGGCTTTGGCGCCACTCGTGCGGAAGCACGTCAGCTGGTTAGTCACAAATCCGTCATGGTAAATGGCCGCGTTGTTAACATCGCTTCTTATCAGGTAACTCCGAATGACGTTGTTAGCATCCGTGAGAAAGCCAAAAAGCAGTCTCGCGTGAAAGCCGCTCTGGAGCTGGCTGAACAGCGTGAAAAGCCAACCTGGCTGGAAGTTGATGCAACCAAGATGGAAGGTGTGTTCAAGCGTATTCCTGAACGTACTGATCTGTCTGCGGACATTAACGAACACCTGATCGTCGAGCTTTACTCTAAGTAAAGCTTAGTACCAAAGAGAGGACACAATGCAGGGTTCTGTGACAGAGTTTCTAAAACCGCGCCTGGTAGATATCGAGCAAGTGAGTTCGACGCACGCCAAGGTGACCCTTGAGCCTTTAGAGCGTGGCTTTGGCCATACTCTCGGTAACGCACTGCGCCGTATTCTGCTTTCATCAATGCCGGGTTGCGCGGTGACCGAGGTTGAAATTGATGGTGTACTGCATGAGTACAGCACCAAAGAGGGTGTACAGGAAGATATCCTGGAAATCCTGCTCAACCTGAAAGGGCTGGCGGTAAGAGTTCAAGGGAAAGATGAAGTCATTCTTACTTTGAATAAATCTGGCATTGGCCCTGTGACTGCAGCCGACATCACCCATGATGGTGATGTCGAAATCGTCAAGCCGCAGCATGTGATCTGCCATCTGACCGATGAAAACGCCGCTATTAGCATGCGTATCAAAGTTCAGCGTGGTCGTGGTTATGTGCCGGCTTCTGCCCGAATTCATTCGGAAGAAGATGAGCGCCCGATCGGTCGTCTGTTAGTCGATGCTTGCTACAGCCCTGTGGAGCGTATTGCCTACAATGTTGAAGCGGCGCGTGTAGAACAGCGTACTGACCTGGACAAGCTGGTCATCGAAATGGAAACCAACGGCACTATCGATCCTGAAGAAGCGATCCGCCGTGCGGCGACCATCCTGGCAGAACAACTGGAAGCTTTCGTTGACTTACGTGATGTCCGTCAGCCGGAAGTGAAAGAAGAGAAACCAGAATTCGATCCGATCCTGCTGCGCCCTGTTGACGATCTGGAATTGACTGTCCGCTCTGCTAACTGCCTTAAGGCAGAAGCTATCCACTACATCGGTGATCTGGTGCAGCGTACCGAGGTTGAGCTGCTTAAAACGCCTAACCTTGGTAAAAAATCTCTTACCGAGATTAAAGATGTGCTGGCATCTCGTGGTCTGTCTCTGGGCATGCGTCTGGAAAACTGGCCACCTGCTAGCATCGCTGATGAATAATAACCCGATCACAGGTTAAGGTTTCACTGAGAAGGATAAGGTCATGCGCCATCGTAAGAGTGGTCGTCAACTGAACCGCAACAGCAGCCATCGTCAGGCTATGTTCCGCAACATGGCTGGTTCTTTGGTTCGTCATGAGATAATCAAGACGACCCTGCCAAAAGCAAAAGAGCTGCGTCGTGTAGTTGAGCCGCTAATTACTCTTGCCAAGACCGACAGCGTAGCTAATCGTCGTCTGGCATTCGCCCGTACTCGTGATAACGAGATCGTGGCAAAACTGTTTAATGAGCTGGGCCCGCGTTTCGCGAGCCGTGCAGGTGGTTACACTCGTATTCTGAAGTGTGGTTTCCGCGCTGGTGACAACGCTCCGATGGCTTACATCGAGCTGGTTGATCGTCCAGAAGCTCAAGTAGAAGCTGCAGCAGAGTAATTTGTTGCACTTTAGAAAAAAAACCGGGCTTGCCCGGTTTTTTTATCTCTGAAATTCCTCTTTCCCCATCCTGGCGTTATTCTGTTATCTCGGTCCCTTTTCGTGAGGTTGCTATGTGGCTGATTGACCAACTGGTAGAGCAACACATTTCTGAAGCCCAGAAAAATGGTGAGTTTGATAACCTTGCGGGTAGCGGTAAAAAGCTGCAGCTTGATGATGACAGCCATGTTCCGCCAGAACTACGGGTAGCCTATCGGCTGATGAAGAATTCAGGTTTTCTTCCCCCGGAACTGGAAATGCGCCGTGAAGCTATAGAGCTGAAGTCGCTATTGGCTGGTATCGATCCTCAGGATAAACAGTATGCGCAGCAGTCGCAGCGGTTAACTCTACTGATTTTCAAACTGAATCAGGCTGGAATAAGTACGGATTTTTTAGTGGGTGAATATGCCGCCCAGTTTCGTCAGCGTTTCAGTGGAGAGAGGTGATGTATAAAATTGGCCAACTGGCGAAACTCGCCGATGTGACACCGGATACTATCCGCTATTACGAGAAGCAGCAGATGATGGATCACGAGGTCCGAACTGAAGGTGGTTTCCGTCTTTACAGTGAAAACGATCTGCAGCGACTCAAATTTATTCGTTACGGCCGGCAGTTAGGTTTCAGCCTTGACGCTATACGTGAATTGTTGTCGATTCGCATTGACCCGGAACACCACACTTGCCAGGAATCAAAAACTATTGTGCAGGCCCGCTTGCGGGAAGTAGAAGGGATGATCGCCGAATTGCGCCACATGCAGCGTTCGCTCAGGAAACTTAATGATGCCTGTTGTGGTACCGCACACAGCAGTGTTTATTGTTCTATTCTTGAGGCGCTGGAAAAGGGGGAGTTGCCAGTGGCAGATTGATCTTCTCAGGATTCAGTGCCATATTCAGCGCGACTATTAATAACAGGACCCAGGTATGACACGTTACCAACACAAAAAAGGTATTATCCGGGATAATGCGATCGAAGCGCTGTTGCGTGATCCTCTGTTCAAAGTCAGGATCGAAACGAGCCAGAAAGGTAAGGGCAGTTACCGACGAAAAGATAAGCATGTGAAGAAAAGTAACTGGGAGGCCAGTGGTAAAAATAGTTTTACCACTGGCCTTCTCTCTTTTTTGCCCATAAAAAAACCGCCCTGTTCAGGCGGTTTTCTTTGGCTATATACGCGGCGGTTAAGACTGGCCGTTTTGTTGTTTTAGCAGATCGCGAATTTCGGTCAATAATGTCTCTTCCGCAGTCGGTGTGGGTTCTGGTTTTTCCACTTCTTTTTTCTTGTAAAGCTTGTTCATTAGCTTGATCGCCATAAAAATCGCAAACGCGACAATGACAAAATCAAAGATGCTTTGAATAAACACGCCGTACTGCATTACCACGGCTGGCGTGGAACCTTCTGCTGGTTTTAATATCCAGGTAAAGGATTTAAAGTCGATACCCCCAATCAATAATCCCAGAGGTGGCATGATAATGTTCGCCACCAGGGAGGACACGATTTTACCGAATGCGGCTCCTATAATGACACCGACCGCCAGGTCGACAACGTTACCGCGCATCGCAAAATCGCGAAACTCTTTGAATAAACTCATTGTTATCTCCTTTCCTGTGCCAATTATTAAGTCTAACAAACACCCGGGCTTTTTCCACGGTGATTATGGATAAAAGCACTATTTCGGGAGTAAAACATCAGGAGAATACCAGCTTTCCATTATTTGTCTAAAGGAAGAAAGGACTTGGCTGGAATAGCCGCTCAACATCGGGAACAAACTTTTTATCCGTCAGGAACATGATAACGTGATCGCCCTGTTCAATGCGCATATTATCATTGGCTATCATGATGTCATCCCCACGGACGACAGCACCAATAATGGTGCCTGGCGGCAGTTTGATATCATCGATTTGTCTTCCCACCACTCGGGATGTGGTTTCATCACCATGAGCAATGGCCTCTATAGCCTCGGCTACACCGCGGCGCAAAGAAGAGACGCTAACAATATCCGCTTTGCGGACATGACTTAATAATGCGGAAATAGTCGCCTGCTGCGGAGAAATAGCGATATCAATTACGCTACCTTGCACCAGGTCAACATAGGCCTTACGTTGGATCAGCACCATGACCTTTTTGGCCCCCATCTTTTTGGCCAACATTGCTGACATGATGTTGGCTTCATCATCATTGGTGATGGCAATAAACAGATCGATTTGATCGATATGCTCTTCAGCCAGCAATTCCTGATCAGAGGCGTCACCGTAGAATACGATAGTATTTTGCAATACTTCCGCCAGTTCAGCAGCGCGTTGCGGATCGTGCTCGATTAATTTCACGCTGTAGTTTTTTTCCAACCGTAGCGCGAGACCTGAACCAATGTTGCCCCCGCCGACGATCATGATACGTTTATAGGGTTTCTCAAGGCGTTGGTATTCACTCATCACGGCCCTGATATGTTGACTGGCGGCGATAAAGAAGACTTCATCGCCAGCTTCAACAATGGTGGAACCCTGGGGGCGAATCGGTCGATCCTGACGGAAAATAGCCGCGACACGCGTGTCAATGTGTGGCATATGATCGCGCATGATCGACAGGGCATTACCGACTAACGGACCGCCATAATAGGCTTTGACTACCGCAAGGCTCACTTTGCCTTCTGCAAAGTTAACGACTTGCAACGCGCCGGGGTATTCGATCAGCCGGTAAATATTATCGATGACCAACTGTTCAGGAGAGATAAGATGATCAATCGGCACGGCTTCAGGGACAAACAGTTTTTCCGCATCGCGGATATAATCCGGCGCACGAATACGGGCGATACGGTTGGGGGTATTAAATAAGGAATAGGCGACCTGGCAGGCCACCATATTCGTTTCATCTGAATTGGTGACAGCAACCAGCATATCCGCATCTTCCGCACCGGCTTCTCTGAGTACGCGGGGGTGGGAAGCATGTCCCTGTACGACGCGTAAATCGAACTTATCCTGTAACTGACGCAGGCGAATAGTATTCGTGTCGACCACGGTAATGTCGTTGTTTTCACCAACCAGGTTTTCGGCGAGCGTTCCGCCTACCTGACCTGCACCAAGAATGATTATTTTCATTATGCTTCAGTCTGTTTAAGGGGTCTGAAGAAGCCAGTGAACCGGCCTGAGTCATTATTTTTTTACCAGTTTCGCGTAATAGAAACCATCGCCACCAGTTGGGTCGGGAAATACCTGTAGACCCGGCTCCCCGTTATTTCCGATGTCTTGCAGAAGAACATCATCATGGCGCTGCAGAAAAGCCGCTATCTGTAGATGGTTCTCTTCTGGCAAAACTGAACAGGTTGCATATAGTAGCGTGCCTCCTGGCTTCAGATGTGGCCAGATAGCCTCAAGGATCCGCTGCTGTAAGGCGACCAGTTCCGGAATATCACGGTCACGACGCAGCCATTTTATATCTGGATGGCGACGAATAACGCCGGTCGCCGAGCAGGGCGCATCCAGCAAAATGCGGTCAAATTGTGTAGTCCCACACCATTTCTCAGGCGTACAACCATCGCCGAGTTTAACCTCTGCGATCATATTCAGGCGCTGAAGATTCTCGCTAATTCGCGCCAGGCGTTCAGCATCAATATCGACAGCCAACACACGAGCTTGTGGCGCGGCTTCAAGGATGTGTGTGGTTTTTCCACCGGGGGCGGCACATAAATCGAG
Source organism: Erwinia endophytica (assembly GCF_009295515.1). Lineage (GTDB taxonomy): Bacteria > Pseudomonadota > Gammaproteobacteria > Enterobacterales > Enterobacteriaceae > Erwinia > Erwinia endophytica. The sequence goes on along the minus strand of NZ_RQVV01000021.1, from coordinate 6,962 downwards.
GATCGACTCGTCGTTTTGTGGCGAAAGCAGAGCTACGCACCCCTGAGCCGAGACATCCTGTACTGTCACCCAACCTTGCTCGAAACCGGGAAGCTGAGAAACCGCACACGGGGTCTCCAGCCGTAGGGCATCCGAATGAACCGGATGGGGTTCAGCATTTTTCCCTTGTTTTTTGAGCAGATCCAACCATGTATCCCGAGTGTGATACTGGCGATTAACACGTAGCCACATCGGCGGGCGATGATTATTAGCCTCAACAATGCCAGGCCATTGTTCTGGCCAGGCCCGCTTCAGGCGCTCCAAAAGCCATTTTGGATGTAGATACTTTTGGTCGCCTTCATTCATTGCCTGCGTTAGCGCAGCCTGATTTCGTTGGAACTGACGCAATACGCCATTGATCAGGCCCTTAAGCTGTGGACGTTTAAGGCCAACAGCTCCCTCTACCGTTTCAGCCAGTGCGGCATGGGCCGGAATCCGGGTGAACATCAGTTGATACAGGCCTACCATTATCAGGAAGTGGATGGTGCGTTGCTTGCCAGTCATTGGCCGCGCCATCAGTTGACTGATAATCCATTCCAGCGGTGGCAGGGTACGAAGAACACCATAGCAAAGCTCCTGCAGCAAGGCAGAGTCTTTATCAGACAACATTTTTTGTGCGACAGGCAGCACGTTACTCAGCGACTGTCCCTGTTCGACCACTTTTTCAATAGTCTGGGCAGCTACGCTGCGCAAGTTTGTATTTTTTTTCATTCGCTATCGCAAGTTAAAATTCGCCCGATATACGACGATCGGGCAAAATATCAGGCTAAAACATTGCCGGGGATGAACCAGTCACGGCGGGAATTGAGCAGATCCTGGGCTTTCATGGTTTTTTTGCCTGCAGGTTGCAAGTCTTCAAGCACCAGCACGCCTTCCGCCGTCGCTACCTGAATACCGAGTTTGTCTGCCTGTATAATTTCACCTGGTTTGCTGTCAACATGAGGCTGGACCGATGCTTTCCAGACTTTCACCGGTTGATCGGCAATAGTGAAATAGCTGACAGGCCAGGGATTAAACGCACGAATACAACGTTCTAATTGTACGGCGGAAAGTGACCAGTCGAGCTTTGCTTCTTCTTTGCTGAGTTTTTCCGCATAGCTGACCAGGGCTTCATCCTGAACTTCTGGCCGGGCGGTGCCAGAAGAAAGCAACTCCAGGGTCGCCAGCATTCCGGCAGGGCCGAGCTCAGCAAGTTTGTTGTACAAGGTGGCGCTGGTATCCTGCGGCTCAATCGGGCATGCCAGTTTATACAGCATATCCCCCGTATCCAGGCCCACATCCATCTGCATGATAGTTACGCCGGTTTCTCTGTCGCCGGCCCAGAGTGCACGTTGAATTGGTGCCGCGCCGCGCCATTTGGGCAGCAGGGAGCCATGCACATTAATACAGCCCAGACGCGGCATAGCCAGCACAGGGGCTGGGAGGATCAATCCGTAGGCCACTACCACCATCACATCGGCGTTCAGGTTGGCAACCCATTGCTGGTTTTCTTCCGGACGCAATGATTTGGGCTGGAAAACAGGGATGTTGTGCTGCACCGCTAACTGTTTAACCGGGCCTGGAGTCAGCTTATTTCCGCGGCCGGCAGGACGATCTGGTTGGGTGAAGACCCCGACCACGTTATGGCTGGATGACAGCAATGCATCAAGATGACGCGCTGCAAAGTCAGGGGTGCCGGCAAAGATAATGTTTAGGTCGGACACACTGTTCCCTTATTGAGTGGCTCATCAGGCCCGAGCATTTTGGCGATAAAGTTTTTCCAGCTTCTGACGAATGCGCTGGCGTTTCATTGGCGAGAGATAATCGATAAAGAGTTTACCGACCAGGTGATCCATCTCATGCTGAATACAGATGGCAAGCAGACCATCCGCTTCCAGTTCGTAGCGGTTACCTTCACGATCCAACGCCCGGATTTTAACTTTCTCAGCGCGAGGCACCAGCGCACGTTGTTCGGGAATAGAGAGACAGCCTTCTTCGATACCAGCTTCACCGCTTTTTTCGAGCATTTCTGGATTGATCAACACCAGGCGCTCGTCACGATTTTTCGAAACGTCAATCACGATAATCTGCTGATGGATATCGACTTGCGTCGCCGCCAGCCCAATACCTTCTTCGGCGTACATGGTTTCGAACATATCATCAACGATACGCTGAATGTCTGCATTCACTTCTTTTACGGGTTTCGCAACGATGCGCAAGCGATCGTCAGGAAAATGTAATACCTGCAAAACTGACATAACTTTCCAGATCTGTGTTCAAGAGGGTTGAGATTTATCTCCCTTATTGTAGACATTTCGGGCCGTGATTGACAGCATTGCCGCTACGTTAGCGAGAGGCTATAACATGGATTATGTGATGACGCCAGCGGAGATTTGGTTGCGCTTGTCAGGGGTAAAAGGATTAAAAAGTCAGCAACAATTGCAGATTGTTGATTCTTTACAACAGTTGGGTGGAACCGGTGCAGAGGAACTGAAATATGCCGGTCTGGGTCCGGAGCAGGTGAAAGACTTCCTGCAGAATGATGAAGCGGTGATTACGGCGACGCTCGATTGGCTCGAACATTTACAACATCATCTGCTCACTTTTGACAGCCCGTTTTATCCAGAGCGGTTAAGGAGTATTACGCATTATCCTGGGCTGCTTTTTGTGCAGGGAGACCCCAGTCTGTTACTCACGCCACAAATTGCTATCGTTGGCAGCCGAAATTGCTCGCACTATGGGCAGAATTGGGGAACCTTCTTCGCGCAAGCTCTGGCACTCAATGGCATAACAATCACAAGTGGCCTGGCAACCGGCATTGATGGTATTGCTCATCGTGGCGCCTTGGCGGTAGGAGGAAAAACGTTGGCGGTGTTGGGGAGCGGATTAAACCATATTTATCCCCGTCGACACGCTTCACTGGCAGGGGAAATTGTTGCCAGTGGCGGTGCGATTATTTCTGAGTTTCCTTTGCAGGCCAGGCCATTGGCGAGGCATTTTCCTCAACGTAACCGGATTATCAGTGGCCTTAGTTTGGGGGTTCTGGTGGTGGAAGCGGGATTGAAGAGTGGTTCGCTGGTTACGGCCAGACTGGCGCTGGAGCAGAATCGCGATGTTTACGCTGTGCCAGGCGCGATAGGCAACCCAGGGAGTGAAGGAACACATTGGTTGATTCAGCAAGGGGCGTTATTAACTGCGCACCCTAATTCTATCCTTGAGCAGTTGCAAAGTGATTTGAAATGGCTCCCTGCTTTGCAAAAAAGCACAATATATTCTGCTCAGCAGAGCAATACTCCATTGCCATTTGCTGATGTGTTGGCTAACGTAGGAGATGAGGTTACACCTGTTGACGTCGTCGCTGAACGTGCCGGCCAACCTGTGCCAACCATTGTAGCTAAGTTGCTTGAGTTGGAGTTAGCAGGGTGGATCGCAGCTGTACCCGGCGGCTATGTCCGATTGAGGAGGGCAAGCCATGTTCGACGTACTAATGTACTTATTTGAAACGTATATCCACAACGAAGCAGAAATGCGAGTTGACCAGGATAAATTGACTGATGATTTAACCGATGCCGGTTTTCATCGTGAAGATATCTATAATGCGTTGAACTGGTTGGAAAAGCTGGCAGATTATCAGGACGGTCTTGTTGCTCCGATATTGCTGACCACCGATCCGCTGTCTATGCGTATCTACACCGAGGAAGAAAGCCAGCGTTTAGATGCCAATTGTCGGGGCTTTATTCTGTTCCTGGAGCAAATTCAGGTGCTGAATCTGGAAACCCGTGAAATGGTTATCGAACGCATCATGGCGCTGGATACCCTCGAGTTTGATCTTGAAGATCTCAAATGGGTCGTGTTGATGGTGTTGTTCAATATCCCCGGATGTGAAAACGCCTATCAGCAAATGGAAGAGCTTCTTTTCGACGTCAATGAAGGAATAGTACACTGAAGAGCCCCTTCGTGTTAGTGAACGTATATGAATAAAACAGCGCTTTTCGCTGTGCGAAAAAATGAGCCGCCCTGCCCCCAGTGTGGGGCAGAATTGATTATTCGCTCCGGGAAACACGGTGCTTTTCTTGGATGCTCGAAATATCCTGGATGTGATTATATTCGTCCGCTAAAGCATCAGGTTGACGGTCATATCGTTAAGGTCCTTGAAGGACAATACTGTCCTGAATGTCAGGCCGAATTGGTGTTGCGGCAAGGACGTTACGGGATGTTTATCGCCTGCAGCAATTATCCTGAATGTGAACACACTGAATTGATCGACAAACCGGACGAAACCACGTTTGTTTGTCCACAGTGCCAGCAGGGTAAGCTTGTCCAGCGCCGTTCACGTTATGGCAAAACTTTTCACGCTTGCGATCGCTATCCGGATTGCCAGTTTGCGGTTAATTTTACCCCGGTTGAGGGTGAATGTGAGTTTTGCCATTTTCCTTTATTAATTGAGAAAAAAGCGGTGCGCGGAGCCCGGCGTTGTTGCGCCAATAAAGCCTGCGGGAAGCCAGTAATAGCAGCAGGAAACGGCAGTGAAGAATGAGTGTTTACCGGGATCCCTGGATTTTTGTATCGCGCAAATCAAACAGGGTGCGGTTATCGCCTATCCAACTGAGGCTGTTTTTGGCTTGGGGTGCGATCCCGATAATGAATCTGCCGTTATGGCTTTGTTGGCATTAAAGCAGCGTCCGATTGAAAAAGGGCTGATCCTGATTGCTGCCGATTATCTGCAACTGCAACCCTATCTGGACGATTCGCAGCTTTCTGAACAACAGAAAGATCGCATGTTCGCCTGCTGGCCTGGACCGGTGACTTGGGTTGTGCCTGCGCGTTCAACAACGCCTCACTGGTTAACGGGACGTTTTGACTCTCTGGCTGTACGGGTCAGTGATCATCCCTTCGTACGGCAACTCTGCCGGGCAGTTAACAAGCCTTTGGTTTCAACCAGCGCTAATCTTAGCAACTTACCTCCCTGCCGAACGGTGGCGGAAGTTTACCAGCAATTTGGGGATGATTTTCCTGTTTTTCTGGCAGAAACCGGGGGACGTAACAATCCGTCAGAAATTCGCCATGCTTTAACCGGTGAGCTCATCCGTCAAGGATAACTACAATGAATCAACAATTTGCGGTGTTCGGCAATCCGATAAATCACAGTAAGTCGCCGCGTATTCACCAACTGTTTGCCGAGCAGATGGGAATACCCCATCCCTATGGGCGGATCTGCGCACCGATCGAGGCTTTTGCTCAATCTGTTGCGGAGTTTATTGCGCAGGGGGGCAAGGGGGCTAACGTGACTTTGCCTTTCAAAGAGCAGGCTTATGAATTGGTGGATGAACTGACGCCACGAGCCTCGCTGGCTGGTGCAGTGAATACCATAAAGCGATTGGAAGATGGTCGTCTGCTGGGCGATAACACCGATGGCATTGGCTTGCTGACGGACCTTGAAAGACTGACGTTGATTAAGCCCAATGATCGTATTTTGCTGGTGGGGGCTGGCGGTGCAGCGCGTGGCGTTATCCTGCCATTACTTTCATTTGGTTGCTCCCTGACCATCACCAACCGAACTTTCAATAAGGCACAACTGTTGGCAGATGTTTTTCAGCACTCAGGAGAAATCCAGGCTCGAGCAATGGATCAGTTGGAAGGTGAGCAGTTTGATTTAATTATCAATGCAACATCCAGTGGTGTCAGCGGTGATATTCCTGTGCTGACTGCAACACTTATCAATCCAAATTCTCGCTGTTACGACATGTTCTATCAGACGGGGCTAACGCCATTTCTTAGTTGGTGCCGTCAGATGGGCGCAACTGAATTGGCGGATGGTCTGGGGATGCTGGTGGGACAGGCTGCTCATTCTTTCTTCTTATGGCACCGCAAACTTCCTGATATCACTCCGGTTATCGCGATACTGAAAGAAGAACTCAGTACGTGAATCAGGCGATTCGTTCTCCTGCTGAGAATGGTGGGAATCGACGAGTAAGGTGATCGTTTGTTCCGCACGGATTAACTGTTTTAAAGATTGCCTCTGCCGCCAGTGGTGAATCACTGAACGGATTCGCCGCTTGGGCGGTGACGAGGCCAGATTGGATCTTTTCCGTCTCTATATTGTTGAGAGCTTGAGGATGAGGTTGCCATCACTCATCACTATAGAGGAGAGGGGGATCAGGGATAGGATTATTTTTCCTGGGCGAGATAGTCATTTTTCCAGCGGACATAATTGTCAGACGAATAGAGCAACGCGCTGATTTCTGCCTCTGTGAGCGGGCGTACTTGTTTGACTGGGCTGCCTAAGTAGAGAAATCCACGGGTCAGACGTTTACCTGGCGGAACCAGACTACCAGCACCAATCATCACATCATCTTCTACTATAACGCCATCCAGCAGGATCGAGCCCATTCCTACCAGTACACGATTGCCGATCTTACATCCATGTAGCATGGCTTTATGGCCTACGGTCACATCTTCACCGATAATCAATGGATAGCCTTCAGGATTTGTCGCTGATTTATGGGTCACGTGCAGTACGGATCCATCCTGAATATTACTACGTTTACCAATGACCACCCGATTGACATCACCACGAATGGCGACGAGCGGCCAAATGCTAACATCATCATCTAACAGAACATCACCCACCACTACGCTGGATGTATCTACCATGACTCTCTGACCTTGCTGCGGATAGGTATCTTTATATGGACGTACATTCCCAGGCATAACCACCTCATTGTGAAACAGGATCTTTGAATCGTAGTGCGAGAGACGATTAACGATCAATATCTGCCAGCAAAATAGCGTTAATTTTGTGCAGATGGTCTGATAACTTAGCGAAAAGAGTGAAAATTCATCAACCGGATAGAAAGATCGAAAAAAGTCTTGTACTCACAAAAAGGATCCCTATAATGCGCCTCCACTGACACGGAATAACGGTTTAGCGACCGCCGGGTTGA
>NZ_RQVV01000020.1 GCF_009295515.1 Erwinia endophytica | reverse complement strand
CTTGATGATGTTTGGTTTTGTTAAAGAAATTTAACAAAGTATGCTCCAGCCCTGAAAATGTTTACATCAGAAGCAAGCTGAGCGAGTGCTTACGAAAAAATGATGATGGTAGCGAATATTTTTCTGCATTGAGAGGAGTGCTGGATAAGATGGCGAATGTTATCCTTCCCACAGACTGATATGATAAATCACAGGGTAAATATTCAGTTCTGTTATTATTATTTTAAACTTAAGATTTAAACTCTATTTTTTTTGGTGCTAAATTTATCCTGTATTATTCAACAGGTAACGGTTCATGGTGCGTACCATTACATTTTTAACGTAACGAAAGTTCTTTTGTTTCTCTTTCAGGAAAAGAAACAAAAGTATTTTATCAGAGGCTGGGAAAGTTTCCAGGCTGGAGGGATTATGTCTTTATATTCAGATTTAATGAAAAAAACAGTGACAGCACTGATGGTTGCCAGTGCCTGCCTGGCATCCTTATCCGCGATGGCGGAAGGTGGTATTTCCATTCAGGGAACGCGGATTGTTTATCCACAGAGCGCGAAGCAGGAAAGTCTGGCGATAAGTAATTCGTCGACAACGGATTCATTTTTGGTGCAGTCCTGGGTTGAGGATGCGTCGGGCAGGAAAACGCATGATTTTGTAGTGACGCCCCCGCTGTACCTGAGCGGCCCGAAAAACGAAAACACGCTGCGCCTGATGTATGTCGGAGGCGCCGCTCCGGCAGACAGGGAATCATTATATTACTTTATCGCTAAAGCAATATAATTAAGAGTTGGCAATGTTCTTATTGATTGTTTCTTTGGGTTTTTTCTTGTTGATTTTTTTTAGTGTAGTGGTGATTTGTAAATTATTTTTTTGGTAAGTTATTTAAGTGAGATGTTAACCTCATGCAGCACTCTATTAAATGACGCCCCCAGTCTTTCATCTGGGGGATTTAATAGTGTGTATTAACTGCCTGTTTGAGAAAAACAGGTATCTTTTGAAATAAAGTAAGGTAATTAGGATATTTATGAAACTGAATAAAATCGTCATTGCGATGGGTACAGCTGTGGCTATGTGTGCGGGAACGGTTTATGCGGCTGACTCCACCCCCTCTACCTCCACCACCACCGTTACCGGCGGCACCATCCATTTTACAGGTGAGCTGGTTGATGCACCCTGTGCCGTCAGTACCGATTCTGATGGCCAGATTGTGAAACTTGGAGAGTACACTGTGCATCATATTACCAACGAGAAAAAGGGATCAGAGGTTCCTTTTACCATCAAGCTTGAAGACTGTGACACCTCTACAGCATCTACTGCCGCAGTAGCATTCCAGGGTACACAGGACGAGAATTCAGCCACATTACTGGCGGTAGACTCAGGGACGGATGACAGCAACGAAGCTACTGCTTCAGGAGTGGGGATTAAGATTACAGACAGTGCGTCAAAAGTCGTCCCTGTTGATGCGTCAGCTTTCTCAACACCAGTAAATTTGATTGATGGTGAAAATGTGCTGAATTTCAAAGCGCAGTATATTGCTGACGGCGCTTCTGTAGCTGCAGGCAAAGCAAATGCAGATGCCACTTTCATTATGCAGTATCAGTAACCATTCCTTCTTTTCAGGTTAATCTTTCCCGGCAGAGTTGTTCCCTGCCGGGATACATCATGGCGGAAAATATGATGACCTTCCTGCATACACTGGCTGGCCTGTTTACTTTTGCACTCTTCTGTTTTAACGGGGCCAGTGCCCGAAATCACCAGGTTACGATTATTGGTGGCGATATTCATCTTAAGGGTGAACTGAATGAAGGTGGCTGTAGTATTTCATCTGAAAGTCAGGATATGCATATTAATATGGGTCACTATACGCCCCGAGACTTTGGTAAGGTAGGAACGTTTGCAACAGAGGGCATTCCTTTTACCATCAAACTGACAGACTGTAATCCAGAACTGGTTGACCATACCGGCATACTGTTTTCAGGCATGACAGATCCCAAAGAACCGGATGTTTTTTTAGTCACTTCCTCGGACGGAGGACCTGTTGGGATCACCGGCAATGCCGGATATAGCGGGCTCGGACTGATGATATCAGATGTTAACGGGGAACAGCTTATTCCCGGCAGGCCGCCTGCATCATTTACGCGGGTAAGTGGGAATGAAACAGAACTGCATTACCTGGCTCGTTACCGGGCCACATCCCGGGATATTTATCCGGGATCTCTGCACAGTGAAGTCTGGTTCGGGATTTCTTACCCATGATTTAAACCTGGTTATTTGAGATTTTTATTTTATGAAAAAGTTATTATTTTTTATTCCACTGACTCTGTGGTCAGTGTTTTTATTCCATTCTGCGGTGGCCGGTGGTATTGCGCCTGGGGCAACACGGGTTATTTATTATGAAGAAGACAAGCAGGCTTCCCTGTCGGTAACGAACACTGATTCACATGAACGTTATTTGATTCAGGCCTGGGTTGAAGATACCAGTGGGCAACGGGTTCGCGACTTTATTGTCACACCACCTTTATTTACAGCTTCACCGAAGAGTGAGAACAGTCTGCGAATTATGTATACAGGTAAACCCCTGCCAAAAGACAGGGAAACGGTTTTCTGGATGAATGTGAAAGCCATTCCGGCCATAAATAAAGAAGCAATTAAGGATAAGAATACACTGCAGTTGGCAGTATTATCGAGAATTAAGTTATTTATGCGCCCTGAAGGATTAAATATGGGAGAAGTAGAATCCTATAAAAAATTGCGATTCCACAATGATGGGAAACAGCTGACTGTGTTTAATCCAACGCCCTATTACCAGAGTATGGTGAATATCACCGTCGGCGGTAATAAACTGAAAAACAGTATGGTCCCCCCATTAGGTAAACTGGATATTCCACTACCCGCTGGTACATCAGGAGAAATCCGTTTCCAGTCCGTAAATGATTACGGTGCTGTTACGCCACAGCAGAAAGGTGTTTTTAAGTAGTTCTTCTTTCGTCATCACAATTGAGACTGTGAATTATGTATCGTCCTGATAAATCCCCACGGATACTGGTTTTGGTGGCCAGTTACGCGGCATTGGCTGTGGCTGCTGCTCTCAGCGACAGAGTTTATGCGGATGACTGGTTTAATCCGGCTTTCCTGGCCCGGGATGGCGGAGAGGTGGCAGATTTGTCCCGTTTTGAAAGTGGCGCAGGGCAGGCTCCAGGCGTGTATCGTGTTGATATCTGGATGAATGATGAATTCATCACAACCAGTGATATGCGTTTTAAGCCGGCGGAAACCGCCACTGGCAGCTCAGTGGTGAAAGACGGTGCTGAACAGATGACGGTTAATCATAACGGTAACACGCAGACTGATGATTCCGGGCTGGTCCCCTGCCTGACGATGAAGTGGCTTAAGCGCCTGGGCGTGGACACCTACTCTGAGCCTGACCTGAAGAATGTAAAGGATGAAAATCAGTGCGTGGATTTTATGCGCATCTATCCCGGTGCAGGCTCTCATTATGATTTTCCGTCGCAGAAACTGATGCTGACGTTTCCACAGGTGGCTCTGCAGAACAGCGTCAGAGGCTATATCCCCCCGGAAGAGTGGGAGCAGGGGATTAATGCAGGCCTGGTCAGTTATGCCATGACTGGCAGCAAAAGTCGCGGCAGTGACAGTTATTACCTGAATCTGACCAGCGGGTTAAATCTTGGCGCGTGGCGTCTGCGAAATAACGGTGCCTGGAGTTATTTTGACTCCGGTAATGGGTACAGACGCAGACAGTGGCAGAATATCTCCACCTATGCGGAACGCACAGTCATCCCCCTGAAAAGCGAGCTGGTACTGGGGGACAGCAACAGCGCGGGAGAACTTTTCGACAGCGTGGGTTTTCGCGGTGTCAGACTGTTTTCTTCTGACCCGATGTATCCTGACAGTCAGCAGGGATATGCACCCACGATACGGGGTATTGCTGCGGGACGTTCGAAAGTGACAGTTCGTCAGAATGGTTACGTCATTTACCAGAATACGGTTCAGTCCGGCGCATTTGAAATTAATGACCTCAACCCGACCTCCTCCAGCGGAGACCTGGAAGTGACGGTTGAAAGCGATGACGGAAATATCCAGAAGTTTGTCGTTCCTTATTCCACAGTGCCACTTCTGCAGCGTGAAGGGCGCTCTAAATTCGATCTGGTCGCAGGCCGTTACCGTAGTGGTCAGTCCGGAAAAGGCGATCCGGTATTTGTCGAGGGAACGCTGGCCCGCGGTTTCCGGAACGGTATGACGCTGCTTGGCGGAGTACAACTGGCAAAACAGTATACTTCAGCCGCAGTAGGTATGGGGCGTAACCTCGGAAACTGGGGGGCGCTGTCCACTGATGTTACCACAGCCCAGAGTGAACTGGCAGACGGCAGCCATCACAGTGGACAGTCTGTGCGCTTTCTGTATGACAAATCGCTTAACCAGTATGGCACCACATTCCAGTTGCTGGGATACCGTTATTCCACCCGGGGATTTTACACGCTGGATGAAGTGGCCTGGGATGACATGAGCGGATATCAGTATGAATGGAAAGATGATCACGATGGACGCGGACCACATTACGAACCGGTCAGTTATCACAATCTGCGGCGGAGTAAAAAAGGGCGTTTTCAATTAAGTGTATCCCAGCAGATAAATGATATTGGCTCGCTGAACCTGTCAGCCACCCGTCAGGACTACTGGAACTCGACAGGAAGTGATAAATGGTACAGGGCCGGGTTCGCCAGTAGCTGGCACGGGGTCAGTTACAGTCTGTCTTATTCTCTTAATGAAAGCAGCGGACTGCCGGAAAAAGACCGACTTCTGTCGCTGAGTGTGTCTGTACCGCTCGGTCGCTGGCTGAGTCATGACATGCCGGAGCGTGTGTCGCTCAGCAGTATGTATGCCACTTCCCAGGCCAGCAGGGACCAGAACGGTGTAGCGCACATACAAGCCGGAGTCAGTGGAACGTTGCTCAGGGAGCATAATCTTGAATACAGCGTGATGCAGGGTCATGACAGCAAAAACGGCAACAGCGGTAACCTGAATGTGGACTGGCAGGGTGCTTATGCGAAAGCCGGAGCCGGGTATGGCTACAGCCGCTATGACCATGTGTATAACTGGGACCTTTCCGGTGGGATAGTTGCTCACGCAAACGGTATCACGTTCAGCCAGTCGCTGGGGGATACAAATGTGCTGATTAAGGCTCCGGGAGCAAAAGGGGTACATGTTGAAAATGAGACAGGTGTCAGTACGGACTGGCGGGGTTATGCCGTAATGCCGTATGCCACCGTTTACCGCAGCAACAGAGTAGCACTGGATGTGAACAGCCTGGATACACATACCGACCTGGAGGACAACGTGCAGAGCGTGGTGCCGACAGAAGGTGCGTTGGTGCGTGTCGAATACAAAACGCATGTGGGAATCCGGGCTCTGTTTTCGCTGCAGCACGCGAATCATTCAGTACCATTTGGGGCGGTGGTGACAGAGAAAACTAGCGGAGCCTCCGGAGTAGTCAGTGAGAACGGGGATATCTATCTGACTGGCGTTCCATTGAAAGGACGTTTGGCAGTGCAATGGGGGAACAGACCGTCAGATAACTGTGAGATACCGTATGCACTACCTGCGGGGAGTGAAGATTTACCTGTAGCCCAGATGACGCTTGCCTGTATTGAAGGAAACGGGTAATGGAAATAATGTTTAGAGGAAACAAACAGCCAATGAAAATAATAATGGCTAACCTGACGATTATATTTATACTGTTAGGCTTATATCTACCTTGCGCGCAGGCGTATAGCGGAGTTTGTACACCAACCGGTGGCACACACATTTTCACTTATGCACCAAGTGATGGTACGTTTGCGGCCGGAGCAAATGACGACTTAGCTGGAAAAGTTATAGCGAAAGCTTCATTTTCGCTTGATGGATATTATTATGCGACCTGTGACGTTGATGGAAACTCTTATGATCAAGCATTCATTCATGCAGACTCTGATCTGCCAGTCTATCAAGTTATAAATGATGTTACCTGGTATAAAGTAAATGATTACATAGCTATTGCTATGGAGCAATTTGTTGCTGGTAAAGTTTATAAGTATTTCCCCATTCCCTTTACTAAGGGCAATGAGTGTCCTTCAGATAGCTGTAAAGGTGGTTCGACTGGCGATGGTGGATGGGGTTCAGGAAGCCGGGGAAATATACAGGTGATGATTATCAAACCATTTGTCGGATTTGCCCCTGTAAATGTTGTTGCCAGTTATGTGCAGGCATCAACGATTGAAGATACTGTTGAAACAGGTCCGCGAATGAGTCAATTAAATGTCCAGTTGAGCGTTACCGTCCCACAGAGTTGTGAACTTAATGCTGGAGATATTATAACCATGGATTTTGGGGATATTGGGGCGGCAGCATTCTCTCAGGCTGGCGCGGGGAATAAACCTGATGGAGTTAATCCACAAACCAAAACTATTGGTATAAAATGTACAAACATTGATGCACAAACTCTGCTCACAATGAGACTGGAGACTAATAGTGTGTCTGGCAATGCTGTCATCTCGGATAATAAAGATTTGGGATTCATTGTGGCAGATAAAGACAGGAATCCGCTTACGCCAAATAACATTGACAGCAAAATACCGTTTCAGTTAGATGACAATGCCTCAGCATCCGTGCCCATCACTGCCTGGCCCGTAAGTATTACTGGTAATAAACCAGCAGAAGGTAAATTTATGGCGGAGGGATACCTGCGTGTGGATTTTGACTGATTTAAAAAATCGTATCATGCACAGGCAGCAGTCTGTATGGAAATACGCCGACGTTCTGTATTCTGTATTCATGATATTGGCAAGTATGAGCCTGTCTTCAGCCTTTGCTGACGGAACCCTGGGAGAAGTTAATATACGTCTTTCCGGAACTATAGTGGCGCTGGAGTGCGAGGTGGAGCCGGGTGATGTAGATAAAACCGTTGTTTTGGGGAGCTGGGCACCAAAACAATTTAAGAAGCCCGGTGACCATACCGCTTACGTGCCCTTTACTATCCACCTGACTGGTTGCACCGCAAATGGCGTGACGGTGTCATTTGACGGAAAAAAGGACAGTCATGATAACAATCTTCTGGCTCTGAGCGATGACAGTTCCGCTGCTGGGGTGGGTATTCAGATTATGGACAGTTCCCAGAAACTCATTCCTGTGGGCGAAGATTCCCCTCAGGTACTTGTTGACGACAATGGTGATGCAACGCTGAGCTTTTATGCCAGCTATGTTGCCACCGATAATACCGTCTCACCTGGTACCGCAAACGCAGATACAGAATTCGTGCTGACCTATGATTAAAAAATGTAGTGGTCAACTAATACTGGCACCGCATTAGACTGTAAGTAGTACAATCGTTCAGATTCGTTTGGCGTCAGACCGCCGTTATATCAGTGAGGTCGGATGACCCTGTAATAACCCGTGATGTAGCGGATTATCGGTTCTGTCGCATTAACGACATCAGGCCAGTAAAAATTGAATTGCCTGTTTTTTAGGCAGTCAGCAGATAGAGTTGTTCTGCAGACGACAATCCTTCGCCAGCTGGATGATGAAGCTGGCCTTTACGGATCATGTTTACCAGCTCAATACTCGCAAGTATGGTCTGTGCCCTCCGGAATGATTTGAATCCCAGGACTGGTCGCGTCCGTCGTTTGATGTTCCGGTTAGCCTGCTCCACAAGGTTGTTCAGATAGTTGCTCTGCCTGATAGTGATACTTTCTTCATCAGTTTTGTCGGCATTGAGTGTGGTCAGAGCGACCGTATTGGCGTCACTTTTATGGTTCTGTCGCATTAACGACAGCAGACCGGCAGAAAATGCGCTGCCTGGTTTTCAGGCAGCCAGAAGGTAAAACTGTTCTGCCGGCGACAATCCGTCCCCGTCAGGATGAGCATACTGACCCTTGCGTATCATATGAACCAGCTCAATACCCGCAAGGACAGCCTGCACCCGGCGGAATGATTTGAATCCCAGCATCTGTCGTATCCGGCGTTTGATATTACGGTGATCCTGCTCAACCAGATTATTCAGGCACTTATTCTGTCTGACCTTTATGCAGTCATCGGCCTC
>NZ_RQVV01000002.1 GCF_009295515.1 Erwinia endophytica | reverse complement strand
ATCGGAATGAATGATGTTGCCGTCCGTGTAGGTCCAGGTGATTTTTTCGTAACGCAGTTCAATGCGTTCCAGATGGTTGTGTTTCTCGAAGGACGGGTCCTTGATGTCATGCATCACCGGATTCACCTTCACCACCTTCACGTTTTCCAGTTTAGTGTTGAAGTACTCCACTTCCTGACCCGCGTCGTTGATTTTGTACCACTTGAATTCCGCTGACTTCAGCGTCTGCCCGGTGGTCACCGCCTTGTACAGATACGGACTGGATGAATCGATTTCCTTGGTGAACTGGAACGGCGTATGGATACGGGTGCCGGTCAGCTTGCCGGTGTTGTTATCGGTCGGGATGTACAGGTTGTGCTCCTGCGCCACCACTTCGATACTCCCTTCACGGTCCTGAACATCCACTGAACCCTTGATGTCCGCGCCGCCGTCGTCTTTCAGCCACAAATAAACTGGAATTGCCATGTGTAAGTCTCCTTTTTATACACGTTTATACACGCCATCCTTCAGGCCGCTTCCCGGGGTGTCCGTCCTGCGGATACCGCCGTCGCCACCCCGGTACACCGTCCGAATGACTGGTGCGTGTGTGCTGCTGTCAAAAACCGTCACCATCCTGTGATGACGGTGGGGGGGAGTCCGGTAACTGACAGGCGTCCGCCTGCGGTACCAGACTGATTTCGACCCGCCGGTTAAGCGCTCGGCCTTCCGGGGTGTCGTTGTCTGCAACCGGGCGGCTCTCGCCATAGCCCTGCACTGCAAAACAGCTTTCCGGCACGTCGCCGGTGTCGCGCATCCAGTCCCGCACCGCCGCGGCGCGTTTCAGGGAGAGCGCCTGATTTTGTTGTGGACTGCCGGTGTTGTCGGTATGTCCGCTGACCACTATCAGCCAGCCGGGCCGGGCTTTGATATCCACCAGGGAATTCACCAGCATTTTTGTTGAGCCGGCTTTCAGTTCCGCCTTCCCGGAATCGAACAGCGACAGGCTGTCGAGACGAACCATCTTCGGCACCGGTACGGCTTTGGGTTCCGGCTTCGGTGGTGGAGGGGGCTGCGGCACATACGTATCAATGGCCTGCTGGATACTCAGCCACAAGCGCTCACCAGGATAGAGCCCCAGACCATAACGCTGCGGTACCCCCTGGCGTTGCCAGCGCTCCAGCAACAAAGCCTCTTGCTGCAACACATGCAATGCCTGTGCTTTAGGGATGTAGTGGGTCATTGGGATTGCCTGCCAGCGTTGCAAATTGGCGCTGACTCGCTGAATAAGCCGCTGATTATGCATTACCGACTGACCGACAGCCGCGAGCGCACACAGCAATAACACCATCACTACCCGGCGTCCGGTTTCCCCCCCCTGCAATGGGCGGGCATAAGGTGCCAGCAGCGCTAAAACAGGATCAGCAAAGTGCCACAGGGGTGAACAGGTTATGACGTTGACCGGTGGGAGCAGTCGGGTATGGCGGAACAGCCATTGCGACCACAACGCCTGCATTGTGACCGGCACATGCCCAGTCCGCATCACCACCGCGAACGGAGATATCGCAGGACACAATGGATCTACTTTGGCCAGCTCATCCAGTATGACCTGCTGCATAAATGCCATTGCATGTGATAAGAACGGTAACCTGTCTGCATTTTCCGGCAGCAGGAGCCAGTCACCAAACGACAGCGCCGGCTCATCCGGTGGACAGACCAGCGATGAGTTACCCCGAAGCACCATCCACGGAGTCTCCGGCCCCGAAAACTCGCCACTGATCACTACTGGCGGTGTATAGCCAGAAAGCGCTTTCAGCTGTTTCACCTGCTGGCGCAGCGTTTTCAGGGAAGCCTGCAGTTCCCCTTCATCTTCGTGCAAACCCGGCAGACAGCGAAACATCACCACCAGCTGTCCGGCCATCATGGGTTCACGTGCCAGTAACTGTCCGGCAAATGTATGCAGTTGTTCAGTTGATGCCACCTGCAGATAGCATCCCTGAGCAGTCGTCCGGCAGGGGCTCTCCGCAAACAGGTTGTCACTGACATCCCCACAGACCAGTAAAACGGGACCGGTAAAACCCTCAGGTGGATAAATGCCGCCATCAGCATGCTGCACGACAGAACGTTGCCGACGGTAACGCTGACCAGCCAGCAACAGAACAACAATCCCCCCCAGCACCGTCAGAGCACCTTTCAGTAACACCGGAAGGTCCAGGTATCCCCAAACCAGCCAGAGCACGGCGATGGTACAAATCAGCGGCGGAAAAACGGCCCGTAACAGTACGGTTCTGTGCATCAGTGCAACTCCGGAAGTTGCTGACGCAGCAAATCCTGCAACCACAAATGGCCGCCAACCCAGGCCAGGGCAGTCAGTGCTATGGTCAGAACAACCCAGAACCACACGGAGCGCAGGAGGTTGTAGCGCCGTTTTCCGGTTTTATGCACCACCAGGGAGATCCCTGTTTCCAGCGGCGGAACCCGCTTATTCAGGGTATCAAGGATTTCCTCCCGCTGCGCCTGGCCCACGCCGGACAGGCTGAATTGCCCCTGAAAACCCAGCGCCAGAACACGCTGATAACAGGTCAATACCGCGGGTACCGGCGATGGTTGGCGCAAAACTTCAGCAATGCGGTCATACAACGCGCCCCCTGCACGCAGTGAACCAAAATAGCGAGCCTGTAACGGCGCGGCGCGCCAGACTTTCATCTCTTCGTCCACATCCGTCGGTACCGGTTCTGCCGCCTTTCCGTTGTCGCTGTCTGCGGGAGCCTGTTCAGCCGTTTTGCGGTTCATTACCGCTTCATCCAGCAGGGCGCATTGTGCATAAGAAATGTGCATGATACTGGCGTTATCATAACCCGCGCGTTCAAGCGCCTCCCGCACACTTTCCACCTGCGCACAGCAGTTCCTGTACAGCGCCTGCCCGTCTGGCGCTTTGGCGCCATGGCGCAACTGAGCCACGGTAAGCCAGGTGTCGGCCATCAGGTCGTCAATATCGATGTCCTTTCTCATGAGCGCAACACCGCAAACAGTTCAAGTTCAAGTTCGCCCAGCAACGAAGGCACATAGAACAGACAGACGCCCTGCTCCAGCATGTCATGCGCCGCCCGGCTCGCCATATCCAGCACGAAGTACTGGTTTTCCAGCCGTACCGGCAGCGCCGCAGGGACACGGCTTAACGGGATAAGACTGATGCCTTCCATCGCCACGCCGGATATTTGTCCCACATCATCCGGGGTGCCGGCGACGGCCATCTCGGCAAACTTTTCAGCCACCTGCCAGGCAGGAAGATCAGAACGAACCGAGAGATAAAAATCTGCTTCTTCGCGCAGACGGATATCATGCAGCACCGCTTTCCAGGTCTGCTCATCCTGTCTGATCATATTGACCGCAACGACCCGTGATGGCAGGCTGGCTTCCAGCAGTTCGCTGATCAGTTCAAACAACGGCGGGAAGGTATTTTCCGGCACCAAATGGTCATAACCCGGAATGGCGTCCAGATCCCTGTCAAGCGAAAAGGTCAACATGCTGCCTGCCAGACGCGCGAGTTCCTGCCAGAGCTGTTCCGGATGGCGATGAGGAAAATGTTCATATTCAGAAAGAACACGGGCGTGGGTATTCAGCGCATTGAGCAACCAGAACAGGGAGACATCCGCCACCGCAAAATCGGCCATCCGCTCATTGCTTTCACGGCGCATCGCCATCAGGCGCTGACGGCGGGAGCGTAGCTGACGGTTCAGTAAGACCAGACGTTCACGTAACACGCTACTTGCCGAAAACATGGCCATCGGTGGCACAAAATCCGCATCCTGCCGCCAACCGCCCTGTCCATCCCTGCGCAACCGCGCAATAGCACAAGTCTGCCAGGCATCGTTACTTTCATGATCGAAGCGGAAAGCCAGATTAAAGCGGGCCACCGCCACCGGTTCCTCTTCCTTACCAAATATATCCGCGATCGTTACCCACTCTTCCCGATAACGCAGAGGACGCTCGGCCTGAAGCATTTCGGTCTGCACGTTAACGATCCCGGGCTGCATAACCGGCAGGGCGACAAAGACGGTCACACTGTCCGTACGACCAGTGGCAGGAAGCACAATTTCCCGCGGCTCTGGCGGCAGATCGGCACTTTGTGTATCAATCAGCGTGCCATCAGGCAGCCACAGACGTAGTTTCTCCGCCTGTACCCGCCCCGATGCCAGCAAATCTTCATTCAGTTCCACAGACTCCACGCCCCAGGGAAAGGGGCTGGTCAGTGAAGACAGGCCGGCACGGGAAAATGACTCCCATTCAGACTGCTGTTGGAACTGCTGAGGGGCCAGCAGGGCCCCCTCATTCCATAACGGACGATAAATTTTCATCCCTGCCTGACTCCTGCCTTATGCTTTCGCCTTCGGCATCTGGGAAACCAGCGACAGACTGACGTC
>NZ_RQVV01000019.1 GCF_009295515.1 Erwinia endophytica | reverse complement strand
GAGGCCGATGACTGCATAAAGGTCAGACAGAATAAGTGCCTGAATAATCTGGTTGGGGTCAGTTTGGATATCGAAAATTATTGTACTATAAGGGCTTCCCCGGCATGTCAACGCCGGTGTTTACGGTTTCTTATCTGCGCTTCAGTAAAAATAAAGGGGAGAGACTGCGGTACTATAAACGGCCATGATGAATCGTTATCGATTCGGGCCCTGATGAAAGACGCGCGTGAGGCTCTTGTTCGTTAAACGGATACGTATATCCTGTACAATATTCAGATATACCTCACGGGGCCTAACCCTTTATCATCAACGAGTTGCAGGTAAGATGGTTATTCTTTTTCGTGCGATGGCGGCGGCAGATGTGGAGAGAGCGAACCAGTTCGACCTCGAAAAACGGGGGTTTATACCACTGGAGCAGGAGGATGCGCCGCAAAGCATTTTCCAGACGCCGAAAGAGAGCTGGCTGCGCCAGGTATACGGGCAGCTGGAAGCACTGGCCCGGAGTGAAACGCGGGATATGTATTCCTCTGGCTACACCGAGCAGTACCAGAAGCTGCTGAAACAGATGGATCTGAACCAGGATGGCGTGATTGATGCCGGCGAACTGTGGCGGTTTCTGCATAACACACAGCCGCATATCCGGTATCAGGTGCAGCGCTTAGTGGTGAAGCATCACAGCGAATGGCTGAAAGATGGCATGTCGGCCCTGTGGCAGGCTGCACTGGATGAACAGGCGAAGAAATACCCGGACATGGCGCTGTATAACCGTGACTTCATCAATAAACTGGTGTGGATGAAGGATGTGCCGGAGATCCGCAGCGGTGAAGCACTGTGGCACATGCACCCGATTGTGTTTCTTGATGCTATTGCAACCAGTTGTGGGCGTATCACGTTAGCAATGCTCAGAATGATCTGGACGAGTTCCGCTATTGTTAGTGATGAATTGTTGCAACAAGTAGCCGATGAGCTGAATGCTAATCTAGAGTTATGTAATCTGAATACAGAAAAAAGGCTTTATCATTTTAGGCTCAGGTTTATCAGGAGACCGGGCCTAAATTTTCTATTACCGAAAGTTTAAACTATGCATCAACTGCATTACCTGTATTCTTTTCCTATTACCGTCGTCATCCTGAGGAACAAGCTCTGGACGGGAGAACAAATACGCACTCAGCCAATCAAATTAATATAGCTAATAAAGCGTATGGCTCTAGGAATGGAAATAATATGCCAGGAGATGGGTGGCTTTATAGAGGTAGGGGGATGAAACAGCTAACGGGAAGAAGGAACTACAAACGCTTTACAGATTACAGTATGTCTAAGTGGCATGAGGATATTGATTTTGTGGATAACCCTGATCTGGTAGCTAATAATATAAAATATGCAGTAAGGTCAGCATTGTTCTTCTGGGATGACGGTAAAATGTACCTTAAAGCTGATGGGGGCTACTCACTCAATGCTTCGCTTGATGTTACGAATATCATCAATAATGGCCTATCTATGGATGAGAAAAAATTAAGGTTCAATAACTTGGAAGATTTCCTTAAGAAGAATATCTTCCACGGGGTTTTTGTTTAGTTATAAATGCTAACAATCGACCCCACCTCACTACCTTTTATGCACTGAAGGGTAGTGAGGTCGTTATTGTTTTTGGCTACTGTTAATGATGTTAATGGGTCTTGCTGGTCAGCTATTCTATCAACGCTGGTTGTTAGTTTATAACTATAGATTCCATTTTTTATTTTAATTGAGTTAGTGGCGTATCGGCCTGATAAGTTTTCTAGATCTGTTTCTATTTCTTCTATTTTTTTATGTAGCTGCAAATCTGGTTTTGAGTTTGTTTTGCCAAATGAGTAAATTATGTTGTTGGATTTTTTATATAGACTAACTTGCTTGCTGTTTTTAAAAGTGCATTTAAAAATTAAATCATTGGCATGTGCATTAAAAGTTAATGCTATTAATGCTAACGGAATGAAAAATTTGAGTTTTTTTATCTGCATAATATCTCCTTAACTTCTAGCAAAATGATCCATGATCTTCTTGAGATCCTTTCAGTCTGCGAGTAATCTCCTTGCTTGTAAACGAAAAAACCACCTGGGGAGGTGGTTTGATCGAAGGTTAAGTCAGTTGGGGAACTGCTTAACCGGGTAACTGGCTTGGTGGAGCGCAGATACCAAAACTGTCCTTTCAGTGTAGCCGCAGTCAGGCCACTACTTCAAGAACTCTTATATCTAAATCCACCTTGTTCAGTTACCAATGGCTACCGCCACTGGCGATTCGTTGTGCCTTTCAGGGTTGGACTCAAGTGATTAGTTACCTGAACGGGCGCGGTAGTCGGACTAAACGGGGAGTTCGTGCATATAGTCCAGCTTGGAGCGAACCACCTAACAGGAACCCAGTTGCACGGGTAGGAATGAGAAAACGCCACCACAGAGTAATGGAACGGCGGATTGCAACGGGTAAAGGGGTCTGATGCTCAGTCGAACGAAAACTCACGCTAGGCGAGAAAGGTCGTCTGAAAAATCGATTAGTGGGCACTGGTGTCGGTTAAATGCATTTCCAATTAAAAAGACACCGTTTTTGGCGCATTTTCACTGTCCATAATATTTTGATTTATCGGACAAAATAGGCTTAACGTGTGAAACCGTTCCGTTGAGCGTCAAACCCCTTATAGTACGTTTTCGTACGGTTGGGCTTCAGACCCCTCTATCTACGCTTTGAGGCTAACACTTCATCGGCTTCTAATTGTTCTCTGTGTAGGTAATCACCTGCAACTGGAGGCGGAGTCACCAGTTTCGGACGACCTGTTTCAATATCACGGACAGTAACCAACCCAACAATATCCCCTTCATGAGTCAGCGCCCATGCCGCCAATTGATAAACGGTACTCTTGGTTGAACAGCCCTCGACATTATCATGACGAAAATACCAGTCCGTTGACGGCATTATCTGCTTGTAGCGTTCCTGTGGCTCATTGTCTGGTTTGTTAGCCGTAGGCTTATCCTCCAGTGCTTCCTTTAAAATCAACCTTGCTTGCCCTTCTATAGAGCGCTCTGACATTGCCGCTATTTCTTCAAGGCGGCTATAAAGGTCATCGGGAAAATTTCGGACTTGTATTTTTGCCATGATATAGACTCATTTTGAACTCTAAATGAGTCATACATTATCTGATGCAGGGTGCAAAGTGAACACCAAAGGTGAGATATTTATCAGTTACAACATCAGCCAAAGAGTCGTCTGCTAACCCCCAAAAATCGGTGCGGGCAATGTGCGGTTATGGTAAATAAAATTCGCATTTTTTTGTTGATTGTTGTGCAATCTATAATTAATTACCATACTGCATTTTATAATTTGCAATGCAACATCATCAGAAGGATGTTTTATGGCAACAGAAACTATCGATCACACCACGCTGCACCGTCTGGTTGAGGCCGGTGTTGTCCGTGCGGCCCACGTTGTGGGTACGTCCGGAGGCTGGGCACTGACAGTGAAGTTCGGGTTAAATGAACGACCGCTGGCCGCGCAGCGCAGTCGTCAGATCCGGTTATTCAAAAAGCTGGAAACGCTGGTTAGTTACCTGAAAGACGTCGGGATCGCGCAGTTTGACGTTGATGCTTCCAATTACAGTCCGGAGAGTCAGAACCGTACCCCCAGACCGGACAGGTCGGCGGCGCTTAAACGGGCACATGAAGCCGTGGCATACGATGCGTGGTTCCGGGAACAGGTTCAGGCATCCATTGACGATCCACGCCCGGCCGTGTCTGATGAGGAAGCCAGACAGCGCTTTGCTGCCCGAAAGAATGCCCTGCGTAAGGGGGCGTGATGCGTCTGGAATGGAAACCAATGGCCTTAACGGACAGGGAAAATATCATGGACTATATCAGCCAGGATAACCCGCAGGCAGCAATAGACCTGGATGATGAGTTTGAAACGGCGGCAGAGCGGGCCTGTGGCAATCCTGACATGTACAAACCGGGTCGGATCAAAGGCACCCGGGAAGTTGTGGTCAGACCTCATTACATTCTGGTCTACCAGACTGAAGAGGGTGTTCTGACGGTTTTACGTGTTCTTCATGCTGCCCGACAATGGCCGCCAGCTACCTGACGGAAATTTCGGCGGTTGCGGCGTAGAACCCCTACATCAGGGTCAGGGGCCAGTGGAAATACCTGTACCGTGCGGTCGATACTGAAGCTCAGACCATCGACTTTTTGTTGACGGCTAAACGGGATGCCGCAGCAGCCCTGCGTTACAGTTTTACCTGATGACTGTATAAAAAACAGTCAACACAACTTTTGGCAACCATCTTCCATTAATGCGACAGAACCCAAATTACTACAAAGGGGATACAGCTTGAACATTGTGCTGGAAGACGTAAGGATCAGATAGCAGCTCAAATTGCTCGTCGTCTGGATAGGTGACTGCAATCTGGTACTGTTCGCCTGCAAATGCTTTCACTGCCTCAAGATCTTTCCAGTAAGTTGCCAGGAAGAAATGTTCCCATTCACCCTGTGTCTCTCTGCGTACATATGCTCCCAGATTTCCTGGTGTCCCCTCTGAATGTTCAACACCGGTCTTTTGCAGATGGCTTGCAAAGCCTTCTGCATACTTAAACGGTACGCATCCGTGCCATGTTCTGACAATCATGTGTCTATCCTCATGTTGTGGAAGGGTTTAACCATAACATGGGATGGAAGGAGGTGGGATTCGTGATCCGGGGACTACGGTAAGTGTCAAGGTAGTTGGCACCCCTGGTTAATTTAAGCTGCCTGTTTTTCCCGTTCCGGGTTCAGCGTTACCTCCGCTTTCCACTGCCAGTTTCTCGTTCCCCGCGACCAGCGCTCCGGGTGGCGTACGGTACAGCGTATCTCACTGGCTCAGTAGCGTACGGTCTTCACCCTTATGCCGCTGCTCCGGCGTTACGTACCCGATACCGCTGTGCCGATGCTCTGCGTTATACCAGCGGATAAATTTATCCACCCACTCCCGCGCCTCATCCAGCGTTTTAAAGCCCGACGACGGCCACTGCGGCACATATTTCAACGTCCGGAACAGTGATTCAACGTACGCATTGTCATTGCTCACCCGCGACCTGCTGTGCTACGGCGCAGGGAAACTTTTTCATTGCTGTAATTAAGTCCGGCCTGGCAGGGCCTGGGATGGGCAGGAGAAGGGGTCTGATGCTCAGTCGAACGAATACTCACGCTAGGCGAGAAAGGTCGTCTGAAAAATCGATTAATGGACACTGGTGTCGGTTAAATGCCATTTTCCGATTAAAAAGACACCGTTTTTGGCTGTCCATAATGTTTTGATTTATCGGAAAAAATAGGCTTAACGTGTGAAACCGTTCCGTTGAGCGTCAAACCCCTATACCGTCTTTTCGGGGCGTTTTTTCCAAACTGACCCATATCCGCAGTGACTGGTTTTTAGATGCCGCAAAGCGGCATGAAGGCGCCAGATGTACTTTAAAAATTGCGCTGGAGGTCAGTGGCGCCGTGACCCGGCGAAGCCGGTTTCGCGTTAATAGATATCACCTGTCGATCCCCTTGCCCTGTTAAGCCAGACCCGCCTTTAGCGATGAAGAAGTGTATGTACGCTGTCGGAGTGGTCACGGCAAGGCTTTGCCGCAGCCGGGGCGTATCTCCGCGTTAGCGGCCCGTATGGGCCGTTTACGTGCGTGTATTTCGTTCCTGTCGCGATTTTGTCTGAGATAATTACTGGAATTCAGGTATGGGTATTTTTCTGAATATTCCGCGTTCTGGTTTATGCCCCGGACAAGTCCGGGGAGCTACTTCAGACAGGGTTAAGGTGGGAACTTTGTTGCTGATGGAACAGTTGCTCCGAGCGTAGCGAGGAGAGCTACTCCTGATGCCATGCCGAAGGCTGGCTCATGAGTAATCCTCTTTAGGAGGCATGTTTTGTTCAGGATTAACGTTCGAAATTAGCACTGTTGTGGTCACACACTTCGAAATTAAACACTGTCCCGGTTGTTGTCGCGGCACATGTTCGAAATTAACTGATTTATTTGTACCCGGTTTCCCTCCGGGCTGCCCGGCGACGTCATCACAGATAGTTATTCTGGCATCAGAAGGTGGACTGGGAGCGAGCGCCAGCCTGCCGGTTGCGGAATTTCCTGCGCCACGCCAGCACAAAAACCGCGAAGGACGCGGTAAATTAAAGAAGAGGAGATTATTAGAGGGTGATGCCGGCGCTCTCCAGCAGCAGGCGGTAATACTTCTCAGGGTCTGTACTGTGGAGCAGCGGGTACAAAGCCTTCAGGTCGTTCTCAGACTTCATCTGCGCAATTCTCGTTATCTGGCCACTGGCCGTATAGCGCCGCCAGGCGCTTTCATAACGGCGCTCACTCCTGGCCGGACGCAGCTGTCGCAGTTTGCGCGCCTGTTCGTCCAGTACCGCGCCCAGATCATCTTCCAGCCGGGCTTTTTCAGCACGCAGTTCCGGGCTGACCACCCAGCGTTTTATCTGTTTTAACCGGTTTTTAAGGGAGTGGTGACGGTCAATACTGATACCCAGCCGGGCCATTTTCAGCACATGCCGTTCGTACTTTTCGCGCATGGACTCGGCAACGCCGCTGGCCACTGCCCACTGACGGTACTTGTGCAGCCAGGCTCTCACATTCTCCAGGGTCATGCCGCGCGAGGTGAAACATTTTTCGGTCAGGAAAATTCGCATGGGTTTGTTCTGCCCGCTGTCTGAATCCCGGTCACGGTGAACCACAACATAATCCAGCTGTTCAAGAACACGCAGGGCATTCAGCAGAATGTCATAAGCCTTGCGACCACTTTCATAGACGTGCAATACCCCCATCCTCCTTGCGATTTCTTCGACCGGCAGCATCACTTCAAACATGTATTCGCTGTCAGGGTTGTAATCACAGTTTGCCGCCAGCACCAGTGACAACGCCGTCAGTGCTTCACGGCTCTCGGAGCGGGGTGTGATGCGCATTGGTTTTGGCCGGAAATTTGCGTCAAACATGCGGGTGTACGGCGTGTAGCCTTTCTGACGCAGGGCAATCAGATCCTGATTACGACACCAGTCATGGCCACGAAAACAGGCCACCACTTTCGCAGCCATGCCGCGAGGTGTTTTACCGTTAAAAACCGGAACGTGATTTCGGTGTGTTTTGGACAGTCCTTTCCTGAGACGGTTGGACTCACCACGCCGTGAGGAGCGGTATACACCGGTGACACCTGTCTGCTGCAGGGAAACAACCTGGTCAGTCACGCCTTCCTGCGCTTATGTTGCACGGAAGGAGCAAATGGCGCAGAAACGGGTATTGCAGTTTTCTGAGCATAAAACTATACTCCCTGCATAGAGCAACAGCTTCTATACAGTTTAGTAAGCCCCGTTAATCTTCTCCTCGTCGCCAAACTAGATGAAGATTATCGGGGTTTTTGCTTTTCTGGTTCCGGGTAGACACCTCATCAGAACCAGTCCCTGCCACTTTGCGGCGTGGCCAGCCAAAAAACTCTTTAAACGATCAGTAATCTAGCACTGCGTGCCTGCTCAAGCAAGAATGTCAGCCCATAACACCAGTAATCAGACTTTATCAATTAAACGGCTAAATAATTCTGCCTGACTCAGTCCGCTCTCAGCGCACATTTTCTGAAACTTGCTCTTGAGCTCACTAGGCACAAGGATCTTAATTTCTTTGTGCGTTGCACGCTTTCGGGCCATAAAACTTTGTTGCCGCTCTGAAGCACTCAACGGATGACCTCTACGGTACTCACGCTTCTCTTTCGATGAGGAAACTGCATTTCCGATCTGCGACATCTCTGCCCCCTCAAGGATCAAACAGGGATCGTTTCGCAGAGGATACTACATATTTTTTAAATCAGCGACTTAAGTTTAAACGAAAGTGTGAACCGCGTTGGCGCACGGCTCACCTAAGAAGATGCTGATTACCAGTCGGGGACAATATTCAGATCAGTAGGACGACGACCAGTCCGTACCTCCATCCCAGCGGGACTGCCAGTGCGTCAGGTATGTCTGGGCCAGTTCAGGCATATTACGGATAATCAGTACGTTCTCAGAATTCCTGTGGGCAGCCGACCGGGTGTAATTGAAAGATCCTGCTTCGATCGTCCGATCGTCCACAATAATCACTTTGTCGTGCATAATGGCGAATTGTCTGTTCGTCCTCAGTGGAATGCCGGCGTTCACAACGACGTTCATCGCCGCCTGACTGGCCTTGCTCCGGTTACCTTTCTCATCGAGCACGATTTTCACGTCCACACCGCGCTGATGTGTGGCAACCAGGGCCTTTACCACTTCAGGCGAAGTAAACGAATAGCCCATCATACGAATACTCTTTTTTGCAGAACCGATGGTATCCAGAACCAGCTGCATCGCACTGCCCTCGGGAGAAAAACCAGCCTGAACGGAGGGTGTTGCCGTTGCGGGCTGTATGCTGCACAGCGACAGGCACACCAGTCCGGACACGGCCAGCTGGCGACATGAAAAATAGTGCATGGAATAACCTCATAATACTGCCGGTGAACGGTGCTTAATCAGAAACGCCAGAGACGGGGTAAAACTCGATTTTTTTCGGCTTCGGGGTTGGACAACGACGCCAGGCGGAGGCGTCAGGCCATTGTGGTTTTACGTTAGTCGTGACCTGCTCCGGTACTGCGGAGAGCTGGATCTGGGGGGCCTTATTCGCACACACGGCGATTTTCCTTTTTTTCATATTATTTCCTTTTATTTCATTGAAGTAACAGCAATGTCAGTTCAAAGAATACTGACCAGACAGTGCCCTGCAGATGAATGACATACGCTGTCGTAAACCAGCGCCCGGCCTGCATCCGCCGTCGACGGACAGTATTATCAGACCGCTGAACAACAGCGGTCATAACCGTTTCTGCATGGCATTTCTTTTTACATTAGTCGCGAGTGGTCAGCACCAGGTTAATCAGACTGGTATCAGAGAGCGCGTTTTTCAGAAGAAACCAGCCCATCGCAAATGAAACAATATTGATGAGTGGAAATATCCAAAGCGACGTCTCGCCCATCGCTGCTCCGACCGTTGGAGGAAATATCAGTCCCAGCCCGGCAATACCGGCCAGCAACAGCTTAAATGCGCTCCCCCGCACAAAACGGGAACCATCCCAGTGAACCAGTCCCGGATGAATAAGCAGGGTCACCGGCATCATGTCCGGTCTTTCGAGCATTCCCAGGATCTGCGCTGATTGCGTTGCTGAAAGGTTATGCCGTGTCGCAAAGTTGCTGACAGCGTTCCGGATGAGGGAATTCAGGGCATGAGACTCGTCCGGTGCTGAACCATCCCGGTTCCAGCGGCGCAGAACCGGTGCGTTGTCCTGCAGCTCCGGAAGCCAGAGCAGCAACATGTACACAAAAATGGCCACGGTGGCCGGAGCCAGTAAGGTCATCATCAGGTATCACTCCAGGGTTTTCTGTCGATTGAGAGGAACGTCCGGTTCAGATTCCGGACGATCATGGCGCATAATGTTCACTTCTTCATTCATACGTTCAGGGATTTTCTGCGCATCTTCTGGCTCCCGGTCGTAATCCATCTGCAGGTTTTCTTCCTGCGTCAGTTGGTGGGCGACCTTCTTAAGTTGTTCCTCTTCCGGCGTCAGTTCAGCATCAGGTTCGTCGGCCACTTCCGGCTGCAGCATCGTGTCCTGTTGCTCTTTCAGCGCATCTTCTACAGCTTTCTGCAGTTCAGCGTCACTCCGGATGATTTCTTCACCAGCTGTGGTGGTGTCATCCTGTGAACCCACATTTTCCGTATGCAACACCACCGGACTGCGTGGATTTTCTTCCATCAGACGGATGGCTTCTTCCGCTGTGGATGCCTCAAGCACGCTGGTACGAACATCACCTTTCTGCAGCACAATACGGGTGCCGTCAGCAGCGCCTTTGTAGTGCGCATTGTCCATATCCAGCGTACCGGTTGATGGCGATACCGGTACATGCCAGTTACCCCGGTGTTTGCCATGTTCATTTATCACCGGCCATATCACCGCTGGTGATTTTCCGGAGAGGAATCTGGCATCTGCCATCAGGTCTTTGTCTGTACGCAGGGCCAGGCGGGTTTCTGCCACCGGCAGGCTGGCGTCCCACGACCTGACTTCGCGGTCAGCACGAATATCCTCTCCACGCAGAACCACGTCATGCACGGTCTGGCGTTTACCGCTGTTGCGTTCGACCAGCCCCACCCATTTATCCAGGTTTCCGGCGTACACCTGCACATGCTCTTTTGCCCTCGACAGTGCCACATAAGTGTTGTCCAGCGTTGCCATCATCTCACTCGGCCCCTCCGATCCCACCATTGTAATGACATACGGAACGGAGGCTCCCTGGGCACTGTATGTTGTGACGGCGTAGCCGTAGTCCAGATGCTGGTCAGCGAGTGATTCCCGTGGGTTGAGGGTCAGCGTGCGTTCGCCGGTATCAAGGGTGATGAGACCGTCCCGCGTGACGCCAGTGACGGTGGCCATATCGCTGGCCTGGATACCCCGCTCACGGTCGGTGGCAGTCAGGCGGATTTTCTCTCCGGTACTGATTTCAATATGACTGGACTTAAATACTGCCACACTCGCCCTGCGCAGCTCCGGTGGCGTGAACCAGCGGTCATCTGCCCCCTCAAGCCCGTGCAACCGGATAATACCGCTGAACTGGTCGGACTCCCCCACCTCAAAATATGCGTCGCCCATCCGCACGGTATTGCCAAAATTCGCCTCCCAGAAAGACTTGCGCCCGAGGTCGGCATTGCTGTTTCCCACCCGAACCAGCTGATTAACCTGTACCGTGTCACCCAGAGTTTCACTGTTTCTCAGCCTGTCATGAACCATCTGGTTCAGCGCCTGCCGGTCACTGTTCAGCGGGGTCACTATCAGTGTGTTGTTACGCGCCTCTGGCGTCCTGCCGGTGAAGTCGTCCGCCACGAGCGAGTAAATGTCCCCCGCCGGCATAAAAACCTTATTATCTGGCTGGCCCACCTCTGATCCCGCCATCCGGGCGGTCTTTTCTGCTTCTGCCGCTTTATGTAGTGCCATAACGTCAACCATACTGTTATCAGGCACAAAGGCGCCATCCAGCCTGGGGACGATCCCCGGATCTACCTGCTCCGCCACAGAAACAGCTTCCTTCACATTACCGGCTATGATGGCCTCAATAGCCGGTTTCAGCGCTGGAGTCTGGCGGACAATTTCTTTCATCACCGCCACATCAGCAGCGCTACGCTCCAGTGTCAGCGAAAAGGGGGCGCCCGATTCCAGCGATTTAAGCTGATCACGGTCCCCGCTCAGCACCGCCCTGCCACCGCCATCCGTGATGACAGTCAGCAGTGATGCCATTTGTGCATTGCCGTTCATTGAAGACTCATCGATAACAAACAGCGTGTTGCTGTAATCACGGGCCTCACCGGATTCCTGCCACTGGCTGTTCTCACTGAGAAAGCTGGCGATGGTCTGTGCCGGGATACCTGCAGCGGTCAGTTCGCTGACCGCCCGGTGTGTGGGTGCCAGACCGGCAATAACCGGTGGACTTTCCAGTGCGCTGAGTGCGGCGGCCACCGTGCGGAACTGAGTGGTCTTTCCTACCCCGGCATATCCCTGAATGGCGGTGATACGATCCCGTGAAGTCAGGATAAGGTTAGCGGCCTAGCGCTGTCCGTCTGTCAGTGGACTCGCCTGTTCGTCCGTGAGGCCACCGGCCGCCAGCGGTACCACCGCATTTTTTCCTTCGGCAACATGACGCAGGATAGTCAGCTCATTGCTGAAGTTCTCGCGTGAGATGAACAGCCCGGCAGCTCCCTGCACGGCACTGAGCGGGATTATCTCTCCCCGATGTTGCAACAGTTGCAGATACATTGCTGTATCCTGGGTCGTCATGGCTCTCTCATCAGCGATGTCTGCCATTACCTGTGCAGCACTGAATGTCACACTGGTTCCCATGACCTTCTCAACGGCCAGACTGACCAGACGTTCCCCTTTCGACATCTTCCGCGCGTTCAGAGTCCGCAACGCGTCAGACAGGTCATCCTGGCCGCTCAGAGATTTCACGCCCTGAGTGACGGTAACCGATGGACGGTTCTCTTCCAGACGTTTTGTTATGGTCTGCTCATCAAACGGTGTGAATGCAGTGACACTGTCACCGCTGCGTTTCAGCATATTGACTGTCGTGTCGTTCACATCCTTTCCGGCCATCACTGCAATCACGCTGCCGTTTGTTCGCCGTGAAGCTCCGAACGATTCCGTGTACCCGTACCCGACATACAACGGGGCATCCAGATTCACCAGCAGCTTCTTTCCGTCACGGTTTTCCATAATCAGGCGGTCTTTAAACAGCCATCGCCCTGTTTTCATGCCGGTTACTGTCAGAATTTCCCCGCTTCCCGCTTTCGGATGGATCTCTGCGGAGGTACACAGCTGTTCACCCTCCCGCACCTCCAGTTTTTTTTCCCGGAACAGTCGCCAGTGGCTGTCGATATCGCTGATTTTCACCCCTGTCGTCTGGCCCTTCGCATCGGACAAAGTGAGCAGGTTGTGTTTTTCGCTGACGCCGGTGATGGTGAAATCATCATGTTGCCCCTGTCCGGTATGGTGCTCCAGAACCATACCTTCCCGGTATTTTCTGCGGTCATTGCGGTTTGTCGCATCCAGCCAGACCGGCTCACGCACGGTCACTTCCGTCAGTGCGGGGCCAAGCACGCCTTCTTCTGTCAGCACTTCACGGATCTTACTGGTCAGTTGTTCACGGGTTTTTGCGTTACCAGCCTGCGCAATGACGGACTTTCCTGCGACTGTTTCCTGTGCGTAATAACGGGCTGCCACGTGAATACGATCAGTGACGGTGTCCTTTTGCACCAGTGTGACAGCGACCGTGTCACTGGCGGAGGTGGCCGTGAAACTTTTTACTCCTGCAGCCTTAAGTACTTCTGTGGCAAAACCGGTGGTACGGCGGGCATGAGTGTCAGCCACCACGGTGGTCGCACCCTGCATACCTGCTGTTTTCAAAACGTCATGCATGGTTGTAGTACTGAAACGCTCGGCTTCGCTGACCAGCACCAGTGCTTTCTCCGGCAACGATGTCTCCGCCAGCTGACCAGGGGTGGTCAGGATAACGTGGCGGTCATCACCAAATAATGTCTTCTGCCGTTTCAGACTACTGCCGTCGGCCGCGACCACCACCAGTGGCCGGTTATTTTTTTCCGCTAACTGCAACACTGATGTACTGAACTGCTGCAGATAAGCCTGTCCCCCCCGGATATCTATCAGGCTGACTGCCCGGTTTGCATCCGCCACCTGTGCCATCACGCCCCGTTCACCTGATGGAGCCTGTAACGCGCCATTTTTTTCAGACAGCCCGGCAGCTACCTGCGCGAGACGCTGCTCGTCCCTGATATGTGCAGCAGAGGTGAAAAGGGTTTGATTTTTGTCGACTGCAAACATTGCTCCACGGGAAATGGCATCGTCAACCGCCATCCTGACATTTAAAAATACGCCATCCTCCATTGGCACGTGCGTCAGTACACTGGTGAGCACACTGTCGTAGGTGAAACGGACATTTTTTGCCGACAGGCGGGCAATAGCGTCAGTGACTGCGGCTTCCAGTTCCGTGCGTTCTGATCCTCTGGACGCCAATCCATTCGTCTCTTTGGCCGGGCCGGGAGTCCTGTTCTGAAATGTGCCACCCGGCACCTTCTCTGGACCTTCTCCTTTTTCCATCTGCAGATGCACGCGGTTGGTCGCCAGCGTTTCCCTGAAGGCTGCAACGTCGAAACCGGCTTCTTCCAGCGTTTCCTTCCAGTGCTCCCTGACTGACTCCATTTCGCTGAATTCTTTTTTTTTCCGTGAGTCCAGTGCCGCCACACTTTTA
The DNA here is from genome assembly GCF_009295515.1 of Erwinia endophytica. GTDB lineage: Bacteria > Pseudomonadota > Gammaproteobacteria > Enterobacterales > Enterobacteriaceae > Erwinia > Erwinia endophytica. The sequence goes on along the minus strand of NZ_RQVV01000019.1, from coordinate 1,350 downwards.
GCTTTCGCACTGGCATTTTCCCCCACCGCATCCAGAATTTCCTGACGGCGTGATGAGAATTCCTTAACCGGGACACCTTCTATATCCCATTCCCCACGCTCGCCGGTCGTGACGACCGGATACCCGGCGGCTTCAAGATCTTCACGAAGAAATCCCCGGTAAAGCGTGCCAATACTGACCTGCTGAGCCCAGATCTGGTCGGTGAAGCCCTGTTTGTTTTTTATGTCGGAAGAAAGTGTTTTCCACCCGCCTTCCGCCAGCGTGACATTGGCCAGCACCGCATGCGTATGTAACTGGGGATCGAGGTTACGACTGGTATCATGCATGAAACGGGCAATCAGCAGATTGCCGGTCTGTTCCATCACTGACACGCCGTCCTGCATGGTGCGGGTGGTGGCAAGCTTCTCTACTTCATCCAGCGTTTTTTCAACCGCCCGGTTGTGAGCTTCCACCAGGAAGCTGTCACCGGTGACCAGCGCAAGCACCGACACACTTTTTGGTGCCGAAAAGGTCAGGTCATAACCGGGACGGTGTTTATTGACACCATTTTCCATGCGGGACAGATCGGTACCGTCAGGAAGTTTCCCTTCCAGCACAGAAACAAACATATCCCTGTCAACCGGACCTTCCAGTCCAAGTGACTCAGCACCGGTGCCATACCATCCTGTCGAGGCTTCCCCCAGAAAATAGTAGTTATCTTCGGCTGTGTAATAACCACCGGCATTTGCGGCATTTTTTACTGTAGAGACTGACAGCACAGAATTCTCCCTTAAAGTTTAACGCCAAAATCTTCATCACTGCTTCTGTACCTGACGTCCTGCACACTCTCCATCTGCTGCACCGGGGCAGACTGTCCGGCTGTTGGAGGTGGTATTTCAGTGGCTGGATTGCTGTCTGGAGTACTGATTTCCGGCTGTCCGACCTCGCGTCCTTCCGGCTCATCGCTGGCGGTGGGCTGTGTCTTTGTGGGGTTCTGTCGCATTAAGGTACAGTCAGGTAATATGCTGTTTTTTTTTGTAATGTTTCCTGACTATGTCTTTGATCCGAAAATCTTTCCGACGCCTGCATTATCCCGTCGATATCATTGCTCAGTGTGTACGCTGGTATCTCGCTTATGCCCTGAGCCTGCGTAATATCGAGGAAATGATGGCTGAGCGCGGAGTTGTCGTTGACCACGCCACGCTTCATCGCTGGGTCATCCGTCTGGTGCCGTTACTGGATAAAGCATTTCGTCGGCATAAGCGCCCCGTGGGGCGCCGCTGGAGAATGGATGAAACCTACATCAAAGTCAGAGGTGGGGCGGCCCCGAGAAACACCAGACAGTAGATGTATCTTAAAATAAAAGATAGG
>NZ_RQVV01000018.1 GCF_009295515.1 Erwinia endophytica | reverse complement strand
CCGTCAGCTTAATCAATTATATTTACCACGCAATGCGAGTTCACCGTTCGGTTACGTATGAAGCATGAGAGTTACCTCGTGTTTTGTATAAGGATTCGACACCCATATCAAAACCGGTAACTCTCAACCTTTCAAGGTTATGTGTCAGATTAAGTCGAGACTAATACACTATATATTATAACAAATCATGTTATGAACTTAATATTATAACATTCAATTCCTCATAAAAAAAATCATCGAGCAGTTGCCACTTTGGTATTAATTGCATCAAGAACCATAGGCTCCCAAATATCATCCCACTGATTAATGTAATATTCTCTTTTTTCAGACACAGATGGTAAACGTGGGTGAAAATTCTCATTGATAAAATACTTTTGCCTTTCAATCGTAAATTTATAATAAGAGCTACATTCAATATCTTTTACGGATATATTAACACCTAATAATTTTGCCGCATACAAACCATATTGTACAGCTTGATTATTTTCGATACTTTGATTAGTTATCTCGGATTCAACTAAAGATTTATCCCATAGCTTTTCATGGTATAATTCTTCATATAAATCTAAAGCGACATAGCTATGTTCCATTTCTTCAACAAAATGATAAGCTAGCAAATATAATATACCTAAATTATTAGATAGACTCAATATGCGCTTTATATTTCCGCCATCAAACAGTTGCTCAAAGAAAACAAAGCTGGAAACACACGTTTTACTTTCAAATATAGCAACCTCTTTAATTCCATGTTTTAATGATGCATTATCCAAGGTAATTAAATCATTAGATAAAATATCATGCAATATAGGTTCATAGTATAACTTATAATTTATATACATAAAATCATAAACATTGCCATGATATTTCTCTTTACTGGGAGGAGAAACAGAGGCTATAAATTCATTAAGTGGCTTATGTGCTAACGCATGCTGCCACTCTTGTTTCATAAAAATATCATTATCACTTACCAGATTTTTATCCAAAATAAGCCCTGAATATATTCTGTTAATTCTTTCTGCAAAGTACTCTATAAATTCAAAATAATAAGAATAACCCAGCCCCAATATAGATGATGATATTTGAGGGTTCCAAAGATAATTAAACCCATCATTGATATTCATTGCAGAAAAAACATTCTCAGGTATTTTTCTAATATGCATACATGTCCCTTTATACAGATAAACCACCATCAATGATAATTGTTTGACCAGTGATATATTCTGCTTCTTTACTCATCAAATATCCCACTAGAAAACCAACATCAGAAGGTTTCCCTATACGACCTAATGGTATTTCCTTTCGGATATATTTCAATTCTTTATTGGAAATAAAATTAATCATATCCGTATTTATAAATCCTGGAGCAATTGAATTCACTCTTACATTAAACCGCCCAACTTCTTTGGCTAAGGATTTGGTCAACCCTTTTAGCGCAGCTTTTGATGCACCATAACATACTTGTCCGGGGTTACCTCGCTCAGCAGTTACTGAGCTAATAGTTATAATAGTTCCTCCTCCAATTAGCATTGGTGATAATAAATGCTTATTAAAATAAAATATCGAATTCAGATTAGTATCTATAATAGTTTTCCACTCTTCAACTTTAGTATTGAAGTGTAAGTTGTCTAATGCAATTCCTGCATTATAAACTATACCATATGGAGGCCCAAATTCCTTTAAAAAACACTCACAGAAGCAACTAACACTATCATAGTTACTAACATCACATCTAAAATAATCACTATTAATACCCTGATTTAATAACTTTTCTTTTAATTGGTGTGCTGATGCCTCGCTACTATTATATGTAAAGATGACATGATACCCTTGTTTCGCAAGAATCTCTACAATACCAGAGCCGATTCCTCGGCTCCCTCCGGTGACTAATATTTTTTTAGATTGTTTCAGCTCTTCCATATATTAACCAATAAAGTCTATTTTATTTGAAACTTCTTTTGAATACACCGCCCGATTTTTTCCATATGATTTAATTAAAAAATCAGAATGAATATATTTTATATCCTCTATAGTATAAATGTTCTCTTCACCAAACAATTCATTAAGGACATTATACTTTGATTTACATATCCGCTCTATGGCGCTAGCTTTTCCATCTTCTCCCGACAAGAATAGGGGTAACATTTTATTCTGACCTTCAAAGAAGGTCTCGTGCACCATTGCGTTGTGGTAAACCAAGCCTTCAGAAATTGACTCTAGAAACAATTGCTTATGTCTTTCATCTGCATTAATAATATTTTTTATGATATCTTTCCAAGCTTTTATATGCCTAGCCTCGTCTCTCATAATATTTGAGACAACACTTTTCAATTTTGGATGAGATATTAATGAGCGAACATCTTTGTATAATTCAGTATTCACAATCTCAGCAAATAAGTGTGCTAATGCATAGCTGTAAAGACTCCAGTATTGCCTCTCTTCAAAGCACCAAATATATTTTTCACTAAAACCTCTTATAGATAAATTTGATATAAAATCATCCTTACCTGTTTTTACATAATTAAATATCTTCCCCAAAGAAACACCATGTCTAAATTCTTCGTAGGTAATAATGTTAGCGTAGGCCAGAACTTCCCCCCAATCAGAAATTAAGTCCTTATCAAAGCCATTTTCTCTTAACTTAAAAATTAAATTATAGAATTGTGTTATAGATGCCTGACCAGAAAACTCTCCATCTGAAAGACAATCAAGTAAAAGGATAATATTTTTATCGTCATCTCCAAGCTCGCCTAGCCAAGGCCAGTCATATCTATTAGCATCCCATCGTTGTTCATCAGATAGCCACCCATAGTGAACAATTGTGTCAATCCCAGTAGTATTTTCCATAATTACCCCGCATGATAATCTTATGATTAATATGTTAAGTTAATTTTTACTTTGACCATTAATCCCATTGATAGCTGATAAATCAATTTATCTTCTTCAAATAAATTGATTTCTACAGCACCATAGACATCATTCCCACTTCTTAATAAATCCCCTCCTTTTGTATTATAGGACAGTTTTCTAAAATCGAAATCCCTCCTTCTCCACAACATATCAGTCACATTAATTTTATGATCTACTTGATAAACAGCCAAATCATTAGAATCAACTATATTGTGCTTCTTCAAATATGCTGCAGTTTCTTTAGCTAATGGTTTTTCATCGTTATCTGATATATATAAAGAAAATGCCAAAGCATCAATAAATATCCAATCCTGATTGATATCAGGATAATATTTCCTGAATAGATTAAGTTTCTTATTTATCAAATCAGAGGGAATGCTCCTTCTTTCACTACTATTTTCAATATCAATGAAATCGCCTGAAGCATTTGCTACGAAGCAAATATTATTATTGCTATCTCTCACAGTTAGCCTACTGCTATTTTTCTTTTCCGTAATATCAAACAACATAGTTGAGTTGATATAGGCAGGAGACTTTAAGTAAAAGCATAAGGATCTATTTCCTAATGATAAAACATTGCTCAATAGATACTTCGCATCAAGCATAACCAGCATTCCATGAACGATTTTATCTTTAAGTCCTTGATTTAAAGCGAAAATTTCATCAAAATGAACTTTATTATAATCTCCAGAAAATAATGCCCATTGTTCAAGATCCACTTGATCATATTTTATTATCATTCATCAGCCTTCTGAATAACGAGACAACTATTCGAACCGCCGAACCCATAGTTAATATTCAATGTTCTTTTTACTTTTTTACGCATATGTTCATTAGGAACATAATTTAAATTACAATTGATATCTTTTTCATGAAAGTTAATTGTTGCAGGAATAATGCTTGATTCAATTGATTTAATACAAAAAATTGTTTCTATAGCACCTGTTGCTGCAATAAGGTGTCCTGTATATGATTTTGTGCTTGATACAGGAATATTATATATTTTTTCGGCGAAGACTTCTTTTAAAGCTAAAGTTTCGTTAAGATCATTTAATTGTGTAGATGTGCCATGAGCGTTAATATAATCAATGTCTTCATTCATAATTTGGGCATCAGAAATCGCATCTTTAATAGCCCAAACTCGTCCTGCTAAATCTGGTGCAGGAGCAGTCATATCGTATGCATCTGTAAAACTGGCAAACCCCGTAATTTCAGCGAGAATATTTGCACCTCTTGATTTAGCACTTTCGTACTCTTCTAAGCAGACTACTCCAGCACCCTCTGATAAGATAAAACCTGTTCTTCCAGCACTAAACGGGCAACAAGCGTTTTTTGGTTCCACTTGTTCTTTAGATAAAGCACCTAGGATGTCAACAGTCCAGATACCATAATTACCTAAAATGCTTTCACCTCCACCAGCTAACATCATTTTAGCCTTGCCCATCTTTATACGCTCATATGCATCACCAATAGATATACTACCAGTCGCACATGCAGCAGAAGGTGTATTCTGGTATCCTCTCAGATTCCAATTCAATGCAATACTTGCGGTGCCTATACTAGGCATCGCGAATAAATTACTTAGAGTTGAGGCAAAACCTGTATTTACATAAAGATCATTATTCTCTATTGTTTCATCAATACCACCCCAACCTGTACCAAATATTACACCACAGTCTTTCGGTTCATAATATTCGGATACAACCGTAGCCTGGCTTGAGCCAAACGCCATGCTAATGGCCTCTCTCGAAGCCATTAGTCCTAGCTTTGCAAATCTAGGCATATTTTTAAGTATCTTTTTTGAGAAAACTTGAAGTTCAAGAGGAAAATTGATTCTTCCGAAATATTTGGCCTTAACACTTTTATCTGGATGTTCCCAGTATGTATAACCAATTTTTTTAGCTAATATCGAATCCCAAATTTCCTCTGTATTCTTTCCTAAGGAACATATTGCGCCATATCCTGTGACTACTACTCTTTTATTCATTTTGTCTTCTTCCAAGTTTAGCTCAAAGACTTTCAATATATCTAACTAAATCATCAATAGATTCTAAATTCTCCTGAGCTAGTTTATTTAAATCCACATCAATACCCATTTCTCTTTTCAGTGCGACTTGAATTGCTACATAATCTAAACTAACGAGTCCAATATCTGTAATATTGGTTGCATCGCTTAACTGAGAAATATCGAAATCAGTCAGGTTATCAATTTGTTCAACAATAATTTCTTTAACTTTCATAAATAACTTCCTCTTAGTCACTTCCGCACATAATGATATTAAGTAATTCAGGTGCCATTGGTACCTGCATAGAAAAACTGTTACTGATTGTCGAGTAGTCAATATAACCCATACGCGCTAAAACTTGAGCTTTCGAAACATCCATCATTCCATCTTTGATATATTCATCTTTTACATGGATTCTGATTACTTCACCTAAAATTAAATCCACTGTCCCTAGGTTAGAATTCCCTTTTATTGTCTGTGTACTGATGTACTTACATTCAAGTTGACAGGGACTATCCGCAACCATCGGTATTTGTGATAAATCAGCTTTAATTTTTGCGACGTTCGCAAGTTCAAACTCATCAACATGTGAAGGAACAATCATTGCTGATTTATTAACGGCTTCTTTTAAATCTTCAGTAGCCATATTCCATACAAACCATCCTGTACTCTCTGCATTCCTTGCCGAGTCTTTTCTTGTATCATCAGGATAATGATTCGCGCAAAACATTACCATTGGCGGATCAATTGTAACGATTTGGCATTGGCTAAATGGCGCAAGATTATCAATTCCATTTTCATCAGTGGTTGATATCCATGCTATTGGTCTAGGCGTAACACATGCTCTAAAAATAGAGTGTGGTAGTGGGCATTTTTCTTTCGAAGGATCATATTTCATTATTTTCTATCCCTTTAAAAATCTCCAGTCGTCACGATTTAATACATTTAAAATCTTCCCGTCAATTTTTGGAGTGGTTATTAATCTCTTAAAACATTAAACATAAAGAACAACCTAAACTGATCATTTTTTGTACTCAACATAAAAACCATTTAATCAGCATGGTATCTAGCCGATTATCCTGAATATACGCATTTTTACCCAAAAGCACGAAACTTGACTCATATCAAACAATCAGTCGATCTTTCTTTAAGCAAAAAATGGGTCATGTATTCAATTCGTTGAAAATCATATAAACTCCCTGTTTTTATCAAAGGGATTCTGATGGCTAAGGTTGATGTAAAATGTCCGTTTTGTAAGCAAGCATGGACAGGGGAGTACCGGGCATCAACGTTACCGCTGTCAGGCATGCTGCCGAAGCGTTCAACTTGAATATAAATATCGTGCCTGCCAGCAGGGCATGAAGGATCAGATCATTGATCTTGCCATGAATAATGCTGGCATCCGCGACACTGCACGAGCACTGCATATCAGCATTAATACCGTTACGCGCACGCTAAAAAACTCTCGCCGAAAAACGTCACCTCTCTTCCACTGGATAATCTGCACATTCAGCTCATTTGCGAAGTGGATGAAATGTGGTCATTTGTCGGCGGTAAGTGTCAAGGTTGTTGTCACCTCTTGCTGATTCAGGCCGCCTGTTTTTCCCGCTCCGGATTTAATGTCACAGAGCCTGCCGGCTGCCAGTTTCTTGTCCTTCCTGACCAGCGTTCCGGATGGACCGAACGGGCCGACCGGTATACTTCATCGCGCCTCCTCAGTATTTCCCTGTCTTCACCACGGTGTCGCTGCGCCGGCGTTACATAACGGATACCGCTGTGCCGGTGTTCCCCGTTATACCACCGGGTAAATCTCTCCACCCACTCCCGCGCTTCTTCCAGCCTTACGAACCCAGATGACGGCCACTCCGGTACATATTTCAGCGTCCTGAACAGCGACTCCACATGTGCGTTATCGTTACTTACCCGCGGACGGCTGTGAGACGGGGTTATCGCCAGTTCCTGAAGCTTCACCTGCAATGTCTGTGACTTCATCGCCGCGCCATTATCCGCATGCAGCACCAGCGGCTGCCGATAACACCGTTCCCGCAACACACTGCGTTGGATTAGTGCGGCCGCCTGTTCTCCGCTTTCGCTCTCATGCACTTCATAACCCGTGATTTTTCGGCTGTACAGGTCTTCGATAAGATACAGATAAAACCAGCGCCCTTTCACCACTGAGGCGAGCCAGGTGATATCCCACATCCACACCTGATTCGGCTCCGTCGCTTTCCAGGTGGTGGCCGGCCGGGCTTTCTCTCCCGTCCGCTGCCGCCCCCGTCGATGCGCTTCGCCATGCCGCCGCAGCACCCGGTAAAACGAGGACTCGCTCGCCAGATATCTCCCCTCATCCGCCAGTCGCGGCACGATTTGCGACGGTGGCAGGCTGGCATATGCCGGCTGATGGCACACCGCCAGTATCTGCTGCTCTTCCTCTGCCGTTAA
>NZ_RQVV01000017.1 GCF_009295515.1 Erwinia endophytica | reverse complement strand
GGCGTTTAAACGATTTTCGGATCAGAGACATAGTCAGGAAACATTACAAAAAAAAACATGTTACCTGACGACGTCTTAATGCGACAGAACCGGAAATTCTGGTTATGTCCTGTGCGGTGTATGATTGGCAAATAACCATCATAAATTCATGGAGAACAGGATGAAAATGGTACTGCCGGTTGACGGCTACCGCTCAGCAACGGAATTCATGGCCGCCATGCAGGGCAGCGAGGGAGACACCCACTGGCTGATGAAGCCGGCTGAACACTGGCATGGGGGGATTCACCTGTGTGAGGGCTTTGCCGGAAATGCAGTTTTTAAGCCCGGTGGACATGGCCTGAAATGCATGACCGATGGTCAGGTGGTGGCCTGGCGGCTGAATGACGATTATCAGACAGCAGCATACGGAAAAAAGACGCTGAAATTCAGCTCCACCTTCGTCCTCATCAAATCCACCTGTACCCCGGATAAAGACAAGCCTGATAACGCACTGGATTTCTACACGCTGTGGATGCAGATAGCCCCGCTTTCTGAATATGGCATTACAAACACACCAACCGCGACCGTGACCGCCAGCGCGCTGAAAATTCGCCAGGACAACACATCTCCCGGCTGGATACGCAGCGGGCTGAGGGAAGGGGTTAACGTTCCCCGTGATGCGCTACGTCACTATGAGGTGCCGCAGGATACGCAGACCACACTGCCACGAGGTGCCGTGGTGGAGATTAAGCAGGAGGCTTCATTCCTGCTGAACGGCAGGCCGGCCCCGTTTATCTTCGTGTCTGTGGTGTCGGTACCGGAAGGCACGAAAAGCGGATTATCCGCCGGTGAATCTGGCTGGATCTCCGGGCTGGATAAGTTTGTGAAGCGGCAGGGGGATGCGCTGCCGGCGTGGATGCAGGTAGCCCATCAGCACGGGGTGTTTAATCAGGTGGTGACGGTTTCCGGCGAGAATACGCCGTCGGTGAAGGCCGGGGAGATTATCGGTCACCTGAGTCTGAACGAACGTCCGTTTGGCGGATCACAATACTTTTGCCATCTGGAGGTATTCAGCCAGGATGCGCGGATGAAGGATTTTCTGGCGAACAAGGCCGGGGTGACGACCGGTGTGGCAGAGCTGCACACGCTGGCGGATAAAACCCGCTGGAAGCACCGGGAGCAGGATAATACGTTTGTGGTAGCCGGCGTGGGGGGAGCCCCTTCCCCCACGACTGCAGAGCGATACACCCCGGAAAGTGAGTGCCGCCGGCTGGAAGCAGACGGAAAGACCTGGTATTACATTCCCGGCGAGCTGGCATGGATGTCGGCGGCTGATGTGGAGAGAGCGAACCAGTTCGACCTCGAAAAACGGGGGTTTATGCCACTGGAGCAGGAGGATGCGCCGCAAAGCATTTTCCAGACCCCGAAAGAGGGCTGGCTGCGCCGGACGTACGAACGACTGGAGGCGCTGGCCCGGAGTGAAACGCGGGATATGTATTCCTCGGGCTACACCGAGCAGTACCAGAAGCTGCTGAAACAGATGGATCTGAACCAGGATGGCGTGATTGATGCCGGCGAACTGTGGCGGTTTCTGCATAACACACAGCCGCATATCCGGTATCAGGTGCAGCGCTTAGTGGTGAAGCACCACAGCGAATGGCTGAAAGATGGCATGTCGGCCCTGTGGCAGGCTGCACTGGATGAACAGGCGAAGAAATACCCGGACATGGCGCTGTATAACCGTGACTTCATCAATAAACTGGTGTGGATGAAGGATGTGCCGGAGATCCGCAGCGGTGAAGCTCTGTGGCATATGCATCCGATTGTGTTTCTTGATGCTGTAAAAAATATAGCTGTAATTTCATTAGAAGAAGCAAGAGTAAGAGCATTTATGAGAATGCTTAGAGTTGGGGAGGGTACTCTTGGTGATAAAGGATATGAAACATTATTTGGTGGGCAGTCATTTATTAAAGATTACCATAAGGATTTTAGTGATCATCCTAGAATATCCATTACTAGAGGGAAATTAACATCCTCAGCTGCTGGAGCATATCAAATCATGGGGTATTCATGGGATGATCATCAGATGGTTAGAGCTAGAGCTCGGTATGGGGTGAGTGATTTCACTCCATTGTCGCAGGATAAATGTTGCGCTCTTATTTTTAAGGTAAAGAGGAAAGGTTCGCTTGAGATGATAGCTAAAGGTGATATAAACGGCGCTTTAGATGTTTTGAGCTATGAGTGGGCTAGTCTACCACCTGGGCGCTTTGGTCAACCAGCAAAGACAAGGGTTGAGGCTAATCAATTGTTTGATAATTACTTAAAAGAGGAGCTTAAAGGTAACACTGATCTTTATCTTCCTATTGGGTATATATCTAAACTATTAACGGTGAAATAAATGCGCTATTTATTTGTTTTTTTACTGTCATTTTCTATTTCATCCTACGCTAACGATGATTTAGGTGAATGGGGAACTACATGTGATGATGATGGATTTTATTTTCCGTTAGAGCAAAAAATATCTCCATTGGTTGTTAATGACAATCAAATTGTTATCTCTATTCATTCCTCGGTAGTTAATAATGGTGTGATCGATGTTTATCTCGATGGGCCATTAGATCTTGGTAGTGGAGGGATGAATATAAAATGGGATGATGTAGATAAGACAAAAAAAATTGCAGAATTTAATTATAAGAATGAGACTGGTTATTTAAAATGGTTCGGTTTCTTTGATAAAAAGAAAAAAAAATACTTTTGGAGCAAAGATCCAGACTTTGTACGGACATACTCGTATGATGGAGCTGTAAAAATGAAAAAATGCGAATGATTTATTAATTGATCAGTTGAGATCCTTTTGTTCTGAGCGTAATCTCTTGCTCTGTAAACGAAAAAGCCACCCGCTAAGGTGGCCTTTTCGATGGATCAGTTGAGCGCTAACTCTTCTGAACCGAGGTAACTGGCTTGGTGGGGTTCTGTCGCATTAAGACGTCGTCAGGTAACATGTTTTTTTTTGTAATGTTTCCTGACTATGTCTCTGATCCGAAAATCGTTTAAACGCC
>NZ_RQVV01000016.1 GCF_009295515.1 Erwinia endophytica | reverse complement strand
GGTCGCTAAACCGTTATTCCGTGTCAGTGGAGGCGCATTATAGGGGGTTCCTGACAACTGACAAGTGTTTCTTAAAAATAAATTGCCGACAGCATTATTTTTCAACAAAGTGCTTTTTTTTAATGCGCTTTGCCTGGTAAGACAGCAAATTCATCGGCGAAACGCTCCACCTTATCCCAGTTGGTATACTCCACTTCTTTCGTTGGATCCGTCTCGCCCCCCGTCATGCGCATAATCAGTTGGATCATCATCCGGTCAAAGAAACCATAACGCGGGTAACGCAAAGCGCCAGCAAACACCGCGCAACAATCTGGTTGCCAGGGAGATTGCCGCAGGAATTTACGTGTATAGGCATTGGTTTGCGGGGTACACTTTTCAGGCTTACGCGCCGTCAGGTTCACCGAGAAAAAACCGGACGGACGCTGACGTAGCTCCAGTCTGTGCTGCTTCACAAATTTCATCACGTTAGGATGGAAGTGACCATAACGAATCGAGGCCCCAATCAACACGCGATCATACTTCGCCCAGTCTATCGCCTGCGCATGCAGAATGTTGACAATATCGCACTCCTGCTGCGGTTGCAGTCGCTTCGCGATACAAGCTGCGATCTCACGAGTCTGTCCATCACGGCTGGAAAACAGAATTAATGCTTTCATATAAAAACTCAATGTAAATCATTCGCGCCAAAAGGTCGGCGTGAACAGGACTAACAGCGTGAAAACCTCAAGACGACCAAAAAGCATCGTCAGGATCAAAATCCATTTCGCCGTATCATTCATGGTAGCGAAGTTATCCGCCACTACCCCTAACCCAGGCCCCAGATTATTCAGCGTTGCCGCCACCGCCGCAAAGGCAGAAAAATCATCCACGCCCGTGGCGATAATTGCCAGCATACTGAGCAGGAACACCAGCGCATATGCAGAGAAAAATCCCCATACGGCCTCAAGGATACGTTCAGGCAACGCCCGCGACCCGAGTTTAATAGTATAAACCGCATTAGGATGTACCAGTCGTTTCAGCTCCCGACTCCCCTGCTTAAACAGCAACAGGATACGGATCACCTTCAGTCCACCACCTGTCGACCCGGCACAACCGCCAATAAAAGCAGAGCAGAGCAGCAGTACCGGCAGGAACAATGGCCAACGCGCAATACTGTCTGTGGTAAAACCGGCGGTGGTCGCCATCGACACCACCTGGAAGAAGGCTTGATTGAGCGTTTGCATCCCGCTGTGATAAACATTGTGGAACCACAGCACGACGGTGCAAATGACCACCAACGTGAACTGTACGCCAATAAACATCCGGAATTCCGGATCACGCCAGTAAACACGCAAATTGCGACCACTCAGCAATGAAAAGTGCAACCCGTAATTACAACCGGAGATCAGCAGAAAAATAGCAATAATGGTGTTGATAGTCGGACTGTTAAAATAGCCGATGCTGGCGTCATGCGTGGAGAACCCGCCAATTGCAATGGTTGAGAAACTGTGTCCAATCGCATCAAACAACGGCATCCCCGCCAGCCACAGAGCCAGTGCGCAGACCACTGTTAGCAGCACATAGATCAACCACAGCGTCTTTGCTGTCTCGGCGATGCGCGGCCGCATTTTATTGTCTTTCAGCGGCCCCGGCATTTCGGCACGATACAGTTGCATCCCCCCAACGCCGAGGATCGGCAAGATGGCAACCGCCAGCACAATGATCCCCATCCCCCCCAGCCACTGTAACATTTGCCGATAGAACAGAATCGCTTTCGGCAGTGAATCCAGCCCAACTAACGTCGTGGCGCCGGTGGTGGTCAGACCGGAGAAAGATTCAAAGAAGGCGTCGGTCACCGACAGATTCGGATGCTCAGCAAAGATAAAGGGCATCGCCCCCACACTCCCCAGCACCGTCCAGAACAGCACCACAATCAGGAAACCTTCCCGTGGCTTAAGCTCACGCTTCTGCTTACGGTTAGGCCACCAGAGTAGTGAGCCGATCAACAATGCCATAAAAAAAGTCTGGGTAAATGCACGTCCTGCGCCATCACGGTAGATCAACGCCACCAGCCCAGGAACGATCATGGTGCTCGAAAACAGAATGACCAGTAAACCCACAATGCGGGTAATGGCACGAAAATGCATGCAACCGTTCCTTACCTGACAAGTAATAATGTTATTTGAGCGGGACCAGATGCAGACCCCCTCTGCTAAAGTCCGTAAGATTTTGCGTAAACCCGGCGACCTGAGCATGGGGTAAGGCCAGCGTCAACGAAACGTATTGTAAAAATTCGCTGTGCTGCAATTGTCCATGAAACCGGGCAATCATTCTTTCGATCTCAGACAACTGCGCATAATCGCAAGTAAGCATAAACGTCAGCATCGGCACTTTTTGCAAGCGAGGCAACAATTTAAGCGCCTGCTGTACTCCCCCGCCATACGCTTTCACCAATCCGCCCGTGCCTAACTGAATGCCGCCATAGTAGCGGACCACCACGGCGGTTATCTCCCCAATATCATTACCCATCAGTTGAGCGAGCATTGGTTTGCCTGCCGTACCAGAAGGTTCACCGTCATCAGAAAAACCCAACTGCTGGGAATCCGCAGGCGAACCAGCTACCCAGGCCCAACAGTGATGCCGGGCGGTTGGATGCTCGCTTTTCACCTGCTGGACAAAGGCGCGGGCCGCGGCCACTCCGTCAGTGTGCGCTAACAGCGTTATGAAACGGCTCTTTTTGATTTCCTCACTGAAGCTGAACAGCTGCTCCGCAGGGATGTCATAAGCGTCCATCAGTCCAGCTTTAAATCCCGTGTCATGTTTTCCACACCCTGTTCGCGGATAATCACATTATCCTCAATACGAATACCGCCGTAAGGTTTCAGCGCATCAATGCGCGCCCAGTCAAAATGTTGGCTGAATTTGCCTGCCCGCCACGGGGCCAGCAGCGAATCAATAAAATAGATACCCGGCTCAATGGTCAGTACCATGCGCGGTTCGAGAATACGCGTACAACGCAGATAAGGATACTGCTGCGGCGCGGCCAGATGCGTACCATGATCATCCTGCATAAATCCAGCAACATCATGCACCTGCAACCCCAATGGATGTCCCACGCCATGCGGCATAAATGGCCCGGTGATATCCTCCGCCACCAGCGCTTCTTCGCTCAGCCCTTTCACCAACTGATGTTTCAGCAGCAGCTTTGCAATGCGCTGATGCATTTGCAGATGGTATTCGGTGTAACGTACGCCCGCCTTAAGTGTAACGATCAGCGCCAGTTCTTCCTCGTTCATGTCTTTGAGCAGTTGAGCATACTCACTGCCACTACTGGCGGCATAAGTACGCGTCAGATCGGCAGCATAGCCGTTGTATTCGGTACCGGCATCGATCAGAAAACTGCGCGACTGTTCTGGCGGTAAACGATCCAGTTTAGTGTAATGCAGTACTGCCGCATGTTCATTCAGCGCAATAATGTTGCCATAAGGCACGTCAATATCACGGTGTCCGGTAGTGCTGAGATAGACATGGTTAATATCAAACTCGCTCATGCCAGCCAGAAACGCCTCCCTGGCCGCCCGATGCCCGGACACCGCCGTCTTCTGCGCTTCACGCAGGCAATACAGCTCATAATCCGTTTTATAAGACCGATGATAATGCAGGAAGTCGATCACCCCTTGCGGGTTGATGTGCTCTGCCCTGATCCCCAGTTGCGCAGCACGTTCCGGCACCGGACCAATGTAGGCGACATTCTGGCGCTGGGATGGCAACAGTTGCGCGATTTCGTCGGCTTTCTTTAACGCCACGATCTCGACTTCATCGGTCCAAAAACTTTGCGGTAACGGCTCAACGTTATGCCAGTAATCTACCGGCGAGTAGAACCACAGCTTTGGCTTATTGACGCCGTCCACCCACAGCCAGCAGTTTGGCACCGATGTCACTGGCACCCAGGCTTTAAATTGCGGGTTGACCTTAAACGGATAGTCATGATCATCAAGGAAAACCGTCAGCAGTTCTCCTGAGTGGATTAGCATAGCATCCTGTTTAAAACGGGCTAAAACCTGCTGCGTGCGCGTCTGCAGCGTTTCGATGTGCTCCTGATACAGGCTCACCAACGGTTCCATCACATTACCTCCGTAACACCAGATTGAGCGCATCTTATCACAGCCGTTTGTCTGATGCCGTTTTGCTGCGCCCGTGATCTCATTTGCAAATAATCAAACTTTTATTTGCAAATAATTAACATAAGATTCACACTCTCAATCATCTGGTATGACCAGTTCCTCTTATCGCAGTTGCAGGAGACTAATATGCTCTACCAAGGCGAAACCCTGACCTTAAGCTGGCTGGACCACGGCATCGCCGAGCTGGTATTTGACGCTGCCGGCTCAGTCAACACGTTGAATACCCAAACCGTCACCAGTCTGGGTGAGGCAATCACAGTACTGGAACAACTACCGGGACTAAAGGGCCTGTTGCTTCGTTCACGCAAGCCAGCTTTTATCGTCGGCGCCGATATTACTGAATTCCTTTCACTGTTTGCGGCCTCAGCCGAAAAACTTTCGCAGTGGCTGGCCTTCGCCAATGATCTCTTTAACCGTCTTGAAGATTTACCGGTTCCCACGCTTTCCGCCATTCAGGGTTATGCCCTCGGGGGCGGTTGTGAATGCGTGCTGGCCACGGATTTCCGTATCGCCACACCGGATGCCCGGATTGGTCTGCCTGAAACGAAATTGGGCATCATGCCAGGTTTTGGCGGCTCGGTGCGTTTGCCTCGATTACTCGGTGCAGACAGCGCGCTGGAAATGATCATCGCCGGTAAAGATCTGGACGCGCAGCAGGCACTGGCCACCGGTTTGGTGGATGCGGTGGTCGCGGCTGAAAAACTGCGTGATGCCGCTATCGCAATTCTGCAGGATGCAATGACAGGTCATCAGGACTGGCGTGCTCGCCGTCAACCTAAACTGCAACCACTGAAGCTTAACAACATTGAAGCCGCGATGAGTTTCAGCGTCGCCAAAAGCAGGGTGTTGCAAACTGCCGGTAAACATTATCCGGCACCGTTCACTGCAGTAACAACCATTGAAGCCGCCGCGGGTCTGAGCCGTAATGAAGCATTGCAGCTGGAAACCCAGGCCTTTGTGCCGTTAGCCCGTTCTGATACAGCGCGGGCGCTGATTGGCCTCTTCCTGAGTGATCAGGCGGTTAAGAGTAAGGTGAAAAAACTCACTCATCGCGTCCCTCCCCCAAAACAGGCCGCGATACTGGGGGCTGGGATCATGGGTGGCGGCATCGCCTGTCAGTCCGCCTGGACAGGCGTCCCTGTGATCATGAAGGATATCAACCCGACCTCGCTGGATCTGGGGATAAAAGAAACCGCCAGGCTGCTGAACAAACAGCTTGAGCGCGGCAAAATCGACAGCATGAAGATGGCTAGTGTGATTGGCACCATCCAGCCGACACTGAGTTACGCAGGATTTGAACGGGCGGATATCGTGGTCGAAGCGGTAGTGGAGAACCCCAGGGTGAAAGCTGCGGTACTGGCCGAGACAGAAGGCTATTTACGAGAAGGAGCCATCCTCGCCTCCAATACATCCACCCTTCCCATCACCCAGTTAGCTACCGCGCTGCAACACCCGGAAAATTTCTGTGGTATGCACTTTTTCAATCCTGTGCATCGTATGCCGTTGGTCGAAGTGATTCGCGGCGAGAAAACATCAGATGCCACATTGGCGACAGTCGTGGCGTGGGCCAGTAAAATGGGTAAAACACCGATTGTGGTCAATGACGGTCCCGGCTTCTTCGTCAACCGGGTGCTATTTCCCTACTTTTCCGCTTTCAGCCTGCTGCTGCGCGACGGGGCGGACTATCGTCAGATTGATAACGTGATGGAAAAACAGTTTGGCTGGCCAATGGGCCCGGCCTGGTTGCTGGACGTGGTAGGGATCGATACCGCTCATCATGCCCAAACCGTGATGGCCGAAGGTTTTCCGGACAGAATGCAAAAAGATTATCGTAATGCTATCGATCTACTGTTTGAGACACAGCGCTATGGGCAAAAAAATCAGCTTGGTTTTTACCGCTGGGAAACCGACAGTAAAGGTCGGCCTAAAAAGATCGCCGATCCAGCTGTAGATGAACTGCTACAGAGCGTCTGTCAGCCCAAACGGGTGTTCTGTGACGCTGAAATCATCGCCCGCATGATGATCCCCATGATCAATGAAGTGGTGCGCTGCCTGGCCGATAAGATTATTGCCACGCCCGCCGAAGCGGATATCGCGCTGGTGTATGGGCTGGGCTTTCCCCCTTTCCATGGTGGTGCTTTTCGCTACCTGGATACCCAGGGCAACGCCCATTTTGTCAGCCAGGCGCGCTCTTTCAGCCAACTCGGCGCACTGTATCTGCCGCCAGAGAGCTTGCGAGATAAGGCACTGAACGATGAGCGCTGGTATCCCCAGACAATGCCAGTTGGTGATGTCTCTTTAAAAACGGCGTGAGGATAAGAAGATGGAAAAAGTGGTTATTGTTGATGCCGTACGCACGCCGATGGGACGTTCAAAAGGTGGGGCATATCGCGATGTGCGCGCCGAAGATCTCTCCGCCCAACTGATGCGCAGCTTGCTCAGTCGCAACCCGGCGCTGGCGGCAGAAGACCTGGACGACATTTACTGGGGCTGCGTACAGCAGACGCAGGAGCAGGGATTTAATATTGCCCGCAACGCGGCCCTGCTGGCAGAGATCCCACACCAAGTGCCTGCCACGACCGTTAATCGCCTCTGTGGTTCCTCAATGCAAGCCCTGCATGATGCGAGCAGAGCGATTATGGTGGGTGATGCCAGCGCCTGCCTGGTCGGCGGCGTCGAACATATGGGCCATGTACCGATGAGCCACGGCGTAGATTTTCATCCTGGCCTGAGCAAAACTGTCGCTAAAGCCGCGAGTATAATGGGGCTGACGGCAGAGATGTTGGCGAAAGTACATGGCATCAGCCGTGAAATGCAAGATGCTTTCGCTGCCCGTTCGCACCAGAGAGCCTGGTCCGCCACACAGGCCGGTTATTTCAAGGGAGAGATAATCGCCACCTGCGGTCATGATGCCGACGGTGTATTGAAACGTTATGACTTCGATGAAGTTATTCGTCCGGATACCACGGCTGAAGGCCTGGCGGCATTGCGCCCTGCTTTCGATCCGGTGAAAGGAACGGTCACGGCGGCAAGTTCATCAGCACTGTCAGACGGCGCTGCCGCCATGCTGGTGATGAGCGAGACGCACGCTAAAGCGCTGGGTCTGCAAGCCAGGGCCTATATTCGCTCGATGGCGGTGGTCGGCGGTGATCCGTCGCTCATGGGATACGGTCCGGTTCCCGCATCAAAATTAGCGCTGAAAAGAGCCGGACTGAGTGTCAGTGATATTGACCTGTTTGAACTGAACGAAGCCTTTGCCGCACAGACGCTGCCATGCATTAAAGACCTTGGACTATTGGATGTACTGGATGAGAAAGTGAATCTGAATGGCGGCGCCATTGCACTGGGCCATCCACTGGGTTGCTCTGGAGCCCGTATCAGCACCACATTGTTAAATCTGTTGGAACAACGCGATGCTCAGTTTGGTCTGGCAACCATGTGCATTGGTTTGGGACAGGGGATCGCGACAGTCTTTGAGCGCGTCTGATCCTTTGTTCTGGACGTTGAGTTGCCCTTCTTTCCGCAGGGCCGCGGCACACTTTTTCAGGGGGCAGAGCGCTCTGCCCCTTGAATATCAGATAAAGGCGAAAGCATCGCCATACATCTGCTCTTCTTTTGCTTCCCGCTCAGCGCAGAAACGCTCGCGGGCAATTTTTGCCATTTCAAAACGCCCGGCGATGTAGATGTCGTGGCCGCTCAGATTACCGTAATCATTCATCACCGCCGTCAGTACCGTTCCGTTCCGTCCTTCCCAACCCGGATCAGGCTGCTCAACCACGGGAATGATTTTCAGATTTGGATGCTTCACCGCCAGAGCATCCAGTTCTTCCATATCATACAGATGTTTCAGCTCGCGCCCACCCCAGTAGAGTGCAATATCGCGATCAGGCTGTTCTGACAAGGCCGTCAGCAGGATTGAACGGGCATAAGAAAAACCCGTCCCCCCCGCGATCAGGATCAATGGACGATCACTATCGTTCCGCAGCCATGCATCACCATGAGGGATATCGACGGTAATTTTACGCTGCTGCTGAATACGTTCCATCACCGCCATGGCGTAGAGATTCAGTTCAGATGCGCCAATGTGCAGCTCAATAATATCTTTTTCCATCGGCGTGGAAGCCAGTGAAAATGGACGTTTGTCCCGCTCATCCATCACAACCATCAGGTACTGACCCGCACGGAAGCTGAAGTCGGCCTCCGGCACCATACGCACCCGATAAACAGTATCGGTAATCGCTTCTACCGAGATAACTTTGCAGCTTAACGTTGTCATGCGTTCCCTCTGTCGATCGAACAATTATTTGCCGGGCGTAGTTTTGCATGTGGGCGTATTACTGAAAATCCCTAACTGATCCCAGATAGCATCAATACGCGCTGTAACAGCGGGATCCTTACGGATCGGACGTCCCCACTCACGTTGGGTTTCTCCCGGCCATTTATTGGTCGCATCCAGCCCCATCTTCGAACCCAAACCAGAAACCGGTGAGGCAAAATCCAGATAATCGATTGGCGTATTCTCCACCAGCACCGTATCTCTGGCTGGATCCATCCGCGTGGTGATTGCCCAGATTACATCATTCCAGTCACGGGCATTGACGTCATCATCGCAGACAATGACAAATTTTGTATACATAAACTGGCGCAGAAAAGACCAGACACCCATCATGACCCGCCGGGCATGGCCTGCATACTGCTTTTTCATCGTGACCACGGCCAGACGGTAAGAACAGCCTTCCGGCGGCAGATAGAAATCAACAATTTCCGGAAATTGCTTCTGCAGGATAGGAACGAACACCTCATTCAGCGCGACACCTAACACCGCAGGTTCGTCTGGCGGACGCCCGGTATAAGTTGAATGATAAATCGCATCGCGACGTTGCGTAATGTGCGTCACCGTAAACACCGGGAAACGGTCTACTTCATTATAATAACCGGTATGATCACCGTAAGGCCCTTCCTCAGCCATTTCACCCGCTTCAATATAACCTTCCAACACAATTTCAGCACTGGCAGGGACTTCCAGATCGTTAGAAATGCACTTCACCACTTCGGTTTTAGTGCCACGCAATAACCCGGCAAAAGCGTATTCCGACAACGTATCCGGCACCGGCGTTACTGCGCCAAGGATCGTCGCCGGATCAGCCCCCAGCGCCACAGCCACTGGAAAGCGCTCGCCAGGATGCTGTTGCGACCACTCCAGGAAATCCAGCGCGCCGCCGCGGTGTGATAGCCAGCGCATGATCAGCTTGTTTTTAGCGATAACCTGCTGGCGATAAATTCCCAAATTTTGCCGCGTTTTATGCGGCCCTCGGGTCACCGTCAACCCCCAGGTCACCAGCGGTGCCACATCTTCTGGCCAACATTTCATCACGGGTATCTTGTGAAGATCCACCTCTTCGCCTTGCCAAATTTGCTGCTGACATGGCGCATCCCGCACGTGTTTGGCCGGCATGTTTAATACCTGCTTCCACTGCGGAATTTTATCGTAGAAGTCACGGAGACCACGCGGTGGTTCAGGCTCTTTCAGGAAAGCCAACAGTTTGCCCACCTCACGCAACGCCGTAACATCTTCCTGTCCCATACCGAGCGCAACCCGCTCCGGCGTGCCGAACAGATTACAGAGCACGGGCATGTTGTAGCCTGTAGGATTTTCAAATAATAGCGCCGGACCGCCTGCCCGTAGCGTCCGGTCGGCAATCTCGGTCATCTCGAGAACAGGGTCGATCTGTTGCGTAATACGTTTTAATTCTCCGCGCTGTTCCAGCAGAGAGAGGAAATCACGTAAGTCGTGGTATTTCATGACTTCTCATCAATACGGTCAGTGAATCGGCTATTATAAAGAGGATCAAAGCAGGATGCTTAGTTTTTCGCGGCGTGATGTATGAGTTCATGGAGATTTTACCAGAAAAAAACATCCGTTCGATAACAAGCCATCGGTGAATAACCACCGTAAAACAGAGATGACGATTTTGCGTTCCGATAACGACAACAGGCCAGGGGCCGCATCAGGCCGGGATGTATCTATAACTCTGGCCTCAATTTTGTTATTCTTATCCCCCCTGAAATTGTGAAGTGACGTTATGGAATCCTGGTATTTACTTTATTGCAAACGTGGTCAGCTGCTTCGCGCCAAAGAACACCTTGAACGCCAGGCTGTGCATTGTCTCAGCCCAATGATTGCATTAGAGAAACTGGTGCGTGGCAAGCGCACCCAGGTGAGAGAACCGCTGTTCCCTAATTACCTGTTTATTGAATTCGATCCGGAAGCCATACACACCACCACCATCAGTGCGACTCGCGGCGTCAGCCACTTCGTCCGCTTTGGTAACCTGCCGGCTACGGTTCCCCTGGAGGTGATAACCGCTTTACAGACAGAGAATACCGAAATACGGGTTGATCCAGATCTACCCCAGCCAGGCGACCAGGTGATTATCACCACCGGTGCTTTTGAGGGACTAAAGGCGATTTTTACCGAGCCGGATGGCGAAGCGCGATCCATATTGCTGCTTAATTTATTGAATAAACAGATCGTACGCAGCCTGGATAACAAACAATTCCAGAAACTCTGACGTAAGTTTCTTCTGCCTGCTGCCCATCCCGTTATGCAGGCAGTCCTGTTATCCGGAACAGCTCCCGTGCATTACGATCGCACTGCAGCCCCAGAGATGATGCGTCTTCTCCCCGTAACCCAGCAACCTGCTCAACAATGTGCGGTAAAAAACAGGGTTCGTTGCGGCGAGAAGCGGGACGAGGACGCATATCTCGAGGGATCAGATAAGGCGCATCCGTCTCCAGCAGTAGGCGGTTCGCCGGGATCAACGGCATCAGTTCGCGCAGTTCCTGTCCGCGACGCTCATCACACACCCAGCCAGTAATACCGACATACAGCCCAGCCGTCAGGCAGTCTTCCAGCTCTGCTTTGGTGCCGGTAAAGCAGTGGATAACCGCGCCGGCCAGTTTAGGCAACCATGGCGTAAGGATAGCCATAAAACGATCATGGGCCTCTCGGCAGTGGAGAAACACCGGAAGCCCTAAGTCTGCGGCCAGCGCTAACTGAGCGTTAAAAGCGTAAGCCTGCTGCTCGGGTCCGGCGACATTACGGTTAAAATCCAGTCCGCATTCGCCAATAGCCACGACTTCCGGTCTTGCGGCCAACCGTTTCAGCGTGGCCGCCGTTTCACCTGACCATTCGCTGGCATGATGAGGATGAACGCCAGCGGTCGACCAACAATATCCTGGACGGCGAGCCGCCAGACTTTGCGCCTGCTGACTTTCCAGCGCATTGGTCCCCGTTATCAACAAACCCGTCACTGCGGCATCTTTCGCACGTCTAACGACCTTGTCGCGATCTTTCGCAAACTGCGTACTGGTCAGATTGACCCCAATATCAAACATAGCGTGTTCCAAACAGTAACCGCCCTTTCGGGCGGTTCTTTCACGTCAACGGAATGCAAGGCACCATATCTGCCCACATCGCTATTCTGTTCCAGCTTCTTCCGGTTGATGGTCCTTGCGGCCCTTGCCCACATAGAAGCGGGAGAAGAACACCCCTACTTCAAACAGACAGTACATCGGGATTGCCAACAGTGTCTGCGAGAAAACATCGGGAGGCGTCAGTAACATGCCCACCACGAAAGCACCGACCAGAACATACGGGCGCTTTTTCTTCAGCTCTTCCGGAGTGGTCACCCCGGTCCAACATAACAATACAATGGCAATCGGCACTTCAAAGGAAACACCAAAGGCCATAAACAACGCCATCACAAAATCGAGGTAGTTGCTAATATCCGTGGCAATCACGACCCCCTGAGGTGCGGTTTTGGCAAAGAAACCAAAGGCCAACGGAAAGACAATAAAGTAGGCGAAAGCCATCCCTATGTAGAATAGGAATGAACTGGAAAACAGTAGCGGCATCACCAGCCTACGCTCATGACGATACAAAGCCGGCGCGATAAAGGCCCAAATCTGATAGAGGATCACCGGTACCGCAAGGAATACCGAAACGATCATCGTCAGCTTAATGGGGGTGAAAAATGGGGATGCCACATCGGTTGCAATCATGCTGGCTCCTGCTGGCATCTGTTTGATCAGTGGCGCAGAGACCATCTGATAGATGTCATTGGAAAAATAAACCAGGCACAGAAAAATGGCGACGACGGCGATAATGCAATTCAGTAAACGCTTACGGAGTTCAATCAGATGACTGATAAGCGGTTGGGTATCTTCAACAGCCATGTTTAACTTTGCTCTCCCGATTGAGTGATGGAAGCGGGAGCGCGACTGGACAGTTTGGACGGCTCGTCGCCTGCTGCCGTCACCGCTTCCTTATCTACGGCTACCGTAGCAGAGACACTGGCAGCGTCAGAGACATGCACCACCGGCTCAGAGGGCTCTACCGTAGTAGCCGCTGCCACAACCTCCTGCTGGACGGACATCCTGGGAGCTGGCTCCGGTGCGCTAACCGAGTGAACGGCTGCCACTGGCGCACTTTCCTCATGATTGCGGATGGTGTTCGCTTCATCATCGGCTTTTTCATGCTCTCCCAGATACGAGCGCCGAATAGACTCCGCCGACTGTTTCAGCTCTTCCATTGACGCTTTCAGCTCTGGCGTCAGGTTGTTTTTACTCGCCTCTTCCACTTTCCTCAAACTGTCCTGCAACTCCTGCAATTTGAGTTCCTGCGCCAGCTCATTCTGCACATTCGCCGCCAGCGAACGCAGAGCGCGGATCCAACCGACAACGGTCTTGACCGCCACCGGTAAACGTTGGGGACCGAGCACCACAAGCCCGATAACGAACACCAATATCAGTTCACTAAAGCCTATGTCGAACACGGTTTATACCTTGTCGTTCTTAGCGTCTTCTTTCGACGCTTCTGTCTGCTGTTTGTCAGCCAGTTTGGCATTAAAGTCAGCATCATTAGCGTGTTTTTTGTCCGTCTCGTCTTCATCGCTCATGGCTTTTTTGAAGCCTTTGATCGATGAACCCAGGTCAGAACCCAGCGTACGTAATTTATTGGTACCAAAGAGAAGAACAACAATTACGGCAATAATTAACAATTGCCAGATACTAATACCGCCCATATTTTGCCTCTGATAATGAGTTATAATGCCAGTTTCGCAGTATATACAGCTTGAGCCGCGCTGACGATGAGCAAAGCCGCCCCGACAATGTTCAACCGCTCTTTTTACCTTTCATGACAATCAGGCCGTCTTCTGCCAGCCAATCAGCCAGATGACCAGACCAGCGGCGACCATCAACGCAGAGATCAGATCCCATTGTGGCCTGGACAGCAGGATGCCGGTCCCACTCAGCAATAACGTCGCACCAACGCCAAACAGATAACGTGACTGATGCTGTCTGCTACGCGCCCCTTGCAGGTCGTCGGTCAATTTATTGATGCTATGTTGCAAACGCTTGTGCTGATGGAGGCTGTCATAAAACAACTCAGGCAATTCAGGCAATTTTTCCGCCCAGAACGGCGCTTTTTCCTTCAGGGCACGCACAATAGCGGGAATACCTATCTGATCTTTAATCCAGTTTTCCAGAAACGGCTTCGCGGTTTTCCACAGATCAAGTTGTGGATACAACTGTCGGCCCACACCTTCAACATACAGTAATGTCTTCTGCAGAAGAACCAGTTGCGGCTGAACTTCCATATTGAAGCGCCTGGCGGTATTAAATAAATTCAGCAATACATGGCCGAAAGAAATCTCCGCCAACGGCTTTTCAAAAATAGGTTCACAGACCGTACGGATAGCAAACTCAAAATCTTCAACATTGGTGTCTGGCGGCACCCACCCTGAATCCACATGCAGTTCCGCCACCTTGCGATAATCGCGATTGAAAAAAGCGATAAAGTTCTCGGCCAGGTAGCGTTTGTCTTCTTTGTTCAGCGATCCAACAATACCGCAATCAATCCCGATGTACTGTGGATCTTCCGGATGGTCATAGCTAACGAAGATATTGCCGGGATGCATATCCGCATGGAAGAAGCTGTCGCGGAACACTTGGGTAAAGAATACCTGAACGCCGCGTTCTGCCAGTAACTGCATATTGACGCCATGCTGTTCAAGCTGTACCACGTCATTAACGGGAATACCGTAAATACGTTCCATCACCAACATGGTTTCACTGCAGTAGTCGGAGAAAATTTCCGGCACATACAGCATATTGCTGCCATCGAAATTACGCCGCAACTGAATGGCGTTCGCGGCTTCCCGCAGCAGGTTCAGTTCGTCGATCAGCGTTTTTTCGTAGTCCTCCACCACTTCCTGTGGCCGCAGACGACGACCATCCGGTAGCAAACGGGGAACCCAACGAGCCATACGTTTGATCAACCGCATATCTGCTTTGATCACGGGCAAGATATCCGGACGAATCACTTTGATGACCACTTCCCGGCCGTTTTCTTTCAGCGTGGCGGTATGCACCTGCGCGATAGAGGCCGACGCCAACGGTTTAATCACGAAATCGTCGAACCAGGTTTCAACCGGACTACCAAGTGACTGTTCAATCTGACGTTTTGCCTGTGCTCCATCAAATGGCGCAACGCGGTCTTGTAACATGGCCAATTGGTCAGCAATGTGCGGTGGAAACAGATCGCGGCGGGTAGACATCATCTGACCAAACTTGATCCAAACCGGCCCCAGCTGTTCCAGCGCCAGGCGTAAACGCTCGCCCAACGGCTGATCCTTGTGCTGATTTGGCATCCAGAACAGGCATTTACGCCACAAATGCAGCGGCAATGCCAGCCGGGTTTTGGGGATCAATTCGTCGAGACCGTAGCTGAGGAAATTGCGGATAATAAAATAGAGACGACGTATTTCTCCGAGGGTCATTTTCCCTCCAGCGCGTTCAGACGAACGTCCAGAGCGGAAAACGCGTGCGCAACGGCGTCCACCTCTTCCGCAAACCACGCCAGTTCAAGGCTACCGGGCGCCAACCGCCACTCTTCCGTCAATACCTGGCTCAGATAACCCTGTTTACGCTTAAGGTCGTTACGGAACAAGAGCACACCGCGCCGGACGAACAAACTGATGCTTTGAGCCACAATATCGCCGGTCCATGGAGCGAGATATTCGGCCGGATCCAGCTCAGCCAGATCAACCAGTGCGGAAAAATGCTGTACCACCTGTGGATCCCCGTCAACATCCAATTCACCATTGCGGATCAGGCGGGTTAACTGTTGGCGATCACGCAATTTACCCAGCGTGGCCAGTCGGGTTTTCACCAGACAATCCGGTGTGTCGTTCCATTCACCCAGCACATCCAGCTGCTTTTCACCGAAGATAAAGGTGATCGGCTGTTTCAGCTCAGCCAGGTCAATCATCAGACTTTTGCCATTCAGGCGTTGACGTGCCGCTTTCAAGCCGCGATCACGATACAAAATCTGATTAAGTGCCGTTTCCAGCCCCGCAGTTAATAGCGGTGTTAAACTCATGCGCTTTCCTGTTTAAAACTTGAATCCACGGTGCAGCGCGACAATGCCACCGGTGAGATTGTAATAGGTGGTATTTTCGAACCCGGCAGCTTCCATCATCTGCTTAAGCGTTTCCTGGTCTGGATGCATACGAATAGATTCAGCCAGATAACGGTAGCTTTCAGCGTCTTTCGCCACCAGTTGCCCAATACGTGGCAGGACATGGAAAGAGTATGCATCATAGGCTTTGTTCAACGGCGCCAGCAGCGGTTTGGAGAACTCCAGCACCAGCAGGCGTCCACCCGGCTTCAACACGCGAAACATAGAAGCCAGCGCCTTATCTTTTTCAGTGACATTGCGCAGGCCGAAGGCGATGGTAATGCAATCGAAAGTGTTGTCGGGGAACGGCAGCGCTTCCGCATTAGCCTGAACATAGTTCACATTGCCAACGATACCACTGTTGCGCAGCTTTTCACGGCCCACTTTCAGCATGGAGCTGTTGATATCGGCCAGCACTACTTCGCCAGTCTCGCCCACCAGACGCGAGAATTTTGCCGTAAGATCCCCCGTTCCCCCCGCCAGATCCAGCACATGCTGCCCGCGACGCACACCGCTACAGTCGATAGTAAAACGCTTCCAGATACGGTGGATACCGAACGACATCAGATCGTTCATCAGGTCATATTTGGCTGCAACGGAATGGAAAACATCAGCCACCATTTCAGCTTTGTCGCTTTTAGCGACGGTACGAAAGCCAAAATGGGTGGTGTCCTTTGATTCATCTGCCATTTGTTTTGCCTGCTCTGCAATCAATATTCAGTCAAGTGTATCAGAGTCCCGCGGGTCAGGCACGGCCTTGCGGCTCATTCATTGATGCGTGTCGACGCAATATTCTCATCCGCATCACACAAGGGAACATTGTCACTGTCTTCATCCTCTTCCGGTACGTCAAAAGCTTCCGGCATCGCCTGTTCCACCAGACGGGGATTGATTGGACGCTTTACCTCCACCCCCAACTGGCGGAAACTTTCAGTCTGGGCAATCAGGTTACCCCGACCTTCTGACAGCTTTTTCATCGCCTGCCGATAGCTGTCCTGCGCCCGATCGAGGTTTTGTCCCATTGCTGACATATCATCAACAAACAAGCGCATTTTGTCATACAGCTTCGCCGCTCTGTCAGCAATACGCTGGGCATTACGGCTCTGGTGTTCATAACGCCACAGATTACTGATGGTGCGCAATGCCACCAGCAGCGTAGTCGGGCTGACCAACATGATGTTCTGGTTTAACGCTTCATTAATTAACTCAGGCTGGCGATCAATGGCTAACAGAAATGCTGGCTCAACCGGGATAAACATCAACACATAATCCAGCGAGCGTAAACCCGGCAATTGTTGATAATCTTTTCGGCCCAGTTGGCGGATATGCCCGCGGATGGCCGCGATATGCTCGCTAAGTGCCGCTTCCCGCGTGGCCTCATCCTCTCCGTTGAAATAGCGTTCGTAGGCGACAAGGGCCATTTTGGCATCAATCACCACGTCCTTACCCTGGGGTAAACGCACGATAACATCCGGCTGCATCCGACCGCTTTGTTCCCGCTGGATATTGACCTGGGTGTCGTATTCATGTCCCTTGCGCAAGCCGGAAGCTTCAAGCACCCGACTGAGCACGACTTCACCCCAGTTGCCTTGCGTTTTATTGTCGCCTTTTAGCGCTTTGGTCAGATTGATCGCTTCCTGCGCCATTTGCGCATTCAACTGCTGCAGATTACGAATTTCATGGGAAAGCGTGTGACGTTCACGGGCCTCCTGACCAAAACCTTCCTGTACCTGGCGCCGAAAACCTTCCAACTGTTCGCGCAATGGTGCGAGCAGGCCGTTAAGACTCTGACGATTTTGCTCATCCACCCGACGGCCACTGTTTTCAAAGATACGATTAGCAAGGTTTTCAAACTGCGCATTGAGGCGTTGCTCACTGTTGATCAGCAGCCGCTGTTTCTCTTCTGCCGCCATCCGCGTCTCCTCCAGACGGATAGTCACTTCACGGAGTTCGGCTTCCTGAGCACTATTAATTTCTAATTGATTGCGTAATTCACGGGTCAGTTGTTCAGCTTCATTACGCCAGTGATCCAAATGATGCAATTTTTCCTGCGCAGCGCTGAGCGAACCATGCAGTTGTCGCAGTTCCAGTTCATGCTGTTTTTGCATCTGCTGCTGCGCTTCCAGTTGCTGAACCAGTCGTTCGCGCTCCTGCTGCAACTGTTCAACTGATTGTCGCAGCAGTTGCCGTTCTGTTTCCTGCTTCGCCAACAACTGCTGGCTTCTGAACCAGGCAATGAGCCAACCTGTCAGCAGGCCCGCCAGACCTATACAGATGCCATAAGTATTTGTTGAATCCACGCTAATTCTCCCGCTCCTACTGATCTACGGGAAAAGGTAGAGCGGCACTGTATAAATGTCCAGATAAAAACGTTTAAACCAATCGGCGGGCCGCGGCAACGACGATATGCACCGCATCGCTTTCTGTTTTCTTCATCGTTTCCGCGTCAGGAATTTCCTGCTGGGTACGATTAACGATCACTCCGGCGACCATTCCAGCCCGTAACCCCTGGCTGGCACACATGGTCAGTAAGGTTGCTGATTCCATTTCATAGTTCAGTACCCCCATTTGCTGCCACTCTTGCAAGGAGTTCTGCAAGTGGCTGACAACACGACCGGAATAGGTGTCATAACGCTCCTGCCCTGGATAGAACGTATCAGAGGACGCGGTGATGCCGATATGAGTCGTGGCACCAGAGGCTTTAGCCGCCTCAACCAGCGCCGTGGTACAGGTGAAGTCAGCCACTGCCGGGAACGCCAGCGGAGCAAAATGCTGGCTGGCGCCGTCGAGACGTACAGAAGCCGTGGTCACCAACACATCCCCTACATTGATTTCCGGCTGAATAGCGCCAGTGGTGCCAACCCGCAGGAAAGTCCGGACGCCCAGTTGCGCCAACTCTTCCACCGCAATCGAGGTGGAGGGGCCCCCGATCCCGGTGGAACAGACGACCACCGCTTTACCCTCAATTTCTGCACGCCAGGTGGTGAATTCACGGTGTGAAGCCAGATGAACCGCATTATCCATCAACGCAGCTATTTTCTTAACCCGTTCAGGATCGCCCGGCACGATAGCCAGCGTTGCGCCCTGTAAATCTGCCCGTGTTAAACCCAGGTGAAAAACGTCTGACTGTGCCATAGCAAACTCCTGTGACGACAAAAGGTGGCGCGGTTGAGATACCTCACCGTAACGGATATTTAACGCCCATTGTGTGATAAAGCGCGCTATACATAATGAAACTTACATATAACATTTATAAAAACGTGATATTAATCACATTTAATCACTCTTGCTTGCCAGATTGACACAACTTGCCCTGACGTCTCATCTTTGCCAGTGCTAAAGATTAGGAGAGAGTCATCATCTGCCCCTGCGTAATTCTGACCATAATAGTTGGCGAATTGCGCGACTGCATGCTCGGAGAGAACAATGAAAAACGAAGATAACACGACGCAAAAAATGAGCAATAATGGGTTCACTCCCGCGGTATCGCCTATCGCATCGACCACCGTCATCACCGAAAGTGACGATATCCTGTCAGGCGAAACCTCCATCCCCACTCAGGGCGAAAATATGCCCGCGTTCTATGCAAAACCCCGTAACGCCACGGGTCCATTGCCGGTCATTCTGGTGGTACAAGAAATTTTTGGCGTACATGAACATATTCGGGACGTTTGCCGTCGCCTGGCGACAGAAGGTTATATGGCGATAGCGCCGGAACTCTACTTCCGTCAAGGCGATCCCGCTGATTATAACGATATATCGACGCTGCTTAATGAGCTGGTCAGCAAAGTGCCTGATACCCAGGTTCTGGCCGACCTGGATCACGTTGCCAACTGGGCTTCCCGCCATGGCGGCGATATGCGCAATATGGCGATAACCGGTTTCTGCTGGGGAGGTCGTATTACCTGGCTGTACGTCGCTCATAATCCACAACTGAAGGCGGGTGTCGCCTGGTACGGGAAACTGGTGGGCGATAAGACCATGAAGCAACAGCAGCAACCCGTCGATATCGCTGCCGAGCTGGCTGCTCCTGTGCTGGGTTTGTACGGTGGAAAAGACGACAGTATTCCGCAAGATACAGTGGAAACCATGCGTCAGGCTCTCCAGGCGGCGAACTCAACATCCGAAATTGTGGTCTATCCCGATGCCGGACACGCCTTTAATGCCGATTACCGACCCAGCTACCATGAAGAGTCGGCGAAGGATGGCTGGCAGAGGATGCTGGCGTGGTTTAAACAGCACGGTGTGCAATAACCCAAAAAATCGATGGTCATCCCCCCCGTTTTTACCACACCGCTTTTGCTTCAGCCTGGTGGGCGTAACCCATTCCACGTCGGATGAACGTAGTACGGATTCCGTGTTCACCGAACCTTAAAAGGGCGCCTGACGGCGCCCTTTACATCACAATACCCTCACGCAGGCATCAGAAGTCAGGCTTGCGCTTTACGCAGGTTTTGCGCCGCGGTCACCATGTTAGCCAGTGCCTGACGGGTTTCCGTCCAACCACGCGTTTTCAGGCCGCAGTCAGGGTTAACCCACAGGCGCTCGCCAGGAATACGCTGGGCGGCTTTCCGCAGTAACGCTTCCATCCATTCTACGGTTGGCACATTCGGGGAATGAATGTCATACACCCCCGGGCCAATTTCATTAGGATATTCAAACTTTTCGAAAGCCTCCAGCAACTCCATATCCGAGCGGGACGTTTCGATGGTGATGACATCCGCATCCAGCGCGGCAATAGAATCCATAATATCGTTGAATTCACAGTAACACATGTGAGTGTGAATCTGCGTATCGTCCTGTGCCACGGCGGCATTCAAACGGAAGGCATCAACCGCCCACTCCAGATAAGCCGCCCAGTCGGACTGACGCAGCGGCAAACCTTCACGCAGGGCGGGCTCATCAATCTGAATGATGCCGATACCGGCTTTTTCCAGGTCTGCCACTTCATCCCGCAGCGCCAACGCAATCTGCTTCGCGATCGTTTCACGTGAAACGTCCTCACGGGGGAACGACCAGCACAGGATGGTCACCGGCCCGGTCAGCATGCCTTTGACCGGCTTGTCGGTCAGTGACTGAGCATACTTCGCCCACTCAACGGTAATTGCAGCAGGACGGCTAACGTCGCCGATAATAACCGGTGGTTTCACGCAGCGTGAACCGTAGCTCTGTACCCAGCCATTCTGAGTAAAGGCGAAACCGTCCAGGTTCTCACCGAAGTACTCAACCATGTCGTTACGTTCCGCTTCACCATGTACCAACACATCCAGCCCTAAACGCTCCTGCTCCACAATCGCCTGCTTGATATGCTCGGCAATGCCGATACGATAGTGGTTTCCGTCCAGGCGCCCCTGCTTGAAGTCCAGGCGCAGGCCACGAATTTCAGTGGTCTGTGGGAAAGAACCGATAGTGGTGGTTGGCCATGCTGGCAGTTGAAAGCGCTCGCGCTGAACTTGAGCACGCACTGGGTAACTGCTGTCACGCTGGCTGTCCTTCGCGGTGATCGCCGCCAGACGTTGACTGACGGCCTGGTTATGCACACGAGGAGAGTGACGGCGGGCCCGGATTGGCGCGCTCCACGCTTCCAATGACTGCGGGTCATTGTTATTCAGCGCATTGCTCAGCAGAGATAATTCCGTACATTTCTGCAGCGCGAAGGCGAACCAGCTTTTCACTTCCTCATCCAGGCGGGTTTCGGTGCTCAGGTCAATGGGACTATGCAACAGCGAGCAGGAAGAACCAATCCACAACTGCTGGCGCTGATTAACCAACGGATATAAACGCTCAAACCAACGGCTCAAATCCGCTCGCCAGACGTTACGACCATTAATGACCCCTACGGACAGCAGCCAGTCAGCGGGTATTTTAGCATTCAGCGCAGCAATATCGTCTTTACCGTGAACAAGATCAACGTGCAGCCCCTGTACCGGCAGGGCACAGATGGTGTCAATGTTCGTACCTGCACTCTCAAAATAAGTCGTCAGCAGCAGTTTGGTTTTACCCTGCAGCGCTTCATAAGCCGGTTTGAAAGCATTCAGCCATTCTGGTGATAATTCCAGCACCAGCGCCGGTTCATCAATCTGCACCCATTCGATACCGCGCTTCGCCAGTTCGGCCAGCACTTGCTGATAAACCGGCAGAATGTCTTTCAGCAGGCTGAGACGATCAAACTGCTCGCCTTTCACTTTACCCAGCCACAGGTAGGTCACCGGGCCCAACAGGACCGGTTTCACATTGTGGCCTAAAGCCAACGCTTCATCCACTTCGTCCAGCAACTGAGTCCAGCTCAGTTTGAATGTCTGACCTTGAGTGAATTCCGGCACCATATAGTGATAATTCGTGTTAAACCATTTGGTCATTTCAGCTGCGGCTGCCGGCTCACCGCTTGGTGCACGGCCACGGCCAATGCGGAATAAGGTATCCAGATCAACAGAACCATCCGGGTTCTGGTGGCGGGCGGGTACGTTGCCCAATAACAGGCTGGTGGTCAACACGTGATCGTACCAGGCGAAGTCGCCGACCGGTAGCAGATCCACACCGGCCTGTTTCTGCTGTTGCCAGTGACGAGCACGCAGCTCGCGGCCTGTTGCCAGTAATTCTTCCTGAGTACTGTTACCTGCCCAGTAGCTCTCCTGAGCTTTTTTCAGTTCGCGGCGCAGGCCGACACGTGGGAAGCCGAGCGTATGGTTCAGAATGGTCATCAGTTCTTTCCTCAGTTACTGCCCATTGTCTTTACAATCGAGCTTTTAGACGTCCAGATGTTTACACATCTATAATCCGCAGGTACTGTAGTAACCACAAGCGCAAATTGTTCATTGTCGATGTGAAGGACTCTCATGATCGAACTCAAACACCTGCGAACGCTGCAGGCGCTGCGAAATACTGGGTCGCTGGCCGCCGCTGCGGCCCAGCTTCATCAGACGCAGTCGGCGTTATCTCATCAGTTTAGCGACCTGGAGCAGCGTCTGGGCTTCCGTTTATTCGTGCGTAAAAGTCAGCCGCTACGCTTTACACCGCAGGGTGAAATCCTGCTGCAACTCGCCGAGCAGGTACTACCGCAAATCCAGCATGCCTTGCAAGCCTGCCACGAACCCCATCAGACCACGCTGCGCATCGCCATAGAGTGCCACAGTTGTATTCAGTGGTTGACCCCGGCGCTGAGCGACTTCCGCCAGAGCTGGCCACAGGTCGTGATCGATTTTAAATCCGGCGTGACCTTTGACCCACAGCCTGCGCTGCAACAAGGCGAACTGGACGTGGTGCTAACCTCGGATATTTTGCCGCGCAGCGGGCTATTCTATTCGCCGATGTTTGATTTCGAGGTGCGCCTGGTGCTGGCACCGGACCATCCTCTGGCATTGGTGGAACACATTTCACCAGATGATCTGGCTAACGAGGTATTGATGATTTATCCGGTACAACGTCAGCGTCTGGATATCTGGCGGCATTTCCTGCAACCCGCTGGCGTCAGCCCTGCATTGAAAAGCGTCGATAACACGCTACTGCTGATCCAGATGGTGTCTGCCGGCATGGGCATTGCCGCGTTGCCGCACTGGGTGGTAGACAGTTTTGAGCACCAGGGACTGGTGATGACAAAAAAACTGGGCAGCGGTTTGTGGAGCCGTTTATATGCAGCGGTGCGCGACGGAGAACAACGGCAACCCGTGGTGGAGGCATTTATCCACTCAACCCGCCAGCATGCCTGTGAGCACCTGCCACGGGTCAAAGATGCCAGAAACGCTGCTGCGCCAGACTTTCCACCGTCTGATTTTCTACCACGCTGAGTTGACTGCCAGGATCTCGCTGGCAGTTTTCCTGTTTCGACCGTCATTTGTCTCTATAATGCGCCCAATACCCTTTGTTCCCAGATGAGAGTTTTATGACTAATAACGACGTCCTGCGCAGCTTGCGCTATATGTTGAACCTGAACGATGCCCAGATGGTCAGTATTCTGGCCCTGGCAGAGAGCATCGTTACCGAAGAAGAGATGCAAAGTTTTCTGAAAAAAGACGAAGAGGCCAGCTTCCGTGCCTGCCCGGATGTCATTATGGGCTATTTCCTCAATGGTCTGATTTTCCATCGACGAGGTAAAAGTAAAGAAGCACCAGAGCCATCGATTGAACGCAAGATGACCAATAACATCATCATGAAGAAACTGCGTGTCGCATTCGATCTGAAAACTACTGATATTATTGAGATCCTCAAGTTGGCGGATTTTGCGGTAGGTCAGTCTGAAATTGGTGCGATTTTCCGCAAACCGGGTCATAAAAATTATCGTGAATGCGGCGATCAGATATTACGCAATTTTCTGAAAGGTCTGACAATCAGGATACGCCCTTCCACCACCAAACCTGCCTGAGTTTCAGGACTGTCCGTTATTCTATTTTTAGAATAAATAACATGTAGTTAACTTTATAGTGCGATGTCTTCTTTTTCTACCGTTTTTGGTGAATCTGAAAGGTCGTGCGATTGAAGCAGTCATTACTGTCTGGACTGATAAGATAGTTTCACTGACCAGTTAATCTCTTTTAGTAAAATGAATATCGGGAAACGTTGCCTTTCCCGATATTTTCTCTAATTATTTTTCTTTACTGCTTTAGTATCCAACGCCGATGAATCCATAGAGAGGTAAAAATCACGACGGAACCCATTATAAAACCTGGCCAGTGGGGTTGTTGCTGCCAAATAGCCAAATTCACCAACAACCCGGCAGGCACATGCATATTATTCATTATCCCTAACGTACCCGCATCCACCTGGGTCGCACCGTAATTCCACATAAAATAGCCCAAACCGGAAGCGCCCACGCCCAACCAAATTAAAATCCCCCACTGGAAAGCCGTTGTAGGCAATTTATGCGGATTCCCCCACAGGAACCAGGCAATAATCGCTACGCTGGCAGCACCGATATAAAACCAGGAAAAGGCGGTGTGCTGTGGCATCGGACGTGTTTCCTGCAGGCGTTTATAACCCACCATTCCTACCGCAAAGCAGATATTGGCCAGTTGCACTAACAACAGGCCAAACCAAAAGTGGTCACTGACCTTGTCATAACGAATAATCGCGGCGCCTGCCACTGCCAGCAGCGCGCTAAATGCATAACCGCAACGAATGCCGCGCCCCGCCAGTACATCATAAATCAGCGTGACATACAGCGGTGTCATCACGGTAAACAGCAACAACTCCGGCACGCTGAGGTAGAGATAGGCCTGGAAACTGATGAGATACATAATTCCCAGTTGTAAGGCCCCCACCGCCATATACAGCATCAACGTTGAAACCCGGTAGCCACGCCAGCGCAAGAACGGCAGAAAGACAACGGCAGCCAGCAACAGACGGATCAACACCGAGAACCCGCTATCTACCTGCCCCGCTAAATATTCGCCTATCAGGCTGAATGAAAATGCCCACAAAATTGTGGTGACAATAAGTAACGTCACAATGGAACACTCTGCAGTGAAAAGAACGGCTAGTGTAGCGAAAACCCGTAACTTGCAGGAAATTATCTGGTTGACATCTGCCTTATAAACATCCACCACCAGGGACAAAGGGCACAATAAATACGGGCGCAGAATCGAGCAGCTATGTCATAAAATGTAACATTTTGCGTTCCCCTTCACACTCCGCTAACCCGTTTCCCCTTATCATTCGCACGCTACAAGGAACCTGTCGCTCAGCCCAAAAGGGCTTGTGCAGTTGCCACAACACGCCAACCGGCGTGAATAAACTGCGCCATTGGAGGCCACAATGTTACATATTTTTAAACCAGCCCCCCATCAACCACTGGTTGATGCCGGAAAAACCGATCCCCTTTACCGCAAACTGCGCTGGCAAATCTTTCTGGGAATATTCTTCGGTTATGCCGCTTACTATCTGGTGCGCAAAAATTTTGCGCTGGCGATGCCCTATCTGGTCGAGCAGGGATTCTCACGCGGCGATCTGGGATTTGCTTTGTCAGGGATCTCCATCGCTTATGGTTTTTCAAAATTCGTGATGGGCGCCGTCTCAGATCGCTCTAATCCCCGTTTTTTTCTGCCCGCGGGCCTGATCCTCGCAGCAACGGTAATGCTATTGATGGGATTTGTTCCCTGGGCAACTTCCAGCATTATGGTGATGTTTATGCTGTTATTGTTGTGTGGCTGGTTCCAGGGCATGGGCTGGCCACCCTGCGGCCGAACCATGGTTCACTGGTGGTCGCAAAAAGAACGCGGCAGGGTGGTTTCGCTGTGGAACTGTGCGCATAACGTGGGCGGCGGCATTCCACCTTTACTATTTCTGCTGGGAATGGCCTGGTTTAACGACTGGAAAGCGGCACTGTATATGCCCGCGTTCGGCGCTATTGTGGTGGCGGTCTTTGCCTTTGCCCTGATGCGTGATACGCCACAATCCTGCGGCCTGCCACCGATTGAAGAATACAAAAATGATTACCCGCCGGACTATGACGCGAACCATGAGCAAGAGTTGTCTGCAAAACAGATCTTCAGGCAGTACATCCTGCCGAACAAACTGCTGTGGTATATCGCGCTGGCCAACGTTTTTATTTATCTGCTGCGCTACGGCATCCTTGACTGGTCACCGACCTATCTGAAAGAGGTGAAACATTTCACGCTGGATAAGTCTTCCTGGGCCTATTTTCTGTATGAAT
This sequence comes from Erwinia endophytica, assembly GCF_009295515.1. Taxonomy (GTDB): domain Bacteria; phylum Pseudomonadota; class Gammaproteobacteria; order Enterobacterales; family Enterobacteriaceae; genus Erwinia; species Erwinia endophytica. The sequence goes on along the minus strand of NZ_RQVV01000016.1, from coordinate 56,862 downwards.
ACGCGGGTATTCCTGGCACGTTGCTGTGTGGCTGGATGTCCGATACCGTCTTTCGTGGTAATCGAGGGGCTACCGGGGTGTTCTTTATGGTGTTGGTAACCATAACAACGGTGATTTACTGGCTAAACCCAGCCGGTAATCCCAATGTGGATATGGCCTGCATGGTCATCATTGGCTTTCTGATTTATGGGCCAGTGATGTTGATCGGGTTACATGCTCTGGAACTGGCGCCGAAAAAAGCCGCAGGGACGGCAGCTGGCTTTACCGGTTTATTTGGTTATCTCGGCGGTTCCGTCGCTGCCAGCGCAATCGTCGGCTACACCGTCGACTACTTCGGCTGGAACGGCGGCTTCATCATCATGATCGGTGGCGGCGTTCTGGCCGTTCTTCTGCTCATCCTGACCATGATCAGCGAAAACAAACACAAGCAGCAGTTAATGGAGAAATACAATGTTTAATGGAGAAAACAATGTTTAAAACGATGATAGCCGGCCTGATGATGGTTTCTTCGCTGTGCGCAATTGCGGCGGGAAAAGAAAAGATCGTGATTGCTCACCGTGGTGCCAGCGGCTACCTGCCAGAGCATACCCTGTCGGCAAAAGCGATGGCCTATGCTCAGGGCGCGGATTTTCTTGAGCAGGATCTGGTCATGACTAAAGACGACCAGTTAGTGGTGTTACATGACCACTATCTTGATCGTGTGACCAACGTGGCCGAACGTTATCCCGATCGGGCACGCAAAGATGGTCGCTATTACGCCATCGATTTTACTCTTGCCGAGATCAAGAGTTTGAAATTCACTGAAGGTTTTAGCATCAAAAACGGTCAGAAGGTGCAAACATTCCCTGGGCGCTTCCCAATGGGAAAAGCTGATTTTCGCGTTCATACTTTTGCTGAAGAGATCGAGTTTATTCAAGGGCTGAATCACTCCACCGGTAAAAACATCGGTATTTATACTGAGATTAAAGCTCCGTGGTTCCATCGCCGGGAAGGGAAGGATATCTCAGCAAAAGTGCTCGATGTGCTGAAACAATATGGCTACACCAGTAAAAGCGATAATGTGTATCTGCAATGCTTCGACTACAACGAGGTGAAGCGGATTAAAACAACGCTGGAGCCACAACGTGGCATGAACCTGAAAATGGTGCAACTGATTGCCGAGACCAAATGGAATGAAACTCAGGAACTGCAAGACGGCAAGTGGGTGAACTACAGCTATGACTGGATGTTTAAACCCGGCGCGATGAAAACCCTCGCGCACTACGTCGACGGGATCGGGCCTGACTACCATATGCTGGTGGCTGAAGGGTCGACTAAGGGCCATATCAGCCTGACGAACATGGTGCAGGAAGCGCATCAGAACAGCCTGGTCGTCCACCCTTACACCGTGCGCGCTGACCAACTGCCTGACTGGGTTGATCATGTTGATCAGCTCTATGACGTGCTGTATCACCAGGCTGACGTCGATGGATTATTTACTGATTTCCCGGACAAAGCCGTACGTTTCCTGCAGCGCTGAGCAACTTCCGCCCCTGAACTCGGGGCGGATACCGCCGGTCAAACGTGATACAACTTACGCAGATAGTGTGGTACCGCATTGTCTGCGTTGCTGCCAATCACGTCCAGCATCGGCAGCAGATCCTTCAGCCGCTGATGAGCATTGCTCATAATACAGCCTTTACCGGCCATACTCAGCATCTCTTTATCATTCATACCATCGCCGAAGGCAATGCAATCCCGCAGAGAATGACCGAGTATCTGCGACACGGCATCCAGCGCGTGACCTTTAGATACCCCTCCCGCCATCACTTCAAGACAAGTCGGCAGCGAGAAACTGACATTAATTTTATCACCCCAGCGGTCGATCAGCGCCTCTTCCAGCGGGATCAATTTATTCGGTTCAGCACTGGTGAAAAATACCTTACTGATACCGTCTGTCGGCAGTGAATCCGGCTTGTAGACCTGATAATTGAAATTGGATTCTTGAAAAAAATCCATCTCGCCAGGACGATGGCGGTTCAGGAACCACTCTTCATCACGGTAGATATTGGTGTAGATATCCGGATGACTGTAATGGATGGCAAACAACTCACGGGCAATGCTTTCATCCAGGTTATGGCTAAAGATCAGCTCTCCAGCGGTATTGTGCACGCGCGCACCATTCGAGGTTATCATAAAAGCATCAATACCCAGACTGTCACGCATCTGCGCGACATCGATATAATGACGCCCCGTGGCAAAGATGAAATTCACCCCTTTCCCGGTTAACAATTGCAACGTTTCACGGGCAAAAGGAGATAAACGGTGATCCGGAGACAACAACGTGCCATCAAGATCAGAAGCAACGATAGGGTACATAAAACCTCTGGTTAATTTGTTATCAGGAAACCTCGCGTTCCCCGCCCAAAAGCCCATCTGAGCCGTAACATCAGGAATGTCGGGAAAAAAACGCTACAATGGCCTCCAACGCTTCAGCACGCATACTGTCTTTTTCAAACAAGATCTCATGGCGCGCGCCGACAATAACCTGCGGTTTTCCCCCTTCACAGGGCTGCCCTGCGGCAACCATGGCCTGACAGAATAAATCCTGAGCCCGGTTATCCACCACCCTGTCATCACTGGCCTGCAGCAGCAGCAGCGGTGTGGAAATTTCTTTCGCCTTATTAAGAATACTTTGCCCCGCCTGCAGCCCTTCCCGCACCCAATGATAGGTGGGTCCCCCAACCCGCAGTTGTGGGTCGTCCACGTAAAAACGCAGGTTATGCCGGTAACGCTCGTCACTGTGGGTCAGTTGGTTGAGAGCAAATGGCCTGGGCCGCCATTTTCCGGTACCCGGCGCATAGCCATCGCGAAAGGTGGGCCGCTTTTCCGCCCAGTCGAGGATTCGGTTAGCCATCCACTTCGGCATGGGCAGAAAAATACCAAACATCGGCGAAGCCAGCACCACAGCATCAAAGGCCTTCGGCTGTCTGCCAATCATCAGCGTTATGATCGCGCCGCCCATTGAGTGGGCCAACGCATAGCGACGGCGATAATGGCGGTTACGGATCTCTTTCAGATACAACGTTTCCAGATCATCAACGTAATGCGAGAAATCCTCAACATGACCCCGGTGAGAATCCTGCAACAGCCGCCCGGATCGCCCCTGGCCCCGGTGATCGATAATCACCACATCATAGCCGCAATGAAACAGGTCATAGGCCAGTTCCGGGTATTTCATATAACTTTCAATGCGGCCCGGGCAAATCAGGATAACCTTGTCATGTTGCGGGGAGACGAAACGAACATAGCGAATAATGACATTATCGACGCCGGTAAACTCCCCTTCTTTCCGGCTATGCCAGAAATCCAGCAGCGGCCCCGTAACAAATGCGGCGAACGATTTTTCACGCGTTACCCAGTCGTTATTCTGCTTCTCCATCGGCTTTCATCTCTCTGGCTTTCGTCACCTGAACTGGCTCGCAGCTATCCGTAGCACAACCAACAACAATGTCGTATTGTGTCACACTTCTGCACGTTCAGGGAGCATTACCCATGACCATCGAATGGTGGCTAACCTATCTTTTGACCACCAGTATATTGAGTCTTTCACCCGGTTCGGGTGCTATCAACACCATGAGTACCGGTATCAGCCATGGTTATCGTGGCGCGATTGCGTCTATTTCTGGTTTACAAGTCGGTCTGGCCGCACACATTGTGCTGGTTGGTATTGGTCTTGGCGCATTATTCTCACAATCCCTGATGGCCTTCGAAATACTGAAATGGGCAGGGGCGGCTTATCTGGTCTGGTTAGGGATCCAACAGTGGCGATCCCGTGGGGGTCTCGATCTGCAGACCGTGGCGAAAGCCATGCCGCGACGCCGACTGTTCAAGCGCGCTGTACTGGTTAACCTGACCAACCCGAAGAGTATCGTCTTCCTGGCGGCGCTGTTCCCGCAGTTCATTATTCCACATCAACCACAAGCGGTGCAGTATCTGGTACTGGGAACCACCACTGTGGTGGTCGATATTCTGGTGATGACTGGCTATGCCACGCTGGCCACGCATATCGCAGGCTGGATCAAAGGGCCAAAACAAATGACACTGCTGAACCGAATCTTTGGCGGGATGTTTATGGCCGTTGGCGCGCTACTGGCCTCTGCCCGGCGCATTGCCTGATAACACCGTGAAAAACCACAGATAAAACAACCGCCAAAGCTGGTGCCGTAACGGATACCAGCCGGGCAATCACCGCAGACTTTGTGCAGGTTGATAATAAGCGACACTGCATCTGAATCCGGTCAGCAACACGTTTAGCGCGACAGGATCAAATGAATACCAAATCCTGCAAACAGGATCCCCGCAAAACTATCAATCCACTTCGCTGCTCGTTGATAGCCCCTGCGCATCGCTGGCAGGGCAAAAATACTGGCAACCAGGGTGAACCATACAAAGGTCTCAACGATAATCAGCAGAAACAATCCCCAGCGTTCACCCGCGTCAACATCATTACCCACAAACAATGAAAACACACTACCGAAGTAAACAACTGCTTTCGGATTCGCCAGATTGGTCAGCAGACCGCGCAAAAAACTGCGGCTATCAGATGGCGGCGCTACCGTATTCTCTTGCTGAGTCGCCGCCGGCGCCTGATGCTGCTGACGAGCAGAGCACAGCATCTGCCAGCCCATCCACAACAGATATAAACCACCAGCGGTCATAATGATTTGATGCAGCCACGCCATCTTTTGCAAGATCATATTCAGCCCCAGCAGCGCCACGCTCGCCCAAATGGCAATCCCTATGGTAATGCCCAACACACCGAGCATGGCTGCTTTACGCGAGCGACTTGCTGCTGTTTGCGACACAAAGAAAAAATCCGGACCTGGGCTCATCAGTGCGACGAGATGCACCAGGGCAACCGTCAGAAACAACATCAGCATTTGCGCTTCCTTAAACAAAGATAATCACTAGATTTCACCGTCAACGTGCTCGCGGATCATCACCATAAAGGGTTTGCCAAAGCGCTCCAGCTTACGCTGACCGACACCATTGATATTCAGCATTTCGGCGGCAGTCAACGGCAGCTGCTCAGTCATTTCAATCAACGTTGCATCATTGAATACCACATAAGGCGGGATGTTTTCTTCATCGGCAATCGCCTTACGCAGTTTACGCAACTTGGCAAACAGCTTACGGTCATAACTACCACCAAAGGATTTTTGAGTATTACCGCGTGGTTTGATACTGACCAGACGCGGCACGGCCAGCATCAACGGTACTTCCCCACGTAAAACCGGACGTGCAGCTTCCGTCAGTTGTAAGGCGGAATGCATGGCAATATTTTGCGTCACCAACCCCAAATGAATCAGTTGACGTAGTACGCTTATCCAGTGCTCATGGCTCTGCTCACGGCCAATACCGTAAACTGGCAACTTATCATGCTGCATATCGCGGATGCGTTGATTGTTGGCTCCTCGCAGGATTTCAACAATATAGCCCATGCCAAAACGTTGTCCAACACGATAGATACTCGACAGTGCTTTCTGCGCTTCCAGCAAACCATCATAACGACGTGGCGGATCAAGACAGATATCGCAGTTGCCGCAGGGCTGCTGCCGCCCCTCGCCGAAATAGTTCAACAGTACCAGACGACGACAGGTTTGCGCCTCAGCAAACGCCCCCATCGCATTCAGCTTATGGCGCTCAATATCCTGCAACGGCCCGGGTGCTTTTTCATCAAGGCACCGACGTAACCAGGCCATGTCTGCCGGGTCGTAAAGCATCAGCGCTTCTGCGGGTAGCCCGTCACGACCGGCACGCCCCGTTTCCTGATAGTAGGATTCAATATTACGCGGGATATCGAAATGCACCACAAAACGAACGTTCGGTTTATTAATCCCCATACCGAAAGCCACTGTCGCCACCACAATTTGCAGGTCGTCGCGCTGAAAGGCTTCCTGCACCTGAGCACGATGCGTGTTATCCATTCCGGCATGATAGGCACCAACGCTGAGGCCCCGGCTTTGCAGTCGGGCGGCGGTATCTTCTACCTTAGCCCGGCTGTTACAGTAAATAATGCCACACTTGCCGTGCTGCTCCTGCACGTAACGGATCAACTGCTCGGTTGGTTTAAACTTCTCCATCAGCGTGTAGCGGATATTGGGGCGATCGAAACTACTCACCTGAATTAATGGGTGGTCCAACTGCAGCAAACGTACGATGTCGTTACGGGTGGTTTCGTCGGCGGTAGCGGTCAGCGCCATCACCGGTACATCAGGGAGTCGCTGACGAAACTGCCCAAGTGCGCCGTATTCGGGACGAAAATCATGCCCCCACTGGGAAATACAGTGGGCTTCGTCCACCGCCAGCATCGTCGGATTCCAGTGCAGGAGATTATCGAGAAAGTTGTCCAGCATCAGCCGCTCAGGGGCGATATACAGCAGCTTAATCTGACCAGTACGGCAGCCAGCCAGTACGTTCTGCTGTTCCTCCCGCGACTGGGTAGAGTTAAGACAGGCCGCCGCCACGCCATTAGCCAGCAGTTGATCCACCTGATCTTTCATCAGCGAAATCAGCGGCGATACCACCAGTGTTAATCCTTCCCGTATCAGTGCCGGGATCTGGTAACAAAGTGATTTTCCTCCACCGGTCGGCATCACCACCAGGCAATCCCGCCCTTTCAGTGAAGCCTGAATAATGGTTTGTTGACCCGGGCGGAATTGCTGGTAGCCGAAGGTTTCCTGTAAAATCTGTTCCGCCAGCGCTTCCTGATCAATCACTGCAACCGTAGACACGTATTCCCCAAATCTGATAACGGGCGGATACACTGAAAAATTTCAGCCCGCCCGAAAAGCATTAAAACAGATCGTTCAGCATGACGCCGACACCTACCCGGGTCTGACGATGGTTATAGTCAATCAGCGATTCCCCATAACCACTAAAAACTTGCGTGTAGAAACGGACATGTCCACTCAGCGGATAGCTCCACCCCAGTAGCGCCCCACCGTAACCGGTGTTCCAGTTATAGTTGCCCTGAAGACTAAAGACGCTGGCACCCAGTTCGTACCCGACAGTCAGGCGATAATACCCCATGTACTTGGTGATATCTGGGTTATCATCGTTTTTTTCACTTTCTGGAATGCGATACCAGGGTTTTGCCTCAACCAGCCAGTTACCACGCTGCGCCATCAGGCGGGCATAGACGCGATTCCAACTGCGGGAAGTGGGCTCGGAACGACCGTTCGAATCGTGGTTCAGCCCCACTTCCACATCACGTAATGTCCAGCCCGCAAAGTTATAATCCGTGGCCCAACCAAGGAAAATCTGCGGCTGATAATTCGTTTCCCGGAAAGGGGCGGACCCGTCACTGTTGGTGGCTTGCCACCACGAGTCCTGAGTATAGGAGGCGGCCAGAACAGAGTTGTCCCCCAGAATGCCACGCCATAATGGGATCGCCAGACTCAGTTGAAATTTCACTTCATCATGTCTGGAGGTATTCGACCAGTTGTAAGACTGTATCGCCTCTTTATTGATGTTACTGGTGTCAGTGTAAAGGACGTAGTTACTTTCATACGGATAAAGGACGAAAGGATTGTCATGCTTTTCCAGCAAGTTAGCAATGATACTGCCACGGACGGGTGGCCGGTCATGCACCTTTGTCACCGTCGCTTCTTGCGCCAAAACTAACGAAGGGAACAGAAGCGCTGCAATCAGCAACCCTTTCAGCATAGGCATGGTATTCTCCAGAGCAATAATGGAATAAGTCTATCTACCCGAAATAATTCGCGTTGCAGAAAGGCCTGTAAGCAAATCCCCGGCAGCTTATTCAGGTAAGTGACGGGGCGCGCTTGCAGCCAACACCTCTGCGGATTGAAGACATAAAAAACACGTTATTCTACACAGAAAAATAGTGACCGACATTAACGCTGATGTCGTCAAGTGGAAAGCACTACCGTACCAGTCCAGATTAGCCATTCTGTTAAAATATCTCCGTCTATTTTTTCGCAAAGGGATTCCCGATGATGTCTGTTGTTCCCCTCAATCAGAACGCCGCCCGGCGCCTGATCGGTGAGATTTTTGTGTATGACATGCCGTTTAACCGTGCCCTCGGTTTGCAATTGGATCGGCTGGAGCCGGATTACGCCGAACTGAGCTTTGCCCATCAGCAGAAGTTGATTGGCAATGTCGCGCAAAAAATTCTGCACGGTGGCGTCATTGCCTCCGTACTGGACGTGGCGGCGGGACTGGTTTGTGTCAGCAGCGCCTTAACCCGCCAGGAAAGCATTACTGAAGAAGATCTACGCCAACGCCTGTCGCGGATGGGCACCATCGACCTGCGTGTTGATTATCTGCGTCCCGGACGCGGTGAACGTTTCGTTGCCACCAGCAACCTGCTGCGCAGCGGTAATAAAGTGTCCGTGGCCAGGGTGGAACTGCATAACGACGCAGGTGGGTATATAGCCAGCGCCACGGCGACTTATCTGGTCGGCTGAAAGCCGGGTTAATCATCACTGAGAGCCTATTTACATGGATGCACAACAAACACGACAAGGGATATTTTTTGCTCTGGGGGCTTATTTCATCTGGGGCATCGCCCCCGCCTATTTCAAGCTAATCCAACAGGTGGACGCCGGAGAGATAATCACTCACCGGGTGATCTGGTCATTCTTTTTTATGCTGATTCTGGTCAGTTGCAGTCGCAACTGGGCAAAGGTAAAACTCACGCTACAGCAACCGAAAAAAGTGCTGCTGCTGGCCGTGTCCGCCAGTATGGTTTGCTGTAACTGGTTGATTTTTATCTGGGCGGTGAATAACCATCATATACTGGAAGCCAGTCTTGGTTATTTTATCAATCCGTTGCTCAACGTGCTGGTTGGGATGGTATTTCTCGGCGAACGTTTCCGCCGGCTACAGTGGCTGGCGGTGTTATTGGCCGCCAGCGGCGTACTGATTCAGCTATGGAAATTTGGCTCAGTACCGATGATTGCCCTGGGGCTGGCGCTGACCTTCTCTTTCTACGGCCTGTTGCGCAAAAAAATTGGCGTGGATGCGCAAACCGGGATGTTAATTGAAACCAGTTGGCTGCTACCCGCGGCGGCAATCTATCTGTTTGGCATCGCCGACAGCACCACCAGCCACCTGACACAAAACCCGATGTCGCTGAATCTGTTACTGGTCGCCGCGGGGATTGTCACCACCATCCCATTGATGCTGTTTACCGCCGCCTGTACCCGATTGCGGCTCTCCACCGTGGGCTTCTTCCAGTATCTGGGCCCGACACTCATGTTCCTGCTGGCGGTAATATTCTATGGTGAACAACTGACGCCAGACAAGACAGTGACCTTTGGCTTTATCTGGGCCGCGCTGGCACTGTTTATTTTTGACGCACTGAGCACACTGAGACACAGGGAACCACGGTAAATCTGACTGGCGGATAGTCCACCTGTCGCCGTCCATGGCACGAAAGGTTTTATGTCGGATCGGCGTTCACCGCCCGTCGGGTTGAGAGCGGTGAAGACTTACAGCCAGTTCTTACGCTTAAAGTAAGCATAAGGTGCCAGACCCGCGAGGATCATCAGACCGATGGCGGCAGGATAACCAAAGCTCCACTTCAGCTCCGGCATAAACTCAAAGTTCATCCCATAGCTGGAGGCCACCAACGTTGGCGGCAGGAACACCACCGAGACCACGGAGAAAATTTTGATAATGCGGTTCTGCTCAATGTTGATAAAGCCCATCGCCGCCTGCATCAGGAAGTTTACCTTCTGGAACAGTGATTCATTATGCGGCAACAGCGACTCAATATCGCGCAGGATTTCCCGTGCCTGCTCCAGTTGGTTAGCGGGCAGACGCGCCTTACGCACCAGGAAATTGAGCGCTCGCTGAGTATCCATCAAACACAGACGAACCTTCCAGCCAATATCTTCCAGTTCCGCCAGTGTCGACAGCGCAGCGTCAAATTCATCGCCCTGTTGACCTTCCATAATGACCCGACTGAGCTTTTCCAGATCGCTGTAGATATTCTCGATTTCATCCGCCAACTGTTCAATTTTAGTTTCGAACAGATCCAGCAACAGTTCATAAGCATTGCCGTCGATCAATACCTGATTACGCGCACGCATACGATAAAGGCGGAATGCCGGCAGTTCGCGCTCACGCAGGGTATAAAGGCGGCCTTCACGGATGGTAAAGGCCACTGTGGAGTTACCGGCGTGATCGTCCGCATCTTCATAGAAGAAAAAGGAGTGGATATGCAGGCCATCTTCATCTTCGAAGAAACGGGCTGATGCCTCAATATCTTCCAGTTCAGGACGCGTCGCTAAACTCTGACCCAGCTCGTTCTGAACACGATCGCGCTCATTTTCTTCCGGCTCAATCAGATCAACCCAAACTGAACTGACCAATTCATCGGTAGGTTCTTCCAGCTCAAGACGAGTCAGGCGACAGTGATCAAGTTTAAATGCACTCAGCATAGCTGTACTCCCAAATCACAGTAACATGGGACTGGCGCTTGAACACAGGAAACGGGGACGTTTCGGTCGATATGACTCAGTGCGGCACAAAAGCGGAGCGCCAACAACCACGAAGGCTATCGGCTGAGAAGGATAGCCTTAGGAGTTGTACCTGGTGGTATCCAGGTCAATAAGCCAGTATCTACTGGGTGTGTCCAAGGCAAATGTCCTCTTAGGGTAATGGTGCGCGCATGTTACGCTGTGCTGAAAATGGCGTCAACAGCAACCCCGGATAATAAGGATTCGAATGAAACAACTCACCCATTCCGACCTGGTCAACATGAGCCAACAGGCTGCCAGCGTAGCCCGCCTGCGTTCGCACCGCACCCTGCATGAAGAGCTCAGCGATCCGGTACAGCGTCTGGCCATCGCGATGGAACCAGGCACTTACATTCGCCCTCACCGCCATCCACAAACCTGGGAGTTGCTCACGCCCCTGAAGGGCCGTTTTGTGCTGCTACAGTTTAGTGACACTGGCGAAGTAACCCACCGCACCGTGCTGGGCGAAACGGTTTTGTTACAAGAAATACCCGCCTTTACCTGGCATGCCGTACTATCACTGGATGAAGGTGGGGTAATTTTTGAAGTAAAACGCGGCCCTTATCAGGCGCTGGTAGAAGATGATTGCATGTCCTGGGCACCACCGGAAGGCGGCGCAGATACGGATAAAGTCATGGCCTGGTATGCCCGCGCGCACCCCGGCGACCGTTACGCATGGTAACCATACAGCATCATACCGTTTCCAGCTTCGCGTAAGCAGCGACCAGCCATTTGATCCCCTGTCCCTGGAAGGCGACCTGCAAACGACTATGTTCGCCGCTGCCTTCCAGATTAACGACCGTGCCTTCGCCAAACTTGGCATGGCGTACGCGCTGCCCAAGAGCGAAACCGCTGTCGTTCTGGGTGATGGGGGTCCCCATTCGCTGGTGGCTGACCGGACGAGTAACGCTGGCGCGTAGTCGTACTTCTTCCACACACGCCTCTGGCAGTTCGCCGACAAAGCGCGAGGGACGGTGATACACCTCTTTGCCATACAGGCGACGCGTTTCAGCATAGGTCAGGGTCAACTTCTGCATCGCGCGCGTCACGCCGACATAGGCAAGACGCCGCTCTTCCTCCAGCCTTCCCCCTTCCTCCAGCGACATCTGACTCGGAAACATGCCTTCTTCCATGCCGACGATAAACACCTGCATAAATTCGAGACCTTTCGCTGCATGCATGGTCATCAACTGCACCGCATCCTGCCACTTATCCGCCTGGCCTTCGCCGGCCTCCAGCGCAGCATGCGCCAGGAAAGCCTGCAACGGCAGCAAATCTTCCTCTTCATCCTGATAGCTGTACTGCCGGGTGGCATTGACCAGTTCTTCAAGGTTTTCAATGCGTGCCTGGCCTTTCTCTCCCTTCTCCTGCTCGTACATCAGCCACAAGCCTGAGTCTTTAATCACCCGATCAGTCTGAACATGCAGTGGCAGCTCGCTGGTTTCCTGCGCTAACGAGTCCACCAGTTCGATAAAACGCTGCAACGCGGAAGCTGCGCGACCCGCTAATGCTTTTTCCTGCAACAACGCACGCGTGGTTTGCCACAATGTCAGTTGGCGCTCACGGGCCGTTTGCCGCACCACATCCAGCGTGCGATCACCAATGCCACGTGTCGGCGTATTCACCACGCGCTCAAAAGCGGCATCGTCATTACGGTTGGCAATCAGACGCAGATAAGCCAGTGCATCCTTGATTTCCTGGCGCTCGAAGAAACGCATACCGCCATAGATGCGGTAAGGCAGGTTGGTTTGCAGCAACGCTTCTTCCAGCACGCGCGACTGAGCATTGCTACGATAGAGTATTGCACAGTCATTCAGCGCCCCACCGTTTTCCATCCATGCTTTGATGCGGCTGACCACAAAACGGGCTTCATCCAGCTCATTAAACGCGCAATAAATAGCGATCGGCTCACCGTCGACACCATCGGTCCACAGCTCTTTACCCAGTCGTCCGTTATTGTTGGCGATCAGGGCGTTAGCCGCTTTAAGGATATTGTTGGTGGAGCGATAGTTTTGTTCCAGACGAATAGTTTCAGCACCGCTGAAATCGTTGAGGAAACGCTGAATGTTTTCCACCTGCGCACCACGCCAGCCATAGATCGACTGGTCATCATCCCCAACAATCATGACGTTGCCAGTGTCACCCGCCAGCATTCTAATCCATGCATACTGGATATTATTGGTGTCCTGAAACTCGTCCACCAGAATATTGCTGAAGCGTTCGCGGTAGTGATTGAGAATATGAGGTTTATTCAGCCACAATTCATGTGCTCGCAGCAATAGCTCGGCAAAATCCACTAACCCCGCCCGGTCACAAGCTTCCTGGTAGGCCTGGTAAATCCTCAGCCATGTTTGCTCAACGGGGTTGCCGTAACTCTCGATATGTTTCGGCCGCAACCCTTCATCTTTCTTACCATTGATGTACCACATGGCCTGTCGGGCTGGCCACTGCTTCTCATCCAGATTCATGGCCTTAATCAAACGTTTCAGGAGACGCTGTTGATCTTCACCGTCCAAAATCTGGAAATCCTGCGGCAAATTGGCATCAAGATGATGCGCGCGTAACAAACGATGAGCCAGTCCGTGAAAAGTCCCAATCCACATGCCGCCCTGGCTGGTGCCAACCAGTTGCTCAATACGATGCCGCATCTCTGCGGCGGCCTTATTGGTAAAAGTCACGGCCACTATTGAATAAGGCGAACAGTTCTCTACCGCCAGCAACCAGGCAATCCGGTGCACCAAAACGCGGGTTTTCCCGCTCCCCGCTCCAGCCAGTACCAGCATATTACGGCGCGGCGCGGCAACGGCTTCGCGTTGTTTGTCATTTAAGCTGTCGAGCAGATCAGAAACGTCCATAAGCACCGTCAGGAAAGGGGAGCGTCTGGCGCTCCACTGGATATTTAACCAGCTTATTATACCAGCGCGGTCAGCGATGCCAACCGGGAAATTTCTAAATCTGGCAACAGGCGACTGTCGGCGATATGCATCAAGTTGCCTGCACACAGATTGATCCAGCAGGATTGCATGCCGCAACGCACCGATCCCGCGACATCTGTGGTCAGGTCATCGCCAATATGCAAAATGTTCTCCAGCGGCAAACCGAGGTTTTGGGCCGCCAGATGATACATATCGTGATACGGTTTAGCCCGGCCATCAGGCCCGGCTCGCAGGATAAATTTGAAATATTTATCCAGACCGAACAGGTGAGGTTCGGCATTACCATTGGTGATAACCACCAGCGGGATACGTTCTGCCAGCATGGCGAGCGTGCTATGTGTCTCATCCGGCACCTCGACCTGGCTACGCCAGTAAGCAAACTCCGCCATCACCGCACGCGATCCTTCCCCAGCTTCATCTTCGTTGAGACCCACATTGCGCATCGCCAGTTCGACGGCTCGGCGACGCCATTCACTGACGTCATGATAAATATCAGGTTCCTGTTTGAGCAGGCTGTCGCGCAGTTGTTGATACTGCTCAACGCTGAACTGGCGCAACAACGGATGATACGACTGCAGGAAGGCATGGGATTTTTGGGCAGTGCGACGGATAACGGGACGGTTGTCGTACAGCGTGTCATCCAGGTCAAAGGTCATCGCCGCGATCGGGCGCAGTGGACGATAAAAACGCATCAGGATTTTCCTCGTTTGGCACGGGGATGGGCAGCATCGTAAACCGACGCCAGGTGTTGGAAGTCAAGATGGGTATAAATTTGTGTGGTACTAAGATTGGCGTGGCCCAACAATTCCTGTACAGCACGCAGATCACCGCTGGATTCCAGCATATGAGTGGCAAAGGAGTGACGCAATTTATGAGGATGAATATGGCTGGAAACCCCCTGCTTAACTCCCCACTCGGCAAAGCGCTTCTGCACGTTGCGGGCCGAGATGCGTTTTCCCTGTTTCGAGAGAAACACGGCATGGTCTTCCGGTGCAAACAGCTCACGCATTTCCAGCCAGTGCTCCATCCACAGTACCGCCGTGCGGCCCATAGGCAAACGGCGCTCTTTGCTGCCTTTCCCCATAACCCACACTTCGCCGGAAGCAAGGTCAAGATGGCCCGTATCTATCCCAACCAGCTCAGACAAACGCAGACCCGCACCGTACATAATCTCCAACATGGCCCGATCGCGCACCGCCAGCGGATCATTGAGGTCGATCTCCAGCAGGCGATCAACCTCATCGACATCGATATTTTTCGGTAAATGGCGTGGCGCACGTGGCGTGGCGATCCCCTTCGCTGGATTCGCCTTTAACATTCCCTGACTCATCTGCCAGTCCAGGAAACTACGTAAAGCGGAGAGACGTAATGCAAGGCTGGCAGGTTTTAACCCGGCACGGCGACTGCGAGCTGCGAGCGAGCGAACCTGAGCCGCATCCAGTTTATCCCAGCCTGAAAGTTTCATCTCCGTCAGCAGCAGGACACAGGCGCTAAGCTGACGCTGATAATTGATCTGCGTCAGCGGACTGAGCTGGCGTTCTACCTTCAGATAACGCAAAAAGCCCTCGACGGCTGACTGTAGAGGGGAATCGTTGTTCATGCGCGCTCAATCCAGCGCTGCAAAAGTTCTGGCAGCATTTGTGACAAATACTGCAGCAGCACCGTACCCATGCCGGATTGATAATGTTGCTTATCACGGCTGCTGAAGATCAATACGCCGAGCTCGCCCTGCTCCCCCATCAGCGACAGAGCAACCGAGCCGATAGCTTTCGCCTGAGGCAACAGCAGTAGCAACTCAGGACCGTTCAGACTGCCAAGATAATGATGCTGTTTCCCCAAACGCTGAATGCGGATGGGCTCAAAAGCCTGGTGCGACAATGCCAGTTGTGTGAAGTCCGAAGGCGCGCCAATACGCCACTTTTCGCTGAATAAACGCACATTCGCACCGGCCAGACCCAACTCACGCGCCCAGCGGTGCAGGCGGTTCAGCATGTCATGCAGGCTGGAGGCTGACGCAAGGTGGGACTGTAGCATTAACAAGCGATCGAACAGTTGCTGATTGGCGCTGGCCTGCTCCATCAGCAAGGTTATCTCTTCTTCCAACTGGGTGATCTGATTGCGCTGACGACTCAGTTGCCATTCCACCAGAGAAACCGTTCCACGGATCGGATGCGGTACCTGCATTTGCTCGACCTGGCGGGCATTGCGAATAAAGAAGTCCGGATTTTGCAGCAGGTAATCGCTGACTGCACGATCATCCAGCAGGTCGCTGGTCGCCTGTTGTTCTCCGACATTTTTCATAAATGAATAAATCCGTCATAAACGTGAGTAGCAGGACCGGTCATATACAACGGATGCCCCGGGCCTTTCCAGGCAATATTTAAGCTGCCGCCGGGCAGGTCGACACGCACTTTTTCCGCCAGCAGCTGTTGCTGGATCCCGACCGCCACGGCAGCGCAGGCTCCGCTACCACAAGCCAGGGTTTCACCCGCACCACGCTCATAAACGCGCAGGCGAATGTGCTCGCGGCTAACGACTTCCATAAAACCAACATTCACCCGCTCCGGGAAACGCTCGTGACTTTCCAGAACTGGGCCGAGCGATTCCACCAACGCGGTTTTGACACTTTCCACTTGCAACACGCAATGTGGGTTACCCATTGAGACGACCCCACACATCACCGTCTGTTCGGCTGCACGCATCAAATAGATGTTTTCGGCTTTGTTGGCGCGAAACGGCACCTGCTGAGGTTCGAAGTTCGGCTCGCCCATGTTCACACACACCAGTTCATCCGGGGTGACAGTGAGCACCATACGGCCAGTCTGAGTACTGACGCGAATATCACTTTTATTGGTTAACCCTTTCAGCCGGACAAAACGGGCGAAACAACGCGCGCCATTGCCACACTGAGCGACTTCGCTGCCATCTGCATTAAAAATACGATAATGAAAATCGAGGTCAGGATCGTACGGTGGTTCAACAAGCAACAGTTGATCAAAACCTACCCCCTGATATCGGTCCGCCAGGCGACGGATCAATTCAGGAGAAAAATAGACGTTTTGCGTCACGGCATCGACCACCATAAAGTCATTGCCCAAACCGTGCATTTTGGAGAACTGCATTTTTAGCTCCAATGGGTGCGCCATAGTTACTGAGCTGATTGTTCGCCCGAAGAACCGGTGACAGTTGTTGTCGACTGCGGCTCTTTATTGGTCGCTGATTTGGTCACTGGTGGAGTTTGTTGCTTCGGTTGTTCCGGTGGCGGAAAATACAAAGGCCCTTTCAATCCGCATCCCACCAGACTGGCGACAGCCAGCGCCAGCGCCATCTGGCAAATCACTTTGTTCATTGCTTATTCTACTCAATTGATACCTGTTGATTGCCTATCATCGCAGGTGAAGTGCTAAAAGCAACAGGAAAAAATGATCGCATCTCGCAGAAAGGAAAGTGGGTAGCCCACTCCGCACCTCATCGTCCACAGTCACCTGAGCGCTATTAATGCATCTGGTAGCGCTGGACGTAATCGGTGTTGGACTCGTTATCTGACACCGAAGCACACAGTTGCGTCAGGGTCTCGCTACGGAAAGGGATCACCTGGAAACGCCCATCTACCTGCACAATCTGGTAAAACTGCGGCAGATTGAAATTGATAAAGCTGGAGCCGTAGGTAAAGCGATCATGAGAAGACGAATAGAAACGGCTCACGTCACGCACCAGGTCTTCTTTACTCCCTTCACAATGATGATAAATCTCTACCCGGTTGGTTTCATCAAGGATGTAGATATTAAAGCCGTGGTCGTCCTGAGTGTCTTCAAAGAAAAACTGGATGATCCCCTCGCTGGCATAGCCATTCACCACCGCAGGCAGGCGTGCCTGGTCGGTTTCCACCTTGATCGACAACCCGTGCAACTTGTTGTTGGAAATAGCGCCGTAGAACTCTACGGCATTTTCCAACTTCTGTACCGACACACTCAGCCGCTCAAAAAACAGGCCCCACGTCTGCCCAGCCACACGCACAGCTTTAAAGCGCCCGGGCTCCTGACGCGTGCTGGAAAGACGCAGTTCAATGCACTCTGATACCAGTTGCTGAACACGGGTACGGATTAACCCACGTAAATGCTGGCTATAGCAGAACACCTCAACGGAATCCGGCGGCGCGGCATCCTGATGCATTTTGCCCAGAATGGTTTTCAATCCTTCAGTCATCGCCTGTTCGCCATTGAAATGTAACGTACGCACCTCATTCCACGAGTTACGATACAACAGGTCGATGCTACCAATCAGGCACTGCTGTTGCTGACCGAAGCTGAATACGTCCAGCTTACGGAAATCAAAATGTACCACCTGATTACGGAAGACCGCGGTGGGGTCATACTCCAGATTGACAATAATCGCCAGATGCCGAATTTCGCAAGGGCTGTAAAGCGCCTTCGGCGTGGGGGCGGGCAACCGCAGCGGAAAGTGGTGCGAAACATCCGCCACCAGCGCCTGCAGTCGCGCTAAATCACAAATTTCATTGCCTTTGATATGCAGGCGGGTTTTGCTGGTCAGCAGACCATTAAACCACGCCCACGCCACCAGCTTATTAAGGTAGCGGTTATATTCCAGCGGCTGATGACTGATTATCGATTGCATATCAGGCGACTGATTATACAGATACCAGCCGGCGCGATTCGCACGACCATGTGGAACGTGAATAAAAGTCAGATGCGGTTCAGACAGGTCAGGGGATATCTGCGGATTAACCAGAGTGACTTTACCCGGTAATGCTTCAAACGCCGCATAGAGTTTCCGCGTTAACACGCCGATATCCTGCGGGCTGGCGCTGACGCTCAGATTATTACGACGGGCGAAGCGGATCAGGTTGCGATAACTCTGCATCATCGCATCCAGCAGTTCATTATGCGCTTCGCGCACACGTTCGATTTTCCATTCAGCGCGGCTATCCAGCATCTCAATGCGCTGTGCATCCCAGCCCCACTCTCTGACCAGTTGACTGAGGATTTCACGCCGCCAGCCGGATTCACCGGTATTCATCGACAGCTTCTCGCACACTTTCAGATAAAAGCAGCGCCGAACGAGATCGAGGCGGGCGTGATCATCAATGCGGGTAAGATAATGCGTCACCCTTTCCAACATCATGCAATAAGGATCGAGGCCGAACGACACGATCTCGCCATCATGCAGGCGCTGTTTAATGTCCATTGCCAACAGACTGGTTTTGGGGTATTCCCAGGAATAAGCTTCCAGCAGGAGTGTTTTCAGCACGGCTTTATACGGCGAATCAATGCTTTTATACAACTGCCACAGGCTGGCCCCAAAATACTCTTCAGCTGAGAGTGTGCCCAGACCACCAAGATCCAGCCACTCGTTCGGCGTCAGCACCCCCTTCTGATACAGCGACATCACATAATCGTCATAGTGCTCTTCTTCTTCCCCAGGCACCATGCTCCACAGGATACGCTTGCCAGCCAGACGAACCGCAGTACGGTAGAATTCATCCAGCAACAGGATATGCTGGGTGGACCCACAATCTTCACCGCCCAGGCTCCCACTTTCGTTATGGCGAAAACGGTTTTCATCGACCAGAAAGAAGCTGACTTCCATCCCCATCGTTGCACACCACTTCTGCAACAGAGTACATTTTTTCTGCAGGCAGAGGCGTTCTTCATTATCCAGCCATGACTGGTGACAGACCCAGATATCAAGGTCTGATGTGAGGTTTTGACCAACCGAAGAGGTACTGCCCATTGAGTAGACACCCGTGATCGGCATCTCTCCTGGGGGGGGGACAGCGGCACTTAATCTTGATTTCTTTTCTAAATCATTAAGATATTTTATCTGGCTTTCATCAGGCGTGTAAAAGCTGATGCCATGTGGAACGTCACCTTCAAGGTAACCCGGCATCAGCGGATGATGATAATGTAATAAGGCTGGCAGCAGACTGTAAACCTGTTGGAACGCGGGTTCCATAGCAGCCAATGCGCGATCTACGCGCAGTTGATTGATGGCATCCAGTCTCTGTTTCAGTGTCTCTATGTAGAGGTACAAGACGTCTCGCCTGATTATCCCAGTGCTTATAAAAAAACCTGTTCCCGAAATCCGCCGCTTGATTTAAAAATAGTCGTGCGAATTATTGCTGGAAACGTGATCAATCTAACATCTGACCAGTTGACCGTAAAGAAAGTTGCGCTACACAACAGTTTAGCATGCTTTACAATCGTTCAATCCTAAGATTCCTCACACCAACGCTTCTCCACCGCTTAAAACTGCGGAAACTGACAGCATTCCCGTATCAATGATAGGATAATCATTGAACGATAAAAACGGTAACAAGCATGTTAGACAAAATTTTAAGAATTGCCACCAGGCAAAGTCCGCTTGCGCTATGGCAGGCACAATATGTTCAGCACCGTCTGATGGCTTGCCATTCCGGGCTTCGCGTTGAACTGGTGCCAATGGTGACCAAAGGAGATGTACTCCTCGATACACCTTTAGCCAAAGTCGGCGGCAAAGGGTTGTTCGTCAAAGAACTGGAACTGGCACTGTTATCTGACCGCGCAGATATTGCCGTTCACTCAATGAAAGACGTACCGGTTGCCTTCCCGGCAGGACTGGGACTGGTCACCATCTGTGAACGGGAAGATCCCCGGGATGCCTTCGTTTCCAATCAATTCGACTCGGTCGATAGCCTGCCGTTGGGCGCCGTGGTCGGGACCTCCAGCCTGCGTCGCCAGTGCCAACTCAGCGCTCGTCGACCTGATCTGATTATTCGCTCGTTGCGCGGCAACGTGGGAACACGGTTGGCTAAACTCGATACGGGTGATTACGACGCCATTATTCTGGCCGTCGCCGGGCTGAAGCGTCTGGATCTGTCCCATCGTATTCGCCATGCCATGCCAGCGGAAGAGTCTCTGCCAGCGGTGGGCCAGGGCGCCGTAGGTATTGAGTGTCGTGTGGATGACGCAGAGACCATCGCCCTACTCTCTGCGCTGCATGATGAAGACACCGCCGTGCGCGTAAAAGCCGAGCGCGCGATGAACACCCGTCTGGAAGGCGGCTGTCAGGTTCCCATCGGCAGTTTTGCCGTCCTTAATGGCGATGAGCTGTGGCTACGCGGTCTGATTGGCGCGCCTGATGGCTCGGTGATCATCCAGGGCGAGCGTCGTGGCCCGCGTAAAAACGCAGAAACCATGGGGATTTCCCTGGCTGACGAATTGCTGAACAATGGCGGCCGTGAAATTTTGTCCAGCGTCTATCAAGGGAATCCTCCCGCATGACCATTCTGGTCACCCGTCCCGAACCAGCTGCCGACGAGCTGGTCGGCCGCTTACGTCAGGTGGGAAAGGTTGCCTGGTCAATGCCGCTGATTGAATTCACGCCGGGAACAGGGCTGAACAGCCTGTCCGGCGAGCTTGTCTCCCTGCCGGCAGGATCTCTGGTGTTTATCCTTTCACAACACGCCATTCATTATGCTCATCCTGCCCTGGTGCGCGCTGGGGCTACGTGGCCAACCAACCTGAACTATTATGCTATAGGTCGCACCACGGCATTAGCCTTCCATGCCGCCAGTAGGTTGGATGTGGTCTGGCCTGAGGAACGTGAAACCAGTGAGGTACTGATACAATTACCGGCGTTACAAAAAATCTCCGGTAAGCAGGCGTTGATCCTACGGGGCAATGGCGGGCGTGAACTTCTGGCAGAAACCTTGCAACAACGCGGCGCTCATGTACAGTTCGTTGAATGCTATCAACGCTGTGCAAAGCATTATCAAGGTTCAATCGAAGGTCGCCGCTGGCGCGACCGCGGCATTACCACTCTGGTGGTCACCAGCAGTGAAATGCTACAACAGCTATATTCGCTGTTTCCCACTATTGATCGTGAGGAATGGCTTCTGCACTGCCGACTGATTGTCGTCAGTGAACGCTTGGCTACCCGTGCCAGGGAACTGGGTTGGCGCGATATCAAGGTGGCCGATGGTGCCGATAACGACGCTTTATTGCGGACGTTACAATAAACTTAAATATGGGATGTGCCACAATGACGGAACAAAAAGATTCCTCTGCCATGGTTGATGAGACCCCCCCAACGGTAGAGGCCTCACCACCAGAGCAAAAGCCTGACCACAAATCGCGGAATCCCGCCACTGCGTTGGCAGTACTGGCGATCGTGATTGCGCTGGCTTCAACAGCTGGTCTTTATATTAACGGTAAACATCAGACCGAACAGCTAACCTCTGCCAATCAGGCGCTGGCTCAGCAATTGTCCTCTCTTCAGCAGCAGTCGGTTAGCGACAAGCAGACCTTTGTGCAACAGTTGGCGACGCAGACCAACGTGTTAGACACCGACCGCCAGCAACAGGCAGCCATCAGCCAGCAACTTGACCAGTTAAAAGAAAAAGTCGCGACGATCTCCGGTGGCGATGCGCGCATCTGGCTTCTGGCCCAGGCCGATTATCTGGTCAAACTGGCGGGACGTAAGCTATGGAGCGATCAGGATGTCACCACGGCGGCAGCCCTGTTGAAAAGTGCTGACCATAGCCTGGCAGAAATGAATGACCCCAGCCTGCTCGATGTACGACGAGCACTGACGCATGACATCAGTACGTTGTCTGCGGTCAGTCAGATCGATTACGACGGCATCATCCTCAAGCTGAACCAACTTTCCAACGGGGTGGATAACCTGCGTCTGGCTGACAATGACGATAATGATGCCCCGATGGACGTCGATGACGGCGAACTGTCATCATCGTTACGCGAGTGGCGGCAAAACCTGGCGAAAAGCTGGCATAACTTCATGGATGACTTTATTACTATCCGCCGCCGCGACAGCAACGCAGAACCCCTGCTGGCCCCTAACCAGGACATTTATCTGCGTGAAAACATCCGCTCAAAGCTATTGATTGCCGCGCAGGCAGTACCGCGCCATCAGAACGAAATCTACAAACAGTCTATTGGTACCGTGGCAACCTGGGTTCGTGCGTGGTTTGATACCAACGATCCTGCCACCAAAGCCTTCCTCGGGCAGTTGGATGACCTCAGTCAGCAAAGTGTGTCCATGGACCTTCCCAGCACACTACAAAGTCAGCCACTGCTGGATAAACTGATGCAAACGCGTGTACGCAACCTGCTGGCCCAGCCTGGTGCCGGGCAACAGCAGCAGGGAGAATAAGCATGGTTAAGGTCCTGATACTTTTTCTGTTACTGATAGCAGGCGTGGTGCTCGGCCCAATGCTGGCGGGTCACCAGGGCTATGTTTTGATCCAGACCGATAACTGGAATATTGAAACCAGCGTGACGGGTCTGGCAGTCATTCTCATCCTTGCGCTAATAGTTATCCTGTTGGTGGAATGGCTGTTACGTCGCCTGTTGCGTACCGGCGTCAGAACTCGCGGCTGGTTTATGGGGCGCAAACGCCATCGCGCGCGTAAGCAAACCAGTGCTGCGCTGATGAAGATGGTCGAAGGCGATCATCGCCAGGTTGAAAAACTGCTGTCACGCAACGCTGATCATGCTGAACAACCCGTAGCCAATTACCTGCTGGCAGCTGAGGCGGCTCAACAACGTGGTGATGAGATCCGCGCTAATCAACATCTCGAAAGAGCGACTGAACTGGCCGGTAACGACCCGTTGCCAGTAGAAATTACTCGCGTACGACTGCAACTGGCCCGTAACGAAGACCATGCCGCCCGACACGGTGTAGATCGTCTGCTGGAGGTGGCACCCCGTCATCCTGAAGTCCTGCGTCTGGCCGAACAGGCTTATGTACGCACCGGGGCCTGGGGACCCCTGCTGGATATTTTGCCTGCGATGGAAAAATCTCAAGTAGCCGATGAGGCCCACCGGCTGGCGCTACAACAGGAAGCCTGGCTGGGATTAATGAATCAGGCTATGGCCGACCAGGGTAGCGCAGGTCTGAAACAATGGTGGCATAACCAAAGCCGTAAAACTCGCCAGGAGACCACGTTACAGGTTGAGATGGCAAACCACCTTATCGTTTGTGATGACCACGAGACAGCACAGCAAATCGTCCTGGACGGTCTGAAACATCGTTATGATGAGCGCCTGGTGCTGTTAATGCCGCGCCTGAAAACCGGCGATCCGGAAAAACTGGAAAAAGTACTGCGCCAGCAGATCAAACAGCAAGGTGCGACACCTCTGTTACACAGTACTCTGGGGCAACTGTTGATGAAGCATGGTGAGTGGGAACAGGCCAGCGACGTCTTCAGAGAAGCACTGAAACAACGTCCTGACGCATTCGATTACGCCTGGCTAGCCGATACACTTGACCGTCAGCATAAGCCAGAAGAAGCGGCAGAAATGCGTCGTGAAGGATTGCTGCTGACGCTGAAGAATACACCATAATCCCGTGGGGTCTTCCACATTATCGACGGCAGATTGAGGGTTTACTCACGTCCATTATTGCTGGGTAAGATCTGGATATAATGGGCTTGAGTTAGACGTGACGTTATGCTGAAGTTAACGTTAAAAAAAACACCTGCCATCACTCCGGCAGGTGTATAAAAGATCAGATCAGATTTGGCTGATACCTGACTCAACGTAGTGTCCTGATACCGTTAAAGTCTTGCGACAATAGCGGCTGGTGGACAACAGGTACCGTAGGGCTCTGCATCATTCCGGATTTATGAAGTGTGAACAATCATAAGCAGTGGAATGAGCATCTACGTGTGTAATATTGCATAGTTCATGCCAAAACAGGATTTCCCGCAAGAAAAACATTCAATTCATTGATAAATAACATTTTAATTCAGAAACCCTCTCACATTTCATGTGACGTACCGTTGCTAATCTGCGACAAACACCATACCGCACGTCGTCATTTGGCGACAGCACATGTATAGTTAAGTAAATTAGTTATATAACAATGAGTTATCCGTCTCAATTATGAGACAGAACGACATTTTCTGGCAACGGATAAAAATCAAAAGGGTTTTTTATAACCGACTTATAGCTGAAAGCTTTACTGACCCCCAGCCTGGCTGGGCGTTTTCTTTAGACAATAAAAAAACCCCGCCGAAGCGGGGTTTCTAAAGATGGTCGGCGAGAGAGGATTCGAACCTCCGACCCACTGGTCCCAAACCAGTTGCGCTACCAAGCTGCGCTACTCGCCGGATATTACTGCTACTACGCTTAGATCCACAGATCTTTAAGCAAAACCCTGCGTCTGCAAGATTTAGAAATATGGTCGGCGAGAGAGGATTCGAACCTCCGACCCACTGGTCCCAAACCAGTTGCGCTACCAAGCTGCGCTACTCGCCGAAAACATCTTTTTTATGGCTAAGTTACTGAAGATTTTGTGGTGCGAAGAGAGGGACTTGAACCCTCACGTCCGTTAAGACACTAACACCTGAAGCTAGCGCGTCTACCAATTCCGCCACCTTCGCCTGCCTGACAAAATCTGGGGTGGCTAATGGGACTCGAACCCACGACAACTGGAATCACAATCCAGGGCTCTACCAACTGAGCTATAGCCACCACACCTGCTACTACCTAACGCGGTAAAACTACCACCGCAGCTCTTGCGCACAACTTAGTGGCGCGCCCGACAGGATTCGAACCTGAGACCTCTGCCTCCGGAGGGCAGCGCTCTATCCAGCTGAGCTACGGGCGCGTAGCGCCGTTGCGGATGGGGATACTACGGATTTGAGCCGATCCTGTCCAGTGCTTTTTGCACAAAAAATCCTGTTTGATTACGCTTTGTGCATTCTGTCTATCACACAGTCGTTTTAAGCCGATTATCACCGCTAAATAGCTGCTTTATATACCCGTCACAACGCCTGGTCGCAGGTATACCAGCGGTGCGAGCGCCCCGGTTGACCAGCCAGAGTCGGAACTTGCTCGCTGGTCACCTGATGGCAATTTGAATAGTAAATGATTCAGGCGCCAGCCACACTGGACACGGCAAAAAAGAACATCAAAGCTCACCGCGCAAATGATAATTTAGGTATTTCAGCAACTTGAGCTGACGACGCAGACGAGAAGGCTGCGAAATTAGCCGGTACAGCCACTCCAGCCCCATTTTCTGCCAGATCTTTGGGGCCCGTTTCACTTGCCCGGTAAAAACGTCATAAGTACCTCCTACGCCCATATACAAGGCCTGTGGATAAACAGCTTTGCAGTCACGCATCAGTACTTCCTGCCGCGGGGAACCCATTGCCACCGTGACAATCGTCGCCCCACTGGCCACAATACGGGAAAACAGCGCCTCACGGTCGGCTGGCGCAAAGTAACCATCCTGTGAACCAACAATATTCACATTCCATTGCCGACGGAGCTTATCTTCTGTCTGTGCCAGGATGGCCGGTTTGCCGCCAACCAGGAACACAGGCGTCCCTTCACGTCCGGCCCGCTCCATCAACCCTTCCCACAAATCGGCGCCAGCAATGCGTGACACTCTGGCGTGCGGATACTTCTTGCGGATAGAACGCACAATACTAATGCCATCAGGATATTTATACTCTGCCGCATCGATCAACTGATGGATCTCTGGATTACTCTCGGCTATCAGCACCTTTTCGGCATTGATCGCCACCAGTGTGCCGGTTTTCAGCCGATCCCCCTGATAGAGATAGTCCAGCATCTCCGCCATATCACCCAATCCCAGTAACGTGAAACCGCGGATCTGATACTGCGGGACAAAAGAAGTCGGGGCCATCGTGCGTTCCTTAAAGTCAAATACGACAATCTGTCCCAAAACAGAGAAAAATCAGTTCTGCACTGGCAACGAAGCCGCCATTTTTCGGGCACGGATCAGACCCGCGCTGTCAAGCAGCCAGAAAATCAGTTTGGCGACCACTACGGCAGCAGTAAAAATCAGGCAGAAAAACACCACGCGAGAAACAAAAGAATCCAGCCCTTCACGGGCGAGCACAATCATGTTGAAAACCGCGCCAAAGCAGAAGCTTTGCAGTACCGCCGCCTTGTAGCGATTGGTTTCCTGCCGCCCTTTCTGATAGAGCCAGTCGAACCACTTAATAATCATCCCCACCACGATTGCGCCAGGAGGGATAAACCCTACCCCGCCCATCACCACCAGCGAACCAATCAACGTCGGCGAGATAGCCAGGCCGGAATGGTTATTTAGCACTTCCCAGGTGAAGTAGTTGCCGCTGTTCAGCACCACAGAAGGACGATCCGGCCACAACCAGTTGGGTATAAAGACGTAAAAATCCCGAACAATGGGCGCCAGTCCCTGGAAATCAATTTTATCGTAATTCTGCAGGAGCAATCCCAGGTTTTCCCATGGCGAAAAGGTATCGCGTGTCAGATAAAGGAAAGTGTAAAACGCCTCAGCACCACTGACATCCAGGTTATAACGCCGCAAGGCCAGCCAGAACATCCCTACCACACCCGCCACACCCGCCGCCATCAGCATCCACAATGTTAACCAGCCGCGAATAACGCCGATAAACAGAAACAGCGCAAAAGCAATGATGATATTGGCTCGTGTGCCACCGACAATCACATAAGTTAGCAAACCGAATGTCACTGTCGTCGCCAGAAAATACAGCCAGTGACGAAAGCTCTGGTGGAGAAAATAGACCACCAGCATCGCGGGAATAAAGAAATAGAAGAAGCGTTTCAGCGCCACACCCGACACTTCAGCAGAGAAAATCTGACTATAACTTTTCAGCTTAAACAGCAGGAAACCATTATGCAGGAAGAACACCAGCACCGTGCCCAACGCGATCAACGCCAGAATGCCCCAGGTGAGATGGGCCTCCACACGATTGATGGTGAACAGTTGACGTGGCACCCTGGTACTCTGAGCCCTCAGGCGGGTTTTATAGCTGACGTAATAAATAGCGTAAAATCCGGTGGAGGCCAGCATCGCCTGCAGCAGATATTCTGCCGGTACCACCTCAACGTTAAAACCAAACACCAGAAAACTGGTCAGCGGAAAACCAAAGTAAAAAGTCAGCAAAAACAGCAGAGAAAAGAAAACATTGAAGTTAAATCGCACCCGCCGAAACTCTCGCCAGACCAGGGTCACGATCAGTCCCAACGACAGCAACCAGACCACCAACAGGCCGGAAAATTGCGACAACATCATGCCATTTCGCCCTCCGACAGTGACAGTGCCTGTTTCCAGCCTTCGATATAAGCGGGTTCAAAAAAGGCGATCGAGGATTTATCCAGTCGCGTCATCTGCCGCTGCGCATCAGCCACAATCAGGGCATCAAGCGGGTCTCCAGCGAATAATACCGGTACCTGCTGCTCAGTCAAATCCTGCCAGAATGGATTTTTACGACTCACTACAAAAGGAATATTCGCCTGAATAAGCAAGCATAGCGTACCGATGCCCTGTTGGCGTTCAAAAATAAAATACCCTAAATCACAACGCGAGATCACGTGCAAATAGGCCTGAAAATCAAGATTCTCGCAGAGAAGATGTAACTTTTCCTCCGCAAATAATGCCCTGCCAACCTCGCGGACCTGGCTGATATAAACCTCGTTATTTGCCGGATAACCCAGCGGCACGATCACCTCCGCTTGATCGCCAAACTGCTGATGGATCGCCTGCAGCGCCTGGATGTGACGATTGCTGGCATCCCCCGAATTACCGACCAGGATGGTCAGAGTATCCCCTTTCTGCGCTGCAGACGGAACAACCTGCGCTATCCGCGTAGGAAAGTAGAGTAAGGAAGCCGGAATGGAGGGGTGACGCTGCTGAAAATAGTTGATATCTCCCCGCGTGGCAAAAACCTGTCCCACTCGTTTCTGAGCCAACCGGCGCATAAGATAAAACAGTCGGAATTTTAGCCCGGCAGCCTGTTCATACAGATCAGCGCCCCAGATATGCCAGTAAACCTGCGAGGAACGCAGCTTGCCCACTAACAGTGCCAGCCATAAGGTTGGATTAAACTGCCCGTGGAAGAAAAAACGCGTGTTGCGATCAGCCCTGGCCAGCGCGCTCACTGCCTGAGCTAACATCCGCTTGTCAGCAAACCAACGAATAGACAGACGCCCCAAATCAGCAACGGGCGCTTCACCCACGACCCAGAACTGGCGGGGCGCAGAACGGGGAGCCGCTTCTGACAGGATATCATTGAAAAAACGTAACACAGTCTGATTGTGGTGGGGAATGGCCGATCCGAGAACATGAATCAATGTGATCATACGTGCCTACGATAAAGAAAAAAGGCAGCAGCGCAGAGCGCAAAATAAGCGATATAGGTCACCATATAGGCTTGGGCCGCTCCGGTAGCGCCATGTAAAGGGATCAGCCAGTGCGCAAATAGCGTCAGCAGCAAAAACTGACTGATTTCAGTCAAAATGTAAAAACGCAGTGAGGCTTTGGCGATAACCAAATAGCCAAACACATAAGAACCGACCTTGAACACGTCCCCGCTCAGTTGCCAGACAAACAGATCACGCATGCCGGTGAACTTGCTGGAGAAAAGCAGCCAGATAGCCACATCCCGCAGTAACCAGATCGTTACACTGACCGCGATCACCACCGGGAACACAAAGCGCAGTGAGCGAAAAATCTCACGAGAGATATCCTGTTTGCTGGTCAGTCGGGCAAGCGTCGGCAGTAAATACACGCTGAATGAAGCGGTAATAAACTGCAAGTAAGCATCAGAAATACTGGTCACGCCTTGCCACAACCCCACCTGCTCCCAGCCATTATGTTCAGCCAACAGATTGCGCATCATTATCCATGCCAGCGGTAATGTCAGTGAGGTTATCAAGGCCATCAGCGTGAATTTACTGAGGCTACGGGCAATATCCGCATGCCAGACTGGCGTAAGAAAGTGCAGTGGCAAATGGTCACGTTTCGCCAGTATGACCACCGCAGGCAGCACAATCAACGCCGGCACCATCGCCATCCCGACCAGCGCTCCACGATATCCCCCTACCCCATAACAGATAAACCACGCGGCCACGCCAACCAGGCTCCCGAGGATCAGCGCCAACGCATTTCCCCGCGCATCGCGAAAACCTTTAATAATTGCCAACGCCAGATTAGCCCAGGCAATGCCAGCTTGCAGAAACGCGACAATGCGTAACACATTCTGATAGCCGCCATGACCAAACAGCCCAACACTGATCGGCTCGGCAAACAGCAGAAACACGATGGCCAGCAGGGTCGAGACGCCCAGAACGATTGCTGAAGCCGTCGCCGTAACGGCCTGCAACCGCTGAGGCTGTTGCTGATATTCCGCGACATATTTCGTGACGCCGTTGAAAATCCCCGCCCCTGCCAGCACGCCTAACACCGTGATCAGTTGGCGGAAATTACCCGCCTGTCCAACACCACTGGGACCAAACGATACCGCCAACATTTTTACCACCAGCAAACCCGCAGCGATTTTTACCAGTGTCGACGCCGCCGTCCACATCGAAGCTTTAGCCAGTGACATATCAGGAAAAATAGCTCAGTAGTGAATTGATCACCGTCTGCTGATTGTTATCTGAGAGATTATAAAACAACGGCAGGCGTAGCAGGCGCTCACTTTCAGCCTGCGTGTAACGATCCGTACCGTGGAAACGACCAAAACGCCGCCCCGCTGGCGACAGGTGCAACGGAATATAGTGAAATACCGCCAGGATCTCCGCTTCCTTCAGCCAGTCAATCAGTGCCGTACGATCATCGTTGTCACGCAGCTTGATATAAAACATATGCGCATTGTGCTGGCAGTCTGGCGGCATCGACGGTAACGAAATCCGCCCTCGGGCCGCAACGGGTTGCAGCGCATCGTCATAGTTCTGCCATAGCCGCAGGCGCCGATCATTGATCCGCTTAGCCGCCTCAAGCTGCGCC
The DNA here is from genome assembly GCF_009295515.1 of Erwinia endophytica. GTDB lineage: Bacteria > Pseudomonadota > Gammaproteobacteria > Enterobacterales > Enterobacteriaceae > Erwinia > Erwinia endophytica. Next base: position 26,606 of record NZ_RQVV01000016.1, on the reverse strand, counting down.
CACAGGTACGCCGCCTGCAAATCCGCCATCAGGTAACTGGAACCGATGTCTCGCCAGGTATATTTATCCACCTGTCCACGAAAAAACTGGCTACGGTTAGTCCCCTTTTCACGGATGATTTCAGCCCGCTCAACCAATGTGGGATCATTAATCAGAGTCGCTCCGCCCTCGCCGCCTGCGGTGTAATTTTTGGTTTCATGGAAACTGAAACAGCCGATATGTCCAATCGTGCCCAGCGCTTTGCCTTTGTATGTGGACATTATGCCCTGCGCTGCGTCCTCAACGACCATCAGCTTATACTTCTCCGCCAGCGCCATAATCACCTCCATTTCACAGGAGACGCCCGCATAATGGACCGGTACGATAGCCCGGGTTTTATCGGTGATAGCCGCTTCAATCAGGTTTTCATCAATATTCAGCGTATCAGGGCGGATATCCACAAATACGATAGTCGCGCCGCGCAGAACAAAAGCGTTAGCGGTGGAAACAAAGGTATAACTGGGCATAATCACTTCATCGCCCGGCTGGATATCAATCAGCATGGCCGCCATCTCCAGCGAAGCAGTACACGATGGCGTCAGCAGCACTTTTTTGCTGCCAAATTTATTTTCCATCCACTGCTGGCAACGTCGGGTAAAACCGCCATCGCCACACAGCTTGCCGCTTCCCATAGCCGATTGCATGTATTCAAGCTCGGTTCCCACTATTGCGGGAGCATTAAACGGAATCATAGGGTTACCTGTAAAGCCAGTAAGCGGTGCGTTCAATCACACCTCCGCAGCGAAGATAAAGCCGCAGCGCAGGCAGATTACCCAGTTGGGTAGCAACATGAAGACGCGTCAGGCGCCGGGCACGACACCAGTCAGACGCCGCCTCAATCATCCTTTGTCCAACGCCCAGCCCTTGCGCTTCAGCCAGTGTAGCCAGCAACCCAATACGTGCGCTGCCATCCGGCAATTCACGAAGAGAGACAAACCCCTGCAGGTTACCCTGCTCACTCACCGCCAGCAGGCACTGATGGTCGAAAATTCCCAGAACGGCATTTTCCACCCATTGGGCATAAAAACGACCACTGTCACCGGGCTGATACCAGGGCTCACGAAAACGACTGTAGGCAAAAGCACCACGGGCGACCTCGCGCAATGTCGGGATATGCTCCTGCCTGGCGATGCGGATACCCTCCGGCCTGCCGCCAGTGCGAATGCCCAGTACCAGCTCAACTTCACCTTCGACCAAACGGAATCCCAGATGATTCAACGCGTCCAGCTCTGCCGTCTGCTGAGAAAATACTTTGGCTTGCACCCGGTCGTATGATTGCAGCTGTGCTTCATCAATCGCCGCCTGGTGCACATCAAGACTGAGTAGAGCGCTGTTAATCGCAAAGAACGCATTTTCCCACGCCAGTGGCGTGAGCAGGCCTTGTACGGCCGGTAGAGGACGTCCAGCCAAACTCACTGCCAGATCCCTTTCGTATCGACAATCCGCTGTGATTGCACGCTAGCAATATCCAGCGCCTTAAACTGTGCATGATCAACTAACATCACCAGCACATCAGCTCGCTGCAAAGCGCTATCCTGCGGCACCAGGTCGACTTTACCCTCCAGCGTTTTCGGCAACTGATGAATATTCGGCTCAACCACCAGCGTGATACCCTGATGCCATTCGGCAATCATCCCGACCACCTCCATCGCGGGGCTCTCGCGCAGATCATCAATATCCGCTTTGAATACCAGCCCAAAGCAGGCAATAGTCAGCTCGCTGGCACGTTTGTCGTTAGCGGCCAGACATTCCGCCAGCGTCTTTTTCACCTGATCCAGTACCCAGTGGGGCTTACTATCATTCACTTCCCGCGCAGTACGGATCAGTCGGGCCTGTACAGGATTTTGCGCCACGATAAACCATGGATCGACCGCGATACAGTGCCCTCCGACGCCAGGACCGGGCTGCAAAATATTGACGCGCGGATGGCGGTTAGCCAGGCGAATCAATTCCCAGACGTTGATCCCCTGAGCGGCGCAAATCAACGATAATTCATTAGCGAAAGCGATATTGACGTCGCGAAAACTGTTTTCCGTCAATTTGCACATCTCAGCGGTACGGGAGTGGGTTACCACACATTCACCTTCCAGGAAAATCTCGTACAGCTGGCAGGCCATGTTGGAACAGGTCGATGTCATGCCGCCAATCACCCGGTCATTCTTCACTAACTCGACCATCACTCGTCCCGGCAGAACGCGCTCCGGACAATAGGCAATGTGGATATCCGCCTGCTCGCCAGCATGCTGCGGGAAGGTCAGATCGTCACGTGCCGCCGCCAGCCATTCAGCCAGTTGTTCAGTCGCGCCGACAGGAGAGGTGGATTCGAGGATCACGATATCCCCTTTTTTCAGCACTGGCGCAACAGACTCCGCCGCGGCTTTCACAAACGACAAATCAGGTTGATGGTGATCTTTAAAAGGAGTGGGGACGGCTATCAGAAAAGCCTCGGCTGGTTCCGGAGTCACCGCGGCCCGCAGATAACCTTGTGCCACGGCGGTGCTCACCACCTGACTGAGGTCTGGTTCAACAATATGGATCTCACCGCGGTTAATGGTCGCTACCACATCAGCATTGAGATCAATGCCAATGACCGATTTCCGCCGCGCAGCAAAAGCGGCTGCGGTTGGCAAACCGATATAGCCCAGTCCGATAACGGATATGGTATTAAACGTCATAATGTCATCCGATTGTTTTTAAGTGCCTGCACAATACGTTGGCAGGCCAGGCCATCTCCATAGGGATTGTGGGCACGACTCATGGATTGATACGCCTCGTCATCTGTCAGCAGACGCGCTACCTCATTGACGATTTTCTCGACGTCGGTGCCGACCAGCCTGACCGTTCCAGCCTCAACCGCTTCTGGCCGCTCGGTGGTATCACGCATCACCAGCACCGGCTTACCCAACGACGGCGCCTCTTCCTGGATACCGCCGGAATCGGTCAGAATTAACCATGAATGCACCATCAACCAAACGAAGGGCAGGTACTCCTGCGGCTCGATCAGCATAATATTGTCGATGTCCCGCAGAATACGGTTAACTGGTTCATTAACGTTAGGATTCAGATGTACGGGATAGACAATCTGCACTTCAGGGTGCGAGCGAGCGATCTCCGCCAGTGCACTACAGATACGTTCAAAACCGCTGCCAAAACTCTCGCGACGATGACCTGTCACCAGAATCATCTTTTTATTCGCGTCGAGAAACGGGTAACGCCCCGCCAGGCTGGCGCGCAACGTTTCATCACTCAGTACCCGATCACGCATCCAAAACAGGGCATCAATCACCGTATTCCCTGTCACAAACATACGGGCATCCCGAAGATTCTCACGCAACAGGTTCTGCCTGGCCGCTTCCGTTGGGGTAAAATGATAACAAGCCAGATGCCCAGTCAGCGTACGGTTAGCCTCTTCAGGCCATGGGGAATAAAGATCGCCAGTGCGCAGACCTGCCTCCACATGCCCCACGGGGATCCGGTGATAGAAAGCAGCCAGGCTGGCGGCAAAAGAGGTGGTGGTATCGCCATGTACCAGCACGACATCTGGGGCGAAGTCGGCAAACACCGTTTTTAACCCATTAAGAATACGGCAAGTTACCTCGGTCAGATCCTGTCCAGGACGCATAATATTGAGATCGTAGTCCGGGACAATAGCAAACAGCTGTAATACCTGATCCAGCATCTCGCGGTGCTGTGCCGTAACGCACAGCCGCGCTTCTATCTCGCTATCCTGCGCGAGTGCATGAATCAGAGGCGCCATTTTTATTGCTTCCGGGCGCGTGCCAAAAACAGTTAATACTTTCACTGTTGCTCTCTTAGATTCATCTGTTAAGTAACGATAAGCTGACGGACGATTAATCGCGACGCCGACGTACCAGCGCTATCCCTGCTCCAGTAAAGGCGCCTACCGCACCCCACATAATCATCAAAAACAGACGACGAGGACTGTCGCGTTGCACCGGTTCTTCCGGCGTCCTCAAATAGCGCCAGGTCTGGAAAGTATTTAGCAGTGTTGGGCCGGCATTCAGCGTGTTCAGCATGGCTTTATTTTGATCATAGTCCAAATCGGCGCCAGGCCCTGCGGCCTGCAGACTCTCCAGACGGGCCTGTAACATTGAACGACCGAGTAAGAACAGTTCTGAATCAGGCAGTTGCTCCACAGGTATCGCCGTTTTCGCCTGTTCAAATCCCTGCTGCTGAGCAATTTTCAGCGCATTTTGCACACTCTTCACCTGGCGGTCATAAATAGCTTTTGCCACCTCCTCCTGCCGTTTTACCTGTGCTTTCAGTTGGAGAGTCCGGGCAGCCCAGGCACCTGCCAATTCTTCATTAAGATGAGAAACCGCCCGCTGATTAGCAAATGTCACGTACTGACGCAACAGTGTATTGGCTTCCGGTGCAGTTTCCGCCACCAGCTTGACGGTATCATGAAGGTTTTTCACCGCATCAGCCGGCTGATATTGAATGTTCGCGATTAACTCATCCAGCAATACAGCATCATGGCGGGTATGACCCGTCTGGCGCTGTTTGTAGTACGGGTTTCGCAGCCAAAAGTCCCGGCGGGCATCATATGCCGAGAGCTGCATAATGAATTCCTGGTAAGCTTCATCCACCACCGAGGGCGGCACCAGGTTAGTATTGCGGCTGCGCGCATCCAGATTATTGAGAAACTGCTGCTGTGCATAGAAGTTGCCCAGCATGTTGACAGTAGGACGATCGGTGATAGCCGTGGAACTCCATTTTGGCGTAACGAGAAGCGACCAGATATAGGCCAGCAGGGCGAACAGCAACGCGCTGCCGATGATCCAGTACTTACCCCGCCATAAAGTGCAGCAAAGTCCGCGAATATCCAGTTCGTTATCTGCAACGTCAGGATGCGTCATACTTTATATTCCTTGTTTTCAGGGTATTGAGTTCTGTCAGCCAGGGAAAACCGCGAATTATTGTGCTTTACGCAAGCGCCTTTTAAACCTTTTTATCAGGCGCGCCACACGCCATGCCCGCTTGATACAGTAGCCATAAAGCATAAACGCCAGCAGGAACAGCAGCAGCATTGCCCAGTCAGGGACAAAGCTCAGGTATTCACCCAGCACGCCCACACCGGCCAGTAACGCGGCGGCCAGGGTAATCAGGAGACAGGCCTGTTTCGAGGTGAACCCAGCACGCATGATCAAATGGTGGATGTGCTGGCGATCCGCGGAAAACGGACTCATGCCTTTGCTAAGACGACGGTACATGATAGCCACCATGTCCATCAACGGAATGGCAATCAACCACAAAGCGGTGACAGGGGTGATGGGATGATACTGGCCCTGAGTGGCTTCCAACAGGATCCAGATGATAGTAAAACCAATAAGCGTACTACCTGCATCGCCCATAAAGACTTTATAACGGCGGCCAAATACACCAAGGTTCAGCAGGATATAGGGCACAATGGCAGCAATCATCGAAAAACACCACATCGCCAGACTTGGCTGCCCATCAAACAACAAAATAATGCCCATCGCCAGGAAAGTCACACAGGAGAGGCCCCCCAGCAGACCATCAATACCGTCCACCATATTGAAAGCGTTGATCGCCGCCCAAACAGCAAACAGTGTCAGCACGTAACCAAACGGACCAACTATCAACTCCCATGGACCGAAAATATAACCAAGACTCAGCAAATACAGCTTTCCCATGACCATCATGACCACAGCGATAGCTGCCTGTACAAAGGCACGGATTTTTACACTAATATCGAAGCGGTCATCCAGCGCCCCCACCAGGACCAACATACCGGCACATCCCAGGTAAAGCCGAAAATGAGGAATGTAGTCGTTAGTGATGGCAAAGCCAAAACAGATCCCGGCAAAAACAGAGATTCCCCCCACCAGAGGGATAACCCCCTGGTGGCGTTTACGGTAGTTGGGCTTATCCACCAGACCCACTTGTTTAGCTGCTTTACGGGCGAAGAAAAGAAAAACCAATGAAAACACAAAAATTAAAGCAAGCTCAGTACTCATATTGAGTAAATTCACATTAACCAGTTCTCCGCTAAGAATCTCGCAGTGTTATAGGCGTTTTATACGCCACTAACATCTATTTAATTCTGATTTCCATTCCATTTCAGAAATAAAATGCAGAATCTGACTGCTTTTCATCCTGAATCACACCATTGTTTAATTCTTCAGTTGCTGAATATCGTATAGCCCATAAACAAAAAACGCCACGTCTGAGCGTGGCGTTTCCTAAGTTTTCTTACTTTTGGCTAGCATGTGAACTGCTTTTTCACTGCTAAAAAGTCAATAACTCACCCCTCTTTCTTCAGAGGGGGATCGGGCAAAACGCTTAAGAGCGTTTCATCATCTCGAAGAACTCATCGTTAGTTTTGGTCATCGCCAGCTTGTTGATGAGGAACTCCATCGCGTCAATTTCCCCCATTGGGTGAATAATTTTGCGTAAGATCCACATTTTTTGCAGTTCTTCGGAGCTGGTAAGCAGTTCTTCTTTACGTGTACCAGACCGGTTGTAATCGATGGCCGGGAACACACGCTTCTCAGCGATTTTACGCGCCAGATGCAGTTCCATGTTGCCGGTACCTTTAAATTCTTCATAGATAACTTCGTCCATCTTCGAACCGGTATCCACCAGCGCGGTGGCAATGATAGTCAGGCTTCCGCCTTCTTCCACATTACGCGCAGCACCGAAGAAACGTTTTGGACGATGCAGGGCGTTTGCATCCACCCCCCCTGTCAGCACTTTACCTGAAGCTGGCACGACCGTGTTATAAGCACGCGCCAGGCGAGTGATTGAGTCCAGCAGGATTATCACGTCTTTTTTATGCTCCACCAGACGTTTGGCCTTTTCGATTACCATTTCGGCAACCTGTACATGCCGGGAAGCAGGCTCATCAAAGGTAGAGGCGATCACTTCACCTTTAACCAGACGCTGCATCTCGGTCACTTCTTCCGGACGTTCATCAATCAGCAGCACCATCAGCACACAATCAGGATGGTTGTAAGCAATACTCTGCGCGATATTCTGCAGCAACATGGTTTTACCGGCTTTAGGCGGCGCCACAATCAGCCCACGCTGACCACGACCAATTGGCGAGGCCAGGTCAAGTACGCGCGCGGTTAAATCTTCAGTAGAACCGTTACCTCGCTCCATACGCAAACGGGAGTTGGCGTGCAATGGCGTTAAGTTCTCGAACAGGATCTTATTACGGGCGTTTTCCGGCTTGTCGTAGTTAACTTCGTTAACTTTCAACAAAGCAAAATAACGCTCACCTTCTTTTGGTGGGCGGATTTTACCGGAAATGGTGTCACCTGTACGGAGGTTGAAACGGCGGATTTGACTGGGAGAAACATAGATATCGTCGGGACCGGCAAGGTAGGAGCTGTCTCCAGAACGGAGGAATCCAAATCCATCCTGTAATATCTCCAGTACACCATCGCCGAAGATATCTTCACCACTTTTCGCATGCTGTTTAAGGATGGCGAAGATAATGTCCTGTTTACGCATACGGGCAAGGTTTTCCAGCCCCATGTTTTCGCCGAGTGTTATCAATTCAGAAACCGGCGTGTTTTTTAATTCGGTAAGATTCATAATGGTGGGTTCTTAAAAAGGGGTAAATCTCGAAGTATTTGTCATAAATGGTATGGCGAAAAATCCATGCCTGTTAATGGCATTCTTGTCAGGGTCCGCTCGATAATCACGTGCAGAAAACGCAAATCTGAGACGATGAGACGGTATGGACAAGACGCCGGAATTGCTGATGATACTAACCGTCAGATTGCTGAATATCTGTAATTAAGATAAATACAGTATTCAACAAGGAATAAATCTTAGATTCAAACTACAAGGTAAGTTTCGTAGTGCAGTGAACAGTAAATTAGCATGCCTGATGACAAACGTCTAGCGGTGAACTAAAAATATACCAGTGGTCTGACAGCAGGCTCCACACTGTCAGCCACCGGACCTGTCATTTAGCCTAAATTCGCGTTCAGAAATTCTTTGAGCTGACCTTTTGAGAGCGCGCCCACTTTGGTCGCCGCCACTTCGCCATCCTTGAACAGCAACAGGGTTGGAATACCCCGGATACCATACTTCGGCGCGGTGCCCGGGTTTTCGTCGATATTCAGTTTTGCGATTGTCAGCTTGCCATCGTATTCTTCAGCAACTTCATCAAGAATTGGGGCAATCATTTTGCATGGACCGCACCACTCTGCCCAGAAGTCGACCAGCGTCAAACCCTCTGCTTTCAGTACGTCGGTCTCGAAGCTGTCATCGGTCAGGTGAATAATTTTATCGCTGCTCATGTCTTACTCCAAAAGATTATGCCTGGCTGGTTGGCGTAACATCTGCCAACGTAGGTTGACTTTATTTCACCGGATACGCTTTCGTAAAGCAATAGTAAGCTGATATTCTACCACACTATGAGCAAAACATACTTAACTGAACAGAAGTTTTCCGACTTCGCCCTGCACCCAAATGTCATTGAAGCCCTTGAAATTAAAGGGTTTCATAACTGCACACCTATTCAGGCATTGGCGTTGCCTTTTACGCTGGCTGGGCGTGATGTGGCAGGACAGGCGCAAACCGGTACCGGCAAAACGATGGCGTTCCTGACGTCAACGTTCCATCATCTTCTTTCTCACCCTGCGCCGGAAGGCCGTCAGGTGAATCAGCCCCGTGCGCTAATCCTGGCGCCGACCCGAGAATTAGCCGTCCAGATTCATGCTGATGCAGAACCACTGGCTCAGGCCACCGGCCTTAATCTCGGGCTGGCCTATGGCGGCGACGGCTATGACAAACAACTGAAAGTCCTCGAAAACGGCGTCGATATTCTGGTTGGCACAACCGGCAGGTTGATCGATTACGCCAGGCAGAATCACATCGACTTAGGCGCTATTCAGGTGGTGGTCCTTGACGAAGCTGATCGGATGTTCGATCTGGGCTTCATTAAAGACATTCGCTGGTTGTTCCGTCGTATGCCAGCGGCAAACCAGCGCCTGAATATGCTGTTCTCTGCCACCCTCTCCTTTCGCGTCCGTGAACTGGCGTTCGAAAATATGAACAATGCCGAATATGTGGAAGTCGAACCGGAACAAAAAACTGGCCACCGGATTAAAGAAGAGCTGTTCTACCCTTCGAACGAAGAAAAAATGCGCCTTCTGCAAACGCTGTTGGAAGAAGAATGGCCGGATCGCGCCATCATTTTCGCCAACACCCGGCACCGCTGTGAAGATATCTGGGGACACCTGGCTGCCGATGGCCACCGCGTGGGTCTGCTGACTGGCGACGTGGCGCAGAAAAAACGCCTGCGGATCCTGGATGACTTCGCCAAAGGCGACGTTGATATTCTGGTTGCGACCGATGTGGCCGCGCGTGGTCTGCATATTCCTGCGGTGACCCACGTTTTCAATTACGATCTTCCTGATGACTGTGAAGATTACGTTCACCGTATTGGTCGTACCGGGCGCGCAGGCGCGAATGGGCACTCGATCAGTCTGGCGTGTGAAGAATATGCTCTGAACCTGCCGGCAATCGAAGAATACATCGGCCACAGCATTACTGTGAGCCGTTACAACAGCGATGCACTGCTAACCGAACTCCCCCCGCCGAAGCGCCTGACACGTAATCGCTCTGGCAATGGTCCGCGTCGTGGCGGCAGCAATCATCGCCGCGCTGGCGCACCGCGCAACAATAACCGCAAACGTTCAGGTTAAGACTGCCATGCTGAGCGCCTCATCGCTTTATGCTGCAATAGATTTAGGATCCAACAGTTTTCATATGTTGGTGGTGCGCGAGGTGGCGGGCAGCATCCAGACCGTTGCACGCATTAAGCGTAAAGTGCGCCTGGCGGCGGGACTTGACGGTAGCAATCATCTCTCGAACGAGGCCATGGAACGCGGCTGGCAGTGTTTGCGGTTGTTCTCTGAACAACTGCAGGACATTCCTCCTGACCAAATCAGGGTGGTTGCCACAGCGACCTTGCGTCTTGCTACTAACGCCGGAACCTTTCTACAAAAAGCCCAGCACATTCTGAATTGCCCGGTGAATGTCATCAGTGGCGAAGAAGAGGCTCGACTGATTTATCAGGGAGTGGCCCATACCACGGGGGGGTCGGATAAACGCCTGGTGGTGGACATCGGCGGAGGAAGCACCGAACTGGTTACCGGCAGCGGTTCACAAACCACCGCGTTATTTAGCTTATCCATGGGCTGTGTTACCTGGCTGGAACGTTATTTCGGTGATCGTCATCTCGGTAAACAAAATTTCGAAGAGGCTGAACAGGCAGCACGCGATATGATCCGCCCAGTGGTCAAACCGTTGCGCGAGCAGGGCTGGCAGGTATGCGTGGGAGCCTCCGGAACAGTGCAGGCACTGCAGGAAATTATGATGGCGCAGGGCATGGACGAGCGCATCACGCTCAGCAAACTACAACAGCTCAGGCAACGTGCTATCCAGTGCGACAAACTGGAAGAACTGGAAATTGAAGGGCTGACCCTGGAACGTGCGCTGGTCTTCCCCAGCGGATTGTCGATTCTGATCGCCATTTTTACCGAGCTGAATATTAGCAGCATGACGCTGGCCGGCGGCGCGCTGCGCGAAGGTCTGGTGTATGATATGTTGCCTCTTCCGACAGACCGTGACATTCGTGGCCGCACACTGCATAACATTCAGCGCCGGTTTACAATTGATACCGAACAGGCTGAACGCGTACGCCTGTTGGCCAGAAGCTTTGCCCGTCAGGTCAGCCATAGTTGGAAGCTGGACGACCGATGTTGCGAGCTGCTCGACAGTGCCTGTCTCATCCATGAAATCGGCCTCAGCGTTGATTTTAAACAGGCTCCGCAACATGCCGCCTATCTAATTCGCCATCTTGACCTTCCCGGCTTTACCCCCGCGCAGAAAAAATTATTGGCAACGCTGCTACAGAATCAGGTGAACAGTATCGATCTGGCATTACTTAGCCAGCAAAATGCCGTTACACCGCGGGTGGCGGAAAGATTGTGCCGCCTGCTACGGCTGGCAATTATTTTTGCCAGTCGCCGCCGTGATGATACTTTACCCGCAGTGCGTCTGCATGCCGATGATGACCATCTCACCCTGACATTGCCTGTTGGCTGGCTGGACGCGCATCCGCTAAGAGAAGAGTTGCTGGAACAGGAGTGTCACTGGCAAAGTTACGTACACTGGTCGCTGACCGTAGACTGAATAAGACAAAAAGCGACCGTCTCGCATGGGTAAAATCGCCATCGACGTTACGCTTTACCATGGACCATAACGTATTTTTTTATACGAGTAACGGCGATATCCCCGCCCCGTTTACCTGAATCACGTTATGCTCCTTTCGCTTTTTCCAACATGGCTTTCAGACTCGCGACCCGACTCTGTCCGGTCTGCATACGTTCTTCAGCACTGACCACTTTACGCTCGGTTTCCCAGTTCAGGTCATCCTGCGGCAACTCCAGCAAAAAACGACTCGGCTCGGGCCGCACCAGCTCACCATACTGACGCCGCTCGCGGCACAGGGTAAAAGTGAGCGCCTTCTGCGCACGGGTAATGCCGACATAGGCCAGGCGTCGCTCTTCTTCAATGTTATTTTCGTCAATACTGCTCTGGTGCGGCAACAATCCTTCTTCCATCCCCACCAGATAGACGTAAGGAAACTCAAGGCCTTTCGACGCATGCAGAGTCATCAACTGGACCTGGTCCGCCTCTTCATCACTTTCGCCACGTTCCATCATGTCACGCAGCGTGAAGCGCGTGACGACCTGCGTCAGCGTCATCGGTTCATCAATATCGCTGCCTTCCAACATTTCGGTCATCCACTGGAATAATGTATTGACGTTCTTCATGCGCATTTCGGCGGCTTTCGGGCTGGCCGAGGTTTCAAACAGCCAGCTTTCATAATCTATGCCACGGATCAGATCACGCACCGCGGCTACCGGTTCCCGCTCGGCAAGTGCCGCAATTTCCTGCAACCAGCCAGTAAAACGCTGCAGCGATTCCAGTCCTCGCCCAGTCAGAGTTTGCCCCAGCCCCATATCAAAACTGGCGCTAAACAGACTCTTATTGCGTTGCAGCGCCCACTCCCCCAACTTTTGCAACGTAGCCGGGCCAATTTCCCGCTTTGGCGTGTTCACAATGCGCATAAAAGCGCTGTCATCATCGGCATTAGTCAGCACTCTCAGGTACGCGAGCAGGTCTTTAATTTCGGAACGGGAGAAGAATGATGTGCCGCCGGAAATACGGTATGGGATGCGGTTCTGCATCAGCATCTTTTCGAAGACACGTGACTGATGGTTGCCACGATACAAAATAGCGTAATCTTTGTACTGTGTTTTATTGATAAAGTGATGGGCAATCAACTCGCCGATGACGCGCTCGGCCTCATGCTCCTCATGATTGGCTGTCACCACCTTTAATTCCGAACCGTATCCCAGCGCAGAAAACAGACGTTTTTCAAAGACGTGAGGGTTATTGGCGATCAGGATATTCGCCGCTTTCAGAATACGTTCTGAAGATCGGTAATTCTGTTCCAGCTTAATCACCTGCAACGCCGGAAAATCTTCCTTCAGTAGCACCAGATTTTGCGGTCGCGCGCCACGCCATGAGTAGATTGACTGATCATCATCCCCCACCACAGTAAAACGCGCGCGCGCGCCCACCAGCAACTTCACCAGCTCGTACTGACTGGTATTGGTATCCTGATATTCATCGACCAGCAGATAGCGAATACGCTGCTGCCAGCGCTCCCGTACCACCAGGTTTTTCTGGAGTAACAGAGTCGGCAACAGGATCAGGTCATCAAAGTCCAGCACATTGCAAGACTTCAGGTGACGGTCATAAAGTGCGTAACAATGTGCAAAAATCCGATCTCGTTCTGATTGTCCCGCGACCGCTGCTGCTGCCCGCGAGGGATCCATCAGATCATTCTTCCAGTTAGAGATGGTCGAAACCAGCTGTTGCAGCAGATTTTTGTCGTTCTCCAGCCATTCTTCTGTCAGCTCTTTCAACAACGCCAGTTGGTCCTGATCGTCAAACAACGAGAAGTTCGATTTCATCCCCAGCGCGGCGTATTCCCGTTTAATGATCTCCAGTCCCAGCGTATGGAAAGTGGAGATAATCAAGCCCCGCGTTTCTTTACGCCCAAGAGATTGCGCCACACGCTCTTTCATCTCGCGCGAAGCCTTGTTGGTAAAAGTCACGGCAGCGATATGTCGAGCCTGATAGCCGCATTCACGGATCAAATAGGCGATTTTATTGGTGATGACGCGCGTTTTACCCGAACCGGCGCCAGCCAGTACCAGACAAGGCCCGGTAACAAATTCAACGGCGTGTTGCTGAGCTGGATTAAGACGCATAAGGGGATCGCTCGATGATGAAATATAACAAAAGGAAAGAAAGACAGCGTGATAGTATAGCCAGCAGCATCCCTATGACTCAAGGTACGATCATGGCAAAAACCGCAGCAGCACTCCATATCCTTGTTAAGGAAGAGAAACAGGCGCAGGACATTTTGGCTCAACTGGAACAAGGCGCTGATTTTGAAAAACTGGCGAAGAAACACTCCATTTGCCCATCAGGCAAAAAAGGCGGCCATTTGGGTGAATTCAAACAGGGCGCAATGGTTCCCGCTTTCGATAAAGTGGTGTTCTCCTGTCCGTTGATCACGCCTTATGGCCCGCTGCATACGCAATTCGGTTACCATATCATCAAGGTGCTGTACCGTAACTGAGTCCGTATTTCGGTCAAAAAAAAGAGCGGAATTCCGCTCTTTTTTCCACACAGAACCAGTCTTCACCAGCCCAGGTGTCAGATTAACCCGCTACCGCGATACGTTTCATATCAGTCATGTAACCACGCAGTTTGCGACCGACAGATTCGATCGGGTGATGACGAATCGTTTCATTGACATCACGCAACTGTGCGTTATCCACCCTGGTGGAACCGCTGGTCACTTTACCCAGATCACCAACCTGCAAGGTGGTCATAAACTCTTTCAGCAATGGCACCGCCGCATAAGAGAACAGGTAGTTGCCATATTCAGCAGTATCGGAGATAACCACGTTCATCTCATACAGACGCTTGCGGGCAATGGTGTTCGCAATCAGCGGTAACTCATGCAGTGACTCATAGTAAGCTGACTCTTCGATGATGCCAGCATCCGTCATGGTCTCAAACGCCAGTTCAACACCGGCTTTCACCATCGCGATCATCAATACGCCCTGATCGAAGTAGTCCTGCTCGGCAATTTTACCCTCAAACTGCGGCGCATTTTCAAACGCGGTTCTACCGGTCTCTTCACGCCAGCCCAGCAGTTTCTTGTCATCATTCGCCCAGTCAGCCATCATGCCGGAAGAAAACTCACCAGAGATGATGTCGTCCATATGCTTCTGGAACAGCGGCGCCATAATAGTTTTCAACTGCTCAGACAGCGCAAACGCACGGATTTTAGCCGGGTTGGACAGGCGATCCATCATCAGCGTGATGCCGCCCTGCTTCAGAGCTTCGGTGACGGTTTCCCAACCAAACTGGATCAATTTTCCTGCATAAGCCGGATCGGCACCTTCAGCCACCAGCTTGTCAAAGCACAACAGAGAACCTGCCTGCAGCATACCGCACAGAATCGTCTGCTCGCCCATCAGATCAGATTTCACTTCAGCAACAAACGAAGACTCCAACACCCCCGCCCTGTGACCTCCCGTTGCCGCCGCCCAGGCTTTGGCAATCGCCATGCCTTCGCCTTTCGGATCGTTTTCTGGGTGAACCGCGATAAGTGTAGGCACACCGAAACCACGCTTATATTCTTCACGTACTTCAGTTCCCGGACATTTCGGCGCAACCATCACCACAGTAATGTCTTTACGGATCTGCTCACCCACTTCAACGATGTTGAAACCATGAGAGTAGCCCAATGCCGCCCCATCTTTCATCAGCGGCTGCACGGCCTGCACGACAGCAGAGTGCTGCTTGTCCGGCGTCAAATTAACCACCAAATCAGCCTGTGGGATCAACTCTTCGTAAGTGCCTACTTTGAAACCGTTTTCAGTCGCTTTACGCCAGGAAGCCCGCTTCTCGGCAATCGCTTCAGCACGCAAGGCATAAGCGATATCAAGACCGGAATCACGCATGTTCAACCCCTGGTTCAAACCCTGAGCACCACACCCAACGATAACGACTTTTTTCCCTTTCAGGTAACTCGCTTCATCGGCAAATTCATCACGCGCCATAAAGCGACATTTACCTAACTGCGCTAACTGGTTGCGCAGGTTCAATGTATTGAAATAGTTAGCCATGGATACTCCGTATAGGGTTGTGTTCATCTTTATATTCGGGGTGAGGCCGTCTGGCGGTTCACCGTACATGATCCCTATCATATGACAGGAAATGTATTGCTTAAATTGATATATTAACAATGTGATATTGCAAAAACTGCAACGCTAAAATAAGGCCATTGCCGCATGGATTTACGAGATTTAAAACTGTTTCTGCATCTGGCCGAGAGCCGCCATTTTGGTCGTAGCGCCCGGGCAATGCACATCAGTCCTTCGACGCTTTCACGGCAAATCCAACGTCTGGAAGAAGACCTGGGCCAGTCGTTGTTCTTGCGGGATAACCGTACTGTCACGCTGACAAATGCCGGAGAACAACTACGCCTGTTTGCGCAACAAACGCTGTTGCAGTATCAACAGTTGCGACATGCCATTGGTCAGAACGGTCCTTCACTCAGCGGCGAGCTCCGGTTATTCTGCTCGGTCACGGCAGCCTATAGTCATTTGCCGCCAATCCTTGACCGTTTTCGTGCCGGGCATCCGCTGGTTGAAATTAAGCTAACCACCGGCGACGCAGCAGATGCCGTTGAGAAAGTTCAGAGCGCGGAAGCTGATATCGCTATCGCCGGGCGACCAGAAACCCTGCCAGCCAGTATCGGTTTTACGCCTCTGGGACTGATTCCGCTAGTGTTGATTGCTCCCGCTTTGCCCTGCCCGGTACGCAACCAGGCAACCCAGGCGGAACCCGACTGGACGCAAATCCCGTTTATCCTGCCCGATCAGGGGCCTGCCCGACAGCGTATTGACCTGTGGTTTCGCCACCGCCGAATTCCTAATCCGTTGATTTATGCCACCGTCTCCGGGCACGAGGCGATTGTCTCGATGGTGGCGCTGGGATGTGGCATTGCCTTACTGCCAGATGTGGTGTTAGAGAACAGTCCAGAGCCAGTACGTAACCGAATCCTGGAGTTGGATAATGTCGAGATGGTCGCACCATTTGAACTCGGCGTTTGCGTGCAAAAAAAGCGACTCAATGAGCCGCTTATCAACGCGTTCTGGAGCCTGATGTAACTAGCCCGCGAGGAAAAAACTGAACGCCGGGTTGCTGGTTTCATCATGGAAATCATAACCCAGCGCCTGGAGGTGCTCTTCAAACTGCGGTTCGTTCTCGCCCAGCTCAAAACCCGCCAACACGCGCCCGTAATCAGTCCCGTGGCTGCGGTAGTGAAACAGTGAGATATTCCAGTACGTCCCCAGGGTTTGCAGAAAGCGCAACAACGCTCCCGGCGCTTCCGGAAACTCAAAGCTGTATAGCCGCTCGCGCAGCGGTTTCGAAGGGCGACCACCGACCATATAGCGTACATGCAGCTTCGCCATTTCATCGTCAGAGAGATCAACCACCTTGTAACCGCCTTCATCCAGCAACTGCAGGATCTCGCCACGCTCTTCCAGCCCACGGGTCAGGCGTACGCCAACAAAAATACAAGCGTGGTTCGCATTGGCGTAGCGGTAGTTGAACTCGGTGACTGAACGACCGCCGAGCAACTGACAGAACTTCAGGAAACTGCCTTTTTGCTCAGGAATGGTCACCGCCAGCAGCGCTTCTCGCTGTTCACCCAGCTCACAACGTTCGGAGACATAGCGCAAACCGTGAAAGTTCACATTAGCCCCCGACAGCACATGCGCCAGGCGCTCTCCCTTGATTTGATGCTGCTGGATATACTTTTTCATCCCAGCCAGCGCCAGTGCACCGGAGGGTTCAGCGACAGCGCGAACGTCTTCGAACAAATCCTTCATCGCCGCGCAAATAGCATCACTGTCCACGGTGATGATGTCGTCGAGGTATTCCCTGCAAAGGCGGAAGGTTTCACTGCCAATACGCTTCACCGCCACCCCTTCGGCAAACAACCCGACACGGGACAAGTCAACCGGATGCCCCGCATCCAGCGCGGCCTTCAGACAGGCAGACTCTTCCGCCTCCACAGCAATCACTTTAATCTGGGGCATCAGTTGCTTAATCAACACCGCAACGCCCGCCGCCAAACCACCGCCGCCGACAGGAACGAAAACACGATCGATATGTGCATCCTGCTGCAACAGTTCCATCGCCAGAGTGCCTTGCCCGGCAATGACCATTGGGTGATCAAAGGGCGGCACAAAGGTATAGCCCCGCTGCTCAGCCAGCTCAATCGCTTTTCCCTTCGCCTCGTCAAAATTAGCGCCAAACAGGTAAGCCTCACCGCCAAACGCCCGCACCGCGTCCACTTTGATATCGGCGGTCGCCACCGGCATCACGATCAGAGATTTAATCCCCAGACGCGCCGCCGACAGCGCCACGCCTTGCGCATGATTGCCCGCAGAGGCGGTAATCACGCCTCGCGCCTTCTGCTCCTCGCTCAGTGTGGCAATCATTGCGTAAGCCCCGCGCAATTTAAAGCTATGCACCGGCTGACGATCCTCACGCTTCACCAAAATGGTGTTGCCGAAACGAGAAGAAAGTTTCTCCATCTTCTGCAACGGGGTGACCTGTGCGATTTCATACACTGGCGAGCGAAGGACCGCCCGTAGATACTCCGCGCCGCACGGCTCGGCGGGTAGCGATTGAGACTCAGCCATGTTTGTTAGCCTCCCAGCTTGCTCTTGTCACGCACAGCGCCTTTGTCCGCGCTGGTTGCCAGTAAGGCATAAGCACGCAGAGCAAAAGAAACCTGTCGTTCACGTCCATGAGGTGTATAAGCAGCTTCACCGCGCGCCTCTTCCTCTTCACGACGCGTGTGCAGTTCGTTGTCCGGTACGTCCAGTTTGATACGACGATGAGGAATATCAATATCAATCATATCGCCATCTTTCACCAGCGCGATGCTACCGCCGTTGGCTGCTTCAGGAGAAATATGTCCGATAGACAGGCCGGAAGTCCCTCCGGAAAAACGACCATCGGTAATCAGGGCACAGCTTTTGCCCAACCCCATTGATTTCAGGTAAGTGGTGGGGTAAAGCATTTCCTGCATACCCGGTCCGCCTTTTGGACCTTCGTAGCGAATGACCACCACATCACCGGCAACCACTTTCCCCCCCAGAATCGCGGCTACCGCATCGTCCTGGCTTTCGTAAACTTTAGCCGGACCACGGAAGGTGAGGATTTCTTTATCCACACCCGCCGTTTTAACGATACAGCCATCTTCAGCCATGTTGCCGGAAAGTACCGCTAAACCACCGTCCTGACTGAAGGCGAACTCACGAGAGCGAATACAACCATGCTGACGATCATCGTCCAGCGTGTCCCAACGCGTGTCCTGTGAAAATGCCTGAGTGGTGCGAATACCCGCCGGACCTGCGCGGAACATCTTCTTCACATCCTCGTCGTTGGTCTGCATGATGTCATAGTGTGCCAACGTTTCCTGCAGGCTTTTGCCCAGCACATTTCTCACCCTGTTATCCACCAACCCAACGCGATTCAGCTCGCCAAGGATGCCGAGCACGCCTCCAGCCCGATGGACATCTTCCATATGGTATTTTTGCGTACTTGGCGCCACTTTACACAGGTGAGGTACCTGACGAGACAGACGGTCAATATCGGAAATATTGAAATCGATTTCACCTTCCTGCGCGGCGGCCAGCAGGTGCAGAACGGTGTTTGTTGAACCGCCCATCGCGATATCCAGCGTCATGGCGTTCTCAAAAGCGGATTTGTTCGCGATGCTACGCGGCAACACGCTTTCATCGTCTTGCTCGTAATAGCGCTTCGCCAACGCAACGATACGTTTACCTGCGGCGAGGAACAGTTCCTTACGGTCAGCATGAGTGGCCAACAGCGAGCCGTTACCTGGCAGGGACAGGCCTAACGCTTCAGTCAGGCAGTTCATCGAATTGGCCGTGAACATTCCCGAGCAAGAACCACAGGTTGGGCAGGCTGAGCGCTCGATCTGTTCACTGTCCGCGTCACTGACCTTTGGATTAGCGCCCTGGATCATCGCATCCACCAGATCCAGCTTAATGATTTGGTCGGAGAGCTTGGTTTTACCGGCTTCCATCGGGCCGCCGGAAACGAAGATAACCGGAATATTCAGACGCAGGGATGCCATCAGCATTCCTGGCGTAATTTTATCGCAGTTGGAGATACACACCATGGCGTCTGCACAGTGCGCGTTAACCATATACTCCACAGAATCGGCGATTAATTCACGCGAAGGCAGGGAGTAAAGCATGCCGCCATGCCCCATCGCGATACCATCATCCACGGCAATGGTGTTGAACTCTTTAGCTACCCCACCGGAGGCTTCAATCTGTTCGGCAACCAGTTTCCCCAAATCGCGCAAGTGCACGTGTCCCGGTACGAACTGAGTGAACGAGTTAACCACAGCGATAATTGGCTTACCGAAATCATCATCGGTCATTCCTGTGGCCCGCCACAGGGCACGGGCACCCGCCATATTACGGCCATGAGTGGTGGTGGCGGAACGGTACTTAGGCATGCTCATACTCCAGAATCAGATAGTACGCGGGCGTCAACTGACGCCCGCAAAATGTCATTATTATGAGTTAACTGGATCCAGCCAGCCCCATTTGTCTTCGGTCTCGCCAGTAAACAGGCCGAAGAATGCTGACTGGATACGGCTGGTCATCGGGCCGCACTTACCTTGACCAACCTGGATGCCATCAACGCTGCGCACCGGGGTAATTTCAGCTGCCGTTCCGGACATAAAGACCTCGTCAGCCAGATACAGAGATTCGCGGGACAAGACCTGCTCACGAACTTCAATACCTAACTCTTTCGCCAACTTGATTATCGCATCACGGGTGATACCCGGCAGAGCGGAAGAAGTGAATGGCGGTGTGAACAGGATACCGTCTTTCACTTCAAACAAGTTTTCACCGGCACCTTCCGAGATATAACCATGAGTATCCAGCGCAATGCCTTCCTGATAGCCGTGGCGGCGCGCTTCGCTGCCTACCAGCAATGAAGACAGGTAGTTACCGCCCGCCTTGGCTGCGGTTGGCAGAGTGTTAGGCGCAACGCGGTTCCACGAGGAAACCATGGCGTCAATTCCCTGCTCCAGCGCCTCTGCGCCCAGGTAGGCCCCCCATGGGAAGGCGGCGATGATCACGTCAGTGCTGTAACCATCGGGCGGGTTAACCCCCAGGCCTACGTCGCCAACAAAGACCAGCGGGCGAATATAGGCGCTTTTCAGTTTGTTCACACGCAACACTTCACGGCAAGCTTCCATCAGTTCATCAACACTCTGACGAACGGGGAAACGATAGATTTTTGCAGAGTCATGCAGGCGCTGCATATGTTCACGATGGCGGAAGACCACCGGCCCTTTGTGCGAGTCATAGCAACGGATGCCTTCAAAAACAGACGAGCCGTAGTGCAGAGCATGGGACATTACGCTGACCTTCGCGTCTTCCCACTTAACCATCTCGCCATTGAACCAGATAAAGTCAGCTTTTTTGGTCATTCTTATTTCCTTTCGCGCTCAGGCGCGGATTTGTTGTGTTGTCTGTTGTTGGATCTGGACGCATGCGACATCCATTAGTTTGCTAAGTTGCGTTGACAGTAAATCGACTGAGCGCTGGCTGGCAACGGTCAATTCAATATTAATATTGTCTGTATCCACTCCCGAGACCATATTCATGGCACACACCCGAAAGCCACGGTGGCGGACGACACGTAAAATGCGCTCCAGTATTTCGGGGCGGCAACGCGCTTCGATAGACAATTGATGCTGCATCATGAGGTTTTCTCCATCATATTTTCATTGCTGGCACCCGGCGGTACCAGTGGCCAGACGTTCTCATGCTCGTCAATCACGACGTGGAGCATGTATGGCCCGTCACTGTGCAGCAACGTGTCTATGGCAGTCTCGACCTGGTCTTTACGGGTGATACGCTGGCCAGGAATATCAAAGGCGCTGGCCAGTGTAAGGAAATCAGGGTTATCAGAAAGGTTAGTTTCACTGTAGCGCTCGGAAAAGAACAGTTGCTGCCACTGACGTACCATACCCAAACGCTGGTTATCCATCAGGACAATTTTCACCGGCAGTTTCTTGCGCTTGATGGTACCCAGCTCCTGCACATTCATCATGAAAGAACCGTCGCCCGACACACAGATGACAGTATCCTGAGGACGGGCAACCTGAGCCCCCACCGCCGCGGGCAGGCCAAAGCCCATGGTGCCCAGACCACTTGAAGTGATGAAGTTTTCCGGACGGGTGAAACACATATGCTGCGCTGCCCACATCTGATGCTGCCCCACATCAGTCGTCACAATCGCGCTATCAGGTTTACGAGCGGAAAGCTGTTTGAGGAACAAGGGGGCATAAATAGCCTCCCCTGGATGATCATAGCGCCAGCAATGTTCCGCTTTCATAGTCTGAACATGCTCACGCCAGGCCGCGATGTTGACTGGGTGATACAAGTCTGGCAGCAACTTATTGAGATCGCCGCGTAACACTACATGAGCCTGACGCAATTTATTTAACTCCGCCGGATCAATATCCATATGGATAACGCTGGCATTAGGGGCGAAGGTATTCAGTTTACCGGTCACGCGATCATCGAAGCGCGCCCCTACCGCAATCAGCAGGTCACACTGCTGCACCGCATAGTTTGCCGCCTTGGTGCCGTGCATTCCCAACATTCCCAGGTAGCCGTCATCTTGTGCATCAGGCGTCCCCAAACCTTTCAGAGTGGCCACAGTAGGAATGCCGGTTTCTTTCGCGAAAGCGCGCAAAGCATCAACCGCATTTGCCATGCCAACACCGCCACCAATGTACAAAATCGGTTTTTGCGCCTGAGACAGCATCGCACGGGCCCGTTGCAGTTCCTGAACCGGATGCCCAATCTCATCGTCAACCGGTATCAGATGTGCAACAAAATCACCAGAAGCCAGCTGAATATCTTTAGGAATATCAATTAATACTGGACCTGGTCGGCCAGACTGCGCGATAGAAAAGGCCTCAGCCATCACCGCTGGAAGTTCCTCCAGCGACGTCACTAAAAAACTGTGTTTAGTACAAGCCAGAGACAGACCCAATACGTCAATTTCCTGAAAAGCATCCGTACCAATCAGACCGCCAGCAACCTGTCCCGTGATGGCTACCACCGGAACCGAGTCCATCATCGCGTCGGCCAAACCGGTAATCAGGTTGGTAGCGCCTGGACCGGAAGTTGCAATGCAGACGCCAACTTTGCCGGTAGAGCGCGCATAACCAATGGCCGCCATCGCAGCCCCCTGCTCATGGCGGCACAGTAGGTGTTCGACGCCTCCATCATATAACGCGTCATAGACGGGCATAATCGCCCCGCCGGGATAGCCGAAAACTGTTTCTACCCCTTGCACACGCAGCGCCTGAACCACCCACTGAGCACCATTCATAGTTATTTCCCCGCCTCTTGCTGGTAACAACAGCATTTTATTCTATTGTTCATTTTTCATTCCTCTGTCATTGCACCTTGCCAAAAAAAAAACCCCCGGACCTTTCGGTGCGGGGGTTCTTCTGAATTCAGGCTTGATTTTTAAGCCTTTCTTCCTCCGAGCGTAGCCCCGCACGGCGTGATAATAATCACGACGACGTTAATGACGACCAGGCTTAGGACTCGTAGAAGGGTTAGCATTTTGAGTTCGATAATTTCACTTGTTCGAAGTAATGCTTACAGAGTTAACACAGTCAGCAACTGAGGTTCAACTTTTTTCATCATTTTATTTTATACCTGCTGCTAAAAACCCAATAAAAATGCATATTATTCAAATAATAAGTCTTATAATGAAAAATATTCATTAGTCACCAAAAGTAACAAATTCCAGAAGTCAATACGCTTCGACTGACTTGCGGCTCCTCTCTGGAATCTCTGGAAACATTTGTCGGATCCAGAAAATCATTTGCGAACCTCCCCGGCCCGAACAACGTTCAGAATCGCTTTGCACTGTTAAATATTGCACACTGCCATTCTACAAGGAGCGTGTATGTCGCTATCTGTTACCTATACCCGGGCAGCCATTGGTGTGGATGCTCCGTTGGTCTCAGTCGAAGTCCATCTGAGCAATGGTTTGCCCGCTCTTGCCCTGGTTGGCCTGCCTGAAACAACGGTTAAAGAAGCACGTGAACGAGTGCGCAGCGCAATGATCAACTGCGGCTTTGTTTTTCCCGCCAAACGCATTACCGTAAATCTGGCACCGGCCGATCTCCCTAAAGAAGGCGGTAGATATGATCTGCCTATCGCTATCGCTATTCTGGCGGCCTCAGAGCAAATATCCGGCGATAAACTGGGGCAATATGAATTTCTGGGAGAACTGGCTCTGACAGGCGTTGTACGGGGCGTACAGGGGGCTATCCCTGCGGCCATCGCAGCCATTGAAGCTAATCGACAGTTGATCCTCTCCAGTGACAATGTGGCGGAGGTCGGTCTGGTCCGTCACGGTGTCAGCCTGATAAGCACTAACCTGTTGGAAATCTGCGCTTTCCTTAATGGTCAGACTGAGCTCCAGGCCGCCCACTACAAGCATCATGAACACCCCCCCAGACAGGGCGACTTAAATGAAATCATTGGGCAACAGCAAGCCAAGAGAGCCTTAGAAATTACGGCCGCTGGGGGACATAATCTGCTACTGATAGGCCCTCCAGGAACAGGAAAAACCATGTTGGCCAGCCGACTACCCGGACTGATGCCTCCATTAAGTGATCGTGAAGCGCTTGAGAGCGCTGCAATTGCCAGTCTGGTCAACAGTGGTGGAATACAGCGGCAATGGCGTCAGCGCCCTTTCAGGGCCCCTCATCACACCTCATCCCGCTATGCGTTGGTCGGCGGCGGCTCGTTACCAAAGCCAGGTGAAATATCCTTAGCCCACAATGGCATCCTTTTTCTGGATGAGCTGCCTGAGTTTGAACGTAAAACACTTGATGCACTGCGAGAACCCATTGAATCTGGAATGATTTGTATCTCTCGGGCCAAAGCCAAAGTTATCTACCCTGCTCACTTTCAATTGGTCGCGGCGATGAATCCCAGTCCGACCGGGTATCATAGCGGTACCCACAGTCGCAGCACACCTCAACAAACACTGCGCTATCTGAACCGTCTTTCCGGACCGTTTCTGGATCGCTTCGATCTTTCACTGGAGGTGCCCCTTTTGCCTTCAGGCACGTTAAGTCGTGCTTCCCTCGCCAGTGAATCAAGCGAAACTGTCCGCCAACGAGTGTTGATGGCCCGCGAACGTCAACTTGCCCGAGGCGGGATAATCAATGAGGCAATGGGGCCGAAGGAAATCCAGCTAGCCTGCAGCATTAAGCAGTTGGACGCATGCTGGCTGGAGGAAGTGTTAAATCAGTTAGGGCTGTCTGTCCGCGCCTGGCAGCGTATCCTAAAGGTTGCCCGCACCATTGCCGACCTTGCGGGTGAAGAAGAAGTACAGCGCCAGCATCTGAATGAAGCATTGAGCTATCGTGCCATCGACAGGTTACTCATTCATCTACAAAACCATCTATAATAAACGGGCTCTACCACGGATAAGGCGGTCAAAAACGAGTGTAAAAAAGGGGCCGAAGCCCCATGATGTTTAATCGTCACTATCCGAATAGTCTTCCACACCTTCCATCTGCGGCTTACCGCCAGACAGAGTGTGGAAACGTTTAGGGCGCTTGATACGCGTCATATATTTCGACCAGACCCGCTCTGCTTCAGTCTGCGGCTCGCGGATTCCACGGCACACTTCAATAAACTGACGCTCTTCTTCGGTCACGGGCTCACGCTTTGCCAGATCCAACTCGTTAAAAGCGTAACCATGGCGCTCAAGAAGTTGGGCTTCTTTGATGGTGAAATCACCGTGACGGGAGAAACCACGCGGGTAATGTTTGTTGTCAAAAAAACGATTCGTCGTTGCGAAACTTTCCGCCATTTTACACGCTCCTAACTCTTTTATGGCCGTGCTATTTATGGCGCGGAGTATTAGATACGCTTGACAGAGTGTAAAACAAAACATTTAAATCATAACGACAAATATTTTTTAGGAGATGGATGTGGATACGGAATTACTGAAGACCTTTCTTGAAGTAAGCAGAACCCGCCACTTTGGGCGTGCCGCTGAAGCGCTCTATCTCACTCAATCCGCCGTCAGTTTTCGCATCAGACAACTTGAAAATCAGTTGGGAGTAAATCTTTTTACCCGACATCGTAACAATATCAGGCTAACCTCAGCGGGTGAGCGTTTGCTACCGTATGCCGAAAGTCTGATGAGTACGTGGATGATGGCGAAGAAGGAAGTATCGCACACCCAGCAGCATCATGAATTATCTATTGGGGCCAGTGCATCGCTTTGGGAGGCTTATCTTACGCCGTGGCTACAAACTCTCTATGAGAACAGGGAAAGCCTGCATCTGGAGGCGCGGGTAGCCCAGCGTCATCTGCTGGTAAAGCAACTGCATGAACGCCAGCTTGATCTGCTGATCACCACTGAGGCCCCCAAAATGGATGAGCTGACCAGCCAACAGATCGGTCATATTTCCTTAACACTCTTTCGTTCGCGAAAATCGGAGAAACGCGATAAATATGATTACATAAAAGTGGAATGGGGTGCTGATTTTCATCAACACGAAAGCTATCTGGCTGGCGCAGATGATATTCCCGTGCTGACGACAACTTCCGCACATCTGACCCGGCAATTGCTACATACCACTGGGGCCTGCGCTTTTCTGCCAGACATCTGGCACAATGATTACCCAGACCTGACAGTGATCCCGGATACGCCTGTCGCCGTTCGACCACTGTATGCGGTTTGGTTACAGAGCAGCGATCAACAGACGCATATCCGCCAGTTACTAAAATTCCCCGTTAATACGCAATAGGTTTCTGGCAGAAATGGTCAGTTTACTGGCCATTCTGTATCTGAAAAATGACCACTGGGATTAAGTACGTAAAAGGGAAAGCTATTTCGCAGAATAGCCATAGCCGCTCTCAGGACAAAAAAAATCCTTTGCCTTAAGCAAAGGATTTTTATCTGGCAGGGGCGGAGAGACTCGAACTCCCAACACCCGGTTTTGGAGACCGGTGCTCTACCAATTGAACTACGCCCCTAAAAGGGTGGCGGAACGGACGGGGCTCGAACCCGCGACCCCCTGCGTGACAGGCAGGTATTCTAACCAACTGAACTACCGCTCCACCGATTCTGTACTGGAATCAGAGAAAATGTCTGATTTCAGGTATTTCTCCCTTCCTGCGTCACCAGGAAGGTCATGACCAGCTACTGGTCTAAATTGATGCCTGGCAGTTCCCTACTCTCGCATGGGGAGACCCCACACTACCATCGGC
>NZ_RQVV01000015.1 GCF_009295515.1 Erwinia endophytica | reverse complement strand
CCCCTGAGATCATAGAATTATGAGTTAGTTCCATTTTTTTAACAAAGTACGATCCGGCCCTGCCGGAACAATAAACATGATGCACCTGATTAGAAAAATCCTGATTACTGATTACATTTAAGAAAATAGGAATAAAACTAACTTACATATGCGTTTTTTGATTTATATAATATACAGTTGATTTTCCACACTCCAGATCAGCATAATACTCTGCCCCAAGAAAATTATGAAGACATTGATAAAACTGGATACTATTCTTACATTGCCACTTGTCCATCAGTTTCTTTTTTAAATAATAGATATTTTTTATCGAACACTGAAAAACTTTCGAAATCTGCTCATTAGATAACCCTTTATACAATAAACTACAATATTGCCTCTCACGAAGTTTCAAATGCTCATTAGTCATTTTTATTTTCTTCGGTGATTTTTTTTCCGAATTTGATAAAGCCACTGAAGTAAACAACGAAACAAAATCATTAATTTTGACATTACTGGTTACGATGAAAAAATTTGAAGAAGGCATCAGTGAAGTCAATACATTCTTATATTCATCTGTTACGAGTATTATATTTTTGCAGGAAACAATGCTTCTCCTGTTTTCGAACACCATCAAATCAATAGGCGAAACATTTTCAATAAAGAAAGAGTAATTTTCATGCTGTGTAGTAAATTCACGCGCCACCACTTTGACACCTTCGAGAATAAAGTTATCCTTTCCAATTACGAAGATATTAATGTTATAAATCATAATAATTTACCTCCCCTGGATTAATTATTTAATGACTTCCTGTTTTTTTATGACTTTATGCTTACGACTATAAACTGAGCATTTTGAAAAAAATACTCAAAAAAAATCAATTCAACCGGCTAAAAAAAAACAAATTGAAACATTTATATAGCACTATGATTTAAAACGAAAAAATTCAAAAACAATTGATTTTGAGTTGATTTTTTAAAAATCATCAAGCACATTCTACCCCATGAATAAGAAATATAAACTCTATGTAATCATTAATTACAATTTCAAAGGGAGAATGTTTTAGCCGCTGAGTCCGATTTTCCAGACACGATAACATTGATATGAAAAAAAACATCTTTGTTATAATCTGAGTAATTATTTTAAGCAGTGAATATTTAAAAATAAAAATGCAGACTCACTCAAGTTCCCGATCAATTTTCTGGTCAGTCTTGCATCAATATGATGATGGCCTCTCTATAAAATAACCCGCTCATCTTACGAACAATTTCTGCGCTGAAGAGCCATAGATTATGACTCAGTGATGATGAGCGTTGCCGAGGCGCTAAAATCCCCGGTCACTATCGCTGAATTAGCAATAGATGGGTTCTTCAGCACGCTGAAGGTCAACTCAGTTGAGCCTGATCCCGCCACACTCAAAGTAAATGAATCACCGTTGTTGAGGATGACACCGCTCTCCTGGACACTAATACCAAGGGCTGCGTTACTTGTCGCAATTTGCGAAGTAGACCAGCCGACAGGGGTCATATTAAGTTTCAGGGAAAAATTATGCGTTGCGCTACCAGTACAACTCAATGAAACACTTTTTTTCTGATCGTTGGTGCCACCTGATGTGGTACCAATCTCAGAGCGCTCAATTTGCCCAAAATCGATATCCAGCGTTTGCGTGCTAACACTACAGGTATCAGCAACAACACGGTTTAATGGCACACTACACATTACCGCTCCCGGTGAGTAAGTGTAGTTAACTCCCCAAATTTCCCATCCGTAAGTTGGGTTAACGGGTGAGATGCTGAGGCAGAGATATTTGTAAATGTTGCCATTCCAGGTCGGCTCAGCGGTACCGGCATTCGCCCCCGTGACGAAAGAGCCGTTTAATACATTATTAACGCCAGTCAGATAATTTGAGGCGAGATATCCGTATGTCAGAGCAATCCCGCCTGGTAATGTAACCCCTTTTTCCCATACCGGTCCCACTAATTTCGTACAACTGGTATCTGAAGGACAGTTGGCTAAATAAAATTGTATCGCAGTAGGAGCAAAAGGCAGTTCAGTGCTATCACTGGACGTACCGATCTTATGAAGAGAGAAACTGACGCCAGGGCCGCATGTCCCGTCCGTTCCATAACAAGTTAACTCAAAATCATATGCGCTGCAATTTGCAGACCACAGCCATAAAATACAGCTGGCCAGCATGCCCTTCAACACAACAGCCCATAACGTTTTTTTTCTTAAATTCATTGGTATTCTCCTGAGTATAGCATTCTCTGAACTGGATATTTATCGTTCATACTGTAATAACAGTTTCTGCCCTACCCGAAAATTTTATAAAAAGCAGATTAACTTCCTGTTGGAAGTATAGAAATATTGCCAGTGTTACTATCCACAACTGATCACTCGCAGATTGCAAAGTGTGTTTTTCGGCTATTCATAATTAAGCGTAAAGTTAGCGACAGCGTTAAATGTCCCGTTCACAATACTGCGATTTTGTATTGCCGTCGGCTTGCCTTGTACATATCCTTTGAGTGTTAACTCTGTGGAGCCTTCTGTGAGTACAAATGCAGGAGTCGCTTTGTTAAAAGGTAACGAGGTGCCATCTGGCAATTCCATTCCTATCGCAACACCACTTGCCGTACCAGTAATCGCCAACATATCGGTTAGCTCGTTGTCCGCAGTTCCGCTAAACGTCATCGTTACTGTGGTTCCCAGGCTCAAATCGCACTCCAGTAAGCGGATCACAAATGGCTGACTGTGAATACGAGTATTAATATAGAGATACTTGTTTATCACCGTACCAAAATCCAGTTCCACGGATTCGGTTGTCGGATCCAGCACGCAAGGATCGGCAACAAGTGTGCCATTAAACTGCAAATTATCACTGACAGCATAACTTTTACTCCCTGCGAACAGGGCAAGGAATAAGCATATCAACGCGCTGATCGTACCCTGGCCCTGGGGCCGGGCTTGTCCCTTAGCAAAGAACATCATTCATACTCCGCCAGTAATGTTGCCGTTGCGCTAAATGTCCCTTCCTGTAGCGTCGCCCCGGATGAAACCGGCACGGCTTCCAGTGTAGGAGGGCTGTTATAATCAATGGTAAACCCCTGATTGAGCGTAGCGGGGCTTCCGTTCTGTAATAGTTCTATGCCCAACCCACTGACACTGGTGGTAATCGCCGAGGTATTAAAGGACGTTTGCGTCCCTTTCAGCGTCATGATCAACGCAGCCGTTGCATCAGGATCTTCACACTCCAACTGATAACTTATCGGTTGTTTATAACGTTCACCGTCAATCTTATTGACCCCGACATTGCCAAAGGATATTTCTATCACCTGGTCATTACTGATATGGCAAGGTCGTCTCTTTAATATGCCATGCATAGTAACCTTAACGCTGTCGCCGGTCTGGTCTGCATATGAACAAAAACTGAGGAATAACGAAATAAACAGTATGCCAAGTGCTATTCGGTCAGTATAAAAACTCCGCCAGGACATCATGGAAGTTATTCCTTATATATAATTAACTGCCAGCGTCGCTGAAGCAGTAAATGCCTGCCCATTGCTCAATGTCGCCGACGAATCTTTTACCAACACAACTTCCAGTGTAGGCGGCGCGTCCGGATCAATAGTAAAACCGGCGTTTATTTTTACCTGAGATGAACCCTCCAGCAGCTTAATGCCTAAACCAGTCACATCCGTGGTCAGCAAGTCACTATTAAAAGAGGCACCCGTCCCGGTCCATTTCAGTTCAACCGTTTTTCCATCGGCATCCCCCTGACACGTCAGAGTGTATGGCACGGTTTTTTTATAGTTATCACCGGTAATCTCATTGATATAGACATCACCAAAATTGATATCAATAGTCTCATTACTGCTAAAAGTACAGGATGCCGTCGCGACCACGGTTCCTTGGATGCTGATAGTAATGGGATCATAGGCATAAAGTGGAGCGACCATTAACAAACAGCCCAACATCAGGGAGCAGCGGATATTATTCTGCAAACCAAATAACCTGCGCGTAGATTTAGAGCGATTGTCACGATCCATCGCCGTCCCCTTAATCATAATTTAACCGAAAATTGACGACAGCGTTAAAAGCCCCCGGTTGTAGAGGTCCCGCTGTTCTCACTGGCACAACATAATATGTCAGAACGTCGTTATACAGGTCGATGAACTGTGGCTGGCTACGATTCCCTAAACGAACATCCTGATGTCGGCTGTCTAACAAACGCAATGCCAGTCCTTTTGCACCCGCGACTTTAATCAGTTGAGGCATATCCGCATCAGCTGGCGCAACGAATGAAACAGAGACAACGGGCTGACTGGCGTCCCAGACATTATTACCGGTATAAGCGTCACGCTGATGACCACCGGTCAGTAAGCAATCACGCAGAATGATCTGAAAAGGCACGGGATCGGCCTCAGTTCCTGGTGCATTCAAATCGCCGGTCGAAATATTCCCTAAACTGACGAGTTGCTTAGCCGAGTTCATCTCCAGCCGACAGGCGCCTTGCGATAAAGCGCCAGTAATATACAGGACGCCGTTATCACCATCACCATCAACATTCCCATTATCCGCTGAAGCTGAAAGCCATGGGGTATGTAACAGACACAATCCCAGCATCATCTTAAATATTTTATGCGAACCGAGGAGATAATAAGCCTTTATAACACTTCTGCTTTTTGCAATATTATCTTGTCTATCCATGAATTTTTCCCCATCACTGTTTGGCCCCCTACTGGTGCAGGTGAATCATTGATTCCCCCTCCTCCAGAAATGCCTATCCTTCTTTACTTTCAGCTACACTACAGTTACTACCAACGCAGTGGAAAATAAGTTGTGGTCTGCCACCATAATCATTGATGTAGGTAACAACAGGAGTACTGCCAATTTCTGCGGCATTACTACTGAGTAAAGCATTGCTGTTTGGTGCCAGCATGACAGGCTTAAAGCCTGGAAGGTCTTTGCCATTTACGCTGGCGGTAACATTTACAGCCGTAAAATAGTACGGTGTCGGATTATTAAGGCGATACTTGTCCCCTTCGCGAGTCAGGGTTATCTTTTCCTTCCATAACTCACTTAGTTGCATCGCTGTTTTATCAAGTGATTTTGGCCGATAAAACATTTTAATCCGCGTCTGCAGCGCAATCTGCAATGTATTAGGCTTGGTGCTTCTTGGCGGAATTTCACGCAGATTGAAATAATATAATGTTTCTTTATCCTGCGAGAGAAGATTCACTCCTGCCGTTGCCTGAATTTTTACCTGACTTTTAGTGCCGGGTTCTAAACGCTGCAATGGTGGCAACACCATTAATGGAGATTCGATTTTGTTGCCATTAGCGTCCTCAATCCACCCCTGGGCCAGATAAGGAAGTTCTTTATTTTTATTGCTGATATTAAGACTCAGCGACTTACTACTGCCGTCAAAGATAACCCGGGTGCGATCTAACGCTATGGCGGCATAAGCCTGTTGTACCAGTATTCCACCCGACAACGCGATGGCGACAAGACTAATAGATTTTTTAAAATTCATATTACAAACTCACTGTATTTAAGTGAAAAACGACTCGTGAACATTTTTATTAATCAACCAAGCTGTTGACGTTCACAAGGAAGTAATAAACCGTTTGATAATGGTGGTAATGGTATTGGCAGATGTATCTGACATTGTACTTTACCTTCCCATTTCACCTTCATCGTTTCGCCTGGTTTTATACCAATAAGCCATACGCTACCATCATCATTAATAATTCCGGTTTGATAATCTTCTTTACTCACCACTACAGCACCAAATGGTGGAGACGTACCGTCAGACAATTTAATAACGCCCATCGCCTTTTCACCGGCGATAATGCCAAATTTACGGTATCCAATCGCACCTTCAGTTAACGCTCCCTGAACAACAGAACGTGGTGCATCAACATTATCTGCCAGTTTATTTATATCAACATTAACACTGCTACGATAGTAACTGTTCAGATCGCTGACCACGGCCTTACCAAAAGAGTTGGTGTAATTTGTGCCGCCATTTCCCCGAACCGGAACTTTGCTCACACCATTGGTATCAACCATCATACGAGTACCGCCCAACGTGCTGATACGATGTAATACCACCCCTTTTGCTGTTGCGGTCAATCCCCCCTGCAGGGTCATTCCTAACGAACTATACTGGCCGTCGCTGTAACCCGCGTTGGCTGTCATACTGGCCACATCACCGTCATGAGCATAATACCCACTGGCATTTCCTTTACCGTTATAATTCGTCCCCGC
This sequence comes from Erwinia endophytica, assembly GCF_009295515.1. GTDB lineage: Bacteria > Pseudomonadota > Gammaproteobacteria > Enterobacterales > Enterobacteriaceae > Erwinia > Erwinia endophytica. The sequence continues at coordinate 89,775 of NZ_RQVV01000015.1, read as the reverse complement.
AGTAATTTGATAAGTACTGCTGTTGTCGATACGATTATTCAGACTGACAGACTGAGAATTGTTGTTATTATAATACTGGCTGTCATAACTTATCGTTCCACTGGTTCCCCATGGCACCATAACGCTTATATAAGCGCCATCGTCATTCGTGCCATTATAAACCGTACGATACCCCGTCAGACTCACACTGATGTTTTTTATTCCGCCCACACCAAAATAGCGTGAGATTGACATATTGTAGCTATCATTTGCGGAGTAATTCCAGTAAGTCTGATGGCTATAGTTCAGATAAGTACTTAATCCCAGTGTATCGAACTGCTTATTAAGCATGATGGTATAAAGTTCTTTATTACTGTACATGCTGTTTGAATGATAACGAGCATCCAGATACTGTGACATGCTCATATAATCCTGTTCCGAGAAACGGTAGCCGGCAAATGTCACCTGGCTGTTGAGCTCTTCAAATCGCTTGGAGTAGCTCACCCGATAAGACTGCCCAATCTTTGTGGCCTGAGTCGGAAACTGAGCGCGCGACTGGGTCACGTCCACAGACAATGCTCCCATCGATAACAAGTCCCGTCCCAGCCCCATTGAAAGCGCATTATAGTCGCCGCCGACCAGTGCTCCACCATAAAGGGACCAGCCATTATTAATCCCCCATGAAAACTCGCCACTGCCAAAACCTGGCCCTTCACTGTGGCGCTGGTAATCAGAAGGTTTGCCCATTGATACCTTATAACGTACAAGTCCAGGACGGGTCAGATAAGGAATACTGGCTGTATTGACCTGAAAGGTCTGCTCGCTGCCATCCTGTTCGCGTACTGTCACATCCAGCTTGCCCGAAACAGCAGAACTCAGATCCTGAATACGGAATGGACCAGCAGAAACCTGAGCCTCATAAATCACCCGCCCCTGTTGAGATATGGTCACTTTTGCATCAGTCTTGGCCACGCCGCTCACTTCTGGCGCATAGCCACGAAGGTTAGGCGGCAGCATGCTGTCATCGGTGATCAGGCTCGCACCCATGAACCGGAAGCTATCGAACACATCAGAGTAAAGGTAGTTTTCGCCCAGCGTCAGTTTTGCCCCGAGCGAAGGCACAGCCCGATACATATAATAACGGCTCATGCGGAATGATTTTTGAGCCGACGCCTGTTTGCCGGTAACATGATCGTATTGTCCCTGCCAGTCCGCACGTAAACGCCATGGGCCATAATTAGCGCCGAAAACACCGTTGCCGCTGACGCTTTGTTCATTTTTTCCGGTATCGGTACTACGTATGGTTCTGCCATTCACATTGTAGTCAAATAGCCCTCCTGGGATCCCTTCATCCCAGCGTGACGGCGGATCCCAGTTATCGGCAATATATTCTATATAAGCCTGAGGAATACTCACATCCAGCGCATTGTCACCTAAATTACCCTGTGCATGCGTTCCTGGCAGCGAATCCAGGTTAAGACAATGTCCGTTATTCCACCAGGTTAAACTGGATTTCTTCGCATCCTTGATCCCCAGTTGTTCAGTAATTTCCGGCGTCAGGCAGGGGACGCTTCCCTTAGGATCGTCAGGAGGAACAATAAAATTAATTTCTTGCTCTTTAAATTCATGTTTATTCACACGTAATACCATATGATATTTTCCTGGCATAATATAACCCGCACGGGAAAATTCTTGCAGATCGATGTGTGAGCGATCCTTAACGTCAAGAACATCAGTATTAAATTGAATTTCATTATCATATTTGGATTCATTCGCCATTGCATAATGGCTCTCCATCAACGCCAATAATACTGCAACAACAATGGGCTGCAATACCACTTTCAACGTGGGAGAAACAAGGATCATATGATTATCCTTCATCAGTAATAATCCATTTTAAAACGAATGACACTGCGATAAGTTCCTGGCCTCAATGCATGATGATCAGGCATCAGGCGCAAAATATAATCCAGGCTCATATTCTCTGATTCAATTAATCCAGCACCCATCGCCTGGCCAGGAATAGCGACATTCCCTGATAAATCTGTAATTTGTAAACCGACCCCGGAAGCGTCACCCGTTACACTGAATAAATCTTTATCGGTGACAGAACCGTCAAACGTCACCCGAAAATGCGACCCGTCGGATTTATAAGTGCGTGAAGGAGCCAAAGTGCAATTTATTAATCGAATCGTAAAAGGTTTCGATGGTCCCTGGCCGTCGTGAGCAATCTGACTGACAGGAATCACAGATAAATCAATACTCTGGTCTCTGCTTCCTGCTTCAATGGCGCATGGAGTATTGATAATGGAACCTTGCATACGGACACTGCCATGCCCCTGCTGAGCTGCACTGACGGTAAAACCAGCAGTCAATGTCGCTATTGGTAACAATGCCCGTAAGAAAAGTTTCATATAATGACGTGCCTGGTTATTTATGAGAACGGTATAACTTTTTCTTTGATGGGGTTAAAAAACAGGCGCAGGTGCGCCTGTTAATATATAATTCTATTACTGATAAGCCAGTGTGAAGTTGGCTACGCTGGTGAAATCACCTGCTACAATTGGGTAAGCGGTGTTATCAGTTGCACCCTGAACATATGCAGCGAATAACAGTTCTGCATCTGTCTGATTAGCATTGATGACATAAGAAGTACTCGCTTCACCTAATTTAATTTTGTTAGAACCATCATCAGTAATAACAACACCCGCGCCAGAGGCAGTACCGCTCAGCGCCAGTACAGATGAGGTGGAGTCAAATGCAGCAGCCTTACCAGTAAAGGTCGCAGTTACTGATTGTTCTGTAGTAAAAGTACAGTCTTCGAGTTTAATGCTGAAGCTTTTAGGGGAAGAAGTGCCACCCGCTTTCAGCGCTGAGCTGGAAATCTGACCCAGGTCTACAGTTTGGTCTACACTATCAGCAGTAATTGAGCATGGTGCATCAATAATTTCACCTTTAAAGGTGACCGTACCATGTCCCTGATCTGCAGCAAATACAGAACCAGTCACCATTGTCATACCGAGAGCCATAACTAATGGAAGTTTTTTCATTTTAAACTTTAATCCTTAAATGGAGATAATTAATCCTTTCTACAGAAATAAAACAGCATTCCAGTTAATCATTAAACTGTTATTGCATATATTCATTTTCTGTATTGCCGTCTGGCCGATTTGCTTACCACACAACAATAGATGGTATCGTTAATGATATTTTTGCGTAGTAAATTCGACGAGAAACTTATACTCCTGAGTAATATTTAATGAAATAGTCGGATATATAAGAATTCTCCAGAAAAAAAAGGGTACCCTAATCAAAAAACATCCAATAAATGCATCAAAAAATAAAAAAACATATAATTCAGTTAGTTATAAACTGATTGTTTCCGGTTTTTTTTAGGAATAATCGCCAATAATTTTGCGAGCAGGACGATTGTGCGACTCATTGACAGAAAGACCGGCCCGTCATTTTTCATCGCTGGTTGGCGATGCAAGCTCTCGTGCTTACGTGAAATTATTTCACAATTTTTCCCATCACAGCGCGCACATCGTGAGCACGATCATAAAATAGCATCCTGCTTCTTTCATTTGGAACCGGTTCCATTTAACTTTTTGATAACGTCAGGACAACAGTCCGGAGGAAGCAATGAAACGAGAAGTGATTGTCGTTACCACCGCCTACGGCCGTGCGCAAATTAAAGCGCTGGGGGGACAACAAGCCGTGCTGCCCATTATTGCCGCTGCGGGCGCAGACGGCGTGGAAATCCGCCGCGAGCTGTTCAGTCCCGCAGAACTGGATGATTTACCCGCGTTGGGCAACGCCATCGCCGCTGCCCGCCTGGTGGCGTTTTATTCCGTGCCGGAAGCGCTGTTTACTGTCGAGGGGGCGCTTAACCCACATATCGACCAGCATTTCATCGAAGCACAGCAATTAAATGCCCAGTTACTGAAATATTCACTGGGCCACTACTCGCGCGGATTCGATGGCTCTCAACTGCGTGAGAAGCTGGCGGCTCTGCCGTTTCATCTGGTGGTGGAAAACGATCAAACCGACTGCGGCAAGCTCAGCGCGCTGGAAAGCTATTTTCACGACAGCGGAGAAGCCGGCCCCGGTATGACGTTCGATATGGGCAACTGGCTATGGGTCGGAGACAATCCATTGCTGGCGGCAGAACGACTGAACCATCTTGTCAGTTATGTCCATATGAAACCTGCCGTCCAAACGGAAAATGGCTGGCATGCGGTGGCGCCGGATGAGGCCAGCCATTTGTGGCGGGAAACGCTGGCGCGCCTGCCAACAAGCGTACCTTGTGGCATCGAATTCCCGCTGGAAGGCGACGATTTGGTTGCCGTCACCCGTCATTACGTCGATCTACTGAGAGGGGAGTAAGTCATGACTATCCATGAAAATGGCACTCTGGACGTCATCACCATTGGCGAAGCGATGGCGATGTTTATTGCCAGTGAAAATGGCGATTTGGCCAGCGTGGAACACTTTGTAAAGCGGATCGCCGGGGCAGAACTGAACGTGGCGACAGGGCTGGCAAGACTGGGTCTGAAGGTGGGCTGGGTCAGTCGTGTCGGCAATGACTCTTTTGGCCGTTTTACCCGCCAGCAGTTGGAAACAGAGGGCGTGAACAGTTGCCTGGTCACGACAGACCCGCGTTATCCCACGGGTTTTCAACTTAAATCAAAAACAGGAGACGGTACCAATCCAGAGGTGGAGTATTTCCGCAAAGGCTCCGCCGCCAGCCATCTTTCGGTCGCGGATTTTAACCACGATTACTTTGGTTCAGCCCGGCATCTGCATCTGAGCGGCGTTGCTGCAGCCCTTTCCGACAGCGCGCTGGCCTTGTCAAAATACGCCGCGCAGGAGATGAAGCGATGGGGTAAAACCCTCTCTTTCGACCCTAACCTGCGCCCGGTGTTGTGGTCAAGCGAACATGAAATGATTAAGCAATTGAATACGCTGGCCAGCTATGCGGACTGGGTACTGCCCGGCATCAGCGAGGGCAAAATTTTAACCGGTTACAGCCAACCTGAAGCCATTGCCGACTTTTACCTCGAGATGGGGGTGAAAGCCGTGATCATTAAAACAGGGAGTGACGGCGCCTGGTACAAAACCGCTGAAGGAGATCAAGGCCAGGTCGCCGCAATCAGAACGGACAACGTAGTGGATACTGTTGGTGCTGGCGATGGCTTTGCCGTCGGTGTGATCAGCGCATTGCTTGAAGGGAAAACGTTGCCGCAGGCAATTAAACGCGGCAACAAAATCGGTTCTCTGGCGATCCAGGTGGCAGGCGACAGCGAAGGTCTCCCTACGCGCGCCGCACTGGGTGATTTCTGATCGTCCGTCTCCCCCATTAGCGGCATCGTTCTCCCACAGGGGAACCGCCTCATCTACAGAGGATTACGCTATGAATAAGCATACAATCGCGCCTAAACGCTGGTGGTATATCATGCCCATCGTGTTTATCACCTACAGCCTGGCGTATCTGGACAGGGCAAACTTCAGTTTCGCCTCCGCCGCAGGAATAAATGAAGATCTGGGGATCACCAAAGGCATGTCATCACTGCTTGGCGCCCTGTTCTTCCTCGGTTACTTTTTTTTCCAGATCCCCGGTGCAATCTATGCCGAACGTCGCAGCGTGAAAAAACTGGTATTCGTCTGCTTGCTGTTATGGGGGGTTTGCGCTTCACTGACCGGCGTGGTCAACAATATCCCTGTGCTGGCCGCAATCCGCTTTGTGCTTGGGGTGGTGGAAGCGGCAGTGATGCCCGCGATGCTGATTTATATCAGTAACTGGTTTACTAAGTCCGAACGTTCCCGTGCCAATACGTTCCTGATCCTCGGTAATCCAGTCACTGTATTGTGGATGTCCGTGCTATCTGGTTATCTGATTAACGCCTTCGGTTGGCGTGAAATGTTTATCTTCGAGGGCATTCCGGCCGTTATCTGGGCGGTGGCATGGTGGTTAATGGTACAGGACAAACCCGCGCAGGCTAACTGGCTGAGCGAGGACGAAAAAGCGGCTTTGCAGGCCCAGTTACAAAAAGAGCAGGAAAACATCAAGGCGGTGCCTAACTACAGTGAAGCCTTTAAATCCCGCAATGTCATTATCCTGTGCATCCAGTACTTTACCTGGAGTATCGGCGTATACGGTTTTGTATTGTGGCTGCCTTCGATCCTGCGTAACGGCAGTCAAATGGGAATGGTCGAAGCTGGCTGGTTATCCGCCGTGCCTTACCTGGCCGCTACCGTGGCGATGATTGCCGTTTCCTGGGCCTCAGATAAGTTACAGAATCGTAAATTGTTTGTCTGGCCGTTGCTGCTGATTGGCGCACTGGCGTTTTTAGGTTCATATATTGTAGGTGCGAATAATTTCTGGCTGTCGTTCGGCCTGCTGGTTATTGCCGGTGCGGCGATGTATGCGCCATACGGCCCTTTCTTCGCCATCATTCCGGAAATGCTGCCGCGTAACGTCGCTGGCGGTGCGATGGCGTTGATTAACGCCATGGGAGCTCTGGGTTCTTTCCTCGGGTCCTGGGTAGTGGGTTATCTGAACGGCACCACTGGCAGTCCTTCAGCTTCGTACATCCTGATGGGTGCGTCGCTGCTGATATCGGTTTGGCTAACACTGATAGTCAAACCTGCGGAGAATAAGCAGCCCCCGCTGCCACATAACGCTAAACACGCTTAATAATGATGCAAAACGGGCCCACAGGCCCGTTTCCTCACTTCAGACTGGGAGAAAAGAATGAAACCTTCAGTGGTGCTGTATAAAAAGTTGCCGGAAGATCTGCGCTCACGACTGGATGAACATTTTGTCGTCACTGAAATCAACGGCCTGACCCCGGAAACCGTCAGCCAACACGCTGACGCTTTTCTGCAGGCCGAAGGCATGATCGGTTCCGGCGGCAAAATCGATGCCGCTTTCCTGGCTAAAGCGCCCAGGCTGCGCGCTGCCTCTTCCGTCTCGGTTGGCGTGGATCATTTTGATATCGCGGCACTCAATGAACGCGGCGTGCTGCTGATGCATACGCCGACCGCATTGACCGAAACCGTTGCCGATACCTTGATGACACTGGTGCTAGCCAGCGCCCGCCGCGTCGTTGAACTGACGGAATACGTCAAAGAGGGAAAATGGCAGGGCAGCATCGATGAAGAGTGGTTTGGTATTGATGTACACCACAAAAAAATGGGTATCCTCGGGATGGGCCGTATTGGCATGGCGCTGGCACAACGCGCTCATCTGGGGTTTAACATGCCAGTCCTCTATAACGCCCGAAAACATCATGAAGAAGCCGAACAACGCTTTAACGCCCAATATTGCTCTCTGGATACATTACTGCAACAGTCTGATTTCTTGTGTGTCATCCTGCCGCTGACCGCAGAGACCCATCATCTGATTGGCCGTGAACAGTTGGCAAAAATGAAACCTTCCGCGATGTTGATTAACGCAGGCCGGGGCCCGGTTATCGATGAAGAAGCGCTGATTGAGGCGCTAAAAGCAGGCACCATTCAGGCTGCCGGACTGGATGTCTTTGAGAAAGAACCGCTACCAGCAGACTCACCGCTGCTGAAAATGCCAAACGTGGTGACGCTGCCGCATGTCGGATCCGCTACCCATGAAACCCGTTACAACATGGCTAAAGATGCCGTCGATAACCTGATTGCCGCGCTGAGCGGTAAAGTGGAAAAAAACTGCGTTAATCCCCACTTGTTGAAATAAGCGACGATCCTCAGACCACAAGAAAACACCAGTCTGAGAACCCGCACCACAGGTGGTGCGGGATTTGCCGTTATGCAACACTATTTAGTCAGGCTTAACGTGCCAACCAACCGCCATCAACGGCAATGGTGTAACCATTGATATAGTCAGAAGCTGCCGATGCCAGGAACACAGCCGGCCCCTTCAGGTCGTCAGGCAATCCCCAACGGGCAGCCGGAATACGATCAAGAATTTCCGCACTCCGTTTTTCGTCCGCCCGCAGCATTTGCGTATTGTTGGTCGCCATATAACCCGGCGCGATGGCATTCACATTGATACCATGTTTCGCCCATTCGTTGGCCAGCAGACGGGTCAGGCCCATCACCGCGCTTTTGGACGCCGTATAGGAAGGTACGCGAATACCGCCCTGGAAAGAGAGCATTGAAGCAATATTAATAATTTTCCCACCTTGCCCTTGTTTAATAAACTGACGGGCGACAGCCTGTGACATAAAGAAGACGGATTTACTGTTCAGATTCATCACGTCATCCCAGTCTTTCTCGCTAAATGAAATGGCATCTTCCCGACGTATAATGCCCGCGTTATTCACCAAAATATTAATTTTGCCAAATTCCGCCAGCGCTTTTTCCAACAACCCGTCAATACAACGGGTATCCCCAAGATCAGCCTTCAGGCTGAGGAAACGCCGTCCAAGCGCAGTCACTTTTTCGCGGGTCTCTTGCGGCTCGACAATATTAACCCCAACAATGTCACAGCCTGCTTCCGCCAGCCCCAACGCCATGCCCTGACCTAATCCGGTATCGCATCCGGTGACCAAAGCCACTTTTCCTTTTAAATCAAAAGAATTTAAAATCATCTTAATAACTCCTGTAATCCCTGTGATGAGCCATGGCCCTATTCAGGGCTTACTATAACCAGGAGAAATCGACTCTAACTGTGATCAATATCGAACAAATTTATTTTTGACATATTGTTCTTATAAAAACAAAACATCGTTTCATTTATGTTGTCATCAATATTGTTAGGTGTGGTTAAGGTTTAGTCAAATGTTAATTTAAGATTTTTATCCCATAACGATAATGCGACAATCCCCCCCGCAGGACACCCCCGTTAACAAATCAGGTTCAACTCAGAAGGGTGAGAGGATTGCATCGAGCCAGGGCTGGCGTTAAGGTTAACCTCCACTTGCAAATAACAAGCAGTTAACACGCTATGAGCTTTTCCGCCTTCGGTGACAAATTTACGCGCCATTCAGGTATTACCCGCCTGATGGAAGATATGGGTGAAGGATTACGCACACCGGGAGCGGTGATGTTAGGCGGTGGGAATCCCGCGCAGATCCCTGCTATAAATGACTATTTTCAGCAGCTTTTGCAAGATATGCACCATGAGGGTCTGCTGGCTGAAGCCCTGTGTAACTACGATGGCCCTCGCGGGAAAACCACCCTGCTGGAATCACTCTCCGCACTGCTTCGTGATCAGCATGGCTGGGAAATTGGCCCACAAAATATTGCGCTGACTAATGGCAGTCAGAGCGCCTTTTTCTACCTTTTCAATCTGTATGCCGGACGCCAGGCCAACGGCAGTAAAAAACGCGTGTTGTTCCCATTGGTGCCGGAATACCTTGGCTATGCCGATGCCGGACTGGATGAAGCGCTGTTCGTCTCTACCCGCCCCAATATCGCCATGCTGCCGGAAGGACAGTTTAAATATCATGTCGATTTTGAACACCTGAAAATTAGCGATAATACCGGTCTAATCTGCGTCTCCCGACCAACCAACCCAACCGGTAATGTGATAACTGATGAAGAGTTGATCAAGCTGGACATACTGGCCCAACAACACCAGATCCCGTTACTGATTGATAATGCTTATGGCGTGCCGTTTCCAGGCATCATCTTCAGCGAGGCGCATCCGCTGTGGAACCCCAATATTATCTTGTGTATGAGCCTGTCCAAGCTGGGTCTGCCAGGTTCACGCTGCGGCATTATCATTGCCAATGAAAAGGTTATCTCCGCTATCAGCAATATGAACGGTATTATCAGCCTGGCCCCCGGCAGTATTGGTCCCGCTATCGCCAATGAAATGATCCAGCGAGGCGACCTGTTGCGACTATCAACAGAAGTGATTAGGCCTTTCTATCAGCAACGTGTGAATCAGACCATTGCCGTCATTCGCCGCTATTTATCCGCAGAACGTTGCCTGATCCACAAACCGGAAGGCGCGATTTTTCTCTGGCTGTGGTTTAAAGATTTGCCAGTTTCGACAGAAACGCTCTACCAGCGCCTGAAAAAACGCGGCGTGTTGATGGTACCGGGCCACTTCTTCTTCCCCGGTCTTGAGCATGAATGGCCGCACGCCCATCAGTGTATGCGTATGAATTATGTTCCGGACAGCGAGAAGATTGAACGGGGCATCGCGATTCTGGCTGAAGAGGTCGAGCGCGCACATCAGGAAGGACGAACATAGCGTTAAGCTACCCAGCCCAATAAAGCATACGGGCCGCAACCCTGAGCGACCCGTAGTGATGACTTACTTCATAATCTCAATGCGGCGCGGTTTATTCTCTTCCGGAACGATACGTTCCAGGTCAATATACAACAGGCCGTTTTCCAGTCTGGCGTCGCGTACGTTGACGTGCTCCGCTAACTGGAATTTGCGCTCAAAGTTACGCTCGGCTATTCCCTGATACAGGTAGGTTTTTTCCTGTTGCTCTTCAGGATGTGAGCCGCGAACCGTCAGCATATTGTCATGTGCGGTGATATCCAGTTCGTTCTGTGCGAACCCGGCTACGGCAATGGTAATACGGTACTGGTTTTCTGCCACCAGCTCGACATTATAAGGAGGGTAACCGCCATTACTCTGACCCTGGTTAGATTCCAGTAAATTGATCAGACGGTCAAAACCGATGGAAGAACGGTACAATGGGGCAAGATCGAAATTACGCATTTTACGGCTCCTGATAATCAGCGAGATTGAGAGTTCAGACCTTCCACTATGGACAGGCCACCAGCCAGCAATTCGTACCCTGTCGGCATACGATTGGTGACTTTGCATAATAAAATGGTGATTTCCTGCTGACTTTCAAGAGTGGAAAATGTAATTTTTTTTAACTCTGGCCATGAATAGCATACACTCAGGGAAGGATTCGTCGGAACAATGCACACGGTTACCACAGAGTGACCGGGGCTTTCCCTGCATAACGGCGATAACAATCAGGCTGGCGTTGCCGTGACTGAAGGGATAATGGATATGATAGTAATGAAAAAGTGTCGCTTCGCGGGTCTGCTGACCTGCCTGTCACTGGCAGGCACCAGTGGCTGTTCCAGCTTTATGTCGCATTCCGGCCCCTACCAAGGCTACTATTCCGGCACCCGGGCTGGTGCAAAAATCGTGGCTGACAGTAACAATGGCTGGGTCATGCGCCCATTGGCCGCCATTGATTTACCTTTTTCTGCGGTGATGGATACCTTATTTCTGCCTTATGATTACTACCGTTCCGGCAGTGATACTGCGGTGGATTCGCCACGTGAACGCGTGTTACAGAGTGAACAACAGAATAACACTGCGGAAAGCCTGTCACAGGCCGCACCGCTGGTCACTCCGCCACCAACACCTCAGCCTTAATCCTGTTTTAGGGTGCCAGTGCATTGGCGGTATAAGCGCCTCGGGTCACTGGCCTGAGTAAAATCCCGGTCACTCATCATCTGATCGCCTGCTGGCAATCTGAATTATTGTGGCGAGGTAACATTTGCAATAAAGATTTGCTGGAAACCCTTAACCCGACGCAAATAAGCCACGTACTGTCCATCCGGTGAGCACACCACCGCATCCGCTAACGGCGGCTCAGCAGTACGCGCCGTCAACCGCCGCATTTCCCCATTGGCCATATCGCAGAGCATCACGCTGTTGTCATTGATCAACGCCACTGAGCGTCCATCAGGGTGCCAGCTGAAAGCTGACTGAATATCACTGGCGACATGAGAAACTTGCCGGGGTTGGCCGCCCGTTGGAGCAATTACCCACAGCTGGACCACGCCCACGTCATCTTTCATCAAAAATGCAATCGACTGCCCCCCTGGCGAGCTACGCAACCAGTGACGGGGAGAAGTCACCAGACCAGGATAAGCCCGATGGTGAGTAAACGTCAGCCGCCGCTGCATAATGCCTTTGGGCGGTGCCGGCAGCGAGCTGACGGTCCCTTCAATGGGATCGTCGCCTGCCTGAGCATAGTCGCTCATCGTCTCCGGCAGATCGACAATAAACACCTCAGGCACCTTCTCACCATTAATACTGAGCGTATCGCCGATAAAAGCCAGTGCCCAGCGCTGCCGATGTCCGTTCGATTTCAGATAACCTTCCTTACCAATCCAGCCCTCTTCATAAGCGCGGTTAATGTCGTCGCTACCAGGCTGCGGCGATGAGGTAGTACGGCTGACCAATACGCAGAAATGGCTACCATCGTATTCACGTGGATGACGTTTGGGCGAACAAACCGGATGGAGTGGCACCGCAATCCCAACGTTACGGAGATCTTCTTTTGCGGCAAACTCATGCATGACGTGATCGTTGTAAGTGAAGCTAAGCCGCATGCCATCCGGACTGAAGACGTGAACATGCGAACCGCCGCGCAGCGCGCCGGGCGTGAAAGGCGGGGTGATATCACAGGCATCCAGATTCTCAGCCAGGCCATTTTGTATAATCACGCCGCGCCGGTGGTGAAAGTCATATTTCCACTGGTTATCGGGATGCTCAGGGCCATGAATACAAACGTAACGCGGCGGCAGATCCGGGCTGGCAGTGATCACGCCCACATGGGCGCCGTCTCTGACCTGGTAGATAATCTCCGTCTGACCGTGGAGATTCACGCGTTCAACGGTCAGCCCGCTGAAGGTTGCAGCGTCGGGACGCACGTCATACACCAGCCAGTGACTGTCCGCCGTCCAGATATTGATGTTGGTGAGCTGATGGTTGCGGGAATCGAAAGTCAGCTGTTTTTCGGTCATCTTACTTACCCTTAGCGGTATTTGCTGATAAGGGTAATGCATTCACCGACTTTCCGGTACTGGCATGGCTCACGATAAACCGCCCTATTATCCATCGCCAGTTGCAACATAGCGTGAGAGAAAAGCCAGCGGGTTCTGAGCGACGATCGCACATCAACCTGGTTGGCTGCCAACGGGCAAAAAACGTCCAGAACTGGCCTGGTGCTTACAGCACAAACGTCTCAATAGCGTGTGCGACACCGTCTTCCATATTGGTTTTGGTAATAAACTGCGCAATCGCTTTGACTGATTCAATACCATTGCCCATCGCCACGCCCGTACCGGCAAATTCCAGCATCGCCAGGTCATTTTCCTGGTCGCCAATCGCCATCACTTCCTCACGCGACAGACCCAGACGGTTAACCAACGCTTTGACGCCCGCCCCCTTGTTGACCTGTTTGCTCAGAATCTCCAGATAATAAGGCGAGCTTTTCATGATGGTATAACGATCGCTGGCTTCTTGCGGGATACGTTTAATGGCTTCATCAAGTTTCTCCGGGGTATCGATCATCATCACTTTCGGGAAAGTGGCGGACTTATCCATCTCTTCCACCGCACGATAGCGCAGAGGAATACCGGTCAGCCAGGACTCATGAACGGTGAATTCGCTGATGTCTTTGTTGGGGGTAAACAGCAGAGATTTGGTCAGCGCCTGAAAATGGACGCCCAACTTACGCGCCAGCTTTTCAACGTACAGATAATCATCATAATTCAGGGTGACTTCTGCTACGCAGTCGCCCGTATCCGCCTGCTGAACTAACGCGCCATTGTTGGTAATGCAGTACTGACCTTCCAGCTGTAAGTCCAGCTCCACCAGGTAACGCTGCACGCCGATAAACGGACGTCCGGTGGCCAGCACTATCGCTACGCCTTTGTCGCGGGCCGCCTGAATCGCCTGCTTCACCCGCGGCGTCACCTGGTGCTGTGGATTTAACAACGTGCCATCCATATCAATCGCAATCAGTTTTATCGCCATAACATCCTCGTCAGTACTCAGTTTCTTCCATGCTAGCGCGATTTAGTTAAAGGACAAAATTTCGCTATAAATAGTGGTATTGATCACGTATATGGGCGTATAGTAACGGGGGTTATTATATTTCCCGAAATCATCTGACAGCACCAGGAAGGTGTGGCAGGATCATCCACCGGGGTATTTCAGGATAATGATTCCAGCCAGTATCAGTAGCGGCAACATTCATGGAGGAATAATATGAACATTCTTATCGAAAGCAAAGACAGCTTTTTTATCACCGGTACGATTAACTTGATTAATCAGGCATGGCTACCCAGTTTTAATCATCATCCTGTTTTCCTGATCGGTGATGAAAGTCGATCGTTACTCACACCTGATATCATCATTGCCGATATTTGTACCAACGGATGGGCGTCCTGCAGAACATCCCGGCACCATGTAAAAAAACCGTCTGTAAATTGCCGCCATGTTTCGCTGACGATGACATCTGGGGAGGGGAACAATTTTCAGCGGCATCAGCTACGGCTGGAAAAACAGCAGGCTGCGGCAGAGTTACAGCAGTTTTTCAACCGTGGAAACCCGACCTGTACCCCTCCTTTCTCAGCAGGAACACCCTGGAAAAGTCACGCGCAGGACGTCATACTCAGCAAGCAACAGGCAATGGTGGTGCAATACACCCGCGAGGGGCTATCGTTAACCGATATCTCTCGTCTGACCAGCCTGAGTGTTAAAACCATCAGTACCCATAAGCGGGCAATTATGCGCAAGTTAGGGATGAAAAATAACAGCGAGTTTTATCAATACACCCTGACAGGCATAATCCAGCGCTAAACGCAGAAGGCAGAAAGAGAAAGGCAGATCCAACGATCTGCCTTTCTGCGTGGAGAAGAGAAAACCTGTGTCAGATATCGATATTCGCCGCTTTCAGGGCGTTTTCTTCGATAAATGCACGGCGAGGCTCAACCGCATCCCCCATCAGGGTTGTAAACAGCTGATCGGCTGCAATAGCGTCTTTTACTGTAACGCGTAACATGCGGCGGCTATCCGGATCCATGGTGGTTTCCCATAACTGATCTGGATTCATCTCACCCAGCCCCTTATAACGCTGTACCGACAGGCCACGACGAGACTCTTTCACCAGCCAGTCCACCGCCTGCTCGAAAGAGTCAATTGGCTGCCGGCGCTCGCCGCGCTCAATAAAGGCGTCTTCCTCGAGCAGGCCGCGCAGTTTCTCGCCCAGCGTACAGATCTTACGATATTCCCCACCCATCACGAACTCGCTGTCCAGCGGATAATCGGTATCCACGCCATGCGTTTTGATACGTACCACTGGCTCGAAAATGTGTAGTTCACGGTTTTCACGCACCAGCCCCGAGTAAGAACTACCATGCTGCTCATTTTCGTTCAGTAAGGTGACCAGACCATCAATCCAACTCTGCACCGGCGCTTGCACCGCCATATCGCTGAGTGTTGGGTGATAGATCAACGCATTCAGCAAAGCGACCGGATAACGACGCTCCATACGTTTGATCATTTTACGGGTGCTGTTAAATTCCGCCACCAGGGTTTCCAATGGTTCGCCGCCCAGCGCAGGCGCTTCGGCGTTGGTGTGCAACGTCGCACCATCCAGCGCAATGGAAATCTGATACTGATCCATCGCATCATCGTCTTTGATGTACTGCTCTTGCTTGCCTTTTTTCACTTTGTACAACGGCGGCTGAGCGATATAGACGTGACCACGTTCGATAATTTCCGGCATCTGACGGTAGAAGAAAGTCAGCAACAGAGTACGGATGTGTGAACCATCGACGTCCGCATCAGTCATGATGATGATACTGTGGTAACGCAACTTATCCGGGTTATATTCGTCGCGACCAATACCGCAGCCCAGCGCGGTGATCAATGTAGCCACTTCCTGCGAGGCAAGCATCTTGTCGAAACGCGCCTTCTCCACGTTAAGGATTTTCCCTTTCAGCGGCAGAATGGCCTGATTTTTACGGTTACGCCCTTGCTTGGCTGATCCCCCCGCAGAGTCACCCTCCACCAGGTAGATTTCAGACAACGCGGGATCACGCTCCTGGCAATCTGCCAGTTTGCCCGGCAGACCCGCCAGGTCCAGCGCACCTTTACGGCGGGTCATTTCACGCGCACGGCGGGCCGCTTCACGGGCACGGGCCGCATCGATAATTTTCCCGACCACAATCTTCGCATCGCCTGGATTTTCCAGCAGGTACTCTGCCAGCAACTCATTCATCTGCTGCTCAACCGCAGATTTAACTTCGGAAGAAACCAGCTTGTCTTTGGTCTGCGAAGAGAATTTAGGGTCGGGCACTTTCACCGACACAACCGCGATCAAACCTTCACGCGCATCATCACCGGTCGCGCTGACCTTGGCTTTTTTACTGTAGCCTTCTTTATCCATGTAGGCGTTCAGAGTACGGGTCATCGCGGCACGGAAACCAGCCAGGTGAGTACCACCATCACGCTGAGGGATATTGTTGGTGAAGCAGTAAATGTTTTCCTGGAAACCGTCGTTCCACTGCAACGCCACTTCCACGCCGATGCCGTCTTTCTCGGTAGAGAAGTAAAAAACGTTAGGATGAATCGGGGTTTTGTTGCGGTTCAGATACTCAACAAACGCCTTGATCCCCCCTTCATAGTGGTAGTGATCTTGCTTACCGTCACGCTTATCTTCCAGCCTAATCGAGACTCCGGAATTCAGGAACGACAGTTCACGCAAGCGCTTGGCCAGAATTTCATACTCGAAATCGGTGACGTTGGTAAACGTTTCATGGCTTGGCCAGAAGCGCACGCGCGTTCCAGTCAGATCTGTTTCACCAGTGACGCTTAACGGAGACTGGGGCACGCCGTGAACGTAGATCTGATGATGAACTTTGCCTTCGCGACGAATGGTCAGCTCCAGTTTTTCTGACAAAGCGTTAACCACCGAGACTCCTACGCCATGCAGACCACCGGATACTTTATACGAGTTATCATCAAACTTCCCGCCAGCATGCAGCACGGTCATGATCACTTCCGCCGCGGAAATCCCTTCTTCTTCATGGATACCCGTCGGAATACCCCGGCCATCATCCTGCACAGATACCGAGTTATCTGCATGAATAGTAACTAAAATTTCTTTGCAGTGACCCGCAAGCGCTTCGTCGATAGCGTTATCCACGACCTCGAATACCATATGATGCAGACCAGTACCGTCATCCGTATCGCCGATATACATACCCGGGCGCTTGCGTACCGCATCCAGCCCTTTTAGAACTTTGATACTTGAGGAGTCATAAGAATTCGACATCAACGTTTCTCGCTCGTTTAATCTTCAGGTTGAACGGCTATTTTACCCTGTTCTACGTGGAACATCTTGCCCTTTTCGTCAGCCATGTCGAACACGTGCTCGGCACCGATAGCGCTGACAAAAACCTGGGCATGAGTGGCTTTCAGGCGATCAGCCAGCAGTCGGCGACGCGTTTCATCCAGCTCAGAGGCAAAATCATCTATCAGATACAGGCAGCGTCGCCCGTTCTGTCGGGTAAGAAATTCACCCTGCGCCAGTCTCAGGGCGCACATCAACAGCTTTAACTGGCCGCGTGACAGTAAATCTTCTACCGGAGTGCCATCGGCACGAATACGAAAATCAGCCTTGTGCGGGCCGCTGGCGGTATAAGTCAGCATTCTGTCACGCTCAAACTGGCGCTCCAGTTGCTCGCTATACTCCGTCTCTTTGTCCCACCCTCGCTGGAAAGAGAAGCTCAGCTCAAACTCCGGTAAGAACAGCGCGCAAGTGGCAATGATATCCTCAGCGATCGCCTCACTGTAGGCAGCCCGCCATGCGCTTATCTGTTCGGCCAGAGGCGCCAGCTCCTGATCCCATGCACGAATCTGCTGATAACGTGAGACCTGACGTAATGCCGCATTGCGCTGCTTAAGCAGACGCCGGAGATTACCCCAGGCGGTGAAAAACCCCGGTTCATTATGGAAACATCCCCAGTCGATATAGGCTCGGCGATATTTTGGACCGCCGTTCAGCAGGGTAAACCCTTCCGGCGTGATCAACTGCATCGGCAACATCTGGGCCAGTTCCGCGACTTTATGGCTGTCGCTACCGTCAATGCGTACCTTGCTGTCCCCGGCACGATTTTTGGTCAAACCCACCGAGACTTCCCGTTCTGCACCTTCAATACGGCCATGCAACACAAAGGCATCTTGATCGTGACGGATAACCCTTCCCACCATCAAACTGCGGAAAGCGCGGCCATGCCCCAGGGTATAGATGGCCTCAAGCACACTGGTTTTTCCGCTGCCGTTTGCCCCGACCAGAAAGTTAAAACCGGGGGCCAGAACCAGATCCGCATTTTCAATATTGCGAAAGTCTTTGATAAGCAGGCGGGTTAAAGCCATAAGTGAAATCATTCCACGAACAGTGAATCAGATAAAACGGCACGTGTTTTTACACCAGGCCAGAACGTTAACGACGCTTTACTACAGGCGCATTGGCATAACGACATAGGCAGCCGACTGGCTGGCTGCGTCTTCTATCTGCACACTGGAGACCGAGTCCGTCAGTAGTAACCGGACATTCTCACACTTCAGCGCGTTCAACACATCCAACACATAACTGACGTTAAAACCGATTTCCAGATCAGTGCCAGCATACGTCACGTCCAGTATCTCTTCCGCTTCTTCCTGTTCCGGGTTGTTAGCGGTAATTTTTAGCTGATTTTCACTGATATAGAGACGAACACCGCGGAATTTCTCATTGGATAGAATCGCAGCCCGGGCAAACGCCTGCTTTAACAGATCACAACCTGCATCCAACATTTTGTCCGGATTTTTTGGTAATACACGGCGATAATCAGGAAAACGACCATCAACCAGTTTCGAGGTGAAGATAAAATCGCCAACATGCGCACGAATATTGTTGCTGCCGATCTGTACCTGTAGTGGCGTATCACCGCCATCCAACAGGCGCACCAACTCAATCACACCCTTACGCGGTACAATAACCGAATGATTCGGCAGTGACTGCCCCACGGGCATTGAGCACACGGCCAGACGGTGACCATCTGTCGCCACGGTACGCAACTCTTCCCCTTCGGTTTCAAACAACATGCCGTTAAGGTAATAACGCACGTCCTGATGGGCCATTGAGAACTGTGTCGCTTCAATCAAGCGCTTCATGGTCGCTTGCGGCAACGTGAATTCCACTTCACTCTGCCAGTCGTCCAGGTTTGGGAAATCGCTGGCCGGCAGTGTGGAAAGCGAAAAACGGCTGCGACCGGAGCGCACCAGCATTCTCTCGCCTTCCAGAATCACCGTAATCTCAGCCCCTTCCGGCAAGCCTCGACAAATATCAAAAAATTTGCGGGCCGGCACGGTGGTAGCGCCCGGTTCATGCTCCTGCGTCAGCGCCACGCGGGCGACCATTTCCATTTCTAAATCGGTCCCGGTCAACAGCAGGCTGCCTTCGTTAACCTGTAACAGCAGATTGCCGAGGATCGGTAATGTCGGGCGACCACCCAGAGGGCTACTGACCTGCTGTAACGGTTTGAGTAAATGCTCGCGTTCTACAATAAATTTCATAGCGTCAGGAAGATAATGTTCTGATTAAATTTGAGAAATCTTCTTTAATATCGTGACTTTCTTCACGCAACTGCTCGATTTTACGACAGGCATGAAGCACCGTGGTATGGTCACGACCCCCGAAAGCATCACCGATTTCCGGCAAACTGTGGTTGGTCAGCTCCTTAGCCAGCGCCATCGCCATCTGTCGCGGACGGGCCACGGAACGAGAACGGCGCTTGGAGAGCAAATCAGCCACTTTGATCTTATAGTACTCGGCAACCGTCTTTTGGATATTGTCGATGGTCACCAGCTTTTCCTGCAACGCCAGCAGATCGCGCAGCGCTTCACGCACAAAATCAATGGTGATTGCCCGGCCTGTAAAATTGGCATTGGCGATGACACGATTCAGCGCACCTTCGAGCTCACGCACGTTGGAGCGCAGACGCTTGGCGATAAAGAACGCCACTTCGCCCGGCAGACGGATGTCATTTTCATCGGCTTTCTTCATCAGAATGGCGACGCGGGTTTCCAGTTCCGGCGGTTCGATAGCCACCGTCAATCCCCAACCAAAGCGCGATTTAAGACGATCCTCAACGCCGTTGATCTCTTTTGGATAACGATCCGAGGTCAGAATGATCTGCTGATTACCTTCCAGTAACGCATTGAACGTGTGAAAAAACTCTTCCTGGGATCGTTCCTTATTGGCAAAGAACTGAATGTCATCGATAAGCAAGGCGTCCACCGAGCGGTAATAACGCTTAAATTCCTCAATGGCATTGTTCTGCAGCGCCTTGACCATGTCCTGCACAAAACGTTCTGAGTGCATATACACCACTTTGGCGTTCGGCTTACGTGCCATAATGCCGTTCCCTACCGCATGCAACAAGTGGGTTTTACCCAGCCCTGTGCCGCCGTAAAGAAACAAAGGGTTATAAGCGCCGCCAGGATTATCCGCGACCTGACGTGCAGCGGCGCGAGCCAGTTGGTTCGACTTACCTTCAACAAAGTTGTCAAAGTTGTGCTTCGTGTTGACGTTCGAACGGTAAGAAAGCTCCGCCGGAGCTGGCATACTATCCCAACTGGGACGCGCAGGCGCCGGACGCGTGCCGGACGCCGGAGTATTGGCGTTGACACTGGCCATTACCGGCTGACTGATCTGTCGGGTAACCGGTTTGCTGCCTACCTCAAAACGCAATAAAGGCGCATCGACCCCACAGAAATCATTTAGCAAGCCGTTAATATTGTTCAGATATTTATCACGGACCCAATCGAGCACAAAGCGATTTGGTGCATACAAGGCCAGCGTATTGTCGTTCAATTCAGCCTGTAATGGACGTATCCACATGCTAAATTCTGTGGCAGGTAATTCATCCTGCAAACGGGCAAGACACTGTTGCCAAAGCGTAAGTGACACGGCGGACTCCACTCGAAAAAATTCGATAAGAAAAAAGACGCTGAAGCGATAAATTCATCATTGTTGACGCATGCAGATAACGCACATACGAACCGCTGTCCACGGTTTTTCCGCCGCTGATTGACCCAGAGGATCGCTAACGGAAGGGCGGATCATAGCGCAAAGCGCAGCAGAGATCTCCACTTTCTAGCCAATTTTGATCCAATTTATCCACAGGCCAAAGACAGCGAGGATAGTTTACGCCATCGCGCTGACATAGATATTCAGGATCGTCTGCATTCGGTGAAATTTTGAGCTAACATCACGTTGTGAGCGCAAAATCTATGCAACAGGATCGCCAGAAGATCCACCGTGATCCTTGCGCTTTAATGCAGACCCCGTATAATTCCCGCCCCGGCGTGTTGCGCTCTGGCCCGTACCGGCTGGTTTTGCGGTCGAACGGGACATTCAGGCGCGGCTTTAAACGCGAAGTAAATTGACTCCGGGTTGTACAATTATTACAATCCCGCCTCTTTATTAAAGATACACTGAGGCGTCGGTCAGTTTTCGGACCATCAAACGCGTCACCCAGTGAAATTTTCCAAGTTTAGGTAGAAATCGCCATGAAACGCACTTTTCAACCGTCCGTACTGAAGCGTAACCGTTCACACGGTTTCCGTGCTCGTATGGCAACAAAAAATGGTCGTCAGGTTCTGGCACGTCGTCGTGCTAAAGGCCGTTCACGTCTGACCGTTTCTAAGTAATAAAAGCTAGCCGCTGAGTGGTTAAGCTCGCATTTCCCAGGGAGTTACGCTTGTTAACTCCCGCTCATTTCACTTTCGTCTTCCAGCAGCCGCAAAGAGCCGGTACGCCGCAAATCACCATTCTCGGCCGCCTGAACTCGCTGGGGCATCCCCGTATCGGTCTTACCGTAGCCAAAAAGAATGTTAGACGTGCGCATGAACGTAACCGGATCAAGCGATTGACCCGCGAAAGTTTCCGCCTGCGTCAACATAAGCTTCCCGCTATGGACTTTGTGGTGGTCGCGAAAAAAGGGGTGGCCGACCTGGATAATCGTGCGCTGACGGAAGCGTTGGAGAAAATATGGCGTCGTCATTGTCGCCTGGCTCGCGGTTCCTGATTGGGCTGATTCGCGTTTACCAACGCGCCATCAGCCCACTCCTGGGACCCCACTGCCGCTTTCATCCAACCTGTTCGCAATACAGTATTGAGGCGTTGCACAGGTTTGGCATGATAAAAGGCGGTTGGTTGACGATGAAACGCGTATTAAAATGCCATCCTTTGAACCCAGGTGGCGACGATCCGGTACCGCCAAAAACCAACGATAACAGAGAACATTAACGATGGATTCGCAACGCAATCTTTTTCTCATCGCTTTTCTGTTCGTGTCTTTTATGATCTGGCAAGCCTGGCAAACGGACCATGCTCCGCAGCCACAGCAAACCCAGACCACGCAAAACACGACCAGCGCCGCCGGTGATGTAGCCAACCAGGGCGTACCTGCCAGCGGTCAGGGTAAAACGATCACCGTCAAGACAGATGTACTGTCTTTACAGATCAACACCCGCGGTGGCGATATTGAGCAGGCACAGTTGCTGGCTCACCCGGATAAACTGGGTTCCGAACAACCTTTCCAACTGCTGGAAACCACATCAGACTTTTTATATCAGGCACAGAGCGGTCTGACGGGACGCAACGGTCCGGATAATCCAGCCAATGGCGCCCGTCCTTTGTTTACCACCACTCAGGATACCTTTAAGCTGGCGGACGGTCAGAGCGAACTGCGTATCCCCCTGACTTATACGGCGGAAAACGGCGCAACCTACACCAAGACGTTTATCCTGAAACGCGGTGAATATGCAATTACCGTGGATTATCTGGTCAACAACACCACCCAGCAACCACTGGAAGTGGCAATGTTTGGTCAGCTGAAGCAGACGGCCGATCTACCTAAGCATCGTGATACCAGCAGCAATAATTTTGCGTTGCACACTTTCCGTGGTGCGGCTTACTCCAGCAGTGAGAGTAACTACGAGAAGTACAAATTCGACAAAATCAGCGATAACGACAACCTGAATGTCACGACCAATAATGGCTGGGTCGCCATGCTCCAGCAGTATTTTGCTACCGCATGGATTCCACATACTAACGGTACCAACACGCTGTATACCAATAACCTGGGTAACGGTATTGTGGCTATCGGCTACAAATCCAGCCCGGTATCTGTCGCGCCAGGCTCTCAGCAGAATCTGTCTGCCACACTGTGGGTCGGCCCGGAAATTCAGGATAAGATGGCAGCCATTGCACCTCATCTTGACCTGACCGTGGATTACGGCTGGCTGTGGTTTATCTCTCAGCCGCTGTTTAAGCTGTTGAAATTCATCCACAGCTTTATCGGTAACTGGGGCTTCTCCATCATCATCATCACCTTTATCGTGCGTGGCATCATGTACCCGCTGACCAAAGCGCAGTACACCTCCATGGCGAAAATGCGCATGTTACAGCCAAAGATTCAGGCCATGCGTGAGCGTCTGGGTGATGATAAACAGCGGATGAGCCAGGAAATGATGGCGCTGTACAAGGCTGAAAAAGTGAACCCATTGGGGGGCTGTCTGCCGCTGGTTATCCAGATGCCGATCTTCCTGGCCCTTTACTACATGCTGATGGGATCTGTTGAGCTGCGTCATGCGCCGTTTGCCCTGTGGATCCATGATCTTTCTGCGCAAGACCCATACTACATCCTGCCTATCCTGATGGGCATGACGATGTTTTTCATTCAGAAGATGTCGCCAACCACCGTGGCTGACCCGATGCAGCAGAAGCTCATGACCTTCATGCCTGTTATCTTCACGGTGTTCTTCCTGTGGTTCCCGTCTGGTCTGGTGCTGTATTACATCGTCAGTAACCTGGTTACCATCATCCAGCAGCAGCTCATTTATCGCGGCCTGGAAAAACGTGGTTTACACAGCCGCGACAAGAAGAAAGCTTAATCGGCATTAAATGGCAGCCCGTGTCACTGTGGCGTGCAATTTGACGGGTATATATTAAGGCGTTCATTTGACCGCCTTAATTTTTTGCCTTAACAAGAGGGTTGAATATGAATCATAGCGAGACCATCGTCGCCCAGGCGACCCCGCCAGGACGAGGCGGGGTCGGCATTCTACGGGTATCCGGTCCGCAAGCCGCTGAAGTGGCTCAGGCCGTGCTGGGCAAACTCCCCAAACCCCGCTACGCCGATTATTTACCCTTTTGTGATGCGGACAACAACGTACTGGATCAAGGGATCGCGCTGTGGTTCCCCGGCCCACACTCTTTTACCGGCGAAGATGTGCTGGAGCTACAAGGGCATGGCGGCCCGGTAATCCTCGACCTGCTGCTCAAACGCATTGTGGCTATTCCAGGTGTACGGATCGCCCGCCCGGGTGAATTCTCCGAACGAGCTTTTCTGAACGATAAGCTGGATTTGGCCCAGGCAGAAGCGATTGCCGACTTGATTGATGCCAGTTCCGAGCAGGCAGCCCGTTCAGCGCTGAACTCCCTACAGGGGGCTTTTTCACTGCGAATAAACACTCTGGTGGAAGCACTCACTAACTTGCGAATCTATGTGGAAGCAGCGATTGACTTTCCAGATGAGGAGATCGACTTCCTGTCGGACGGCAAAATTGAAGCCCAACTGAACCAGGTGATCGCTGATCTCGACGCTGTCCGTGCTGAAGCTCGCCAGGGCAGCCTGCTGCGTGAAGGGATGAAAGTCGTGATCGCCGGTCGTCCCAATGCCGGTAAATCCAGTCTGCTGAATGCACTGGCTGGGCGTGAAGCCGCCATCGTGACGGATATCGCTGGCACCACGCGTGACGTGTTGCGTGAGCATATCCATATCGACGGCATGCCACTGCATATCATCGATACCGCCGGGCTACGGGAAGCCAGTGACGAAGTCGAACGAATGGGTATTGAGCGCGCATGGCGCGAGATTGAGCAGGCTGACCGGGTGTTGTTTATGGTCGATGGCACCACCACTGATGCCACCGAACCCACCGCCATCTGGCCAGACTTTATCGCTCGTCTTCCCGCGGCACTACCGATAACGGTGGTGCGTAATAAAGCGGATGTGACGGGGGAAATGCTGGGCCTGACAGAAGTGGGGGGCCACTCACTGATCCGTCTGTCCGCTCGTACCGGTGCAGGTATTGAGCTACTACGCAGTCATCTCAAAGCGAGCATGGGCTATGTCAGTAACATGGAAGGCGGCTTTCTTGCCCGTCGCCGTCATCTGCAGGCTTTAGAGTTGGCATTCACTCACTTAATCCAGGGTAAAGATCAGTTACTGGATGCCCAGGCTGGCGAACTGCTGGCGGAAGAACTGCGTGCCGCACAGCAAAGTCTGAGCGAAATAACGGGTGAATTCACCTCTGACGACTTGCTGGGCCGTATCTTTTCAAGTTTCTGTATTGGCAAGTGACCCCGACTTCTAACACTCCTTTCCCTCTCAAAGCGCCTTCCTAAGACACAAAACACTAACATAACACAACAACATAAAAACAGAGATTAACATCTACTTATAGTTAATGGTTATAGTAATAAAAATAAAAAATAATGGACTGTTTACTATTTAAAAGAATGTGTACAAACCCTAGTATTCCTACCGCTATTGGAGTGTATTTAGTCTGTTCTTTGAGGAGGTAATCATGAGAGAATTAACGTTTGTAGAAATTGAGCACGTTTCCGGAGCAGGGTTCTTCTCTTCTATCGGTGCGGCATTTATTGGCGCGATAGCAGGTATCACTGAATTTGGTTTGAAGTGGGCTATGAGTGGGGGTAGTACTGGCGGTATTCTTGGTGCCGGTATTATTGCTGGCGGTGTCGGCCTGATTGTCGGTGCGGTTGTTGGTCTTATTGATGGCGCACTTTATGGCTTAATTAATGACTGGGATACCACGGTCGCATGGTTTAATGAAATCGTCGAAAATAATCTTGATCCTACTGCCGCTGTTGTCACCGCATAATAGAATTATATTATTACGGCACAGCAAGTACAGGGAATAACAATGCGTGAATTAAAAACATCAGAAATTAAATCTGTTAGTGGTGGTTCACTAACTACGTTGATTATGGATTTTTTTAAAGACTTAACAAGCAGCAGCTCATCAAGTAACGCTGACTGGGTGCGTCCGGATGATATTCCGGAAGCAACGCCTGTTAGCGGTGAAGTTTTCGGAATAGGCCTTGTTTCGGTGTTAGCTGTAGCAACTGTTGCACTGAGTACTCTTTTCGCTTAATTCCGTGCAGAATTACAGAGAATAACCCTGGATGGTTTGTTTTCTGTGATAAAGGATTGGCGCCCCTGACAGCGCTACAAATTAATTGTTCAATATCAAAGGATGGTATTATGAAAAGCGCATTAATTTCGTCTCTGGTTGCTGCGGGTATTCTGGCAACTGTATCTGCAAACGCAGTAGCGTCTGATGGCACAATCACCTTCAATGGTGAACTGACAAGCGCAACTTGTGACGTTGGTGTAAACAGCACCGGTAGCGCCGATGCTACCGTAACTCTGCCTACGCTCTCCACAGGCTCACTGGATTCTACTGGTACCACTGCGGGTGCTACCAGCTTTACTATTGATCTGTCTTCTTGTACTAACCTCACCGCATCTGCTTATGCCTACTTCGAAAGTGGTGCAAACGTTGATACGACTACTGGCAGACTGACCAACAACGGTACTGCAACTAACGTTGATGTACAGTTGAAGGACAGCAGTGGCACCGTTATTAATATCGGTAGCTCTGACCAGTCTACATCACCAGTAGCAGAATCACTGAGTAGTGGTTCTGCCACCCTGGCTTACTCTGCTGAATATTACGCGACTGGCGCTGCGGGTGCAGGTACTGTTTCTACTTCAGTAACCTATTCAATCGAGTACATCTAATAAAACAAGGCGGGGGATCAGCAGTGATCCCTCGTCTTTTTTTAATCATGGACACTGGTCGTGTTTGTAACTATGAATAAAAAATTCATCTCCAGATTATTCAGTATATTAATGGCGATGTGCGTTGCTATTCCAGCGTCGGCAAGCGTGACTATCATCGGTACACGCGTTATTTATCCCGCGAAAGAAAAAGAAGTGACGGTTCGTCTTGATAATAAAAGTAATAAACCTGCGCTGGTACAAACCTGGATTGACAGCGGGGATCCTAATCAGCCACTGGATAAAATACAGGTGCCGTTTATTCTGACGCCTCCTGTTTTCAGGATGGAGGCACATAAAGGGCAAACACTGCGTCTGATTTATACGGGTGAGAATTTACCCGCTGACAAAGAATCTGTATTTTGGCTAAACGTTCTTGATGTGCCGCCACAAAATAAGGCACTAGCCAATAAAAATAAATTACAAATGGCGATAAGAAGTCGCATTAAAATATTTTATCGCCCTGATGGATTAACTGCGGAAGGCGCGGATAATGCTGCCAAAGCGCTGGTCTGGCGGCGTAATGGCAATACATCCACACTAACGGCACATAATAACTCGCCATACCATGTGAATGTCGCCAGTGTTGATTTAGAAGACAACTCAGGGAAAAAACATACCAGCGTCAGAGGAAATATGGTCGCCCCTGGGGGAGAACAAACATTTACTGTATCTGGAATAAATAACCTGACAACAAAAAACAACATTCACTATCAATATATTGACGACTATGGCAGCAGCAGGAGTATGGATAGCACCCTGTCTGGCCAATAAATGACACGTTATTTAGGGCTGTGATTATTTGTTAAGGATGATGGCATGAATAGGGATGTTTCAATCAAAAGGAAGGCGATACAGGGAGCCTGCCTGACTCTTTTCGCAACAATGTTTCCTTTATGGGCTGTTGCAGACAGTTCCGATGAAGTCACCTTTGATGACTCTTTTCTGAAGAGCATGACCGGGATAAAGATCGACGTCTCTCGTTTTTCGAAAGAAAACCCCATTGATCCTGGCGACTACGTGCTGGATGTGTATCTGAACGGCAACCAGGTCGGCCGGGAAAAAATCAGGGTTGCCAGTGAGCAGGGGAAGGCCAAAGTTTGTTTCTCCGACAGTCTGCTAAAAAAGCTTGCCTTAAAAAGCAACGAGATCCCCAAAGAAAAAATTGAAGCCGTCAAATCTGGTACAGGTTGTGTTGCCCTGAATGAGCTACTGGATGACAGTAACGCACAAATCGATACCGCTGATATGCGTATGAATATCGCCATTCCCCAGGCTCACCTGATCCGTAATGCCCGGGGTTTTGTCGATCCCACCTTGTGGGACCAGGGAGAAAATGCGTTAAGCCTGCGCTATAACGTCAATGGCTATCGTTCGGTGACTAACCATCAGTCTTATGAATCCCTGTACGCTAAAGCACTGGTCGGTTTCAACTTCATGGGCTGGATGTTCCGCCATGACGGTTCGTTCAATTGGCATAAACAGAAGCAGAGCAGCGCTTATCATCATTACGAGAATGTCAATACCTACGTACAAAAGGATATTCCACTATTGAAGTCGCGTCTGACACTGGGGGAAGGTAATACCTCTGGCGAGTTATTCGACACCCTTTCATTCCGCGGGGTACAAATGGCGACGGTGGAACAAATGTGGCCTGATTCGCAACGTGGGTATGCACCAGAGATCAGAGGAGTGGCCAGTTCCAATGCCCTGGTCAGCATCAAACAGAATGGGGTAAAAATCTATGAAACCACCGTTTCCCCCGGAGCTTTTCTGATCGATGACCTTTATCCTACCGGTTATGGCGGCGATCTTGATGTCACCGTTAAAGAAGCCGATGGCAGCGAAAAACATTTTTCAGTCCCTTATGCCGCTGTGGCGAAGCTTAAGAGACCAGGCATGACGTACTATACCGCCATGGCTGGGGTTTCACGCATTGACAACCTGGTTTATACGCCAAAGATTTATCAGGCGACAATCCAGCATGGTCTCAGTAATACACTGAGCGTCTATAGCGGTATTTTAGGCTCGGGCAATTACTTCTCAGCGTTGTTGGGGGGGGCTGTTGGGCTACCAATTGGTGCCTTTTCCGCCGATGTCACTGGCGCACGAACCCGGTACGGAAATAATGAGAATGAAGGGCTTAGTTTCCGTGCTACTTATAGTAAAAAAATAGCTGAATCAAACACTAGCATTTCGATCGCAACATATCGCTTTTCTTCTTCTGGCTATTACAGTTATAGTGATGCCATTCATATCAATAACTATGTAAAAAAGCACAGTGATGAGGAATATTCACTTTCTCGTCCAAAGGACCGGTTTTCCGTTACGGCCAACCAGCGGTTGGGTGATACTTACGGTAATTTATATCTCACGGGCTATGTGCAAGATTACTGGGACAAGGACGGGACCAATACCCAGTATCAAATGGGATACAATAACACGCTAGGGAGAGTTTCTTACAGTCTGGCGGCTAATCGTTTACATTATTCAACCGGTTCATCAGAAACCCAGTTTACGCTGGACTTTTCTGTGCCACTTGGTAATAGCATGAGCGGCAGCAAACATTATCTAAACGGTTCAGCCACTCAAACAAAAGATGGACTGAGTGCGCAAACAGCTGTAAATGGCACCGTTGGCGAATATAATCAATATACTTACAATGTCGGTGTCAGCAAAGACACTGAGAATAAATACAGCGGTAATGTTAGCGGACAATACAGAAGCCCCTACAGCGCATTGCAATTAGCCTATAGCCATGGTGAGGGCTATCATTCCATTTCTGGCGGGGCCAGCGGGTCTATGGTGGCTTTACCGGACAGCCTGACCTTCAGCGCATACCAGAGCAATACGCTGGCAGTGGTGAGTGCTGATAACGCAGCAGGCGCACATGTTGTCGGCTATCCGAATATCACGTTGGATGGCAGCGGAAATGCAATAGTCCCTAATCTCAATCCCTACAGATTAAATGAACTGGCGATTGACCCCAAAGGATTACCAATGGATGTTGAGATGGAATATACCTCGCAACGCGTGGTTCCCATCGAAGGTTCAGTGGTGAAAGTGAAATATAAAACGAGCACTGGTCGCCCAATTTTAATTCGGGCCAGTCTCTCTGATGGCAATGCATTACCGTTTGGTGCCAAAGTCAGTGACGAAAATGGCAATACTTTAACGACCGTGACGCAAGGTGGTCAAATTTATACCCGCCTGAACCAAGATATTCCTAAATTACTGGTTTCGTGGGGAAGTCGTGAAGAAAACAGCTGTGTCGTAAACCTGGAAAATGGAAAAATACAAGATTTTGATAACGGAACCCTGGCTCGATTAAGCACGAAATGTCATGCAGAAAAGGATACACATAACCGTTATGTGGCAACATTAGAGTCTGCTTCATCCCCACAGGGATGATAGTGAAGCAATAACAGGGATTCCAGGGAGAGTTATTATGTTTTTTACCCCACTACGCAAAGGACTGATCGTTTTTATTAGTACGCTCTTCCTTTTATTAACAATAACAGGGTCACAGGCATCTGACGATGTCACGTTGAAGTGTAGGAATTCGACCACCGTGAATGCCGTGGATTTCAGTGCCCTGGGGTTAACCTTATCTGCTGACATCCCTATTGGTACTGTAGTTTACGAGGGAACGACCACCGTAAATTTTCAGTGCGCATTGAATAACCTGGTACAGTATTTAGATGGTCAGCAGGCTGAGGTCTATTTCAAGCGTGTCGCCATTACTGATGATTTGGGTTACGGCTTGACGCTTTACACTGGCTATAATGGTGATATAGGCACCGATGTGGCCAGTATTGCTACAGGTAAGATAATCGAGATGTTTGCTTACACCTCTAGTCTCGGGGAATATACCGACGTTGAGTTGACCGTTCCCATTAGGCTTGTAAAAACATCGTCATCAATAAGTGCTACCACTGGTATAAGGAATAACGTTATCATATTTAAGGTGGGTTCTTACGTTGAAGATGGAGATCTGGCATTTTATATAACCAATCTTAAATCAGGTATTTCCGTAGTGAGTAAAACCTGTTCCGTCAGTGGTGATGCCAATCAAACAGTGGATTTGGGAAGTTACTCGATCAATGCAACCAGCGGACTGGGCTCAGGTATTGGCTCAACCAGCCCTGCCACCGCATTTAATATTGCACTGGATTGCGAAGCATTGCTGTCCGGTTCGTTTGATGTCATGTTGCAATTTGACGGTACGCCGGTATCAGGTTTTAGTGATAATGGCGTACTGGCGCTAACTGAGAGTACTAATTCGGCAACCAACGTCGGGGTACAACTGCTTGATGGTAACAACAATCCTGTTTCGTTAAGCACACCTTTCACTGTGGCGTCATTCCCGTTGTCTTCGGCGGCAGTAACCGTGCCTTTTTATGCCCGCTATTATCAGACTGGGAATACGATTACCGCAGGTGTCGCCAACAGCTCAGCGACGTATACCATTAGTTACCAATAATAATAATAACCTATAGAACAGAGTGCACTGGATGTGCACCCTGTTTATTTCTAGAAAATTCCAGGGATTTTTTAGAAACAAAGTAATTGATAGCACCTTGAAAATATTCATTAATAGGGAAATCAAATGACTAGCTATGCGATCGGATCTAAATACAAAATAGCCTTATCTGATGAAAGCCCATTTATCTTGAGCTCTGTCAGGTATTTTTTATCGTCTTATTGCCCAGAGGTAGAAATACATAATTATCCTCTCGAAGGAGCATTATTACTCCACAAGATAAAAAGCCATCCGGTTGACGTCCTTATTACTGAATTTTCATTAAGTTACGATGAAGGTTCTCTTGATGGTATCGAAAAAATAAAAGAACTCACTAAGAAAATTCCCGAATTAAAAATTATTATCCTTACCTCACAACGTAATATGGCTATTCTGACCAGCATTCTTAAATACAAAGTTTCTGGTCTTGTCAGCAAAAATGACGAGGGAGAAGAACTGATTAATGCATTATCATTCGCTAATTCAGACCGGAAAGAACCTTATCTTTCTAGCAGTATCAAGCGGATATTATCAAATTCTTTACATTCAAAAAGAAAAGACGAATTGACTTCTTCTGAAATGGAAGTGATTCGCCAGATTGCACTGGGTTACCGTCTCACTGAAATTGCCAAATCACGCAAAAGGAGCGTCAGTACTATTTCTACACAAAAATATAATGCAATGCGTAAGTTACTTCTGACCAATACAACAGATTTAATTAAATACGCCTATTCAGAGAAAATCATTTAGTACAGTGATACTTTATAACATTATTGCGATAAAAATAATGTCGTGTTTCCCACGACAATAATTAATTGATTAATTTTAGCAGCTAATATGAAAAACTTTTCTAATAAATTTATTCTATTAAGCACTTTGGTTGTTTCAATGACTGCCCCAGCAACAACACTTAAAGAAGCCGTCGTCGCCGCCTTTACCTATGATTCCGCATTACAATCAGATCGGGCGACCACGAAAGCGGATAAACAACGCTACTGGCAGGGAGTGTCAGGCATGTTGCCTTCCGTTAATCTTCAGGGTGGCTGGAACCGTCAGGAACAACCGAGCCAAAAATACCAAACAGGCGTGACCCGGCACTCATACAATGTTGAGATGCAACAGCCTGTTTTTGATATGGCGAAAATTGCTGCCTGGAAAAAAGGCGATGCGATCGCCAACACCTCGGAAGCACAATTTTTTCAGTCACAGCAAAAACTGATTACTGATGTCTCAGAAGCGTATTTTTCTGTCCTGTATCAGCAAGAAGTGCTACAGGCGGCACAATCGGCAACCCAAACGTTCAAATCGCAATATACCAGTCTGCAATCGGGTCTGCGAAACGGCCAGAATACCCGAACGGATGTCGATGAAGCCCGTGCAAATTATGACCTGGCGCAGGCGAAGCAGATCCAGGCGAGAAATGATCTGTTACTGGCAGGCGAGGCCTTCAGGAAATTGACAGGTACCATTCCTGAAGGCGTAGAACCCATTAATTTTCAGTGTATTGCTCCCGAACCTGCCCTCACACTCAATCAGGCGGTGTCTGCTGCACAACGCAATAATATCGCTGTAAAAATAGCGCAACTACAGACAGAACAGGCCAGCGCGGATGTGCTGGCAGCAGATGGCGCTCATCTGCCAACGGTGTCAGTGTATGCCAGTTACGGTAAAAACTGGAGCCGCAATGATGCTGATAACAATGTGCTGTATGACGCGATTTTCGGCACGCGTTCTAAAAGTTCCAACCTGCAATATGGCGTCTCTGTCTCTGTTCCACTGTTTTCCGGCGGCGGCCAGCTCTCACAATCGTTTGAAGCGGCTTATCGCAAAGAAGCGGCGAAAGACAATATTACGGAAGCACAACGCAAAGCCATTCAGGATACGCGTTCAGCCTGGTTGAGCATCAAAAATGGCGTCGCGCTGATGCAGGCCCAGAAGCATGCCGTCGACTCGGCACAACAGAAAGTGAAATCAATCCAGTACGAAAGAAATATGGGATTGAGGACCACCACTGATGAGTTGGATGCTCAACAAAAATATTATGAATCCTTACGGGATTATTCCGAAGCAAAATACAAGTTTCTGGCCGCCATACTGCAACTTTCGCTGTACACCGGCAGTCTTGACATTGATTCACTGGATATTTTCCAATGTCGTTAAACCTTCAATTATTAATTCGAGTTAATTAAATGGATAACTCTCTATTCCGCCAGGAAGCACTGGATGCCAATAATAAAGGCACTTTGGGGACAGTCACACTTTACTGCCCACCATGGCGATGGCTGGTCATTTCTCTGGTCATCTTCATTACCTTATCAGCCCTGCTGTTTTTCATATTTGGCAGCTATACCAAATATGAGACATCAACAGGTGAGCTCATTCCTAAAGAAGGCATGCTGACTATCTCCGCACCAGTATCCGGTACAGCAACCCATATTTTCGTTAAAGAAGGTCAGACGGTAAAACAGGGCGATAAATTGATGGTGCTATCGTCAGAAGTTTCAACCTCATTAGGTCCAACCCGGCAGGTCATTTCAGACCGGCTGAAGGAACAACGTACTCGTCTGCTCGCTGATTTACAGACAGCAAAAGAGATGAGCGAGTTGGAAACTGCCGGGTTAACAAACAGCATTCTCAGCATGAAGCTGCAAAAAGATCAGTTGGCGATGCAGGTTAAGCACCGCGAGAAGCAGGTCGCATTAGCTCGTACGCAACTGGATAAATTGCAGAAAATGTTAAAAGACGGTTATGCCTCTACCAAACAAGTTGAGGATCAAGAGTCAAACTTGTTAGAAACCCAAGCCAGATGGCAAGAATACAAACGGCAACTGCTGGATATTCAGCAACAAATTGTGCAGACGGAACAAAAGCTTCGCGAACAACCGCTGAATACAGATAAAAAAATCAATGATATACAAAGACAGTTATCTGATAACAGCCAGTCTCTTGCCGAAAATGAATCCCGCCGGGCAATAGAGTTGCGCGCGCCACAGGATGGGACCGTCGGGACTATTATGGTGAAAACAGGCCAGATCCTGAATGCCGGTCATACCGCAATATCCATCTTGCCAGCAGGCAGTGAGTTGGTAGCACGTATGATGGTCAACACCCAGGCAATCGGCTTTATTGAACCTAACCAGCGGGTAGTCTTGCGCTACAAGGCATTCCCTTATCAAAAATTTGGCCAGCAGTATGGTCGGGTTATTGAAGTCTCCAGAAGCGCGCTTTCGCCGCAAGAGATCGCTAACCTGACGGGCAACAACAACGTCCATGAACAGCAATATCGGGTCATAGTGAAACTGGATAAGCAAAATATTCAGGTTTACTCACGCGATGAATATCTTAAGCCCGGAATGGCATTAGATGCTGACTTTTTAGTCGATAAACGACATTTGTATGAGTGGATATTAGAACCTCTCTATGCATTAGGTCATAACTTATCTGCTTAAACATATAAAAAAAGGTTTATTAAGTGTCTTTATTAGATAATTTAAACTTTAGCTGGAAACGGCGTCTGCCGGTTGTCCGGCAATCCCAGGCAGCAGAATGCGGACTTGCCTGTGTAGGGATGATTGCCAACTACTACGGCCATGAAATTGATATAGTGTCGTT
Organism: Erwinia endophytica; assembly: GCF_009295515.1. Classification (GTDB taxonomy): domain Bacteria; phylum Pseudomonadota; class Gammaproteobacteria; order Enterobacterales; family Enterobacteriaceae; genus Erwinia; species Erwinia endophytica. The sequence continues at coordinate 54,956 of NZ_RQVV01000015.1, read as the reverse complement.
ACGACGCCGCTTCTCAACCTCTTTAAAAGGCGCGACGCTTGCCGACGTGATTACCGTGGCACAGCGTCTGGATTTAACCGCTCGCGCATTACGCCTGGAAGTTGAAGAATTATCGAAACTGAAGTGTCCCTGTATTTTACACTGGGATATGAATCACTTCGTGGTGTTGAAAAAAGCCGATCAGAATAAGATAACCATTCATGACCCGGCAAAAGGGATCCGTGTTGTTCCGCTAAAAGAAATTTCGCAAAGTTTCACCGGCGTTGCGCTTGAACTGGTGCCCACCTCAACCTTCGTTGCCAAAAAAGAGAAAGAAAGTATCTCGATGCTACGCCTGATCGGTAGCGTAACGGGCATTAAATCGGCGTTTGCTCAGATACTGATCCTCTCCGTTTCACTGGAATTTTTTGGCATTCTGGGCCCCTTCTTTATGCAATGGGTTATGGACCTGGTGCTGGTATCCGCTGACCACTCGCTGCTGACGTTGCTGGGCGTGGGCTTTATCATGATATCCATCTTCCAGAACCTGATTTCTGCGCTGCGGTCCTGGGTGACGACCTGGTTTTCCAGCCTGCTAAGCGTGCAATGGACCACTAATATTTGTCGCCATCTGCTGAAGTTGCCATTGTCTTACTTTGAATCACGCCATGTGGGCGATATTTTGTCCCGATTCGGTTCCGTGGGGTCAATTCAGGACACCCTGACTTCGCGCTTCATCAGCACCGTGCTGGATGGCATCATGTCATTAGTGACCCTGGTGATGTTATTTATCTATAATGCGAAACTCGCCTGGCTGGTCATTGGTCTGCTCGTGGCTTATGCGCTTATCCGTTTCTCCTCTTATCGCTCCCTGCGCCAGGCCCGGGAGGATCAGATAATCAGCTCGGCAAAAACCCAGTCCTCTTTACTGGAAACATTACGCGGCATTCAGGCGGTTAAAACCAATAACAAGCAAAATACCCGGCTCTCCACTTATATGAATTATCTGGTGGATACCACGAATAAAGGGGTCAATATTCAGAAATTGAATATTGGATACGGTACGCTGCAAGGGCTGATCTCTTCAGTCGGGCGCGTGGCGCTGGTCTGGCTGGCTGCGAATCAAGTCATGGAAGGCAATTTTTCGGCCGGTATGCTAACCGCATTTATCAGTTTCTCCGATCAATTTATCAGCCGGGCTTCGGGACTGATCAATTCGGTGATTGATTTCCGTATGCTGCGACTTCATGGTGAACGTCTGGCTGACATTGCCCTATCCGAAACAGAACCCGAAACTGACAGCATTGTTGTACCCAGAAAAAATGATGGCCACGATAGTGATATTGTCATTGAAGGACTGCGCTTTCGTTATGCGGAAACCGAACCCTGGGTCATTGATGGGATTAATTTAACGATTAAATCAGGGGAATCTGTTGCCATCATTGGCCCATCCGGTCAGGGTAAAACCACGCTGGCAAAAGTTATTCTGGGGTTACTACATCCTCAGGAAGGCACCATTTGCGTTGGAAAACACAATATTGCTCAGGCGGGCTTGCAGCAACATCGGGAAAGAATTGGCTGCGTGATGCAGGATGACATTCTTTTTTCTGGCTCAATTGCTGACAACATCAGCTTCTTCGCTGAAGAACCTGATCATGAAAAAATCCATCGTGTCGCACAAATGGCACAGATTCATAATGATATTATGCAAATGCCCATGAATTATCAGAGTCTGGTTGGCGATATGGGCTCATTTTTATCGGGTGGGCAGATTCAGCGTATTCTTCTGGCAAGGGCCCTGTATCGGGATCCCGAAATTTTAGTGTTGGATGAAGCAACCAGTCATCTGGACGTCAATAATGAAAGTCTGATAAATTCAGCAATCAAGACGATGAATATTACCCGAATCATTGTAGCCCATCGTCCTGAAACTATACGCAGCGCTGATCGTATTATTGTTCTGAATCAAGGTAACATTCAGGAAATAAGCGACCTAAAATAACTTTATTATACCCATTATACTTCACGTTACAGGTATGTTGGCTGCATGATCGTTCCCCAGGAACTTACTGATGTAAGCTCCTGGGACTTTTGTACAGGTCAACCAGGTGAAATTAACGTTATTTTAACTATAGTGTTTCGTTTACTTTAATCAAATTTCATAGAGATATTATGTCTGATAACTCCTATTGCATCATCAAAGAAGGTCAATTTCGTTTACCAGAAAATTTTGTTGATCGTTCTATTAACGTCATTGCCGACATGACCGCTTCGCGTCCATCAATTAATATTTCTCGCGATACTCTGGGTGCAAATACTTCATCACTGGAAGATTATCTCAACCAGCAATTAAGTATTCTGACCTCTAAACTCACGGGCTGGCATGAAAAACCACGTAAACCCGTTTATCTGGGGGCGACAGCCGTACCTGGCGAAGAAATAACTTACAATTTCTTGCGTCAACCGAACCAGCGCATGTGGCAGAAACAAGCGGTTTTTCTGATGAATAAAATCGATGTATTAATTTTTACCATGAGCAAACTCGATGCCTTTAATGAACAGGATGATGCTCTGTTGAATGAGGTACTACAGAGCTTCATTTTGAAAGAATAAGAGGGAGTTAACGGCTTCAAGTTGCAGGATAAAAAGGCTGACGCGTTGTTGAACAGCGCAGACTCAGGTAAATGACTGAGATGTCTCGGTATAAACAACGCACCGGCAACTTGAAGTATTGCCGGTCACAATGCCGAGTGACTTTGAGTCGTCTTAAAACATCATGTTGGTCGAACCGCCAGCGGCCATACCATTAACGCTCAGACATTGATGACAGGAATATGCACCTGTTCACTTAGCCCCTGCGGATCGCGTACAGCATCGATCAACGTGTACTGTTCAAGATATTCGACGAAAACTGTCATGGCGCCATGAAGTATCGATTTTAGGTTGCAATTATACCTGAGTGGGCAGGCTGGACGATGGCAGTTAACCAACTGATTTGAATTATCCGCCCGTTCTTCCAGGATTCTGATAACCGTGCCGAGCTTATAATCAATCGGTTTGCGAGCAAGCGCTACGCCGCCATTACGGCCACGTGAAGTGACAACCCACCCCTGTCTGGCCATAAAATGCACGACTTTCACCAGATGGTGCGCCGACACATTCATCTCTGTTGCCATCTGGTTGATGGTGAAGGGCGTTGCGCGGGCCGATTGAGTGAGATAAATAAGCGCGCGCAACCCCAGGTCTGTAAACTGGTTAAGTTTCATAACGTTCTCACTGAAGCTCCCCGCAGGGGAGCAAAAACAGACTTAAAGAGAAACCCCGCCGGTCCCAAACGCTTCGCTGTAGATTCTTTCCTGTGGAATGCCGAGTTCCAGTAACGTTGCATTCTGATGCTGCATAAAGGGAATGGGCCCACATAAATAGTAATCCGCGTCCTGTGGCAGGAACTGAGCTGGTACATCCTTCAGGTTCAACCGACCCAACATCTGGTAGTCCTTTCCGGGTACATGGTTATCTGTAACGAATTCATAGGCGACATAGACGTGAAGGTTATTGTGTCTGTCTGCCAGTTCCCTGACCTCTTTACGCATAGCATGCACATCCGGGCTGCGCGCCGCATGGATAAAACTTATCTGTTTTTTGTTTTCTTCAGCATGCGGCAAAGGGGATTTCAGTGGCTCCCATCGTGAAGTCATACCCTCAGGACGGCCATGATCGGGGATAAGCTGGTTCAACATAGCGATCATCGGTGTCAAACCAATACCTGCGCTAATGAGAACATTATTATGGTCGGGGTTGACGAGGAAGAAATTACCGGTTGGCGCACTCACCTCTATGGTATCCCCTTCCGCAATCACATGGTGTAACGTTGAAGAGACATAGCCTGGAGACTGATTTTCTGCGCGGGCATCTTCCCGCTTAACTGAAATTCGCAGGTATTTACCGTTAGAGCTGTCCGAAAGACTGTACTGACGTGGTTGCTTTATACCAAGCTCAGGAACCGTCACACGGACAGTGATATACTGACCCGGCTGGTAAGTCGGAAGTGCTTTCTGGTCTTTGGCTACCAGATACAATGAGGTGATTTCACTGCTCTCTTTGACTTTCCGTTCAACGATAAAGTCACGCCAGCCCAGCCAGCTACCGGGCATTTTTTCCTGTTGCTCATAAAGTGATTTCTCCGTCGTAATGAACAAATCAGCGAGCTGCTGATAGGCAGCACCCCATGCGACGATCAATGGGTCTTCCATCGGGACACTGAACACTTCACTGATGGAATACAGCAGATTTTCCCCCACAATGTCGTAATCAGGCGCCTGAATATTTAGGCTGACGTGCTTATGGCAGATGAGTTCAACCATTGGTGCAAGTACCGATGGAGCATCAATACTCTCCGCATAGGCCAGTACAGCGTCAGCCAGTGCCTTCGCCTGCGCACCATTGCGTTGATGTCCCATGTTAAAAGTTTCTTTCAATCCTGGATTGTTTTTCAGCATACGCTGGTAAAAATAATTCGTCAGTGCCACACCGTTCTCTCTGAGAAGCGGTACGGTAGTTTTAACGAGTGCTTTCTGTTCTGAGGTAATCATTTAATTTCTCAATTATTTTTAAAAGATGCATATAAAATACATCTTTTAGTGTATTCCTAAAATCAGCCTTTTTAAACATCACGTTTCTGGCTGTATGACTATTGCCAGTTCAAAAGAATGAGCGACAATATGGTTGAAGAGTGGATTCCCATGCATACCATCGCCAACGATGACAGGCTTTACTGCCGACCCGGTACTACACAGTGCCACATCGCTATGATGTAACCGGATAGCAGATTCGTGGCGTTGAACATGTCCCGGTGTCCAACCAAATCCATCTCTAATTCGCAAAGTCAGATGAAATCCATTAAGAAAATTCTTATAATACAGGGCATGATTTCCCGACCATTTTCACGGAGCGACAGATGGCAAATCATTTTGCTCGCTGGTCCCTGACGGATGCCAGCGTCCCGACACACCGACTCCCCTTTCAAACAGAAGATCATGCTCGCTACCTCCCGGAACGGCGCCGCCTCCGTTACCTTGCTTCACGAATGCTGCTGGCTGAACTGATATGGAGTGTTTATGGTATTCCGCAACTTCCTGCACTGGTCACCTCTGACACTGGGCGACCACATTTTGTCGATGACACTCTGCCAGATTTCAGCATCGCCTATGCTGGTAATATCGTTGGCGTTTTACTGGCCGAAGAAGGGGGCCATGTCGGGCTGGGAATGGAGATCGCTCGCTCGCACAACCATCAGACGCTGGAGCGATACTCCAGAGGGATCTCTTCCGGTGAAAAAACATGGATAAGAGCGCAAGCCGATCCTGATGAAGCGACAACTCAACTTTGGACACTGCGCCAAAGCGTACTGAAACTGACAGGTCAAACGCCGGACAGCCCCGCTCTACAACTGCATCCGGCGTCAGGACGACTACGTTCAGTGAAATTTCCGGATATTCAGGCAATTTCCGACGTTGAAGCATTAATAATCTGGTCCTGCGCCCTATCAACAATGAGCGAACCGCTGTACCTGTGGGAGTTTGATGGGGGGCAAAGCTGGAAGCAACTGCTAAATATTCAGACCCACGCGCATAACATGGGGCCACGCTCGCTGCGGTTAACCAGTCTGCCACTCGAGAAATACTGCTCGCCGCTGAAAAACGGTTAGCCGCGTAAGCATAGCATCAACATGGGACACACCAACATACACAAAAAACTTCTGAGGCCGGCTTTTCCGGCCTCAAAATAAATCAGTGCGCGTCGATAAAGATTATTTTCAGCACAAACAGCAGCGCTACCACGACCACGCAAGGGCTGATTTCACGCCAGCGACCACTGCCCAGCTTCATCACGCACCAGGAGATAAAGCCTAACGCTATCCCTTCCGTTATCGAAAAGCTGAACGGCATCATTATCGTGGTGACGAATGCCGGGACCGCTTCGGTCAGATCATCCCACCTCACGCGAGTCAGACTTGATGTCATCAATACGCCAACATAAATCAGCGCGCCGGCGGCGGCATAAGCCGGGACCATCCCTGCCAAAGGTGATAAAAACATCACCAGCAGAAACAGGATGCCAGTAACCACCGCGACTAACCCAGTACGTCCCCCGACAGAAACCCCCGAAGAACTTTCAATATACGCGGTAACGGAAGACGTCCCGATATACGCCCCAACCACCGAGCTGATGCTGTCCACAAACAGCGCCTGCTTCATGCGCGGAAACGTCCCTTTTTCATCAGTCAGGCCCGCTTTATCAGTGACGCCAATCAGCGTACCGGAGGAGTCGAACAGATTAACCAGCATAAACGAGAAGATTATCCCGGCCATACCGATATTCAGCGATCCCTTCAGGTCAACCTGCCCCAGGACGCTGGTAACCCCCGTCGGAAAAGAGAACACGCCGCCAAATTTCACGTCGCCAATGGCCAGACCAATCAAGGTGGTAACCACGATAGAAACCAGGACCGCGATATGAATGTTACGAGAGGCCAGAATAGCGATAATGAAGAAACCCAGCGCCCCCAACAACACACTGTGCGAGGTCAGGTTGCCCACCGCCACCAGGGTATCTTTATTAGCCACCACAATCCCGGCATTTTTCAGACCAATCATGGCAATAAACAGACCAATACCGGCGGTAATCCCCACTCGCAAACTAACCGGGATGTTAGCGATCATCCAGTAACGGACGCGGAAAAGAGTCAGCAACAGCAGGCCGAAGGCTCCCCAAAATATCGCGCCCATCCCCACCTGCCAGGAGATCCCCATGGCGCCGACCACCACAAAAGCAAAGAACGCATTCAGCCCCATTGCCGGTGCCAGCGCGACAGGCAGGTTAGCGACCAACCCCATCAAAATACTGCCAACCGCAGCAATCAGACAGGTGGTGATAAACACCGCCTGGGTGTTCATACCCGCTACGCCAAGGATCTGCGGGTTCACAAAGACGATATAAACCATGGTCAGGAACGTCGTGAAACCGGCAATCACTTCGGTACGAACCGTGGTGCCGTGTTCCTGTAGTTTGAAGACCCGCTGCAATAGACCAGAATTGTTCATTATCAAATTCCAAAACGGAGAAAAGTTATCGTCGGCTATCCTAACCGATAAATTTTAATTTGGTAGATTGTGCGGCGGTTTTTTCGCAACCGATTGCGTTGCTTTCCTCTGGCAAGCATGGTGGCAATGCCGCCTTGTATAGCTTTCAGGAAGAACCCGCTATATTTGCACAACAGCCTGATGGCCTCAAAGGAATGAGGCCATCAGGCTGAATCTCACGGTAAGTAAAACGATAAGCTTCCCCTGGGAATCATTCAGGGAACGGAACGCCGCCAACACACCGGCCACTGAAAGAAAACATGACGGGAATAATTTCCTGGTCGCATTTCAGTGTCAGGTAAGTCAAAGTAGAAGACGGTTAACGAGTAAGGATCAAGCCATGTCAGTCAGTTGTGTATTTTTTGATTGCGACGGGACGCTGGTCGACAGCGAACGACTTTGTACCCAGGCCTACGTCAATACGTTCGCACAGTTTGGTGCAACGTTGTCACTACAGGAAATGTTCGAAAAGTACAAAGGCGTCAAGCTGTACGACATTATTACGGATGTCTGTGCGGAACACAGCCTGAGCGCAACCCGGGAGCAGCTGGAGCCGACTTATCGCCAGGAAGTGGCTCGCCTGTTTGATCAACAACTGCAGCCGATTCCCGGCGCAAAAGCGCTGCTGGAGAAAATCACCGTGCCGATGTGCGTGGTTTCCAACGGCACGGTCGGCAAAATGCAGCACTCGCTGGGTCTGACAGGGATGCTGCCCTGGTTTGGCGACCGGTTATACAGCGGTTACACTATTTCCAGTTGGAAACCTGATCCACAACTGATGTTCCATGCCGCTGAGGCGATGGGAGTACCGATTGAGCAATGTATTTTGATTGACGACTCAGAAGCGGGCGCTAAAGCGGGCATCGCCGCAGGCATCCCGGTGTTCTATTTCTGTGCAGATGCGCACAACAAACCACTGGATAACCCTCTGGTGACGCCCTTTACCGCAATGGCGCAATTGCCCGGTCTGTGGCAGGAAAGAGGCTGGAAAATTACGCGCTAAAACAGACTGACGGCGCGCGGGATAGATCAGCCGCAATGACCCTATAACACCCAGTGAATCATCATTCCCCTGCGTTTTCGGCAACAGGAACCATGTGGCGACAATATCCAGCAGGTAAATCAACGCCAGCGAGGTAATGGCCGCATCGAACGAAAAATTCGCCGCCAGCAGGCCCATTGCCAGCGGCCCAAAACCGCCGACGCCCCGGCCAGGATTAAACAGTACATTCTCGTACGGGTACTGGACAGGGAAACCCGGCCAGCAGAGAATCAGGCGGGAGGGTTGTCGATGCGATTGTCGCCAGTCAACAATTTGTCGAGTTGGTCGCCGCCAACATGACGGAAATCCTGCCCTTTGACGAAATAGAAGATGATTTCGCAGATATTCTGGCAGCGGTCGCCGATTCGTTCGATGGCGCGCGCACAAAACAACGCCGTCAGTACGCTAGGAATGGTACGCGGATCTTCCATCATATAAGTCATCAACTGACGTACAATGCCTTCATATTCCTGGTCGACTTTCTTGTCTTCACGATAGATGGCAATCGCCGCGCTCAGGTCCATACGTGCAAAGGCATCCAGCACGTCATGCAGCATCTGGGTGGTGTGGTAACCCAGAGACTCCAGACTGACCAGTAACTGTTGATGCTGCTGACCAAATTTTTCCAACGCGGTACGGCTGATTTTCTCCGCCACATCACCAATCCGCTCCAGTTCAGAGATGGTTTTGATGATTGCCATCACCAGACGCAAATCGCTGGCGGTAGGCTGCCGTTTAGCGATGATGCGCACACAAGCTTCATCAATCGATACTTCCATCATGTTGACCTTCTGGTCACCATCAATAACCCGCTGCGCCAGATCACCGTCCTGATTATGCATCGCAATGATCGCATCGGTTAATTGCTGCTCCACCAGCCCGCCCATGATCAACACCTGGGTACGAATATGCTCCAGCTCGGCGTTGAACTGTCCGGAGATATGTTTGTTCAGATTCAGGTTATCCATCGTATTCTCCAGTCAAATCAACCGTAACGTCCCGTAATATAATCTTCAGTTTGTTTCTGATGTGGCTTGGTGAACAGCGTATCCGTATCGCTGAATTCTATCAGTTCGCCCAGGTACATAAAGGCCGTGTAATCGGAACAACGTGCGGCCTGCTGCATGTTATGCGTCACAATCACCACACTGTAGTCCTGCTTCAGCTCGGTAATCAGCTCTTCAATCCGTCCGGTGGAGATCGGATCCAACGCCGAACATGGCTCATCCAGCAGCAAAACCTCAGGGCGGATAGCGATACCGCGAGCAATACAAAGACGCTGTTGCTGACCGCCAGAGAGACTGTATCCGCTTTGATGCAGTTTATCCTTCGTTTCGTTCCAGAGCGCGGCTTTGGTTAACGCCCACTGTACGCGTTCATCCATATCCGCGCGGGAAAGCTTCTCAAACAGACGCACACCGAAGGCAATGTTGTCATAAATTGACATCGGAAACGGTGTAGGCTTTTGGAATACCATACCAACCCGCGCACGCAACAATGCGATATCCTGGCTGGCGGTCAGAATATTTTCGCCATCCAACAGGATTTCACCTTCTGCGCGCTGCTCAGGATAGAGAGTGAACATTTTATTAAAGGTACGCAGCAAGGTCGATTTTCCACAGCCTGACGGACCGATAAAAGCGGTCACCTGGTTTCTGGCGATGTCCAGATTGATGTTTTTCAGTGCATGGAATTTCCCGTAATAGAAGTTCAAATCACGAACCTGAATTATCTTACTGGGCGTGTTATCAACCATTCTCTTTCTCACTTATGTGCGCCGCCGCAGCCGCGCCTGGCAATTAATGTTTGCTGCTGGCAAAAACCACCCGCGCCAGAATATTCAGCAGCAACACACAAAGGGTAATCAGTAGTACACCCGCCCAGGCCAGGCTTTGCCATTCGGCAAATGGACTCATGGCGAATTTGAAGATGGTCACCGGCAAATTCGCCAGCGGCTGCATCATGTCGGTGCTCCAGAACTGGTTCGACAACGAGGTAAACAGCAATGGCGCCGTTTCCCCGGCGATACGTGCCACAGCCAACAGTATCCCGGTCAGAATGCCAGATACCGAAGCTTTCAAAGTAATGGCTGAAATCATCTTCCATTTCGGCGTTCCCAGGGCATATGCCGCTTCACGCAGGCTATCCGGCACCAGTTTGAGCATATTCTCGGTGGTACGGATAACAATCGGGATTTGCAACAACGCCAGTGCAACCGCCCCAGCCAGACCAGAGAAATGTTGCATCTGTGCCACGACCAGGGTGTAAACAAACAGGCCAACCACAATGGATGGTGCAGACAGCAGAATATCGTTGATAAAACGAATCACCTCCGCCAGCCAGGATTTACGGCCATACTCCGCCAGATAAATTCCGGCCATAATACCCAGCGGCGTACCCACTACCGTTGACCAGAAAATCAACAATCCACTACCGGCAATAGCATTCGCCAGACCACCGCCTGCCGTATTGGGCGGTGGCGTGTTTTCGGTGAACAACGACAGGCTCATCCCGTTAACGCCTCGGGAAACGGTAGCCCAGAGGATCCACACCAGCCAGAACAGGCCAAAGGCCATAGTCAACAACGAGAGGGTCAGGGCAATGCGGTTTTTAAATCGTCGCCAGGCCTGCATTTTTCGGCGTGAAGCTTGTCGTTCGGCACGAGCCTGCATTTCCATGGTCGTCATGAGCTCGCACCCTCACTTTTCGCCAGTCTACGTATCATTAGCTTAGAGCACGCCAGCACAATAAAGGTGATCACAAACAGGATCAGACCCAGTTCCATCAACGCCGCGGTATGGACGCCAGATTCCGCTTCGGCGAATTCGTTAGCCAGCGCTGAAGTAATACTGTTGCCCGGCATAAACAGCGACACACTGTCGAGCTGGTAGGTATTACCGATGATAAAGGTCACCGCCATGGTTTCGCCCAGCGCACGCCCCAGACCGAGCATCACGCCGCCAATCACTCCATTTTTAGTAAACGGCAGTACAATATGCCGGGTCACTTCCCAGGTGGTACAACCGATACCGTAAGCCGATTCTTTCATCATCACCGGCGTTTGTTCAAAAACGTCACGCATCACCGAGGCAATATAAGGAATGATCATAATCGCCAGAATAATCCCGGCGGCTAAAATCCCGATACCAAAGGCTGGCCCGGAGAATAACGCGCCAACCACAGGAATATTCGACATCAGGTCGCCCAGCGGGGTCTGGAAATACGTGGCAAACAATGGCGCGAAGATAAACAGCCCCCACATGCCATACACAATACTGGGGATCGCCGCCAGCAGCTCAATCGCCACGCCGAGGGGACGACGCAACCAGTTTGGCGCCAGTTCCGTCAGAAACAAAGCGATACCGAAACTAACCGGTACCGCGATAATCAGCGCGATGATGGAAGTAACGACCGTGCCATAAATCGGCACCAACGCCCCAAATTGCGCATTGGGCGCATCCCAGGTTTTGCTCCACAAAAAAGAGAAGCCAAACTTCTGCATGCTCGGCCAGGAAGAGAATATGAGCGAAACAATAATGCCACCAAGCAGCAACAGCACAATCAGTGCCGCCAGTCTCACCAGCGCACCAAAAATGATGTCACCTTGCTTGCCGGGAGCTTTAAATATCGGCTTACTTGCAGCCATAAAATTCTCGATATTGAAAGTGTCAGGGCGACATCACTGCCGCCCAAAAGTAAGGGCCCAAGAATCTGCCCCTTACGACCAACTAATACAACGCGTTACCTGAGCTATCTTTCACATGAGTTTTCCAGGCGGCGCGGATCTGCTCCACCACGGAATCAGGCAAAGAGGCATAATCCAGGCTGTTAGTTATGTTGCCACCATTGTGGTAAGCCCAGTCAAAAAATTTCAGAACGGCGGCGCCTTTCTCAGCATTCGCTTGTTCTTTCTGCACCAGGATGAAGGTAGTGGAAGAGACAGGCCATGCATCAGTCCCTTTCTGGTAAGTCAAATCCTGAGCGAAAGACTCACTCCAGTTTGCGCTTTTCGCCGCATTGCTGAAGCTCTTTTCGTTGGGTTCAACAGCCTGACCATCAGCATCAATCAGCTTCGTGTAAGCCAGTCCGTTTTGCTTAGCGTAAGCGTATTCTACATAACCAATTGAACCTGGCAGGCGCTGCACGAAGGCGGCTACGCCGTCGTTGCCTTTCCCACCCAGACCGGTCGGCCAGTTAACTGTATTGCCTACCCCTATTTTACTCTTCCAGTCACTGTTCACTTTAGACAGGTAACTGGTGAAAACATAGGAAGTCCCCGAACCGTCAGCGCGGCGAACCACATTGATATTGCTATCAGGCAATTTCACCCCCGGATTCAATCGGGTAATTGCCGGATCGCTCCATTTTTTAATGTTGCCCAGATAAATATCACCCACGGTTTTGCCATCCAAAACCAACTGACCCGCTTTAATACCCGGAATATTAACCGCCAGTACCACACCACCAATCACCGTTGGGAACTGGAACAGGCCGTTTTTCTGTAAATCTTCATCTTTCAGCGGTGCATCCGACGCGCCAAAATCAACGGTTTTAGCGATGATCTGCTTAACACCACCGGAAGAACCGATACCCTGATAATTAACCTGTGCCCCAGTGACTTTGTTATATTCTGCTGCCCACTTGTTATAAACAGGCGCAGGGAAAGTGCCACCCGCGCCGGTCAGATTAGTAGCCGCGATAGCAGAAACAGCGCTCAGAGAAAAAGCAACTGCTACACATTGAGCCACAGTTTTTTGCATCAGTGTCATATTCCCTCCAGGGGATTCAAGGTCAGTCTTAACAGGAATAATGCGTGCTGCCAGAGGCAAAATAGGACAGTTTAATGACGGTAAAATGTCATTAATATGACAGTTATGTGACAGAAGGCTATGTTTTGAGCAGGCTCAGATCCCTTTTCTGACCGGGCGGAGTTTCCGGTTTTATCGCATTAAAGGCAGCAGGAATGTCTCGCCCTTAACGCTTCGCTGACCGGTAACCGCCCTTCACCGTTTCCTGTCTGTTATTTCACAAATTCCACGTTGAGCTTAGGCCGTTCATCCACTTTCAGGGAAAAAACATCAGGCCGCGAATAATGTCCCGCCACATCAAAATCATAGCGGGCGCGAATCAGCTCGTCAGTATCGATTTCGGCCGTCAATAATCCCGCTGTATTCAGCAAAGGCCCTGCCAGTACTTCACCCAGAGGCCCGACAATCACGCTATTCCCTTTGATCAGCGGCCGTTCCGTATCCCAGCCAGCGACGTCAATACCAAGTGCTGACGGTGAAGGCTGTACCTGACAGGCGGCAATAACAAAACACCGTCCTTCATGCGCGATGTGCCGCATGGAGGCCTGCCAGACATCTCGTTCGTCTACCGTTGGCGCACACCAAATTTGTACACCTTTCGCATACATAGCGGCGCGCAGCAGCGGCATATGATTCTCCCAGCAAATAGCGCTGCCCACTTTCCCGGCGGTCATGTCAACCACCGGCAATGTGGAACCATCGCCCTGCCCCCAAATCAGTCTCTCGGTGCCGGTTGGCATCAACTTGCGGTGCTTAGCCACCAGTCCATTTTCAGCGGAGAAAAACAGAGAGCTACAGAATAACGAACTGCCACTCCGCTCGATAACCCCAATCACGATATCTGCGCCAGTACGCGAGGAAAATGCCGCTAACGCATCGGTTTCAGGGCCGGGAACATCAATCGCATTAGCGAAGTACTCTGCAAATTGTTCACGACCTTCCGGCAAACGAAACCCAAGATAGGTACCAAAATCGCGGCCCTTCGGATAGCCACCTAATAACGCTTCGGGCATCACCACCAGTTGGATCTTCTGACTACGGATCTCTTCTTCATAACACAATATTTGCGCCAGTGTTTCGGCGGTGCCGGCAGGAGATGAACCGAGTTGTAATGCAGCGACAAGTGACCTGGACATGTTCTTTCCTCTGTGGTGTTTTCCTCATCCTGAGATACTATTTGTTATCAATCAATCCAGTTAACGCGCTATATGATATGAACAATATTGATATCAATAATATGGATTTAAACCTGCTCAAAGTGTTTGAAGCGCTGTACGAAGAAGGCGGGGCAGGCAGAGCGGCCGTGCGCTTAGGCCTGACACAATCGGCGGTCAGTGCGGCACTGGGCAGACTACGTCGGGTGTATGATGACAGATTATTTGAACGTACAGGACGGGGGTTACGTCCTACGGCAAAAGCCAGCGAATTGAAAACCACCATCACCGCTATTCTGAATCAGTGTCGACAAACGCTTGCTACCTTTTCAGGTGAGATCGGGCACTGGGAAGGTCAAACGGTCATTCTGGCGATGTCAGACGATTTTGAGATCGCCTGGGGCAGCGCGATTATCAATGCGGTTCGCCGTGAAATGCCCGGTCTGCGCATTCAGTTCCGGCAGACAAATGCTCAGTTAGTGGAGGATATGTTGATCCTGCGCCAGGCGGATCTGGCTATCACATCTGGCGGGGTGAAGTCAGCCCTGCTCAGCCGGGAGTTATTGGCTTCAGGAGACTATTCGTGTCTGCTGGCAGAGCCTGTTACTGGTTCGCTTGATCTGCATGCGTTCCTGACACGTGAGCATATCCTTGTCTCTTCCGGCGGTTTTGTCGGCATCGTAGATGAGAAGCTCTCCGCTCGTTCTCTGAACCGCAAAGTGATCGCTTCCACCACACATTTCGCCATCCTGCCATGGCTGATTAAAGAGACTCATGCTCTTGCCACCCTCCCTACCCATGCTGCCAACGCGCTGGCAGAACAAACCGGATTGCATGTTGTACCATGCCCTCTTCCTTTGCCGACCTTCTCTATTGAGCTCGCCATGCGCATCGACAGCCAACGCGATCCGTCCGTGACCGGCGTGAAAAAAGTGCTGATGGAGAGGGTGAAAGCATAAGGCCCGTTCCCAGCGATTTTTTATCTGCGTTTTAGCACGCAAATCCCCCAGCCGCTGACGTAGTGGATTTTTCCGGTGCCAGAATGCAGTGTCCCAGCCAGATAATACCCGTTTATCACCGGCCAACGGATGAACGGGCAGCACATGACAACATCGGTGACCGCGCATACCTTACACCGGATCGGGTAATCACTTGTAAGTGCTTACTGACCTGCCATCTCTCGCCGCAGCGCTTTGCCGGAAAATGTTTTCGGAATGGCGCTGACAAACCAGACTCGCCTGACCAGCGCATAGCGGCCACATCGCTCCTGCACACGGCTGATCAGTCTTTTTTTGATTTTTTTAAGATTGTTTATCCCTTTTATCTCGATGACGACATACAGTCCGGGTATTTCGCCCAGCACCGCGTGCGGCAAACGCACCGCCACCACCTCAATAACCTCATCCAAATCCTGTACTGCCTGTTCAATCTCTACCGTGGATAAGCGTTTGCCGCCCACATTGATGACATCATCCATACGCCCAAGCAACTGCATCGAACCATCATCAAATTGCACGGCCCGATCGTGGGTAACATATAGCCAGCTTCCGGCTTCATAGCGCCAGTAGCGTTGATCGTGATCGATATCTTCACGCCACAGCGTCAGCATGCCGCCAGGCCCCAGCGTGTCACGCACCACTAGCATACCGGCTTCACCAGGTTCGCACCTTAACCCCGTGTTCTCATCTCGCACTTCAAGCTGACGCGGTCTGACCGGTAATAAATGGGTTCCTTCTCCCGCCAGTAACGGCCAGCCGCTTTCAGTCTGCCAGTAATGATTTTTTACCGGTAAACCCTGTTGCAGCAACCCGGCAGATGTCGGCACATCCAGCGGCTCGCCAGCGAGGAAAAGCCCACGCAATTGTGGTAATGCCACCTGTGGGGCGCCCTGCTGGCGCGCCAGACGCATGGCTCCTGGAATGGTCAACAGGTGGGTTACGCCCAGTTTATTGAGTAATGTCCACCAGCGTTGCCCCGGCGCATTATACGCGCTGGGCGTCATGAAGACCGTCGTCGCCCCAGCCAGCAAAGGCGCATAAACGCCATAGCTGTGCCCGGTGACCCAGCCAATATCTGCGGTGGTAAAAAACACGTCGTCCTGGCCAAACTGAAATAAGCTGTCGAGGGACGCCAGCAGGGCCACGGCATAACCACCAGTGTCACGGACTATCCCTTTCGGGGTGCCAGTGGTACCGGAAGTGAACAGGATATGTGATGGCGCATCGGCAGGCATCGGTTCGCAAGGCCGCCACTCACTATCTGCTAACGTTTCCGTAAGCATCAACAGCAGCGATGCGGTGGCAGACTCCTGGCACAGACGTACCGTTGCGGCATGGCACAACAGCACCTGCGGGTCGCATGCCGCGATGCGCTGCCTCAGCCCCGTCGCCGTGCTCATTGCAGTAACCACCACATGAATCGCGCCAAGACGGGCGCATGCCAGCATTGCGGCGACAGCCTGCGCGCCGACCGGCAGGCAGATCATTACCCGATCCCCGCGTTTCACTCCTCGCTGCAATAGCGCCTGCGTCACCATCAGTACCCGAGCCATTAATTCCCGGTAACTGACCCGGCTCTCAGCGCCATCAGCAGCAATATGAATGATGGCGGTTTTATCACCGAACTGGGCGATATGGCGGTCAAGAGCGTTATGGCACAGGTTGGTTATCCCACCGACAAACCAGCGCTGGCGTGGACCGCCGTTATCTACAACCTGAAGTTTTTGCCAGGGGGAAAACCAGTCGAGGCGATTAGCCTGCGTACACCAGTATTCATCCGGCATGCGGGATGCGAACATCGCGATTCTCCGATTCCGCCAGCATCTGTGCCGCAAGGTATTGCGCATCGTCACCGACGCCTTCAAAACGACCTGAACCCCATGTCCACAGCCAGGGCAGCCCGAGAAAATAAAGCCCCGGCACGGTAGAGATACCGCGTTGATGTCGTGGATATCCTTGTTGATTGAACGCCGGCAGATCAATCCAACTGAAATCAGTGTGAAAACCCACCGCCCAGACAATCGCTGACAACCGGCTGAGATCAATATGATGACTCGTTTCCGTTGGTTGCCACACCGGTTGATAACGCGGTTCAACCGGCGCGCTGATCCCCTGTTCGCTAATCCATTGATCGATGCTGTCTTTAATCTTTTGCGAGGTGGCATCAGCCGCATCAAGATTGCGCGCTAAATCATCCGCTACGCTAAGCTGACCGCCCTCATAATCCAGTAAGCGGCCATACAGTTTCATCCCCTGTAACGCAAATGCGCGCAGGTCAATATCGCGCCCACCGTCTCGCCCGGTGACATAATGGTTAGTTTTACGCCGCGCATCCTCGCCCAGGGGGTGGTCATCTACCGTCAGGCGGTAATGGCCCATATCTTCCAGCCAGGCGACCACATCCCGGCCACGATAAAAGCGTGCCACCCGTGGCGCACTGCCAACACACAGATGGACCTGCCGTCCGCTAAGATGAAGATCTTCCGCTATTTGTGCGCCGGACTGAGCGGATCCCACCACCAGTACCTCGCCCGGCGGCAACTGCGCGGCATTACGATACGCAGACGAGTGCACCTGTACGATCGCTTCCGGCAATCGCGCGGCCAGTGCAGGAAAGCGTGGTTGATGGTAGTTACCCACCGCTATCACTACCCGATCCGCGCTGTAAGGCCCGACAGATGTCGCCAGGTAAAAACGGTTTCCCTGCTTAGTGATGCGCTCGACATTGACGCCTTCGGTCAGAGGCGCATTGAAACTGGCAGCGTAACGACGCAGATAATCGATAATTTGCGCTTTCACCATAAAACCATCGGGATCGTCGCCATCATAGGGAAACCCCGGCAGACGACACTGCCAGTTTGGGGTGACCAGACAAAAACTGTCCCAACGTTGCGCCTGCCATGCCCAGCCAAGGTGACTGCGCTCCAGAATAATGTGCTTAACCCCCCGCTGTGTCAGACACCAGCTCATCGCCAAACCAGCCTGTCCGCCTCCGACGACAATGACGGGAAAATGTTGTGTTTGCATAACTGATTTCCTTGAGAATTAACTACTCGCCGGGACGATGGCTTCGACGATGACCGATTGTTCAGACGCAAACTGCGTCGCTTTCAGATTGATTGCCGCTGACTGGTCCATGGCACTTGAACAATGGAAACCAAACTTTTCCTTCACCCGCTCACTGGCCTCTGCCAGTGCCCGTTGTGTCACGTTGACAAACTCTGCCACGGTGTAAGGGTGTTGGACTTTGAGATGTTTTTCGATAGCAGTGGACGGTGAATAACAGGTCTCTTTACTGCCGTCCGGCCAGCGGACGATAAAGTGCATAGCAGGCATGACGTTCTCCTCGGCTACCGGCGCATACCGGTCAGCGGTTCATGGTGTAAATCCCAGAAACAGGCAGACTCATGCTGCCGTTCAACCATCAATTTTTTTTCGGGGTGAAATATCCCCACTTTCGCGGCGCTGATACCACAATCGGCAAAACGCTTAATAACCACTTCACGTTGCGCTGATTCGCATACCAGTAAAAAACCGAAGCTGGGAAAGGCACATAACCAGTCGCGCCAGTCACAATGGTCTGGTTTGGGGATGGCGACGAGATCCAGCGTTGCACCGCATTGCGCGCTCTCCAGTAACATCACCAACGTGCCGAGTAGTCCCGCCTGGCTGATGTCCTTCGCGGCGACTAATACTCCTGATTCAGCCAGAGCGGGCAGAAGTTCAATCGCCGCGCGCAATCCGGCAGGATCGGCCTGGGTTGCGGCATCCCAGTTCAGGCCCGGTGGATGCCAGTTGCCAGCCAGATTGATGGCGACCAGCAATTCCTGACCGGCCTGGACGGCAAAGCTGTCGAGCAGACGCCCGGCGCGCCCGGCTATCGCCACCGCCAGTTGCGGCTGGTTGCTGTGTAAATTGGTATGGCCCCCCACCACCGGCACCTGATAGGCCTGTGAAGCTGCGCGCATTCCGGCCAATACTTCACGGGCATGAGGTTGATCAGCGCTCCAGAGCGCATTGACCACCGCCAGCGGCCGGCCGCCCATCGCGGCAATATCACTGACATTCACCATCACCCCACACCACCCCGCAAACCAGGGATCAATCGCCACGAAATCGTTGATAAACCCCTCCATGGCCAGCAGCAGATAGCCTTCGCCCTCAGCGATGACTGCGCTGTCATCGCCGTTGGCGAAAGGGTGAGGCCAGCTTCCTGCTAATGCGTCGGCAACCTGCTGAATATCACGTTTATGCGCGATGCCGCGGTGTTCGCGTACCTGCGCCAGCAGGGTTTCAAGTGAGGGACTCATGCCACACCGCCAGTCAGACGTGGAGCCAGATCGCCCGTACTGATACGGGGGCGGATATTCAGTACCATACCGCTGTGCGGATCGTGACACGGTGGATAGTGCGTTAAATCCGCCTGCATTCGGACATGCGGGATACCGCGCAGCGTCAGACTATCCAGCGTATGCCAGTGCAAACGGCGAAACAGCTTCTCATTTTGCTGTTGCACATCGGCATAAAACGCGTCACACCCCAGCGCATTGGCACTGCTGACCGCCAGACGGATTAGTGCCGAGCCGAGTTGCCCCTGGCGGCGAAAGCGCTCAGCCACCGCCAGGCGTGAGCCAAACCAGACACGTTCAGCGCGACGATGAATACGCACTGTACCCACGACTTCCTCGTGCCAGCCCGCATATCCCCCTAACGCCACTAACAACTGCGCGTGGTCGTCAATCATGTCCCGATCATCCCCGGCAAACAGAGCCTGTTCCTGACAAAATATCTGCCGTCGTAACGCATAAGCCTGCTCGCGTTCCCATGGCAACGTCACCCACTTCACGGTGTAATTGGGATAGCTGAACATCTCTCCTCCTCAGGCAACGGCCTTTTCGAAGCTGGAAAGTGAGGAACAGGCGCCACAACGACCACAGCCCGCTTTGATATCGCTGGAACGCAATTGCGCTTCACCCAGCATGGCGCCCAATGGCTGCAAAATGCGGGACATGAAAGCGGCATCAGGTGCGGGATGGTGTGCCAGCGGCGTGCCGCTGATCGGAACAAATGGCACCACAAACGGGTACACCCCCAGTTTTATCAGCGTTTCTGACAACGACAGGATCGCTTCCGGCGTATCACCCAGCCCGGCTAAAATGTAAGTACTCACTTGACCTCGACCAAAGACCGCCACCGCATCGGCAAAAGCCTCAAGGTAATATTCCAGTGAAACCTGCGCTTTACCCGGCATAATGCGCGCACGGACTTCCGGCGTGACGGCCTCCAGATGCATTCCCAGCGCATCAATACCGGCATCCTTCATGCGCTGAAACCAAAGGGGATCGCCAGGTGGCTCGCACTGCCCCTGTAAAGGCAGAGAAACCGCCGCCTTAATCGCCTCTGCACTTTCCACCATAATACGTGCGCCACGATCACTGCCAGATGGCGTGCCGGTGGTCATCACCATGTGTTTTACGCCGTCAAGTTCGACCGCAGCTTTGGCGACTTCCGCCAGTTGTTGCGGTGTTTTCCGCGCGATGGTGCGTCCTGCCGCCAGCGACTGTCCGATGGCGCAAAACTGACAGGCTTTGGCCCGATTTTCATAGCGTATGCAGGTCTGCAAAACCGTTGTCGCCAGCACGTCAGTACCGTGCAGCGTGGCGATTTGTGAATAGGGTATCCCCTCTGCGGTATGCAAATCATAAAAGCGCGGTTTATGCGCGACGGTAATATCGCGTACCGGAATGGCGTTTTTCAGCAACTGTGTACGACTGCCGTCATGCTCAATTTCATAAGCCGAATGATGGGCGCTTTGGGTATAAATCGGCACCATCACCGTGACGCCGTCGAGAGTCATCGCCTGATGATCGGACGGACCCGCGCCGCCCTGCCGGCTAACATGTTGCCCGGAAGGGTTCACAACCCGAACGCCCTGGGTCAGCAATTCAGTTATCAGTTGTTGTCTGGACAGAGACGGCTTGGCTGCGCTCATGTTCCTCTCCTGCAAGTTGCGATGTGTAAACGGCGTAATGGGCAGGACGATCATTGATTTGCAAACTGAGTAACTCCGGTCGTGCATAATGCCCGACAGAATCCATCATGCGTTTGCGTTTGGTTATCAGCGACATATCAAGGTCGGCAATCAGAATGCCTTCGCCTTCGGTCAGCGGAGGTGCCAGGTGACGCCCCTCCGGCGAAATGATTGCGGTATGGCAACCGCCACGCAGCCCTTTTTGTAACGCCGGATCAGCGGTGAGTTCTTCTATTTGCTCATCAGCCAGCCAGCCGGTGGCATTGATAACAAAGCAACCGGACTCCAGAGCATGATGGCGAATCGTGACCTCCATCTGTTCAGCGAAAACAGGCCCCACTAACGAGCCTGGGAACTGGCTGCAATGAATTTCTTCATGCTGGGTCATCAGACTGTAGCGAGCCAGTGGGTTATAGTGCTCCCAGCAGGCCAGCGCCCCAACACGTCCCACTTCCGTCCCGACTACCTTCAGCCCCGAGGCATCCCCCTGTCCCCAGATCATCCGCTCATGATACGTCGGCGTAATTTTGCGTCGTTTAAGCACCAGCTCGCCGTTAGCATCGAAAACCAACTGGGTGTTATAGAGCGTACCGTGATCGCGCTCGTTGACTCCCACCACCACCACCACGCTGCGTAAGCGAGCCCGCTCCGCTATCGCATGGGTAATCGGCCCTGGCACATCCACGGCCTGATCATAGAGTTTCAGGTGTGCTTTACCGGCGGTCATCGCCGGAGTGATAAAGGAAAAATAAGGGTAATACGGGATAAAGGTTTCAGGAAAAACCACGATCTCCGCGCCTTGTGCAGCAGCCTGATCTATCGCATCAAGAACACGGGCCAGTGTTTTGCTGGCCTCATGCAGATCCGGCGCGATCTGAACGGCGGCGGCACGCACGATGCGTGACTGAGCCATAACGCGCCTCCGTTACATTGTCCAGGTGTCAATGATCAGCGCGTTATCACGGCTGTGCAGCAATTTGAGGTCCAGCACGTCCAGCGGGTTGATTGGGCGAATACCTTCAATCAGCGAGGGTTCACCGTGGCCATACAACGCTTGCAAAGCAAAACGGCAGGCATAGACTTTGCCGCCTTCCGCCATAAATTTGGTCAGTTGATTATTGTAATTTTGATGACCGGGAAAGGCTTCCGCTCCCAGGGTCGGGAAACCGCGCTGTACGCCAAGCGTCACTCCGGGTCCGTACAACAGAATCGACGTTTCAAACCCTTTGCGTAATAAACGGGTGGCTTGCAGCATATTAACGAAGCCAATTGAGCCCTCAAATGCCACGGTATGAAAGGTCACCAGAGCTTTCTGGCCGGGTTCCGCTTTTACGTCTTCAAACACTTTCTCTTCGTAATCAACCAGGAAATCACCGGATTTATGGGCGGGCATGGTCACTGTTGGCATGGTGTGCTCCAGAATATTATTGTCTCTCTCAGGAACGGATCGCTCCCCTTAGCAGTGCAATTTTTTGCCCTGCATGACAGAGACTCAGCAACCCCCGTGCCAGTGTAAAAAAAGGGGATGCAATCAACCGCCCATCATTTGCTCAAATAAACGGCAAAAAAAATTTCCAGTCCACTTTATCCCCTCAAACTACCGTATTCCCCGTCGGTTCAGTGCTGATTATTTGCACCAAAACGACGCTTTTTTGCACCATTTATGCACACAATTTTTAATCAATATGCAATCAATGATGCAATCAATTTTTTTATTGATTTACCATGTTGTTATGTGCCATCAATATCTTTTCTTTGGCTGATGGTGAGGATGGTCGATGACCACAACGTTGTATTCGCGCTGGGCGCAAAAACTGCAACAGCAATCACAACGACCGGCTTACCTGTTGATTGCTGACCTGATTGCGGAAGGAATTAACAGCGGCGAATTACAGCCTCGCGATCGGTTGCCGCCACTGCGCGATTTAGCGTTAGTCCTCGCTCTCAATTACACCACCGTGACGCGAGGATACGCGGAAGCCAGACGCCGCGGACTGATTGACTCTCGCCCTGGCACCGGCAGTTTTGTCCGGGGTAAGGTGCCGGGTATTCCCCTCAACGGCGGCAGTAGCTATGAGATGACCATGAATGCGCCGATCGAGCCAGAAGGAATAGTGCTGGAAGAAGCCATGCGCAGCGGAGCGTTAAACCTGTTCAACAATAGCGATATGTTAAGCCTGATGCGTTATCAGGATTTCGGCGGCACGGCGGAAGATAAAAACGTGGCCATCCACTGGCTACAACGCAGTCTGAAGGTTCGTGACATTGAAGAAGTACTGGTATGCCCTGGTATTCATAGCGTATTGGTGGGACTGCTAACCCTGCTGGGGCGTAAAGGCGGCACGATATGCCTGAGTGACCTGGTGTATCCGGGGATAAAAGCGATCGCCAGCCAGCTTAATATTTCGCTGCATGCCCTGCCCTGTGATGAAAATGGTCCCCTGCCGCGGGCTTTTGAAGATCGTTGCCGGCTGGGCGGCGTCAGCGCTTTTTATATCAACCCCACACTGCAAAATCCCTCGACCCTGACTATCCCGCTGCACCGCCGGGAATCGCTGGCTGAAATCGCCCGACGTTATAGTGTTCCGATAATTGAAGATGATGCTTACGCCGCGTTACCACAAAAAACACTGCCAACGTTTACCGAACTGGTACCTGAAATTAGCTGGTATGTCACCGGTATGTCGAAATGCTTTGGGCCGGGTTTACGCATCGCCTATGTCAAAGGCCCCGGTAAACGGGCAACCCAGTTGCTGGCTGGCGCACTGCGCGCACTCACGGTCATGTCCAGTCCATTCACTAATGCGCTGGCACGCCAATGGATAACTGACGGCACGGCTGAACGTATGCTGCTGGCAATCCGTCAGGAAGCCCGCATCCGTCAACAGCTGGCTTCACACTATCTGGCGGGCATCCCTTTCCGGGCTGATGCCGAGGGTTTTCATCTCTGGCTACCGTTACCTAAAGCATTAAACTGGAATCCCTCTGATGCCGCAGTGAAATTGCGTGAACAAGGTGTCAGCGCGGTATCCAGCGCCGCATTCTGTACCGATAACAATCCACCCGATGCCCTGCGTCTTTGTCTCGGCGGCACGGCATCACGAGAACAATGTGAAGAGAGTCTGAAGACCGTGGCGGAAATGCTTGAGCATCCGCACCACTTTGCGAGCATGATCCGTTAGAGTGACATAAGCGGCTCATCACGTTTCATCCTGTTTTTTTGAACCGTCCCGGAAACCAGGGGCAGTCCATAAAAAAATCCGGTATGCTTTTTGAGCAGCATTACCGGATGGGTTCAGTTCACCGATTTATACCCTTAATACTTCAAAAATTGCAGGGTATATATATCCCTAATCGCCACGCCGTATTACTCGACAGTGACTGACTTCGCCAGGTTCCGCGGCTGATCGACATCAGTGCCTTTAATCAGCGCAACATGATAGGACAGCAGCTGCAAAGGGATAGTGTAGAAAATTGGCGCAATGATCTCTTCAACATGCGGCAGAGGAACGATACGCATTCCTTCGCTGTCACTGAAACCCGCGTCCTGTTCCGCAAAGACATACAGCAGGCCACCACGGGCGCGTACCTCTTCAATATTCGACTTCAATTTTTCCAGCAGCTCATTTTTCGGCGCCACCACAATCACCGGCATATCCGCATCGATTAACGCCAGCGGGCCGTGCTTCAGTTCGCCCGCCGCATAAGCTTCAGCATGGATGTAGGAGATCTCTTTTAGCTTCAGCGCCCCTTCCATAGCAATCGGATACTGATCGCCACGACCAAGGAACAACGCGTGATGTTTGTCTGAGAAATCTTCCGCCAGCGTTTCAATCAACTTGTCCTGTGACAGCATCTGCTCAATACGGCTTGGCAATGCCTGCAGGCCATGAACAATATCATGCTCAATTTGCGGAGCCATGCCTTTCAAACGTCCAATTTTCGCCACCAGCATTAACAATACGGTTAACTGGGTAGTGAAAGCTTTGGTGGACGCCACACCGATTTCGGTACCGGCTTTAGTCATCAACGCCAGATCGGACTCACGTACCAGCGAAGATCCCGCCACATTACAGATAGCCAGCGATCCCAGGTAGCCCAGTTCTTTTGACAGACGCAATGCCCCCAGCGTATCCGCCGTTTCGCCAGACTGCGAAAGGGTAATCAGCAGGCTGTTCTTACGTACCGCCGATTTGCGATAGCGAAACTCAGAAGCAATCTCTACATCACAGGGGATATTCGCCAACGCTTCAAACCAGTAGCGGGAAACCATGCCGGAGTTGTAAGAGGTACCGCATGCCACGATCTGGATATGCTCAACCTGCGCCAGTAATTGGCTGGCATCAGGCCCCAGCTCGGATAAATCAACTTCACCATGGCTAAAACGCCCACTCAGGGTGTTTTTGATCGCCATCGGCTGCTCATAAATTTCTTTCTGCATATAGTGGCGATAAATTCCCTTATCACCGGCATCGTACTGCACGCTGGATTCAATTTCGCTGCGCTGCACCTTCTCGCCACAACGATCAAAGATAGTCACTTCACGGCGGGAGATCTCAGCAATATCACCCTCTTCCAGGTAGATAAAACGACGGGTAACCGGCAGTAACGCCAGTTGATCAGATGCAATAAAGTTTTCCCCCACTCCGCGTCCAATCACCAGCGGGCTACCAGAACGGGCAGCCACCAGAACCGACGGATCGCGACTATCGAGGATCACCATGCCATACGCACCGCGCAGTTGTGGAATAATGCGCTGCACCACTTCACGCAGCGAGCCACCGTACTGTTTTTGTTCCCAGTGAACCAGGTGAGCGACCACTTCAGTGTCGGTTTCGGACGTGAAATGATAACCTCGGGCGATCAGTTGCTCACGCAGCGGTTCATGGTTTTCGATAATACCGTTGTGAACAATAATAATATGTTCAGAAAGATGCGGATGAGCATTGGCTTCCGAAGGTTCGCCGTGCGTTGCCCAGCGAGTGTGCGCAATCCCGGTCCCCCCCACCAGCGGCGTACTTTCCGCCGCTTCTGCCAGTTTTTGCACTTTACCCAAACGGCGTAAACGGGTTACCGCGCCTTCGGCGGAGACCACCGCCAACCCGGCAGAGTCATAACCCCGGTATTCCAGACGTCGTAACCCTTCAAGCAGGATTTCAGCGATATCACGTTGTGCTACTGCACCTACAATTCCACACATATTGTTTTTCCTGACGTCATGGCGCGTAGGCCATTAACTTTGTCTTCTGACCTGATTGCCCGGTATTGACCGGTTCCCCGAGCCTTGTAGAGAGTGGGGTTATTTTTATTTACCCTTGATACTGCAAGTTGCAGGCACGTTGGCTGCACAAGCATCCCCCGTCACTTACCTGAGATTTACTCGCTGGCCGCCTTCCTGCAACTCGAATTATTTAGGCGATGACTGCTTTAATTTTTATAAAAAAACAAAAGACTATTTCTTTTTCACCGGCCGCTGCCAGCCGGTTTTCAGCTGTTGATCTTTACGGTTATACACCAGACCTTCCGCTGTAACGTCTTTCATCACCGTGGTGCCTGCTGCAATGGTGGCGCCAGTAGCAACCGTCACAGGCGCCACCAGTTGAGTATCAGATCCGACGAACACGTTATCGCCAATCACAGTCAGCGACTTATTCGCACCATCGTAATTACAAGTAATCGTGCCAGCGCCAATATTCACATTAGCCCCAATCTCCGCATCGCCCAGATAACTTAAATGACCCGCTTTAGACCCTTTGCCCAGCATGGCTTTTTTCATTTCGACGAAGTTACCCACGTGCGCGCCCTCATCCAGCATGGTTCCCGGGCGCAAACGGGCGAACGGGCCTACCGTACAGGCCGCGGCCAGTTCGGCATTTTCCAGCACACTGTAAGGGCTGATTTCGCAATCATCACCAATAACGCAGTTTTTCAGCACACAACCGCTGCCGATCTTCACCCGGTCGCCGAGCGTCACCTTACCTTCAATAATGACGTTAGTATCAATCACTACGTCACGACCGTGAATAAGCTCGCCTCTGAGATCAAAACGGGCGGGATCATTCAGCATCACTCCAGCCAGCAGTAGCTTTTCTGCCTGTTCAGCCTGCCAGACGCGTTCCAGGGTTGCCAGTTGCAGACGATTATTAACTCCATCCGTTTCAGTGGTGCGGGAAGGATGCACCGCTTCAATAATCCGACCTTCCTGATGAGCAAGGGCAATGATATCGGTAATGTAATACTCCCCCTGCGCGTTGTTGTTGGTCAGCTTGCTCAGCCAGCGCTTCAGGTCCGCACCAGTGGCTACCAGGATACCGGTATTAATTTCATTGATAGTTAACTGCTCCGGCGAGGCATCTTTCTGCTCTACGATCCCCACTACCACACCATTCTTACGGATAATACGACCATAACCGCCTGGATTATCCAGAATAACCGTTAGTAGCGCGATCCCCCCCTTCGGTTTCGCTGCGCGCAACCGTTTTAGCGTCTCAACAGAAATCAGTGGTACATCGCCATACAACATCAGAATGTCTTCGTCGTCAGCAAAGTGCGGCGCAGCCTGCTGCATAGCATGCCCGGTACCCAATTGCTCATCCTGCAATACCCAATTCAAAGCGGGATCAGTTAAGGTTGACTGCAAAAGCTCCCCACCATGGCCATAAACCAGATGAATCCTGTCTGCTCCCACACCATTGGCGGTATCAATGACATGCTGCACCATGGGTTTACCCGCAAGCAGATGCAACACTTTTGGCAGGTTGGAATACATACGGGTCCCCTTGCCTGCGGCAAGGATCACCACGCTCATCGCGCTGTTAGACATAGATATCCTGATCATTCTGTTAATAGACGGAAGTAAAACGGCTAAAGGGCAAAATTACTACTTTTTTCTCTCCCCAAAAATAGCCCAACAGACAAAGTAACGCCTGGCGGCATAATTTTCATCCTTTGTCCGCCCTGATATCAGGTAAAAAAAATGCCAGTCAGTTTCCTGACTGGCATTCTGTCGCTTAAACCTGAGTTACATCGCTTTTTTGGTCAACTCAATCACCCGCAATTTGGCGATCGCTTTAGACAATTCAGCTGATGCGGTCGCGAAGTCCACATCACCGTGAGAGCTGCTCATGTGCTCTTCGGCGCGACGTTTCGCCTCCAGTGCGCGGGCTTCATCAAGATCAGTCCCGCGAATCGCCGTATCAACCAGCACGGTCACCGCACCAGGTTGTACTTCCAGCACGCCGCCGGAGAGATAAATATACTCTTCTTCGCCCTGCTGTTTAACGATGTGAACCATACCAGGTTTAATGGCGGTCAGCAGCGGGGCATGTCCAGGATAAATCCCCAACTCACCCTCGCTACCTGACACCTGGATTTTCTGTACAAGACCGGAGAACATCTGCTGTTCTGCGCTGACAACATCCAGGTGATAAGTCATGGCCATAGTTAACCTCCAGGGAAACTCTCTCCGTCATATTTCAAGCTGCATAAGTCCTGACTGCATTTACTCACCCCTGACTTAAGGGGGTCGCTCGTTTACCGCACGATTCAGCCTGACAGCTTCAATCCTGCGGAACCAGTACCTGTACTATGCAAAAACACCTTGGCGTTTTTGTCCTGCAACTCGAAAAATTCAGGATATATGATTACAGTTTCTTCGCCTTTTCCACAACTTCATCAATGGAACCGACCATGTAGAAAGCCTGCTCCGGCAGATGGTCGAATTCACCTTCCATGATGCCTTTAAAGCCACGGATAGTATCTTTCAGCGACACATATTTGCCTGGAGAACCGGTGAAGACTTCCGCCACGAAGAACGGCTGAGACAGGAAGCGCTGAATCTTACGAGAACGCGCAACCACCAGTTTTTCGTCTTCAGACAGTTCATCCATACCGAGGATGGCGATAATATCTTTCAGTTCCTGATAACGTTGCAGTAATGACTGAACGCCGCGAGCCGTGTCATAGTGCTCCTGACCAACCACCAGCGGATCCAACTGACGACTGGTGGAATCCAGCGGGTCAACTGCCGGGTAGATCCCCAGAGAAGCAATCTGACGGCTCAGTACCACGGTGGCATCCAAGTGCGCAAAGGTGGTGGCTGGCGACGGGTCAGTCAGGTCATCTGCAGGAACATAAACCGCCTGTATAGAGGTGATTGAACCCGTTTTAGTCGAGGTGATACGTTCCTGAAGCACCCCCATCTCTTCTGCCAGCGTTGGCTGATAACCTACCGCAGAAGGCATACGACCCAGCAATGCAGACACTTCCGTCCCGGCCAGGGTATAACGGTAGATGTTATCAATGAACAGCAGAACATCACGACCTTCGTCACGGAACTTTTCGGCCATCGTCAGACCCGTCAGCGCAACACGCAGACGGTTTCCTGGTGGCTCGTTCATCTGGCCATAGACCAGGGATACTTTATCGATAACGTTTGAGTCGGTCATTTCGTGGTAGAAGTCATTACCTTCACGGGTACGCTCACCCACACCAGCGAAAACGGAAAAACCTGAGTGCTCAGCCGCAATGTTACGGATAAGCTCCATCATGTTGACGGTTTTACCTACCCCAGCACCACCAAACAGACCGACTTTACCGCCTTTGGCAAACGGACACATCAGGTCGATAACCTTGATACCGGTTTCCAGCAGATCTTGCGAGTTTGACTGTTCTTCATAAGAAGGGGGTGCACGGTGAATTGACCAACGCTCTTCTTCACCAATATCGCCTTTCATATCGACGGGTTCACCCAGCACGTTCATGATACGGCCAAGCGTCGCTGTACCTACCGGCACCTGAATGGGATGTTCAAGGTCCGTTACTTCCAGGCTGCGTTTCAGGCCGTCTGAGGCCCCCATAGCGATAGTACGAACCACGCCGCCGCCCAGCTGCTGCTGAACTTCCAGCACCAGACGAGCATCACCATTTTTAACCTCAAGGGCGCTGTACACTTGCGGTACTGCGTCCTGAGGGAACTCGACGTCGACCACGGCGCCGATTACCTGGACAATCTTTCCAGTAGCCATCTTGAATCCTCTACCTAATTCGTTTACACCCTACTCGCTTGAAGCAGCAATAGTGTTAGCAGCCTGAACTATCCGGTATCGCTCTTAAGTAAACGCAACGGGACGCATTCGCTTACTGTTTTGCTGCTGCTCCAGTGCCTGGGTATACCTGATTAAACCGCGGAGGCCCCACCGACAATCTCGGTAAGTTCCTGGGTGATGCTGGCCTGACGAGCTTTGTTGTATACCAACTGCAGGTCTTTGATCAGGTTTCCGCCGTTGTCAGTTGCGGCTTTCATCGCCACCATACGTGCGGCCTGCTCACTGGCCAGGTTTTCTACAACCCCCTGGTAAACCTGAGACTCGACGTAGCGACGCAATAATGTATCCAGCAGCGCTTTCGGATCCGGCTCATACAGATAATCCCAGGTACTCTTATTCACAACGTCTTCATCTTCATCTGCTGGCGGTAACGGCAGCAACTGATTGATCTGCGCAGTCTGAGACATGGTGTTGATAAATTTGTTGCTGACCACATAAAGCTTGTCGATCCGACCTTCGTCATAAGCCTGCAGCATCACTTTTACCGGGCCAATCAGGTCAGACAGGGCTGGTTTATCCCCCATACCGGTAACCTGAGCAACCACGTTGCCACCGACAGAGTTAAAGAATGACAGACCTTTGGAACCGATAATGGCCAGATCACTCAGTACCCCTTTATCAGACCAGCTTTTCATATCAGCCAGCAATTTTTTGAACAGGTTAATGTTCAAACCACCACAAAGCCCGCGGTCGGTGGATACGACCAGGTAGCCAACGCGCTTAACGTCACGCTCCTCCAGGTAAGGGTGCTTATACTCCAGATGCCCTAACGCAATGTGACCAATCACTTTGCGCATGGTCTCTGCATAAGGACGGCTAGCCGCCATACATTCCTGCGATTTACGCATTTTGGAGGCAGCCACCATTTCCATCGCTTTGGTGATCTTTTGCGTATTCTGAACGCTTGCGATCTTACTACGTATCTCTTTTGCGCCGGCCATAAGCTTCTCCTCAAAGCCTTGCGGCCTGCCCCTTAAGGGACAAGCCGCCAGACATTACCAGGACTGGGTTTTCTTAAACGTTTCGAGGAGGTCTTTTAACTTCTCTTCGATCTCGTTGTTGTAGTTACCAGACTGGTTGATTTCAGCCATCAGCTGAGCGTAATCACGCTCAGCGAAGGCCAGCAAAGCGGTCTCGAAGCTGCTGATTTTCGCCAGTTCAACGTCATTCAGAAAGCCTCGCTCAGCTGCAAACAGTACCACCCCCTGCTGTGCGATAGACATAGGCATATACTGTTTCTGTTTCAGCAGTTCAGTCACTTTCTGTCCGTGATCCAACTGTTTACGGGTTGCTTCGTCCAAATCGGAGGCAAACTGTGAGAACGCGGCCAGTTCACGATACTGCGCCAGAGCGGTACGAATACCACCGGACAGTTTCTTGATTATCTTGGTCTGCGCAGCACCACCAACACGGGATACGGAAATACCCGGGTTAACCGCCGGACGAATACCAGAGTTGAACAGGTTGGTTTCCAGGAAGATCTGACCATCAGTAATCGAGATAACGTTAGTCGGAACGAATGCGGAAACGTCACCAGCCTGGGTTTCAATGATTGGCAGCGCGGTCAGTGATCCCGTTTTACCTTTCACTTCACCATTAGTGACACGCTCAACATAGTCGGCGCTCACACGGGAAGCACGCTCCAGCAAACGGGAGTGGAGGTAAAACACGTCCCCTGGGAACGCTTCACGTCCTGGCGGACGACGCAGCAACAGTGAAACCTGACGGTAAGCGACAGCCTGTTTAGACAGGTCATCATAGACGATCAGCGCATCTTCACCACGGTCACGGAAGTATTCTCCCATGGCACAACCCGAATATGGTGCCAGATACTGCAATGCAGCAGACTCAGAAGCGGTCGCCACCACCACAATGGTATTAGACAGGGCGTTGTACTCTTCCAGCTTACGAACCACGTTAGAGATAGTGGACGCTTTCTGACCAATGGCCACATACACGCACTTGATACCGGAATCACGCTGATTGATGATTGCATCGATAGCCATCGCGGTTTTACCGGTCTGGCGGTCACCGATGATCAGCTCACGCTGGCCACGGCCGATTGGGATCATCGCATCAACTGACTTGTAACCCGTCTGGACAGGCTGGTCAACAGACTGTCTGTCGATAACGCCAGGGGCAATCACTTCGATTGGTGAGAAACCATCGTTGTCGATAGCGCCTTTACCATCAATTGGCGCCCCCAGGGTGTTCACCACGCGGCCCAGCAAGCCACGACCAACAGGCACTTCCAGAATACGGCCCGTACACTTAACCTTCATACCTTCGGCGAGGTCAGTATAGGGTCCCATCACCACCGCACCAACAGAGTCACGCTCCAGGTTCAGGGCGATGGCATAACGATTACCCGGTAATGAGATCATCTCACCCTGCATCACATCGGCCAGGCCATTAATGCGGATGATACCGTCACTGACGGATACGATTGTACCTTCGTTGTGAGCTTCACTCACGACATTGAACTGAGCAATGCGCTGCTTGATCAGTTCGCTGATTTCGGTGGAATTCAGTTGCATATGCTCCAGTCCCCTTAAGACTGCAAGACGTCTGCAAGACGCTCAAGACGGCCGCGTACGCTGCCATCAATGACCATATCACCCGCACGGATGATTACGCCTGCCATTACAGACTTATCAATTTTGCAATTCAGCTTAACTTTGCGTGACAGACGTTTTTCCATAGCGGCGCTGATTTTGGTCAGCTGTTCGTCACTCAATGTAGTGGAAGAGATTACCTCAACGTCAATGATCGCATCATGTGCGGCACGTAACTGGATAAACTGAACCAGAACATCTGGAAGCGCTGGTAAACGTTTGTTTTCAGCCATTACCTTGATCAGATTCTGACCAGCTTCGTCCAGTTGCGAGCCACAGATAGCGATGAACTGTGCAGACAACGCTTCCGGCGCAAGCGCGCCATAAAGCAGTTCTGCAACCTGTTCATTGCTGGCTACCTCAGTAGCGAACGCCAGCATCTGCTGCCAGCTATCAACATTCTGATGCTCAACAGCAAAGTCAAAAGCTGCTTTGGCGTAGGGGCGAGCTACAGTAGTAAATTCAGACATCAGCCCCTCCCTCCTTACAGTTCAGCGACCAGTTTATCGACGATGTCGCTGTTAGCAGCTTCATCCACGGAACGTTCAATAATTTTCTCGGCGCCAGCAACAGCCAGCATCGCGACTTGTTTACGTAACTCTTCACGTGCACGTTTACGCTCGGCTTCAATTTCCGCCTGCGCCTGAGCAACGATCTTGTTACGTTCCTGCTCAGCTTCAGTTTTCGCTTCGTCCAGGATCTGCGAACGACGCTTGTTAGCCTGTTCGACGATAACCTGAGCTTCTTCTTTCGCTTTTTTCAGCTGATCGGTCACATTAGCCTGCGCGAGATCCAAATCTTTTTTGGCACGTTCAGCGGAAGCAAGGCCTTCGGCAACTTCTTTCTGGCGCTTTTCGATAGCAGCCATAAGCGGCGGCCATACGTACTTCATGCAGAACGCTACAAACAGGATGAACGCGATAGCCTGACCGAGGATTGTTGCGTTAAGGTTCACAGCACAATGCCTCTTGTTAAGTTAACTTTTCTCTGCGGTTATCAATAATAATCGACAGAAGCCGTTCATCGCCAAACATTATGTTTAACGATGAACATCGGTTACTACGCGACAGCAAACATCACGTACAGACCCAGACCAACAGCGATCATCGGGATAGCATCCACCAGTCCCATTACCACAAAGAACTGCGTACGCAGCAGAGGAATCAGATCAGGTTGACGCGCAGCGCCTTCCAGGAATTTACCTCCGAGGATGCCGATACCGATCGCAGCACCGATTGCCGCTAAACCCATCATCACAGCGGCAGCCATGTACAGCAGATCAATATTCAGGTTTTCCATGACAGTCTCCAATTTGTTTCAGTTAAAACGCAGTTGTGTTGATAAAAAATCAATGTTCTTCAGATGCCATCGACAGATAGACAATCGTTAAGACCATGAAAATGAAAGCCTGCAGCGAAATGATCAGGATGTGGAAAATGGCCCAAGGCACATTCAAGACCCACTGTGACCACCACGGCAACAGACCGGCAATCAGGATAAAAATCAATTCCCCCGCATACATGTTGCCAAACAGTCGCAGACCGAGAGAAATCGGTTTGGAGAGCAGGCTCACCCCTTCAAGGATCAGGTTGATCGGGATGAAAATGGGGTGATTGAAGGGTTGCAAAGTCAGCTCTTTAGCAAAGCCGCCAATGCCTTTCATCTTGATGCTGTAGAACAGAATCAAAATAAATACGCCAAGCGCCATCGACAACGTCACGTTAACATCAGCCGTTGGTACAATACGCAACGATGGTAGCCCCAGGATGTGTTCACCGATATACGGCAGCAGATCGATAGGCAGCAAATCCATGAAGTTCATCAGGAATACCCAGACGAAAATCGTCAGAGCCAGCGGAGCGATCAGTTTGCTTTTTCCGTGGTACATCTCGCGCACATTACTGTCGACAAAACCAACAACCAACTCAATCGCTGCCTGCAGTTTTCCAGGTACGCCACTGGTGGCTGATTTCGCAACCTTACGAAACAGCACCAGGAACACCAGTCCCAGCACCACAGAGAAAAACATGGAGTCGATATTTAGTATCCAGAACGTCGCTGGTACGTTATGTGGATGCACTAGCTCGAAGGTACGCAGGTCAAGCTGAAGATGTGTCAGATGATGACCTATGTAATCCTGCGGCGTAGAGATTTCTCCTGCAGCCATGATGCCTCTTACCCTTTGTTGTTAATTACAGCCGGTGCGACGATTTGCACCATCAGCACCGATAACCAGGCCACTCCAAGCGGCGTAAACACCACTCTGAATATCGCCAGCGCCGCGATCAGCAGAAGAATGGTTGCCAGAACCTTCAGCACTTCAGCCAGTGCGAACCCCCAGGCCACGCGCCCCTTAACAGGGTCCCCTGCCTGATGACGCCAGGCAAAAATCATAAACAACACGTTTGGCAGCCAGGCTGCCAATCCACCCGCAAATGCGGACGAGCCCCAAGTCAGATCTTTAAGAGCAAATAGCGCGCCGATTACGACTAAAGTCACCAACTGAAGCAACAGCACGGCTCGGACAAATTTCACACTGTAAAGAGACACTGACATGACGCTGAAATTCTCCTGCCCCTCGGGGGCTATGTCGCGTGTCGTATAAAACTGCCTTTGCTCTTTTGAGTCAAGCGGCAAAAAACGAGCAAATTATACGGTGCGCCCCTGTAATTTCAATGGATAAGTAGCGAAAAGGTGAACAATTATTTAAATTTCTTTCGCGATCCCTATTTTTCAATTCTGGGTAAATCATCAAACTACCGATAATTGATGCTAATAGCGATCAGACACGGGTCGCAAAGCGTGCAGAAGATCACACTTAAAGTAATATCGCGCGCAAAAAAAAGTCAGTAAGAATCCTGAAATGACAGCAAAAACCACGCTAAAAATATTTTATATTCAGTGGATTATATCAATTTATTTTTAAAAGACACCTTATTATCTTTTCAACGAACTTATTGACATGTCAGTTCACTAATTTTCCACACCACAATTAGTACTTATCTCAATTTATAAACAAAATAGATTACAGTGCATGACGATCAAAAATCAGACAAAGCTTAGATATAGTTAATGTATTGATAATCCAATGTACATAAAAGGTTAAATGTAAATGAGTATGTCTGATAATTTCAACGGCTAGTTTTAACGTTGCCGAAACAATCCCCCAGCAAAAAAAAACGATAAATTCCACACGAAAGGTCAAATTTACATCACCTCCCTGGCCATGTTTTCACTGCGATTAATTCAACAAATTTATAGTTACGTAACTTAACTAAAAATCCAATAACATAAAGCACCTACGAACTTTATGGACATAATTCATCAGGGACTGATCACCACCAGATGGCGTTCACCTTCAAGTTGTGGAACAGAAAGTTTGAGAACTTTATCGAGGGTGAATCCCTCAGGCAAAACCGCAATTTCATCCTCAGGAACAACCCCTTTAAGCGCATAAAATCGGCCATTTTCACCCGCCAGATGACAACACCAGTTGAGCATATCGTTGAGAGAAGCAAAAGCACGGCTAATAACGCCATCAAAAGGGGGTTCAGCAATAAAATCCTCTACGCGGCTCTGTACCGGGGTGATATTACTGAGCTTCAGCTCGTACTGCACCTGCTTTAAGAAACGGATGCGCTTGCCCAGGCTGTCTAATAAAGTGAAATGGGCATCAGGACGAACGATAGCCAACGGCACGCCTGGTAACCCAGGACCGGTTCCCACATCGATAAAACGATGTCCCTGCAGGTGAGGTTCCACCACGATACTGTCAAGAATATGGCGAACCAACATCTGCTGAGGATCACGCACAGAGGTCAGGTTATAAGCCTTGTTCCATTTATGCAGCAACTCGACATAGGCCACTAACTGATGTATTTGTTGATCGGACAGAGAAATATGAGCGGTTTTCAGCAGAGAAGTGAGTTTAATAATCACAATTATTTCCGGTAAACAAGCAATAAGGGCGAGTCATCGCCCCACAACACAACCTAAAAGAACCGCGCTTGTCAGGCGCTTTTGCGCAATAAACCTTTCTTTTTAAGGTAGATCAACAAAATGGAGATTGCTGCTGGCGTAATTCCGGAAATACGTGAAGCCTGGCCTATCGAACCCGGTTTATGATCGTTCAATTTAGCGATGACCTCATTGGAAAGGCCGCTCACCTGACGATAATCCAAATCCTCTGGCAAAAGAGTGTTCTCATTGCGCAAATGACGGTCAATCTCTTCCTGCTGTCGAGTGATGTACCCTTCATATTTAACCTGGATTTCAACCTGTTCCGCCGCCTGAGGATCTTTCAGTGCCGGAGTGAAAGTACTTAAGGTCATCAATTTTTGGTAAGTCATTTCAGGCCGACGTAGTAGATCTTCGCCATTCGCTTCCTTAGTCAGTGCTGCACTCAGTACGTTATTCACTTCCTCAACCGAAGTGGATTTCGGGTGAACCCAGATATCACGCAGACGTTGACGTTCCTGCTCAATGCTTTCAAGTTTCTCATTGTAGCGCGCCCAGCGAATGTCATCCACCAGACCCAATTCCCGGCCGACTTCAGTCAGGCGGAGGTCAGCATTGTCTTCACGTAGCATCAGGCGATATTCTGCTCTGGAGGTAAACATGCGATACGGCTCTTTGGTGCCCAAAGTGCACAGATCATCAACCAGGACCCCAAGGTAAGCCTGATCGCGGCGAGGAGCCCAGCACTCTTTATCAGCAGACAGTCGCCCCGCATTCAGACCAGCCAGTAAGCCTTGCGCTGCGGCTTCTTCGTAACCTGTCGTACCGTTGATTTGACCGGCAAAAAACAAACCGTGAATAAATTTGCTTTCCAACGTGGGTTTTAGATCACGAGGATCGAAGAAATCATACTCAATCGCGTAGCCAGGACGGACGATTTTAGCATTTTCCATTCCCTGCATTGAGCGTACGATCTGCATTTGGACGTCAAAGGGTAGGCTGGTAGAGATACCGTTCGGATAAATTTCGTTGCTGGTCAATCCTTCGGGCTCCAGAAAAATCTGGTGGGCATTACGATCAGCAAAACGCATCACTTTATCTTCAATCGATGGACAGTAGCGTGGCCCAATCCCTTCGATTATGCCAGCATACATCGGGCTGCGATCGAGATTATTGCGGATAACTTCATGTGTTTTCTCATTGGTATGGGTGATGTAACAAGGCATCTGCTGGGGGTGCTGCGCGACATTGCCCATGAACGAAAACACTGGCATTGGCGTATCGCCATGCTGAGGCGTCAGTACGCTGAAATCAATGGTTCTGGCATCAATACGTGGAGGAGTACCGGTTTTCAAGCGACTGACACGCAGAGGAAGTTCGCGCAGACGACGCGCCAGCGGAATGGAAGGAGGATCTCCAGCACGCCCCCCACTATAATTATCCAGTCCGATGTGAATCTTGCCGTCCAGGAAAGTCCCGACCGTCAGCACTACGGTTTTTGCCCGAAACTTCAACCCCATCTGAGTGACAGCACCAACCACGTGATCATTCTCGACAATGAGATCCTCAACAGCTTGCTGGAAGATCATCAGATTGGGTTGATTCTCCAGAGCGGTACGTACGGCCTGCCGATAGAGCACGCGATCTGCCTGAGCTCGAGTCGCTCGTACCGCCGGGCCTTTACTCGCGTTTAGTATCCTAAACTGGATACCCGCCTGATCGATGGCGTGGGCCATGAGTCCGCCAAGTGCATCCACTTCCTTAACCAGATGTCCTTTACCGATACCACCAATCGCAGGATTACAGGACATTTGTCCAAGCGTATCAATGTTATGGGTTAAAAGCAGGGTGTGCTGACCCATTCGGGCTGCTGCCATTGCAGCTTCGGTTCCCGCATGACCACCACCGATTACGATGACGTCAAAAGGATCTGGATAAAACATGGTACTGCACCTCGCCGTTGTGCGATTGAGTCATTTCTGTCAGGAGTGTGGATTCTACTCAACTTTAAACGTTGGCGAAAGCACAGGGCCCGGCAGGTATTAAAAAGAAGATCTTTTTTATTTAGAGATCTCTTTATTGGATCTTCTATTAGGATCGACGATCTCTGTGGATAAGCCTTTTTTCCTGCACAGGATCATTGATTTAAGCAGGATCGTTTGCTGTGAAAGATCGGTGATCCTGCCACGTATAAGCTGGGATCAAAAGATGGAGTTATTCACAGGTACTGGCAAGTATGAAAGTTGTTATTGGGATAACAACCGGTTATCACCGGGTATAAAGCAGACTTATCCACAACTGATTGCCGGTAAAATGAACAAACAGGGGCATTATTTACAAAACTATCGTGGTTTTTATTATGTGGGCAGCCAGAATCAACGACTACCCGAGGTATTCAGTTCAGCAATAATTTCCAACTTTCTATCCACACCTCTGCGGGATCTTCCGGGATCTCATGTTCCAGCACGTCAATATCCAGACGATCACCAAGCCGTTTAGCGCCGCAAGCGGTTAGTAAATTATCCATCTTATCTATTGCACCGCAGAATGTATCGTATTCCCGGTTGCCAATGCCCACAGCCCCATAACGAACCCGGCTTAGATCCGGTTGGTTATCTTTTATTGCATCAAACAACGGTTGCAGGTTATCCGGCAGATCACCTGCGCCATGGGTGGAAGTCACTACCAGCCAGGTACCTTCTGTGGAAAGTTCGTCCAGTTCGGGGCCGTGCAACAGCTCTGTTGAAAAACCAGCCGCTTCTAATTTTTCAGCCAGCATTTCGGCGACATATTCTGTGCCGCCTAAGGTACTGCCAGTGATTAAGGTTACGTCAGCCATGTCAGATCCCTGCTCTACAAAGTTGGATATTGTACGCTGTGATCAATATGGGATCTACCTGTGGGTAAGTAGGGTTAATAATGGTGGGGGGCTCTATTACTTGCCATTTTCCGCCCGGACAGTGCTCGCGATCCTCACAGACTAAAGTATGCTGCGGGCGCTGTGTGCTGGCTGAACGAAAATGGCCTGCAACTATAAACGCCACGTACACTTGTAAGATTAAAAGCCTATATTTCTGTGGATAATTTTGTGCACAGATCAGGGCTTGATGGTACGCATAATGGGGTTTTGCAGGGAGATCAGCGTTTCGGTGGACTGGATTTCTTCAATGGTCTGGATCTTATTGATCAGTACTTGTTGTAAAGCATCGATCGAACGGCACATGACTTTAATGAAGATGCTGTAGTGACCCGTGGTGTAATATGCCTCGACAACTTCATCCAGACTGTTCAGACGAGCCAGCGCAGAAGGATAATCTTTGGCGCTTTTCAGAATGATGCCAATAAAGCAGCAGACATCATATCCCAATTGCCTGGGATCAATCTCCACCCGCGTGCCTTTGATTATCCCTGATTGCTTCATCTTTTCTACCCTGACGTGGATAGTGCCTGGGCTGACGTTAAACTGTTTGGCCAGTTCAGCATAAGCGGTGCGGGCATCGGACAGCAGCGCGTTGAGAATGCCACGATCGAGGTTATCAATTTGCAAATTATCTGCCATGGCGCTTCCTGTATTAATGATTGAACAATGAATAACTGCGTAATGTGAAGGTAATTAACCAGACAGGCAATATTATTGTTGATTCATCAGCGGATACCCGATCCGCTAAGATGTCCTGGCGTTTACGCCAGACTGCTAAAATGGAAGTGTGTCAAACACGACCCTTTCGCCGGGCACGAACGGTCGGCAACAGAACCATCTCATGCACATGACTATAGCAAATAAGCATGCCCCGATTTTTGCTATCGGAAACTAATGTCGCAAGCGGCGCCGCAAGCGGCTTCTCAACCCGGTATCAAAGCGCCAGATATGGTCGAAGATGCGCATAATGCCAGGTTTTCCATGATCGGACAGGGCTACAGCATGGAAGCGCTGTTGCTGTTGTGACTGGTGGCGTTTGATGCTTTTTTGTAGTTCTTCCGGTATCCGCTGAGCGATGAAGTCGGAAATAATCACCGCATCGGCGTCATTCCACCCGGGAGTGGACAGTGTTGTCAGCACTGCATCCAGGCAGGCAGGCAGATCGGTACCGCCACGAAAGCGCTGGCTGAGGAAACGGATGGCCTGGGCAATGCCGTCATCTGCCGTCAGCTCATAACCGATAACCTCGTGGGCGAACAGCATGATGTAACAGCGGCGGTTATCAGCCAGCGCCATCTTTAGCAACGCCAGGCAGAAGGCTTTGGCACAACGTTCGTTAAAACCGCCCATTGAGCCAGAAGTATCAACGCAGACAATAAAAGGCCCGCGAGGCTGTTGGTCATAATGATGGTGGGTGACCGGGCGTAAGGTGACTTTATCGTGCCAGGCTTCACCTTGCAGGCGATACGTCAGCAGTCTTTTTTCTACCAGTCGGCGGTAAAACTCCATCTCCAGCTCGCTGATGCCTAATGTCGCCAGCTCTGTGGGCAACAGACGCAGGATATCATCGCTTTGATGCAGCCCGTTAACGCCTTCCGGCACATTTGAGGGTTCTCTGACCCACTGGTGAAAAGCCTCCATTGGTGCGTCCTCCGACAGTACCACTTTGGCCTCCCGGCTGCGCCCCAGCTGTTCTGCCAGCTT
Source organism: Erwinia endophytica (assembly GCF_009295515.1). GTDB lineage: Bacteria > Pseudomonadota > Gammaproteobacteria > Enterobacterales > Enterobacteriaceae > Erwinia > Erwinia endophytica. Next base: position 13,499 of record NZ_RQVV01000015.1, on the reverse strand, counting down.
TTGCAAAGTAGGTTGTTGTGCCAAAAAATCACTGTATTCCACCAGCAATTGATAATCACCACTCTGTAGGGGATTTTTGGTCAGATCCCACAGTCTACTCGCGGCAACTTCATTGTTATCTGACAGTATCTGCGCCAGTTGCCCACTCATCATCAGCCGTTGTTGCAGCTCGGCCAACAGTTTTTCTCGTTCTTCATCAAACAGTTGCTGATTTAGCGATAAGGTTTGCAGTGACAGGCTGAGCCGCCAGCGTTGTAAAAACAGGATGTGCTGCGGTTCTGTGAGCGAATCGGCAGGAAAAGCATTGGCGACCCGTTCCCGGGCTTCTTTAGCGAACGGGGAGTGATGTTGTTCCAGATATTGCAGTATTTCTTCTAATCGGTGGCAAAATGCAGGTCGGCTTAGCGGTTGGCATTGCTGAAAAAGAGTGAACTCGTCGGCCAGATCGTCCGGGGCAGGGCTGGTTTTCAACTGTTCGAGAATTTCGGACCTCCAGCGTGGCAGATCCTGCATTAAGGCTTTTTTCAGGGCCGGGTATTTTTCAAAAAAGACCGCCAGTTGTGGGTTGGTCAGTAACGCCAGAATCAACTCATCGATCATCGCATTTTCACTGATGGCCAGAAAAGTGCTCAGTGTATCCAGCGAGATCACTGCCGCACCTGCTTAAGTCGCTCGGAAACCTGCTGCAGGCTCTCTTCAATCTTTGCCAGCCAGTCATCACTGATGAACAGGCAACGTTGGTGCTGGCTGAAAAGAAGCCGCTGAGTACGCAGTTGCGTCTCCAGTTCATCAAGCGCCTGCTCAATTTCTTCCGGTAGACTGCTGTCCTGTTGCTTGCCGGGCAGCATCAGCCTGGAAGTCTGTAAGCTGACATCCCGCAACGTCAGGCAGTCGTTGCTGTCCACGTGCAGATCCAGCGATTGGGAAAAGCCAATGCCATTCAGTTTGCCACGCACCTCTGTGCCTTTTTGCAACCAGTGATGCAGGGAATCGCGAGTGATAACCACATGCGTTACATGTATATCGTGCAATATCAGGGTTTTTTGCAGCATCAGGATCAGGGGATCATCCGTCAACGTGGCAGGCAGTTCGTAATGTGGTTTGCGGCTGAACATGCCGCCGTGTTTTTCCAGCCTGATAGCGTGTTCGACGTTCTTTTCCTGTTGCAGCGCCAGGCGGCGGGAGTCAATCTGCTGTAGTTTTATCAGCATCGGCTGCTGTTGCCATGCTTGTTGCGTCATCAGATTATCGATTTCATTATCGAGAAGCTTCATTGACGGCATGTCATGCCACAGGCAGTCTTTCAGTAGGATCAGATCGATCGGTGCAATCGCACTGCGGCCACTATAAAAAGCACAGGCCTGCAGCAGATGAATCGCTTTTTTCCAACGGCGATCAGAGACGTAAGGCGCATCTGGATGGTTCTCCAACTGTTGACGAAGCAGGAAAATTAACTCGAACACCTCATCTGGTAGAGAAACCTGGGCGATTCCCTTCTGCCATTCACTGTACTCTTCATCGGTAATACGCAGCGAATCAGCCACTGGATTACTGTCGTCTTGCTGGTGGGTTAGCATGCCGCGGAAGTTCTGTTTTTCATGTACATTATCCAGCCACAGACGGATCAGCATCCGGTCATACAGGGCTTCCAGCCCGCTGTCGGCCTCGGGAAGCTCGTTGGCGGCGGTGATCAGCAGCCGCATCGGAATTTTTTCTTCACGGTCGCCATTACGAAAACGACGTTCGTTGATGGCCGTTAGCAGAGTGTTAAGAATGGCCGGTCCGGCTTTCCAGATCTCATCCAGAAACACTATTTCGGCATCTGGCAGATAGCCTCGGGTCAGACGCTGATAGCGTCCTTCGTCTTTTAACGCCTGAATAGACAGTGGGCCGAAAACTTCCTCCGGCGTGGAGAAGCGGGTCATCAGATATTCGAAAGCGCGGGCATGTTGGAAAGCAAATTTTAAACGGCGGGCTATCAGACTTTTGGCTATACCTGGTGGACCAAGCAGAAAGACGCTTTCTCCGCTGAGTGCTGCCAGCAGACAAAGGCGAATCGCATGATGCCGTTCATAAAGCCCCTTTTCTAAGGCATTGCTCAGGCGAGCGATTCTTTCCGCAAGTACATGATGCTGAGGCATAATCAAACATTCATCCTTATTCTACGGTCTGTCGAGCGTAAACATTACGGGTTATGATGCTTGAAAGTGTTGATGTGAGTCAGCTTTTTTCTTATCAAAGGGTGATACAGGACATTGAAATTTTTATTTTTAACGTAATTAGGGGTAGGCATTCGTGATGAATCGTGCATACTGTGCGCTTTTTGACGGTTTGATAACGCTGCAAGCAATTCGGCAAAATTCAGCCCCAACAAAAGATTAGTTTATGAGTTCTGAAAAAAAGCAGTCCCTTGGTGGTGTCACGTTAGCAGCCATTGGTGTTGTGTATGGCGACATAGGAACCAGTCCACTATATACTTTGCGGGAATGCCTCTCCGGGCAGTTCGGTTTTGGTGTTGAGCGTGGTGCGGTATTTGGCTTTCTTTCGCTGATTTTCTGGCTGTTGGTATTGGTCGTTTCGCTGAAATATATCAGCTATGTGATGCGTGCCGACAATGCTGGGGAGGGGGGCATTCTTACGCTGATGTCACTGGCTGGTCGTAATACCAGCGCCAGAGCCACCGCAGTATTGGTGATCATGGGATTGACTGGCGGCAGTTTTTTCTATGGCGAGGTGGTTATTACCCCCGCTGTTTCGGTGCTTTCGGCCATTGAAGGCTTGGAAATTGCGGCACCGAATCTTGATACCTGGATCGTACCGCTGGCGATTGCTGTTCTGACTTTACTCTTTATTATTCAAAAGCATGGAACAGGAATAGTGGGTAAACTGTTTGCGCCAGTGATGATGCTATGGTTTATCGTACTGGCAGTCATGGGTGCGCGCAGTATTCTGCATAACCCTGATGTTCTTCATGCGTTGAATCCCTACTGGGCAATACACTTCTTCGTTGAATATAAAAAAGTTTCATTTTTTGCGCTGGGAGCGGTGGTACTGGCGATAACCGGCGTGGAAGCGCTGTATGCGGATATGGGGCACTTCGGTAAATTACCAATCCGCCTGGCCTGGTTTTCAGTGGTGCTGCCGTCGTTGGTGCTGAACTACTTCGGTCAGGGCGCGCTGTTGTTGAAAAATCCACAAGCTATTAAAAATCCGTTTTATCTGCTGGCGCCTGACTGGGCGTTGATCCCAATATTGATCCTCGCGACGTTGGCGACGGTTATTGCCTCGCAGGCGGTGATTTCCGGTGTCTTCTCCCTGACGCGTCAGGCGGTTCGTTTGGGATACCTGCCGCCGATGCGTATCGTGCATACTTCAGAAGAAGAATCAGGACAGATTTATATTCCGGTGATCAACTGGATCCTGTTTTTCGCAGTGGTCCTCGTCATTATGGACTTCAAACACTCCAGTAATCTGGCGGCGGCATACGGTATTGCCGTGACTGGCACGATGGTACTGACCGCGATTCTCTGCTCTGTTGTGGCGATTAAAAACTGGCACTGGAATCGTTATCTGGTGATGCTGATCCTTATTGGTATGTTGTGTATTGATGTTTCCCTGTTCTCAGCAAATCTGATTAAAGTCTTTTCGGGGGGCTGGTTACCGCTGAGTTTGGCATTGGTGATGTTTGTTATCATGACCACCTGGAAAAGCGAACGTTTCCGTCTGCTGCGTCGAATGCATGAGCACGGCAACTCTCTGGAGGCGATGATTGCCTCTCTGGAAAAATCACCGCCGGTGCGTGTACCGGGAACCGCGGTTTATATGTCCCGGGCCCTGAACGTTATCCCGTTCGCAATGTTACATAACCTCAAACATAACAAAGTGCTACATGAGCGCGTAGTGCTCCTGACGTTACGTACTGAAGACGCGCCCTACGTGCATAATGTTCGTCGTGTGACTATTGAGCAGCTTTCCCCGACTTTCTGGCGCGTGGTGGCCAGTTACGGTTGGCGTGAAACGCCGAATGTGGAAGAGATTTTCCATCGTTGCGGGCTGGAAGGGCTGAACTGCCGGATGATGGAAACGTCGTTCTTTATGTCGCATGAGTCGCTGATCATCGGCAAACGACCCTGGTATTTGCAGTTGCGCGGCAAGCTGTTCCTGATGCTGCAAAAGAACGCCCTGCGTGCGCCGGATCAATTTGAAATTCCCCCTAATCGGGTTATCGAATTAGGAACCCAGGTTGAAATTTAAACCACAGAAACAGGACGGGCTTGCCGGCCCGTCGTTTCTGCGCGTTAACTTTTTGATTGATGTTCACTGAAAGAGATCATTGTCGTTATCGTCGGTGAATTACCAGCTAATCCGTACGATGAAGCCGCCTTCTTCCCGGTTAGCAAATGTCACCTGCATTGCGTGTAAGTGGGCTATCTGGCTGACAATCGACAGGCCCAACCCGCTACCGCTTTTCTCTTGTCCCGGTGGCCGATAGAAACGTTCGCCGATTCGCTTTAAGTCTTCAGCACTCACGCCGTTACCGTCATCCGCCACCTCAATCCCATGCTGTGAAAGTTTCAGCTCAATGTTGCCGCCAGCCTGACTGTAACGAATGGCATTATCCAGCAGGTTGCGCATCATCAGTGACAATAGCAGTGTATTACCAGGAAAGATGACCGGTGTGTCTGGCGAAGTTAACATGATTTCCACCCCTGCTGACCGTGCTTTGCCGTAGTGATCCATCACCGCCTGTTGCAATAGTGGTTGTAGATCTACCGGCTGTTTATCAAGTTCTTCGCTGCTTTCCAGCCTTGAAAGCGTTAGCAACTGATCGACCAATCGGGTGGCGCGGTCGATTCCTTTATCCAGATTGATCAATGCATGATGGCGCAAGGCTTCATCATCATGTGCCAGTTGTACGACCTCCGTTTGCACCTTTAGCGCTGCCAGTGGGCTTCTTAGTTCATGGGCGGCATCGGAAGTGAAGCGGCGCTCACGCACCAGCATTTCGCCAATTCTGGCGAACAATGCGTTCAGTTCTTCTAACAACGGACGCACTTCCTGTGGAACCCGTTTCTCGTGTAGCGGCGAACTATCATCTGGGGAACGTTGACGGAGCTGGTGGGCCATTTTTTTCAGTGGTGCCAGTTCGTGCGTCAGCAGCCATAACAGTAGCAATATCATTACCGGCAGGGCTATCAGCCATGGGAACAGATTGGTTTGTACAATATCTCTGGTCATATCATCGCGATATTCCCATTCCTGACCGACTACGACCAGATAGCGGTTATCTGGTGTACTGAGCCATACCAGCCGCCATAAGTCATCATCGTCCTTCAACTTATCGTCAGTGAAACCATCGCGCTGGTAGTGGAAAAGGAAGTCTTTGCCGTTGTCACCATCATTCATTACCATCCGTCCGTCACGCGTGAAGACTGCAAAGGCCAGAGTATCGTCATCTTGCTCACCGTGATGATGTTTGAGCATCCTTTTGCTTTTAGGCATGGTGAGTGGTTGAGTGTTGATCTGCTCCGGGTTCATTGTCGCCAGACGTTTGGCGAACAGCATCTGCTGGGTATCAAACAGCTTGTTAATATTGTGTCTCGTCTGCCACCAGGCCCCCAGGCTTGCCGCGCCCCCACAAATCAGCGTGAGCAGAATAAAACCCAGCATCAGGCGCAGACGTAAACTCAGCTTGTTCACAACGGTTCTCCCAGCGTATAACCCACGCCATGAACGGTGCGAATAAACTGACTGCCAAGTTTTTTACGCAAATGGTGAATGTGTACCTCAACGGTATTGCTGGAGACGTCGTCATCCCAGCTATAAAGCTTCTCTTTCAACTGATCGCGAGTCAGAACACGACCGGCATTCATCAGGAACAGTTCCAGTAGTGCCAGTTCGCGTGCCTTCAGCGGCAGTGGATCACCATTGAGCGTGACCGTGCGTGAACCGGTTTCCATTACCACCGCACCGTGGTTCAGTGAAGGGTGAAGCTGTCCGTGACGACGACGGATCAATGCCTGTAGACGCGCAGCGACCTCGCTAAGCGCAAAAGGTTTGCAAAGGTAGTCGTCCGCGCCCTGTTGTAAACCGCTAATCCGTTGTTCCAATGCATCTCTTGCCGTCAGGATCAGTACCGGCTCATCGCGACCCTGTTGTCGCCACTGGCGTAGGATCTCCAGTCCATCAATGCCGGGCAGGCTGAGGTCCAGCACCACGGCATCGTAAGGCGCGGCGTCCAGTGCTGTTTTTCCCTCTTTGCCATTGGTAAACCAGTCAACGTTGAACCCCATCTTAATCAGCCCGGCACGGAGGCCGTCGCCAATCAACCTGTCGTCTTCAATGACTAAAATTCGCATGATAGATTCCTTCTGTGAATAACGGTTTTATACGAGACCGCGTTGCCTTTGTATAGTCGTTATACTGCAAACAGAGGGACGGTGGCGGGGTATCAGGATCCCTGCGATTGCCACTGTCCCGCAACTTTAATTATTGAGGGTATATACCCACGAATAGCGAAAATCGCGCGTTTTAGACAAAATAATAAAATTTTCCAGCCAAGCCATGTTCCTTAAGATCCTGTTAAGAACCTTTTGTTTTAATTCCGCCTGAATAAAACGTACCCATTCAAAAAAGGTGAATAAAATGAAAAAGAATGCTGCTTTACTGGCCATTGTTGCTCTGGTTTCCACCCCGGTATTTGCTACCCATATCGGAGGGTTCATTGATCCTAATGCGCCAACGACATCAACGCAGAAAGGTGGCTTCGTGAACCCTAACGGCGCGTTGACCACGGTGAAACAGGCTCAGAATATGGCTGATAACGCCTGGGTGACGATGCACGGCAATATTGAAAAGCGTGTGGGTGATGATGATTACCTGTTCCGCGATGCCTCAGGGGTCATGAAGGTTGAGATTGACCACAAACGCTGGGAAGGCCAGACCGTGGCACCAGCCGACAAAGTTGAAATACAGGGCAAGCTGGATAAAAACTATAACTCCGTCGAACTGGATGTTAAACAGATCCGTAAAATTCAGGGCTGAGTCTGGCTCGCCAGGTTTTTCAGTGTCGCGCCTGATGGCGTTCTGAACCGGAAGATATCGCTGCCTGCGTCTCATCCCTTGCGGGAGCGTGGAGAAAGTCTTGTTCATTCTGGTTCTGTCACCAGGTCGCCTTCCGTATCACGGGCTCTGCTTCTGGGCCCGGATAGTATTGCGGGCATGCTGATGACGCGCATCCTCAGAGGGAAAATACAGCGCGTCTGCATCCGGTCAGTGATGCTGTTGGTATCCTCTCTATTCTTTTTATCATTAGTGTTATCTGCTATTTAAGGCAAACCGTGGTCATTGTGAACGAAACGTTTCGATGCTGATCACAGTTTCACCTTTTGTCGATTGTTTTTTCCCCTTGCTGTTTTCTATACTCCTGCTCAGCGAAACGTTTCGCTCGGGAGTGAAACATGAAAAAAGGCACTTTACTACATTCTGAAATCTCATCCCTGATTTCCCGCCTGGGGCATACCGATAGCCTGGTGATTGGTGATGCGGGTCTGCCTGTTCCGGCCGGATTGCAACGTATCGATCTGGCGCTGATCAAGGGTATTCCCAGCTTTATGCAGGTGGTACAGGCGGTGACTGAAGAGATGCAGGTTGAAAGAGCCGTCATTGCGGAAGAGATCAAATTTCATAACCCACAAATTCATAGCGAATTACTGGCTCTACTCAATGTGCTGCAGCAACATCAGGGGAACACTATCGCTATTCAGTACGTCAGTCATCATCAGTTCAAACAGCAAACACAGCGTAGTCATGCGGTGATTCGCAGTGGGGAGTGTTCTCCGTATGCGAATGTCATCTTCTACGCTGGTGTGATCTTCTGAGGCCGCCATGCAACCCTTATTGCAACTGCAAGGCATTGATAAATCATTCCCAGGCGTAAAAGCGCTCTCGGGAGCGTCACTGGCTGTTTATCCTGGCCGCGTGATGGCGCTGGTGGGGGAAAACGGCGCCGGAAAATCTACCATGATGAAGGTGATGACTGGGATCTATCGCTGTGACGCCGGCTCTATCACCTGGCTGGGCAACAACGTCTCATTCAACGGGCCAAAAGCCTCTCAGGATGCGGGGATTGGCATTATTCATCAGGAACTTAACCTGATTCCACAGCTCAGTATTGCGGAAAACATTTTCCTTGGTCGTGAGTTTGTGAACAGATTTGGCCGTATTCAGTGGAAGAAGATGCATGCTGAGGCTGATGTGTTGCTGAAAAGACTAAATTTGCGCTTCAGCAGTCACAAGTTGGTCGGCTCTCTGTCGATTGGCGAGCAGCAGATGGTGGAAATTGCCAGAGTACTGAGCTTCGAATCAAAAGTCATCGTGATGGATGAACCGACTGATGCATTGACCGATAGCGAAACCGCTTCGCTGTTTCAGGTGATCCGCGAGCTGAAAGCGCAGGGCTGTGGGATTGTCTATATCTCCCACCGTATGAAAGAGATTTTTGAAATCTGTGATGACGTGACGATTTTCCGTGATGGACAGTTTATTGCCGAGCGTACGGTTGACAGCCTCAATGAAGATACGCTGATTGAAATGATGGTAGGCCGCAAACTTGAGGAGCAGTATCCACGTCTTAATAAGGTGCCTGGCGAAGTTCGACTGCAAGTCGGGCATCTCAGTGGACCGGGAGTGGATGACATCAGTTTCTCGCTACGCAAAGGTGAAATTCTGGGGGTGGCGGGTCTGATGGGGGCGGGGCGTACTGAATTAATGAAGATACTGTACGGCGCACTGCCACATAGTGCGGGCCGTATCATGCTTGACGGCAAGAGCATATTGATGCGTTCCCCGGAAGAAGGGCTGCAAAACGGCATTGTTTATATCTCCGAAGATCGTAAACGCGACGGACTGGTGTTGGGGATGTCGGTGAAAGAGAACATGTCTCTCACGGCGTTGGACTACTTTAGCCACCGTGGTGGGCGGCTGAAACATGCGGAAGAGCAACTGGCAGTCAGCGATTTTATCAAACTCTTTAATATTAAGACCCCGTCGATGGACCAGCCCGTCGGGTTGTTGTCGGGGGGGAATCAGCAAAAGGTCGCTATCGCCCGAGGGCTGATGACCCGGCCAAAAGTGTTGATCCTTGATGAGCCGACTCGCGGTGTGGATGTCGGAGCGAAAAAAGAAATTTATCAGTTAATCAATCAGTTCAAGGATGAGGGGTTAAGCATCATCCTTGTCTCCTCGGAAATGCCGGAGGTGTTGGGCATGAGCGATCGTGTACTGGTACTGCACGAGGGACGCCTTAGCGGTGATTTCCCTATTGAACAGGCCTCGCAGGAAGTTCTAATGGCGGCGGCGGTAGGTAAGCAACATAGCGTGGAGCTGGCATAACAATGAATACCCAAACCCTTCAGAGTCGCCGTTTTTTCAGTAAGTCCTGGCTGCTGGAGCAGAAGTCACTGATCGCGCTGATAGTGCTGATTGCCATTGTTTCTGGCATGAGCCAGAACTTCTTCACCGTCAACAATATGTTCAATATCCTGCAGCAGACATCAGCCAACGCCATTATGGCGGTAGGGATGACGTTGGTTATCCTGACTTCAGGCATTGATCTGTCGGTAGGTTCGTTGCTGGCGTTGACGGGAGCGGTGGGAGCGTCGCTGGTGGGGCTCAATGTTAACGCGCTGGTAGCCGTTGTGGCTTCTCTGGCACTGGGGGCGGCGGTTGGCGCACTGACCGGGACCGTGGTGGCGAAAGGTCGGGTACAGGCATTTATTGCCACGCTGGTCATGATGATGTTGTTACGTGGTGTGACCATGGTCTACACCAACGGTAGCCCGATCAATACCGGATTCAATGACAATGCCGACCTGTTTGGCTGGTTTGGTATTGGTCGTCCACTGGGTGTTCCAACACCAGTCTGGTTGATGGCGATAGTATTCCTGCTGGCCTGGTACATGCTGCATCACACTCGTTTGGGTCGTTACATTTATGCGCTGGGCGGGAATGAAGCTGCCACCCGTTTGTCGGGCATCCGCGTCAACCGGGTCAAAATTATCGTTTACGCCCTGTGCGGCATGTTAGCCGCATTGGCCGGAACCATTGAAGTTGCCCGTCTTTCCTCGGCTCAGCCGACAGCGGGTACGGGGTATGAACTGGATGCTATTGCGGCTGTGGTACTGGGCGGTACCAGTCTGGCAGGTGGCAAGGGACGTATTATGGGGACATTGATCGGCGCGCTAATCCTGGGTTTTCTGAACAATGGCCTTAACTTACTCGGTGTTTCGTCTTACTACCAAATGATCGTCAAAGCTGTAGTGATTTTGCTGGCGGTGCTGGTAGATAACAAAAGCAGTAAATAACTCTCCCCTACAGGACATTATGATGAAAACGAATAAACGGACGGTTTTTGCAGTTCTGCTTGGTGTCACGCTGAGTGCTAATGCAATGGCGAAAGACACCATAGCGTTGGTGGTTTCCACCCTGAATAATCCCTTTTTCGTTTCGTTGAAAGACGGTGCGCAGAAAGAGGCTGATAAGCTGGGCTACAATCTGGTGGTGCTGGATTCGCAGAACAATCCAGCGAAAGAGTTGGCTAATGTACAGGATTTGACTGTACGTGGTACAAAGTTGTTAATGATTAACCCGACGGATTCTGATGCAGTGGGTAACGCGGTGAAAATGGCTAATCAGGCCAACATCCCGGTCATCACCCTCGACCGTAATGCGGCGCAAGGTAGCGTTGTCAGTCATGTCGCGTCAGATAATCGTTTGGGCGGTAAAATGGCTGGCGATTACATCGCGAAAAGACTCGGCGATCATGCCAAAGTTATTGAGCTATCAGGGATTGCCGGAACGTCAGTGGCTCGTGAGCGTGGTGACGGCTTTAAAACTGCCGCAGATGCCCATAAATTTGTTATCCTCGCCAGTCAGCCGGCAGATTTTGACCGTACTAAAGGCCTGAACGTGATGCAGAACTTGCTCACTGCGCATCCAGACGTGCAAGCAGTGTTTGCCCAGAACGACGAAATGGCGTTGGGGGCAATCCGTGCGTTGCAAACTGCGGGCAAATCTGATGTGGTAGTGGTTGGCTTTGACGGCACTGCTGATGGCGTGAAAGCGGTTGAAGGTGGCAAACTGGCGGCTACTGTGGCCCAACAGCCAGAGAAGATCGGCATTACCGGCGTGGATATCGCTGATAAAGCCCTGAAGGGCCAGAATGTTCAGGCGATCAATCCGGTTGACCTGAAACTGGTCACTCAATAAATCAAAGAAAAGCATGGCACGCGCCACCTTTCACAGGTGGCGCCTTTTTCTGGATAATTCTCTGATGAAAAATACCGGCAAACTGGCTGTTCTTGGCAGTATCAACGCAGATCATATCCTGAGCCTTGCCCAGTTCCCGCGTCCCGGCGAAACGGTTCTCGGGACGCAATATCAGGTGGCTTTTGGTGGCAAGGGCGCTAACCAGGCTGTGGCAGCCGGGCGCAGTGGGGCTGACGTTTCCTTTATTGCGTGTGTGGGTGAAGATAATATCGGTGGGCACATTCGTCAGCAGTTGGCAAAAGACCATATTAATGTGGCGCCAGTTGAAGTGGTGGCGGGAGAATCTACCGGTGTGGCGTTAATTTTTGTTAACGCGGAAGGTGAAAACAGTATTGCGATTCATGCCGGAGCGAATGCGGCGCTGACGCCAGCCATAGTGGAAAAACATCAACAGACCATTGTGGACGCTGCTGTTCTTTTAATGCAATTAGAGTCTCCTCTGGATAGCGTGCTGGCGGCGGCGAAAATTGCCCGTCAGCATCAGACTCGGGTCGTTCTCAATCCGGCCCCGGCAACGTCATTATCTGATGAGTTGCTGGCGCTGGTGGACATGATTACGCCGAATGAAACAGAAGCGGAAATCCTGACAGGCGTGCGTATCACGTCAGATGAGGACGCGGCACACGCAGCAAGCGTGCTGCATGAAAAAGGCATTGCCAGCGTATTGATTACACTGGGTCATCGCGGAGTATGGTTAAGTGAAAATGGCGACGGACAGCGTATTGCCGGTTTTAAGGTGAAAGCGGTAGATACTATTGCCGCAGGGGATACTTTCAACGGTGCGTTGATCACCGCACTGTTAGAAGACAAGCCAATGGATCAGGCGGTACGTTTTGCCCATGCCGCAGCGGCCATTGCAGTAACACGGCCAGGCGCACAACCTTCGGTACCCTGGCGCGATGAAATTGACAGCTTCTTGCTGCAGCAGGAGTAACTCGTGGCTACCATGAAAGATGTCGCACGGCTTGCTGGTGTGTCAACGTCTACAGTCTCCCACGTCATTAATAATAACCGCTTCGTGAGCGAAGCGGTGCGGGAAAAAATCATTGCGGCGATTACTCAGTTGAATTATGCGCCTTCGGCGTTAGCCCGCAGCCTCAAGCTTAATCAGACAAGAACCATCGGTATGCTGCTGACCGCCAGCAGCAACCCCTTTTATTCTGAAGTGGTTCGGGGCGTGGAGCGCTGTTGCTTCGAGCGTGGCTATAGCCTGGTGTTGTGTAATACCGAGGGCGATGAAGATCGCATGAACCGCAGTCTGGAGACATTGTTGCAAAAGCGGGTTGATGGATTGTTGATCATGTGTACCGAAAGCCATATCCCTTCGGCAGAGATCCTCAACCGCTATCCATCAATCCCTTCGGTCATGATGGACTGGGCACCCTTTGAAGGTGATAGCGACATTATTCAGGATAATTCGCTGTTGGGTGGCAAAATGGCTACCCGTTATCTGATTTCGCGTGGTTATACACGTATTGCTTGTATTGCCGGGCCTCAGGATAAGACGCCGGCACGTTTGCGCCTTGAAGGTTTTCAACAGGCGATGAAAACGGCCAATTTGCCAATCTTACCGGGTTATATAGTAAGAGGTGACTTTGAATTTGAGGGGGGATATAACGCCATGAACCATTTACTGGCGATCAATCCTCTACCGCAAGCCATCTTTACCTGTAATGATGCCATGGCAGTTGGGGTTTACCATGCGCTGTTTCAGGCTGGCCTTGTCGCTGGGCGGGATATTGCGGTGATTGGTTATGATGATATCGAACTTGCCCGTTATATGACGCCGCCGCTGACGACCATTCACCAGCCGAAAGATGAGTTGGGGGAACTGGCGATTGATACTTTAATTCACCGACTGGCCGAACCTGGCGACAGCCAACAGTTACTGGTCCTGACGCCGGAGCTAATTGAACGTGGATCCGTCACAGAAATTTAAATGCGTTTCTTAACATATAAAAAGAAATGCCTGGCAACACGATATCGATATCATGGCGCCTGAAAAGGATTTGGGATGCGTTTTTGCTGTAAACAGGTTCTTGAATCGGTGCTTTTTTCCTCTTCTGATGAAAAAAGAAGCTGTCGGCAATTTATTTTTAAGAAACACTTGTCAGTTGTCAGGAACCCCCTATAATGCGCCTCCACTGACACGGAATAACGGTTTAGCGACC
>NZ_RQVV01000014.1 GCF_009295515.1 Erwinia endophytica | reverse complement strand
TGATGGAACCGGATTGAGTTCCCTTCAGTGATCTACTATTAAGCGCAGTTATTTACTCTGATGTAATATTTTTAATGCCATCAAGTGTATTTTATTTTTCTTGCTTGAGACCACATTGTCAGAAAAAATACTTATCAATATTGCATCAGGTTGATTTGATATCCATATAATTTATTTTATAATCAAAGATGTCTATTTTGAACATCCATCATCATTATGAGATATAATAAATTTATTTCTCAACTCTTTGATGGATATCTTATTAGATGCTAAATCCAAACTATATTTTCCTTCATAGCATAGTCTTTCACCATCAAAAGAATAGACCTCAGGAACAATTTCAGGTGCATCGCTCATACCTTGATAAACAGCATTCACTATTATCCAACTGCCAGATTTATTTTTTACAATTAAATTACTGTTATCAAACCCAACGCATGGAATATATTTTTTAGCGTCATCTAATGAAAATACTCTGGGTGCAATAAGGACCTTGCTTTTATGTGAAATAGCAACATCGCATCGTGTGTAGCTATCTCCAGTAGACTTCTTAGTTTTTTCATCAAAATAAATGAATGGATAGATATCTATATCTCCAGAAGTTAATGGTGAGTAAATGAAAAATGAATCAAATCCTTCATCAGGCAACTCAACTCCATATACACTTCTCAATTTGTGCGGTTTCCCTGAAGAATATATATATGATCTTACTGAATCATTTACTATTTGTTCTGAACTTTGTGAGTTGCAGGAAAAAAAAACCAAGAACAACACAGCTGTACTTTTTATTAACTTCATTCTCTTACACCTATTTAGCTACTTGTCGAGTATAATCTACTGAAACATTCACGGTCTGATTACCATAGGTCACCTCGATATTTTCTTTTAATTTTGATTTAACAACATCATTTAAATAATAATCGATATACCGGGTATATGCTTGACGTTCAAAATATCCATACCCACCACCATTAACCAATTTAGAGCAACTACCTATAGTAGGAGTTGTCACACCATTATCTGCTTCAGTATTTATATTAATCTTTCCATTGTGATGTTTCGATACCCAATAAAACCCTGCGCTGTCACATGCACAATATGAATCGCTTGCTATTAATTCAGGATCGAATCTTGGGAACCATCTTTTCTTTAAAGTTTCATTAATAGTTATTATTTTTTTCTTTGTTAATTTATCGATAGTTACTACTCTTGGATCCGACCAATAATGTTCGGTTGTAGTAGTTATTCGAGAATCAACATATGAATAGTCTGCTGAAACATCAGGGAGTTTAGCAACAGTCCTATATTTTTGATAACTTTCGTAATTTCTAGGCCATGTTAACTGCATTAGTCCTCGACCATAAAATGGTTGATAATACTCCATTGCAGGAGCAGCCCATTTCCCTTTAAACTTTTTTGCTTTTCCATACTCTCTAACAGTATCAAGAAGATTTGTTTCTATATAAACTTGCCCCAAGAAACAAGATAATCTATCCTTCGATGTTATATTGTATTTACGACAAGACTTATTGAAATCACAATATAACCTAGTCCAGTTATCGAAATTATCATCCCAATTAGAACGAGCATCTTTAACTCCTTTTGGATATCCAGTCTTATAATTTTTAGGAATTAGAGAAGCTAATTCCTTCTGACTTAGCCAACCACATTTTCTGAAGTGCCTTATAAATTCAGCAGGATGAAAATGCCACAATCTGCCAGAATTCAAAGCCCCGGAATCAAAACACAGCGCTCCCGCATGGGCTTTCAGCTTTTCATAGTCGTCTTCCTGCATAGCCCCATGCTCTTCATTGCCCACTTTCAGCCACGAAAAACGGGTATCAAACGTCGATTTATCCCATTCAAAAGGAAAGTGACAAATTAATTTCCCCTGCACAGCATCATACACCCCGTCTTCCCGCAGCTTTTTAATGATTGCGGAGTTGCACTGACTGTTTGTATCAGCGTCATCGTCAATCAGTTGCCAGCCTGTCCAGTGCGGAAAATCCGCGTCACTGAACTTTTTAATACTGGGATCAGCAAGATTGACCACCCCTTTTCCACCCGGGTAATTGACCGTCATCCACAGTGGCGCATCTGCTGGCACCAGGGTTTCATGGTCCGTATTGATAACCCGGCCAAAGCGGAGCAACTCAAATCCGGCACTGGGGCTCTCCTTATAGTTCCGCATCGCGGTTTTATAGAGATTGTACTCGTAGTCCTTTCCATCCGCGTTAACCAGCGGCTCACCCAGCAGGTCGTACTTTCCGTCAATCTGCGAATTTTCCTGCCGGGTCACCATGGTGCAGTTACCCTTCTCCAGCGTCATGCTGGCATACAGAGGTACCGTGCTGGTATAACGTTCAGCCAGCCCGCCTGTGGATGTGCCGTTATGCACTGGGGCTTTGTCGTAAAACTTTGTGCCCACCGGAAGATAAAAATGAATATCCCCATAAACCGCATCTGTGCGCCCGTCTCTGGATATATCGAGCTTCTGGTCAGTTCTTCCCGTCAGCTTGCGGATATTGTCGTCATCACAGAAAATCTGGAAATGAAAGGCATTCACCGCATCCACCATCCCTGGAGTACCCAGCGGATCTTTACGGTAGACTTTTTCACCGGCTTTGACAGTCTCTGCCAGCGACTTCAGATGCATGTAGAGAGAATAAAAAACAACCTTCGCATCATTTCCGCTGCCAATTTCGGTTTCATGCTTTATCAGCACATATCCATCATCACTCCCCTTCGCATTGGGCTTATCGGCGTTGATGTTAAATGGTGCCAGATCGCGTTTGTCTGAGCTTTTACGCAGTGAAACGATAGTACCATCCGCTATCGCCCGCACGCTCTCAGCAGGTCTTCCTTCGTCAGTCTGACGAATGTGGATCCCGCCATGCCACGATCCATGACCGTTAACCGGGTACCCACGGCGGTCAACTACGGTCATGACTCTTTCAATCCAGGCCGCATCAGTTTCATGGGCTTCTTTCGCTTTCAGAAGCGGTGGGCTGATAATCATGTGTTGACTCCTTGTCAGGAAAAGCTGAATTTACTGGAAGGTTCTGTGGTTTCAGGAGCCACGTTTGGGAAGTCTTCTGGCTTGTTGGCCTTTTCTTTCCGCCCGTAGTGTCCGGCTTTAGTCCGGTACTCCCCCAGAGTGGCAGATTCAATGCCATTGGCATCAAGGGTGATATAGCTTCCCCCCCCGTTGATCGTGACCTGCTTCTTGGCAATAATTTCGATACGATCTTCGGTACTGACTACGCTGATTTCTCCACGAGCGATGAGCTCCATCAAATCATTCTGTGCCTGGATCCTCACCGGACCCTGGTTGGCGATGAGCTTGATCCCCAGCTTTCTCACAAACACGCTCAGCGTATTGCCAACCCCAATGAAAA
>NZ_RQVV01000013.1 GCF_009295515.1 Erwinia endophytica | reverse complement strand
TCAATCCTGCGAGTGCCCACACAGATTGTCTGATAAATTGTTAAAGAGCAGTGCGGTAAGTAGCCAGGCCACTCTACCGCGAGGTGGCGTATAATACGTCTTCCACCCACAGAGTCAACCCCCTTTTATCAGGAGTTTTCCCTTCATCTTCCAGCACACTGAATACGTGTTCGTTGCCGTTCGATGGAGGCGCATTATAGGCATGCGCCGCAGGAAGGCAAGTATAAAAATGAAGTTTTTTATCGTTCGCTGAAACTTCGTCCACACCTCTGCTTTTTAGCCCTGTTTTATCCTTGCCGGCAGGTCAGCCAGGCTATCAATCACCCAGTCTGCCGTTTTTTCAGACTCTGCCGTTACAGGCTTACCCGTACGGACCAATACCTTGGTACCGACCCCGGCTGCCTCGCCCGCCTGCAGGTCATCAATTTTGTCGCCGACGATATAAGAAGCCGCCATATCGATATTGAGTTCTTTTTGCGCGGCCAGCAGCATTCCCGGCTGCGGTTTGCGACAATCACACTGCTGACGATACTCTGCCACGACGGCATCCGGATGATGGGGACAAAAATAGATACCGTCGAGATCGATATCCCGATCAGCCAGAGACCAGTCCATCCACTCGGTCAGTTGCATAAAGGTATCTTCAGTAAAAATACCGCGCGCGATACCAGACTGGTTGGTCACCATCACCAATGCGTAGCCCATTTTCTTCAGCTCACGCAACGCATCAATCACGCCATCAATAAACTGAAAATGGTCTATTTCATGGACATAACCATGATCGACATTCACCGTACCATCACGATCCAGAAAAATTGCGGGGATTTTGCCTGCCACGTAGAAACTCCTGCTACTAAAGTTGCCGTAAAGTATTGCATGATTTCGTCTACGGCGAGAATGTCAGATTGAATGACTTTGATTGATTTAGACGTCTGGATGCCTTAACATCCACCCGCCTTCCGCCCTGGTCGGGATGCACTAAAATAAACGCCACGGAAAATTGCATCATCCAATAAAATGATAAAACTCTCTCATATCACCAAAGTGTTCCAGCAGGGTACACATGATATTACCGCGCTGTCTGATGTCAGCCTGCATGTACCTGTGGGACAAATTTACGGCGTAATTGGCGCATCTGGCGCGGGTAAAAGTACCCTTATCCGTTGCGTCAACCTGCTTGAACGCCCAACATCCGGCACAGTACGGGTCGATAATCAAGAACTGACTTCACTTTCTGAACATCAGTTAACCCTTGCCCGCCGCCAGATCGGCATGATCTTCCAACATTTTAACCTGTTGAACTCCCGAACGGTAGCGGGCAACGTTGCCCTGCCGCTGGAGTTAAGCAAATTGTCCAGGGGCGAAATTAAATCCCGCGTGAGTGAACTACTGGAGCTGGTGGGCCTGGCGGACAAGCACGATGCATGGCCAGCCAACCTTTCCGGCGGGCAAAAACAACGCGTGGCGATTGCCCGTGCGCTGGCCAGCAATCCGAAAGTTCTGCTGTGTGACGAAGCCACCAGTGCACTGGATCCCGCCACCACCCGTTCTATCCTCGAACTACTGAAAGATATTAACCACCGCCTCGGGATAACCATTCTCCTGATAACTCATGAGATGGATGTGGTTAAACGCATCTGCGATCAGGTGGCGGTTATTAGTAATGGCAAGCTGATCGAGCAGGATACGGTGAGCGAAGTGTTCTCTCATCCCAAAACGCCGCTGGCTCAGCAGTTCATTCAGTCTACACTACATCTGGATATTCCAAGTGATTATGCGGCTCGCCTGTTGGCTGAAGCCCGCCCGGACAGTGTGCCATTATTACGTCTGGAATTCACCGGTCAGTCGGTCGATGCGCCCTTGCTTTCTGAATCAGCCCGTCGCTTCAATGTGAATAATAATATTATCAGCGCTCAGATGGATTACGCTGGCGGTGTGAAATTCGGCATTATGCTAACCGAAATACACGGGAAGGAAGCGGACACCAAAGCAGCGATTGATTTCCTTACAGAACACCACGTGAAGGTCGAGGTATTAGGTTATGTCTGAGGCAATGATTCTTCTGCTCTGCCGTGGCGTCTGGGAGACGCTGGTCATGACTTTTGTGTCAGGCTTCTTCGGTTTCTTGCTGGGGCTGCCGCTGGGTGTCCTGTTGTATATTACTCGTTCTGGCCAGATTGTTGAAAATCGCACGCTGTACCGTTCACTGTCCGCGTTGGTCAACATTTTCCGCGCGATTCCTTTTATCATTTTGCTTGTGTGGATGATCCCATTTACCCGGATGATCGTCGGCACCTCAATTGGTCTGCAGGCTGCCATCGTGCCTTTAACCATCGGCGCTGCGCCCTTTATTGCCCGCATGGTTGAAAACACGCTGTTGGAACTGCCACCCGGACTGATTGAAGCCTCGCGCGCGATGGGGGCGACACCAATGCAGATCGTTAAAAAGGTTCTGTTACCAGAAGCGTTGCCTGGTCTGATTAATGCTGCAACGATCACTCTCATCACCCTCGTCGGTTATTCGGCAATGGGCGGAGCGGTCGGTGCTGGAGGGCTGGGCCAGATTGGCATTCAGTATGGTTATATCGGTTATGACGCAACCGTGATGAATACGGTATTAGTTTTGTTAGTGATTTTAGTCTATTTGATTCAGTTCTGTGGCGAACGTATCGTCCGGGCTGTCTCTCACAAGTAAACAACCGTACATTCTGATTAAGGAAAGGATATGTCTTTTAATTTTAAAACAATTGCCGCTGTGGGTGCGCTAATCGGTACATTAGCACTGGTTGGTTGCGATCAGAAAACAAAAGATCCAAACCACATCAAAGTCGGGATAATAGTCGGAGCAGAGCAGCAAGTGGCTGAAGTGGCTAAAAAGGTCGCTAAAGAGAAATACGGCCTGGACGTTGAACTGGTCACCTTCAACGATTACGTGCTGCCAAACGAAGCGCTGAGCAAAGGTGATATCGATGTTAACGCCTTCCAACACAAACCGTATTTGGATCAGCAGATTAAGGATCGTGGCTACAAATTGGTGCCCGTCGGTAACACTTTTGTTTACCCCATTGCAGGTTACTCCAGAAAAATTAAATCGCTGGACGAATTGCCTAATGGCGCACAAGTGGCCATCCCTAACGATCCGACCAACCTCGGCCGGTCCCTGCTTCTGCTGCAAAAAGTGGGTTTGATCAAACTGAAAGACGGTGTTGGCCTGATGCCAACCGTACTGGACGTGGTTGAGAACCCGAAAAACATCAAGCTGGTTGAGCTGGAAGCACCACAACTGCCACGTTCTCTGGACGATAAGCAAATCGCGCTGGCGGTCATCAATACCACCTATGCCAGCCAGATCAACCTGACGCCAACGAAAGACGGGATCTTTGTGGAAGATAAAGACTCCCCTTACGTCAACCTGATCGTCGCGCGCGAAGACAATAAAGATGCCGAAAACGTTAAAAAATTCGTGCGAGCCTATCAGTCTGACGAGGTTAGCGATGCCGCGAATAAAATCTTCAACGGCGGTGCCGTAAAAGGCTGGTAACCCGATCCGTTACAGCCCTCGCGCCGGTATAGCGGTTATCTCTTTAAGTAAAGCGGGCCATTGCCCGCTTTAGTCATTTCTAAGCGCTTGTTATTTCCCCTAGGGCTTGTTTCAATAATGCCAATTATCCAACATGAAGGATCTTCCCATGCGTGTTTTTCCGCTCTGTTTATTAGCCCTTTCGCTGACAGGGTGTTCGTTGCTACAGAAACCGTATAAACCTGTTGAACCTTTTAATAAGCAACATACGCAAACTGAGTCAGAATCGGCTCGCTCCACCCCTCGCCCTGCACCGGTGAAACTTTATACCAACGCCAGCGAACTGGTGAGTAAGCCTTTCCGCGATCTGGGTGAGGTCTATGGTGAAGATTGCCAAAGTAGTCTCCAGAGCTCGCCGCCGAATATCAACACGGCGCGCAGGAGAATGCAGAGCCGGGCCGCCAGCATGAAAGGCAACGCTGTACTGCTGCATCAGTGCCAGATTATCACCAACTCACAGGGCTGCTACCGCCAGGCCATCTGTCAGGGGTCCGCGCTGAAAGTGAGCAATCAATGAATGCTTTTTCCTTCCAGCAAATCGGTACGATCCGTTCTCCCTGGAAGGAGAAGTTCGCTGTTCCCCGTCAGCCTGGTTTGATTCAGGATGGCGGCGGTGAACTGTATCTGCTCCCCCCCTACAATCAGCCAGAAGCGGTCCGCGGCCTGGAAGCGTTTAGCCATCTCTGGTTGCTGTTTGTCTTTCATCAGACGATGGCTGGAGGGTGGCGTCCCACGGTCCGTCCACCCAGACTCGGCGGTAATATCCGCATGGGTGTTTTCGCTACTCGCTCCACCTTTCGCCCCAATCCTGTCGGTATGTCGCTGGTCGAACTGCGCGGTATCCGCACAGAAAAAGGCGGTGTGATACTTGAACTGGGGAGTCTTGATCTGGTCGATGGTACCCCCATTATCGATATCAAGCCGTATCTACCCTTTGCGGAATCCCTCCCCCAGGCACAAGCTGGCTTTGCCCAGCAGGCACCGGCGGCAGATATGCCGGTGACTTTTTCCGTTCAGGCACAGCAACAAATTGCCCGCTATCAACCTCACTATCCGCATCTGGCCCGCTTTATCACTCAGGTCCTGGCTCAGGACCCGCGTCCAGCCTACCGTAAAGGGGAAGAACCCGGGCGGGAATACGCCGTCTGGCTACTGGATTTCAATGTCCGCTGGTGCGTGAATACCCGTGGAACGCTGGTGACCGCCATCGACAGCCGTTAATTTATCCCCGGCATCTTTTGAGTCTTCGGACACGCTGGTACACTAGCCGCCAGCAATTTTTGTCTGGCTTAATTCGTAAGCTCTCTGCTTAACTGGAATCGTAACTCATGCGTACTACTCACTATCTACTCTCCACTCAGAAGGAGATCCCTGCTGACGCTGAAGTCATCAGCCACCAACTGATGCTGCGCGCGGGGATGATCCGCAAACTGGCTTCCGGTCTGTACACCTGGCTGCCAACCGGTCTGCGGGTTCTGAAAAAAGTTGAAAACATCGTGCGTGACGAGATGAACAACGCGGGAGCTATTGAGATTTCCATGCCGGTGGTGCAACCTGCCGATCTGTGGCAGGAAAGTGGCCGCTGGGAGCAATACGGGCCTGAACTGTTACGCTTTGTTGATCGTGGTGAACGTCCATTTGTATTGGGTCCGACACATGAAGAAGTGGTGACTGATCTGATCCGCAACGAGCTGAGCTCTTACAAACAACTGCCTCTGAATGTGTATCAGATCCAGACTAAATTCCGTGATGAAGTTCGTCCGCGTTTCGGCGTAATGCGTTCACGTGAATTCATCATGAAGGATGCCTACTCGTTCCACACCTCGCAGGAATCTCTGCAGGCGACCTACGATGATATGTACCGCGCTTATAGCCAGTGTTTCCGTCGTATGGGGCTGGACTTCCGGGCCGTGCAGGCGGATACCGGTTCAATTGGCGGCAGTGCCTCACATGAATTCCAGGTCCTGGCGAAGAGCGGTGAAGATGACATCGTGTTCTCTACGGATTCGGACTACGCCGCCAATATTGAACTGGCCGAAGCGGTGGCCCCGGCAGTCAACTGCGCGGATGCTACGCAACCAATGACCGAAATTGACACGCCGAACGCCAAAACTATCGCGGCGCTGGTGGAGCAGTTCAATCTGCCTGTCGAAAAAACAGTTAAAACCCTGCTGGTTAAAGCAACCAAAGAGAGTGGTCATAACCTGGTTGCCTTGCTGGTCCGTGGCGATCACCAACTGAATGAAGTGAAAGCGGAGAAGATTGATATCGTCGCGACGCCACTGACCTTTGCCACTGAAGAAGAAATCCGTACGGCAGTGGGCGCGGGGCCTGGGTCTCTTGGCCCGGTTGGCCTGACGCTGCCTATCGTGGTTGATCGTACTGTGGCGGTCATGAGCGACTTTGCGGCTGGTGCAAATAAAGAGGGTAAGCATTTCATCGGCATTAACTGGCAGCGTGATCTGCCCTTACCACGCGTGGCAGATATCCGAAACGTCGTGGAAGGTGATGCCAGCCCGGATGGAAAAGGAACGTTGCTGATTAAACGCGGTATTGAAGTCGGTCATATCTTCCAACTCGGGACTAAATACTCTGAAGCAATGAAAGCCGCGGTACAGGGTGAAGATGGCCGTAACCAGACGCTCACTATGGGTTGTTACGGTATCGGCATCAGCCGTATCGTTGCCGCGGCAATTGAGCAGAATCATGACGAGCGCGGCATCATCTGGCCAGACGCGCTGGCGCCGTTCCAGGTTGCCATCCTGCCGATGAACATGCACAAATCTTTCCGCGTGCAAGCGCTGGCGGAAGAACTCTACCGCGAACTACGCGCAAAGGGCATTGAAGTTATCCTCGATGACCGTAAAGAGCGCCCAGGTGTGATGTTTGCCGATATGGAACTGATTGGCGTGCCGCATACTATTGTTATCGGCGAGCGTAACCTGGACAATGAAGAGATTGAGTATAAATCCCGTCGCGAAGGCGAGAAGCGCATGATCAAAACCAGTGAAATCGTTGATTTCCTGAGCCAGGTGGTGAAAGCTTAAAACTAACGGCGGTGGACTGAATAGCCCACCGCCGCTTTATTTCAGGTCCGGTTACGCAGTAATCATCCCTCACGCCATGTGAGCCAACGCTTTTAACGCCCTTATTTGACCGCGGCCAGCCAGTAGCGGTTAGTCGACTGAATGGGGTTTCCCTGCGTATCCATCATTTCCAACCCGTCGCTCAACGGCCTGAAATATCGTTTCTCTCCTTTGCCCGATATCAGTACCAGTTTTTCCGCTGTTCTGCTCCAGCGGCCTTGTTCTGTATTGCTGACATTATCAGACCCCAGATAATACTCATTCAGACTGTAGCGACCGCCCTGTTGTAGCGCCAGGGAAACCCGGATGCCCGGACAATCAGCACAAGGAATGACGCCCTGATACTGCTGCGCCATGACAGTCGGCGTTTGCGATGACAACGCGGTATCGTAATTTCTGCATCCTGACAGAGAGTCCAAAAACAGCGATATCAGTACCACCAAAACGATTTTTTTCATTTTATTTATCTCCCTGAGGTGCATCAGTTTTAATCCGGGATACGCTGCATTTTACCGCGCAACGATTTGGTCGTCGCTTTACGGGCCTTGCCCTCCAGTCGGCGTTTTTTCGAAGCCAGCGTCGGTCGCGTCGGTCGTCGCATCTTCTCCACCACGGTCAATTCCTGAATCAGGTTTTCCAGTCGCTTCAGCGCCGCCTCACGATTCATCTCCTGACTGCGATACTCCTGGGCCTTGATAATCACCACACCTTCCGTCGTAATCAGATGATGACGGGCCTGCAACAAACGCGCTTTATAAAACGCCGGCAGGCTTGAGGCACGAATATCAAAACGCAAGTGAATAGCCGTG
This sequence comes from Erwinia endophytica, assembly GCF_009295515.1. Lineage (GTDB taxonomy): Bacteria > Pseudomonadota > Gammaproteobacteria > Enterobacterales > Enterobacteriaceae > Erwinia > Erwinia endophytica. Next base: position 79,814 of record NZ_RQVV01000013.1, on the reverse strand, counting down.
GCGCTTTTATTAACATTCTGACCGCCATTACCCTGTGCCCTGATAGCGGTCAACTCCAACTCACTATCCGGAATTGTTACGTGACGAGACAAAACAATCATGCCAATCTGCCGTTTAGCAGCCAGTCGGTAAAGTGCAGTTCAAGGTTATTCTGTTCATCAGATAACCAAATGGTGCCATCCTGCACAGTAGCCTGCAGGTTCATCGAACGCGAAGCCAGACTGGTCAACGCCTTCAACTGTTGATCATCAAGGAAGCGCACCGTCAGATTATCCTGCTGCAATTTGCTTTGATGCTGTTGCCACCAGGTTTGCGCCGCACGGGCATTATAAGTGTACAGGTAAACGCTGGCCGCACGATTGCAAGCCTTTTTAATCCGGCGCTCATCTGGCAGCCCCAGTTCCACCCACACATCAATGCCGTTATGATCATTGAGCTGCCAGATCTCCGGCTCATCCTCGGCGCTGAGCCCCCGGGTAAAGATCAGCCGCTCATGCGCATTCACCAACCAGGCCAGCAGCCGTAACATCAGTCGTTCTTCTGTTTCGGAAGGATGACGGGCCAGTGTCAGAGTACTGTCGATGTACACATTCCGGTCCATATCGGCAACATTAATCATCGCTTTGTAAATAGTCGCTTTCAGTGCCATGGGGATCCTTATCTTGATGACCTGCTATTGTAACCCGTTGCCCCGACAAATCACTCACCATCAAGCTGATTTCACGTAAAATCCTGTGTTATAGTCGTAAAATCGCCAGATAAAATTCTTGAGGTGCCTGTGCAAAAGTATTGTGAATTAGTGCGCCGCAAATACGCTGAAATCGGCAGCGGCGAACTGGGATACGTGCCGGACGCATTGGCTTGCGTTCTAAAAGCACTTGATGAGATAGCGGCTAATACTGCGCTACACTCTTCCATCAGGGAACAGGCAGCTTTTGCTGCTGCAAACTTATTGGTGAGCGATTATGTTGACGAATGAAGCCTACAAACCGATCAACTGCGATGATTACGACAACCTGGAACTCGCCTGTCAGAACAACTGGACGCTGGTACTGACACTGAAAAACGGTGAACAACTGAAAGCCAAAGCAACGGAGATGGTGTCACGTAAGAACGTCGAATATATTGCTATCGATCTTTCCGGCGAAGTCCGCGAACTGCGACTTGACCATATTGCCAGCTTCAGTCATCCGGACCTGGGTACGGTTGTCGTCAGCGAGTCGGATTAAACCTTCAGGGCGGTTCAGCTGCCCTTCCCGTCTTCAGGTTGTAAACTGGCATAATACGCCGCCAGATCGTCAATATCACTATCACTGAGTCCTGCGACGAAGGCCTTCATTACTTCAGCCTGTCCCCCATTACGCCCACCATTTTTATAAGCATGCAGCGCCAGCGATAGATAGTCGGCGTTCTGTCCCGCGAGATTTGGATAAATCGGCGCCGCCGATTTACCTGCCGCGCCGTGACAAGCCTGGCAATGGGTGGCCTTGTCTTTTCCCGCTGATACATTGCCAGCGGCCAGGGCCGGCAAACTCAACGTGGTCAATGCCAACGTCAGGAAGGTACTTTTGATCATTGCTCTTTCTCTTGTTGCCAGCAAACCAGCCAGCTGGGTTGCTTTTCGGGAAAGCCTTCACGGGTCGTAAAGACCCCCACAGCGGCAATCAATTGATCACCATAAAAAATCAGCGGGATACGCTCTCGCTGCCATGGCGGAATAGCCAGTTCCTGCCAGAGTTTTTTTAGCGGGCGGCGACCTGCTCGTCCGACAATATGAAATTTCCCCTGCGCCTGGAAGCGCACAGTCATCTTCTCTCCTGCTGTCGGCAACCGTATCTCCGTTCCCTGCTCTGCCCGTATCAACCATCCTGACTGGGCTGGCAGCTCAATAGATTGCTGGCTGGCTGGCCACTCAATCACCACCTCGCGCAGAGAATCTCTCTGTTCAAGCCAGTAAAGCCGGTTACGGTAGCGACGAACTTCATAGCGCCCCAGTTGCAGGCAGGGTTCTGCATCTTCACGGCTGCAAGCCACCTCCAGCCAAATCCTCTGCAACGCATCACGCGATGGCATATCCCCTTGTTGAGCGGCAATCCACCGGCGGATCAGGGCATTCCGCCTGACACTACTCATGGCCGCCAGAGGCGCAATGGCCATGGTTCCCTGATTATCCACCAGCGCATTCAGCGATTCCGCCAACAACTCATCCAGCAATTGCTCCTGCTCAGCGCACAGGCTGGCACTCCGTGACGCCGACTGAGAAAAATGCGGCCAGCGGGTGTTCAGCAGCGGTAATACGGCCTGACGCAGGAAGTTACGATCATAACGTTGGTCCTGATTACTGTCGTCCTCAACCCATTGCAGGCGATATTCTGCCGCCCAGCTTTCCAGTTGGCGTCGACTGCAGGCCAGTAACGGGCGTAAATGCGCATGCGTATTCAGCGAGGCTTGTGCCGGCATGCCAGACAGACCGGCCGGGCCACTCCCTCGTTTCAGCGCCAGCAGTAGCGTTTCACACTGGTCGTCCTGATGTTGGGCAGTCAGCAATGCTTCACCTTCTTGCAGATTATCGCGAAACGCCTGATAACGGGCTACCCGCGCCGCGGCTTCAATACCTTTATCACGGCTATCCACCCGCACTTTCACCACTGCCAACGGAACCTGCCAGTTGGCGCACTGCTGCTGGCAATGGGCCATCCAGTGATCGGCCCGCACATTCAGACCATGATGGATATGAATCGCCCGCAGATGAAGCGAGGGGAACATTCGGCGCAGGCAGACCAATTGATGTAACAGCACGGTAGAGTCCAGCCCGCCGCTGTAGGCCACCAGCAAACGCTGATGTCCGGCAAGTTGCTGTTGAAGGTGAAGCAGTGCCATGAAAATTCCGCAGCCAGTGTCAACAATCCGGCCAGCCTGACCGGTTCAGTAAGACATTATCTTACGCCTGATACAGCTCCAGCGGCAAACCATCCGGATCGGAGAAGAAGGTAAAACGCTTGTCAGTTAACGGATCTGTGCGAATAGCTTCACAAACGACCCCTTGCGCGTCCAGATACTGTTTCGCGGCATCAATGTCGGCCACACTGAAAGCCAGGTGGCGCAAACCACACGCTTCAGGGTGAGTGGGTCTCTCTGGCGGAGACGGGAACGAAAACAGCTCAATCGTGTACTGGCCGTTCAACGCCAGATCCCCTTTCCATGAGTCGCGGGCTTCCCGATACACTTCGCCCATCAGGGTAAAACCCAGCACCTCACAGTAGAATCGTTTACTGACTTCATACTGGCTGGCGATGATAGCGATGTGATGAATCTGTTTAATACCCAACATAACGGTCTCCTGGTTATTGCTGCCATTCGTTACTTTACGCAGCCCCACGTCTGGCAACAATGGCACAATTCTGGAACCACGCCTGCGGCACAGGTATAAAAAAGATGAGCAGCGTGACTGGCGTTTTATGGAAGGTGTTACTGGAGAATCAAACGACTCTAATCATAAGAACTGGATTGATGCGCTCTCATTTAACTGGGGAGCAAACCAACCTGGCAATATGAGCGTCGGCGGCGGCGGCGGTGCTGGGAAGGTTAATTTCAGAGATTTGACCGTACAGGCCTTTATCGATAAAGCGACACCTGCAATTCTTAAATACTGTGCCAGTGGAAAACATATAACAAAAGTTGATCTATCTGTCTGTAAAGCAGGTGGAAACCAGGTCGAATATTCCAGAATATCACTTGAGGATGTTCTTATTACCAATGTTGACTTCAATGGAATAGGCGATACGGAAGAAATTGTCGTTAATTATTCATTCCAGGCTTCCAGAGTAAACATTCACTACTGGGAGCAAAGTGATAAGGGGACGAAAGGCGCGGAAACGAAGTCTGGTTGGGATATTAAGCAGAACAAAGAAATATAATATAACCAGAGAGGGAGAGGACAATGGGCATTGCCATTATTCCAAAAATAACCCGTGCGATAAAATATTTATCCCCGGCACTGGAGATCATTACGACGCCGACCGGACATACAGAATATTCGACAGGAAGCGCCTATACTACCGGGGGGACAGATTTGATTGACAGCGCATTATCTTCCCACCCCGACATCTGTGCAAACCCCTACCTGCTAATTGATTTTGACAATAATAGTAAGGCCACAGATGAATATGGCATCAGGAGAAATGAATTATCAGAAACCTACATTGCAAACAGTAACGCCTCCTACCGGAACAGTGAGACCATAAAATATTTTCAGTTAAGAAAGAGAAAGAAGATTGCCAAGTCTGTCACAGTATTGGCAACAACACCGGCCAATGTGCACACGGCAGGAGTAAGTGTGACGAAAGCCACGTTATCTTTATCATCTTTCGCAACATCGGCTCTCCATCGACATAAACTAAAAAAAATCTCCAACGGGTTAAATAACCATGAAGGATTCAAACAATATGACGAATTTTCTGCCAATTTTTTAAAAGACAATCTCAACTACATTATTAAGATAAAGAGAAATAAAAGCATTAGCACTTTAATAAACACTGCATTATCTGTTGTACCGGGGAAAGAAATTCATGAAAATTATAAAGAAATAAATTATGCATTAAGTTTAGCAAAAACCGCCTTTGATGACCTGACATCAAAGGGGATCCATGTCGATGGCATTAATAACGAAATTATTATGAGGGTCGCGATGGCAATACATTATCTCGCTAACCGGGATTTGAAAACGACACTGCGTATCCATAACAGCCCGGCGGCGATGGTTTTCGAAGAAATCTTCACTCAGAGAGGGATCAGCAGCATGCAACAATTTTATAAAAAATATGATGTTGTTAAGCTGATAAAAGAGCCCGCAGGATGGCTGGCGCTGGCGGATAAACTGTCTCTTTAACGATTTTTCTCTGTGACCTGTACAGGGACGGACCTCATCACCCAGCACAGGCCAGTAGCCAACCTCACTTTATGACATAGTGTCATGCACGATGACCGGCTCACATAACACCGGGAAATTAAGTGAATTGGCGATAAAGCATAATTCATGCGCACGGTGATGCAATTGATCCGCTAACGCAAGATCATCGCCGGAACGGATGGTTATTTCAGGTCGGAGGGTGATGCCCGTGAAACAGCCTTTTTCACCCTCCGTCATGGTCCCTTCCGCCCGATCCAGATAGGAGTAAACACAGATACCTGCTTCTGCACACAAATGCAGATACCAAAGTTTGTGACAGGCAGAAACCGAAGCTACCAGCAGTTCCTCCGGATTCCAGCGTGTGGCATCCCCCAAAAATGCCGGATCAGATGAACCGGAAATAGGCCGTTTCTTACCGGCGGAAATGTCATAATCGCGTTGGTAGGATTTATAAGACGCCGTCCCACTCCCCTGATTACCGGTCCATGTCACGTTCACCTGATAATGATGTTCACGATGCGCCATCAATGTTGCTCCTGCTTTGTTATCGGAAAGAAGTATTCAACCAGGCAACCTCTCTGTGTTGGCGCCAGCATTGGTATAGATATTATTTAACCAGCACCTCATGCCCGGCACGCTTCTCCATTCCCCAGCTATTAAACAAAGACAGTAATACCATCATTGCCACGCTGGCAAAGGCCACATTGATATCGATTTGTTGTGGCACGCGATGCTCATGCCACTGCATTGACACCCGCATGGACAGCGCGGCGATAGCAACGCCGACACTCATACTGAACTGGAAGAAAATACTGAATAAAATAGAAGCGTCGCTCATCATATTCTGTGGAATGTCGGCAAAGCTCAGACTGTTATAGCAACTGAACTGCAATGAACGAGACAAGCCCCCAATGAATAGAATGGCGGCGATAGCATAATATCCCAAAGCCGGGGTGAGCGGCAGACAGCACAAGATCGACAGTAAACTGATGATCCCATTGACGATCAGCAGATGCTTAAAGCCCCACTTTTTCATCAGCCAGGTAGTCGCTGGTTTCATCGCCAGATTACCGGCGAATACCCAAAGCACCATCGACCCCGCCTGGGCGGCACTCCAGCCAAAACAGAGCTGGAACAGTAGCGGTAATAAGAAAGGAATCGCGTTAATCGAAGCCCTGAACAACGCCCCACCGATGGCCGCATCGCGAAAAGTCGCAATTTTTAACACCGAGAAAGGTAATAAAGGATGGGGATGACGTAAGCTGTGCCGCCAGGCCAACCAGCAGCAGATGATACCGGCAATAAATAACGTCGCACCGGCGCTGATATAACCTTGTCCCAGCCATTCAAGCGCGACAATAAGCGCCGTACAGCCACCAGCCGTAAATAAATAACCAAGGATATCAAAGGGACGGACAGTGTCCTGACTGAACTGCGGCACCAGATATTGCGAAGCGATAACAGCCAGAATACCGAGAGGAATATTCAACCAGAATATCCATGGCCAGTGACCGTACGTCACTATTATCCCACCCAGCAACGGCCCCAACACCGGAGCAATCAACCCCGGCCAGGTGATAAAGGCGATGGTTTTAATCATGTCCTTTTTTTCAGTCACGCGCAGTACCGCCATACGCCCAACCGGCACCATCAGCGCCCCCCCGATCCCTTGCAACACCCGACTGGTGGTGAACAACGCCAGGTTATCGCTCAAACCACACAGCACGGAAGCAAAAGTGAACAGTAAGATAGCGGCAGAGAATATCGTTCGTACCCCGTAGCGTCCCGCCAACCAACCGCTTAAAGGGATCCCTACGGCAACAGCCAGCAAATAGGCACTGACGCCAATATTCAGCGCGACCGGGCTGACCATAAACTCGCGGGCCATTTGCGGGATCGCGGTAGTAATGACGGTCGCATCAAGGTTTTCCATAAAAAATGTCACGGCGACCAACAATGCCAGTGCCGTGCTGCCGGGGCGTGATGTACCACGTTCGACCATCACCCTTTGTCCTTCTTTTAAAACGTTTATTCGTTATTAATGACAGATAACTCACCATTAAATCAACCCAAACCGGTAAAGCGTTAGGGGAATCAGACCACACTCACCACAGTGGCTTATTTTACCCGGTATGACTATGATGAGGCATCTCCCGTCATGTTATCGGGATTAATCAAACGGTTAGGAACGATGTGCGGGATGACCACTTTACACGACCTGGATTTAAAACAGCTGGAAGCCTTCTCCTCGGTGATTTCTGCCGGTAGCGTCACGGCAGCCGCGAAAGCCCTTGATCGCTCACAACCGACGATTTCTCGCCAGTTGCAGGAACTGGAGCAATCGCTGGGCTACCCGCTGTTTATCCGCAACGGACCGCGCATCCACCCTACCGAAGCGGCGTTACAACTGCATCAGTACGTGCAAAAAGCGTTGTTGTCGTTACAGCAAGTCCGTCTGCGGGCCCATGAAATCGGTCATCAGCAATTACGTCCCCTCAATATTGCCGCCACGCCAGCACTGGCAGCGGGCTTATTGCCGCAGGCTCTGGCCCTGCTGGATTTGCAAAATAAAGTGCAGATAATCAGTCAGTCGGCTGAACAGACCGCGCATGCGGTGATCTCCGCCGAAGCAGACATTGGTCTTTGCAGCCTGCCTCTGGAGCATGACGCGGTCGAGCTACACTGGATCGGACAGTCGCGGTGCGTGGTCGCCCTGCCTCAGGATGATCCACTGACGACTGAAAATCAGATTGCGCTGCATCGTCTGGCCGGACGACGAATTATCGTGCCATGGAATCCGCTGCGCCTGCGCGGGAGTTTTGAGAAGGCGCTGAAGAAGCTTAAGGTTCTGCCGCATGAAACCATTGAGACCAACTCCTCGGCAAATATTCTGGCCTGCGTACGGGCGGGGCTTGGCGTGGCGATCCTTGAGCCGGTAACCGCATGGGGCATGCCGCTGGAAGGTGTGGCGATCCGCACGCTGGAAGAAGAGATCCCTTACTTCTTCGGCATCATCACCCCGCAAGGCCGCCAACTTTCTGCCGCGGCACAGTCACTGGTTGGCGCTGTTGAGCAGGCGGCACAAAATCTGCTTCCCGCTTTCCAGCGTCTGGCGGCCAGCGAACATCCACGGGTAATGCGGCTGATCAATCACCACTGACAGCCCGGCCCCACTGGGGCATATAAGCTTGATCCACGTCGTTCTTTGTTCCCCATCTCGTCTTTCTGCCGGGCGCTTCTTAGCATTATTTATGCATAAGATAGAAGAAAAACATCAATTGCGGCGGAAGTCTTCCCCTTGACACTCAACCGCAGTGAGAAGCATAGTCGGATCTCGTTCAGCACCATGCAAATTACAGATAATTGACAATCTATGATTCATAAAATAAATAATAAAGAATTTCATTATCCGCATTTTTAATGCACTGTTGTGCTAATGCGCCTTCACCCGGCTTTTGTGGTTTGCCCAGGATAAAGATAAGGAATATGTCATGACCCATACCGTCCCGTTGCCAACAGCCAGCGGCCTGGCTGCCCTGGAGGCCCGACTCCGGCAAGATCTGGACGTCCTTGAACTCCCGGCTAAACCCTGGGTTCCTCAGCGCCAGCATAACGGCGTCGCCGCGCGTGATGTGGTGGTCATTGGCGCGGGGATGTGCGGGCTGGCGGCAGTCGCTAAGCTGCAACTGACTGGGATAGACAATGTGGTCGCTTACGATGCTGCGCCAGCCGGGATGGAAGGCCCATGGCTCACCTTCGCGCGCATGGAAACATTACGTTCACCGAAAACGCTGGCTGGTCCGGCGCTCGGCCTGCCAGCGCTGACATTCCGCGCCTGGTTTACGGCACAATGGGGTGATGAAGCCTGGCTGGCGCTGGACAAAATTCCCAAAAATTTGTGGATGGATTACCTGATTTGGTATCGCAAGGTGCTTAATCTGCCAGTACATAATAATGTCCGTCTGACGGCTATCGAACAGGCGGGGTCGTTGATCGCGCTGGATATCGACGGCGCGGAAACAGGCCGGCTGTTCACCCGCCATCTGGTACTGGCAACCGGTCGATCTGGCCTGGGCGGCATGGCGATCCCTGATTTTCTGCAAGGGGTTAATCATCGTTGGTGGGCGCATTCCGCCGACGAAATTGATTTTGCCGCGCTGCGGGGAAAACGCCTGGCCGTGATCGGTGCTGGCGCTTCCGCCATGGATAACGCCGCAACAGCACTTGAGGCAGGCGCAGGCGCGGTGGATATGTTGATCCGCCGGAAGACAATGCCGCGCATCAACAAAATGACCGGTATCAGCAGCCCAGGCGTAATACACGGTATGCACTTGCTCCCCGATGCATGGAAGTGGAAATTTGTCGATTACAGCGCCGCAACCCAGACCCCGCCGCCCCGCTCCTCGACGCTACGCGTCTCCCGTCATCCCAATGCCCGTTTTTTTCTCGACTGTGGCATCGTGGCCGTCAAGGAGCAGGCCGATGGTCTGCTGATTGAAACCACTCAGGGCAAAATGCATTACGATTTTCTGATTGCGGCTACCGGTTTCACCAATGACTTCAACGGGCGCCCGGAATTCACCGCCATTGCACCACATATCCGCAGTTGGTCCGATGGTCGCTATCACGCGGAGATGGGGCCTCCCCGACAAACCATGCTGGCAGCGCCGGATCTGGGGCCAGCCTTTGAATTCCGTGAGCGCGTGCCCGGCAACTGTCCGATGCTGGCGCATATCCACTGCTTTAATGACGCAGCAATGCTGACCCATGGCAAAGTCTCCGGCGATATTCCGGCGATCAGCACTGGCGCTGAACGTCTGGTGCTTGGCATTACCGCCTCGCTGTTTGCCGAGGACGTCGACCGCCATTTCAACAACCTGACGGCTTACGACAATCCCGAACTTCAGGGAGATGAATGGACTGATTCCACCCCTTTGCTAAAACAGGAGAACACCTTGTGATCGACGCTATAGACCAGGCTGCTGGCCTTTCGCCGGACGATAAGCTGTTCAGCGCGCGCCGCTTTCGACCCGAATTTGTTGAGGGAGCAGAACTGTGCCGCCACGCAGTATTAACCCCCGCCAACGATCAGGGGCTCGCCACTGACCTGCGGATTGCGCTGGCCCGCCGGATGGCTGTGCTGAATGACAATCAACCGTTGATCGCAGAATATGACGCTCAGTTGACGGCGTGTCAGCCATCGCCGCAGCTACTGGCGCTGGCCTCCGGGGCAACCATTACCGAACAACCGCTGGCCGCCATCGCCCGTCATGTTGATTTGATAACCCTGACGCCATTTGCCGCGACAGCACATGATATCACCCGGCTGGAACAGGCCGGCCTGAATAATCCGCAGATTGTCGCGCTTTCCGAACTGATTGCCTTTATCAACTTCCAGACTCGCGTCACAACTGGCTTACGCCTGATGAGGTCCTTATGATCCCACAGGTCAGTCTGAAACCATTAACCTGGCATCCTTATATCACCCCGGTTGAGCTGCACAACGCCACGCCGGAACAACGGGAAGCGATGAAGGTCACGCCCTCCAACCTGAAGATTTCGACGTATGTTCGCACGCTGGCGCACGATCCCGAAAGCTATCTGGCCCGTACCGTGTTGTTTAACGCCATCATGTATGTCGATGGCGGCCTGGCGCGACCGGACCGCGAACTGGGGGCGTTGGCCGCCTCGATGGTCAATGGTTGCAAATATTGCGCGGTCGTTCACGCCCGTCGCCATGCCCAGCTCACCCATAGCAACGAGCTGGTCAGTGCGCTCTGGTTTGACCAGCCCGAACGGCTTAGTCCGCGAGATGCGGCGATTTATCGCTTTGCGCGTCGGCTTTCAACCACGCCGGCAGAGGCAACCCCGGAAGATATCGCCGCACTGCGTACTGTCGGCCTGAACGACCCGGAAATTATCGATTTGATCCACGCTGTCGCCATTTTTGGCTGGGCCAATCGCCTGATGCACGTCCTCGGCGAAGCCAGAACCGGCAGCTAAAGGAGACGACACAGTGCTAGAACTCAATGATATCAGGCTCTCTTACGGCAGTACGTCGATCCTGAAAGGCGTTAATCTCTCGGTTAAACGCGGCGACGTGGTGTCGATTATCGGCCCCAGCGGTACTGGCAAGACCACCCTGCTACGCTGTATTAACTATCTGGCGAAGCCGACCTCCGGCACCATTACCCTCGACAACATCCATATGGATTATCAGTCGGTGGATAAACACGCCATCAAGACTATCCGTCTGCGAACCGCGATGGTGTTTCAGCAATTCAACGTTTTCAAGAATATGACAGTGATTGAGAATGTCATGGACCCGTTGGTGGTGGTACAGCGCAAATCCAAAACAGAGGCGCGTGAAATCGCCCTGCAGGAACTGGATCGCGTCGGCCTCGCGACCCGGCAGGATCATTATCCTTCGCAGCTTTCTGGTGGACAACTGCAGCGTACGGGGATCGCGCGGGCGCTGGCAGTCCGTCCGGATGTCATCCTGTTTGACGAACCGACCTCATCGCTGGATCCGGAACTGGTCGGCGAAGTCCTGAAGGTGATCAAAGACGTGACCTCGTCCGGCATCACGTCATTACTGGTCACTCACGAGATGCAGTTTGCGAAAAACATCTCCAGTCGCATCGTATTTATGGATCAAGGGGTGGTCGCGGCTGAAGGCAGCCCCGACGAAATTTTTGCATCCCCTGCCACGCCACGGCTGGCGCAGTTCCTCAACTCTGAACGCGTATTTTGATAATAAAAGGAAAATAAGACATGCCTGCAATCAAATCCACCATACGTCGTCTGGCCGTTCTTGGCGGTGTGGGCCTCGCACTGACCACCGCAGCAATCAGCTTTGCCGCCTGCGCTGACAGCGCCGTCCGCACGATTAAAATCGCCACGGCGGCAGAATCCAAACCGCTGTCATGGGGCGCCCTCGGTCAGGAGCCTCAGGGCTATGAGCCGGACGTGCTAAAAGCCATCAACGCGAAACTGCCGCAGTACAAATTTGTGATGGAAGGCGCTGCGGATATCGCACAGGAGACTGGCCTGGCAACAGGTAAGTACGACATGGCCACCGGCGGCTATTTCACCTCGCCTGCACGCAGTAAACAGTTTTTTATTCCCGCTAATCCCATCGGTGCAAGCCTGATGAAGATCTACAGCAACAAAAATAGCAATATCAACGGTATGAAAGATCTGGTCGGCAAAAAGATTGTACCTGTCACTGCCGGGGGCGGGGTCTATAAATTTGTTACCCAGTGGCAACAGGCTACTCCTGGCTACAAAATTGACATTACCGCCTCAAGTGCGGGCGTGCCCTACCCGGATCGCCTGAAGGAGGTACAGGAGGGCAAATATGATGCGTTAATCCTGCCATCAAACCTGGGTGAGCAGACCGTTATCGATAATCAAAAACTGGCGATCAACACCAGTGAACCCGTCTCCATCGACAATACTTACATCCTTATCCATAAGTCAGCACAGAACAAGGTACTGAATGATGATGTCAATAAGGCGCTGAAAGCACTGAGAGATGACGGTACGCTCAGCAAACTTTCACAGAAATGGTTCGGCGAAGACATCGTGAAGTATATGAAGTAACGCACGCGCCTGAAGCCTGTTATCCGCAGGTTAAAGCCCCTAATTCTCAGGAGTGTTTACCGTGAATCTTTCTACCATGATCCCCGAGCTGCTGTCGGCCCTGCCGTTGACGCTGGCGATTATGTTTGTCGCCCTATTCGCCGGTTTTTTGCTGGCTCTGGCGACGACGACGTTACGGATTCGTCGGATAGTGGTCATCAGCTCGCTGGCTGATCTCTACGTATCCTACGCCCGTAGCGTACCGGTGGTGTTGCAGTTATTCGTCGCCTTTTATGGACTGCCGCTGGTCGCCGCGATGCTGGGGGTACAGGATGACATCTTCACCCCCACTATCGCAGCAATGGTGGCGCTGAGCCTGTATCACGGCGGCTATCTGTCAGAAGTGATGCGTCCGGCTTATCTGGCGATTGATAGTGGGCAACATCATGCGGCAGACAGCCTGGGATACAGCTTTCGCCAGAAAATCACGCGTATCGTCGGGCCACAGGCCATTCACATAGCGCTACCAGGCTATGGCAACGCGATAATCTACCTCATCCATAACGTCGCATTGGTGATGTATATCGGTGCAGCGGACGTGATGGCGACGGCGCATCTGATCATGGAACGCGACTACAACCAGTACCAGTTTGGCACCTACCTGGTGCTGGCCGCCATCTACTCACTGCTGTGCCTGATTGCCTGGTTGATCGTCCGCTTTTTTGAGTTGCGCCATGCGAAATACACCTCGCACACTGCTACGGTAGCGGAAAAAGTCAAGTTCACGGCAAGCGTCTGATAAGAGAATATGCGATGTTTGATTCTGAAGTGTTAGCTCAGGACTTCTGGAGTATCCTCGGGGCCGTGCCAGCCACACTGGCAATGGCATTGACTATCTTTATACTCTCGACGTTGATCGGCGGACTGTTTGCCCTGGTGGAACACCGACGGATCCCATTGCTGCGGCAACTGGTGGTGTTGTACAAAATCACCTTCAAGGGGATCCCGATGGTGGTGGTGATTTTCCTCGCCTATTACGGCCTGCCACTGGCGCTTGAATCGTTCAGTGCTCTGTTGGGGATAAAAATGAATGCGCATTCAATGCCGAACTGGCTGATAGTCATTGTGGCGCTCACCGCCTGCGTGGCGGCGTTTCAGGCCGAAGTGGTGAAAGGCGCGCTGAACACCTTTGACCGCGGTCAGTCTGATGCCGCCCATTCATTAGGCTACAGTAATGGTCAGTTGTTCAGGCGCATCCTGTTTCCACAGATTATCGTTGCCGCCATCCCGGACCTGGCGAACGCTTTTATGGTGATTATGAAAGCGCTGTCGCTGGCATTCGCCATTGAGGTGGTCGATATCTTTGCTCAGGCCCAGTTAACTGCGGCGCTGAATTTTTACTACCTGGAAGCCTTCCTGATAGCAGTGGTGTTCTATATGGTGATTGCCTGGCTCGTCACCAAATTAGCGGACAAACTTGAGGCGGCGTTAAGGATGAAAAGCTGAGAGGTCCCATTTCCCCCTTGATGAATGGCGAAGAGAACCAGAAACTCAGCCTTCACTCCACTGACTGAACGCCCTGATTTTCTCGCGGCCAGATGACGGGTGAGAACTGCGGGCATCGGGGGTCATCAACGCCGCCAGGACGTAAGAAACCGCCAATAAATCGGCGCTACCGCCTGGGCTTAAGCGCCGGGCTATCAACGCGTTATCCATCTCACGCAGGGCAGCGTCATCCCATGCCGTGGCCAGCAAGGTCGCGGCATAATTCTGCACATAACGCAGCCCGGCGATACCGCCGCGCGACACCAGATTACTGTCCCGATTAACACTCATCAGACGTAGCAACGCATGATGTAATTGCCGTTCACCCTGTTCCTGATGCCAGAACGGCAATATCGCCCCACGCACCGTAGCAAAGCCCTGCTCCACCTCACCCCGCGCTCCGGTCAGACCATACTCGCGAAACTGCTTTTCTCCTGCGGTGACCGCATGCGGGCGGGCTGACAGCTCCTGCGCGACCAAACCGCGACAGATTGCACTGACCTCCTGACACAACGCATCTGCGCTGATGATACGGTTTTGCGCCTGCAAACGACCGGCGGTAAAACACAGCAATCCAAGCGAGAAAATAGCCCCTTTATGGGTGTTTATGCCATGGGTGGCGACAAACATCGCCTGCTCGCAAGCGATTCCCTCTGGACGCAGCAGGCGCAGTTGTTCACTGGCAGGTTGTCGCGCATGCCGCTTCCCTGACTGTTCGAAAACCGACAACCACGGTGTAATTGCCGCGATACTTTGCAAAAAAAGCGCATGATCCATATCCTGGTGCGAACCGTTGTTGTCGCAGTCCACCAGCCCCGGCTTGGGCGTGAGATCCAGCTCAAGACGCAGTGCCCGCGCAGCCAGCCCAGGCACATCCGCTGCTGATGCCTCGTTAGTCGCGAACAAACCAGCCATCGATCAATTTATCCACGCGCGCCAGCACGTCTTCAATGGGATGACAGCGAGAACGTGCGCAACCATGAGCCAGTTGATCGCACACCAGACAACGGCGGGTGTTGAGATCCAGCGAATGTCGCCCCACCTGCCCGTTTTCCGGGCAAAAAACATCAAAATCCCACAGTCTGCCAAGTGGATGGGTGCGTTCTATTTCCGCGCATTGCGCTTTGATTTCTACCGCTGGATGCGCCACACACCACAGTGCCTCAGCCCCGGTAGACAGCCACTGCACCTGACGGTCGAGCACCTTCCAGCGATGCCGCCATAGCATCTGGTCGCCAACCTGGAGCGCCACTCCCATGGTGTTACGATAACGAGCGCTGTCTTTTACCGCGCCAGGGGTCACCAGCGTCAGCGAAATAATCGGTTGTTGATAGCGAGCGAGCCAGTCAGCCTGGTACGCCGCGCGGCGGTCCTTCGCCGCCAGCAACGCATCCAGACTGACCGCCATTCCGGCGGACGCCAGTAAGGTCATATTGTGTCCTCTTTTAGCTGGCGGACAACGTCAATCACACTGCCATCACGATAGCGGATTATCCCGACGATACGATCAGTAAAAGCAATCGGTTTTGGCTCTCCACTCAGGGTCATCGCGCGTTGGTAGAGCGCCGTGATATCCATAATATTCATCCCAGCCGCCAGCAGACGCTCGCGGATCTCCGGGCGTGCCGGATTAACGGCTATCCCGTGATCAGTTACCAGCACATCGATGCTTTCGCCAGGCGTCAACCGAGTGGTCACCCGTTTTACCACTGTCGGGATGCGGCTACGCAGCAGCGGTGCCACCACGATCGTCAAGTTCGCCGCCGCCGCTACATCGCAGTGACCACCAGACGCCCCGCGCATCACGCCATCAGATCCGGTAATAACATTGACGTTGAAGTCGATATCAATCTCCAGCGCACTGAGGATAACCACATCCAGTTGATCACAGCAGGCCGCTTTACTGCCAGGATTAGCGTACTCATTGGTAGAGATTTCGACGTGGTTCGGATTACGGCGCAGAGAGTCCGCCGCCACACCGTCAAAGCACTGGGTATCAAGCAATTTTTCAATCAACCCTTGCTCATGCAACGCCACCAGACTGCCAGTGATACCACCAAGGGCAAAACGCGCTTTCACGCCATGACGCACCATTTTCTCGGCCATAAACTGGGTCACCGCCGTTGCTGCCGCGCCAGACCCCGTCTGCAGGGAAAAACCGTCGTTAAAATAGCCAGAGTGTTCAATCACCTCCGTCGCATAGCGGGCAATCATCAGTTCGCGCGGGTTGCTGGTGACACGAGCGGCGCCAACACTGATTTTCTCCGCATCGCCTACACTCTCTACCTGGACTATCATATCCACCTGATCCTGGCTGAGGCTGGCAGGCATATTGGGGAACGGCACCAGTTCTTCGGTCAGCAATATCACTTTCTGAGCAAATTGGGCATCCACCATCGCATAACCCAATGAACCGCAGGCAGATTGACCCTGTGTGCCGTTAGCGTTACCGAATTCATCGCTACACGGTACGCCAAGAAAAGCGACATCAATTTTCAGCTCGCCATCCTGCAACAGTTTTACACGGCCGCCATGTGAGTGGATCTGCACGGGTTCGTCCATTAAACCATGAGAGATGGCCTCAGCCAGCTTTCCGCGTAGCCCGGAAGTATAGATGCGAGTGATCACTCCGCTCTGAATAGGCTCGATCAGTGCATCATTGCAGGCCATCAGCGAACTGGAAGCCAGTGTCAGATTTTTAAAACCCAACCGCGCCAGCATGGCGACCACATGATTAATCACCCGGTCGCCTTCGCGAAACGCGTGGTGGAATGAAATAGTCATACCGTCTTGCAATCCACTGCGCGTGATCGCCTCTTCCAGCGACGCGCACAGCTTACGTCGGTGCTTCATATTCACCTCCGCCAACCACGGGGTGGCCGCACTGGCACTGTCAAAGAGTTTTAAATCAGGCAAATGCGGAAGGTTAATCTGGCGAAGTTCTGTGAGATTCATGGTTTCTGTCCTTAACGACGGATGCCGGATGCAGCCGCACGTTCCAGTACCCTCTGGGCATGGTTAATAACAGGAGCGTCGATCATTTTGCCGTTTAGCGACACCACTCCCAGGCCATTGCGTTCCCCCTCTTCTGCCGCTGCGATAACCCGTTGGGCGTACTCAACTTCCTGTTGGGTTGGCGCGTAAGCATTATGCAGGAGCTCAATTTGACGCGGGTTGATCAACGACTTACCGTTAAAACCCATCTTGCGCGCCAACTCAACTTCCCGCAGGAAACCGGCTTCATCATTCACGTCCGACCACACCACGTCGAAGGCGTCAATGCCAGCCGCGCGGGCAGCATGCAACACGGCGCAGCGGGCATAAAACAGCTCGGTGCCGTCGCCTCGCTCAGTTTGCATATCCATCACATAATCAAAGGCCGCCAACGCAATACCAATCAAACGTGGAGAACTACGGGCAATGGCCACCGCGTTAATCACGCCAATTGCAGATTCTATCGCCGCCATTAACCGGGTTGAGCCTACTTCACGCCCACAAGCCCGTTCGATACGCGCCAGGTGACGTTCCAGCTCGTGAATATCTTCCGGGGTATCCGTTTTCGGTAAACGCACCACATCAACCCCCGCGCGGACCACCGCCTCCAGATCCGGCAAGCCAAATGGTGTATTCAACGGGTTGATCCGCACCACCGTTTCGATATCCTGGTACATCGGATGTTGCAGAGCATGAAATACCAGCAAACGCGCACTGTCTTTTTCACGCAGAGCCACCGCATCCTCCAGGTCGAACATGATTGAATCCGGTCGATAGACAAAGGCAGTGGAGAGCATGGCGGCGTTAGCACCCGGTAGAAATAACATGCTACGACGAAGTTTTCTCACAGCAGTTTCCCCCAGTCGCTCTCACTGACATCGGCGGCACGCAGAATAGCGCTTTGCAGACGAGCGCGGATCACACAATCCAGCGCGCCTTTATCTTCAATAATGATCAACCCCTGATTCACCTCCATTGCACGCAATGTGGCGTTCACCACCTGGTGGATCTGATCACCAAACTGTTTGATCACTTCGCTGTGAATAACAATATCCAGCTCACCTGCGGCGGGGGCAACTTTCACCCTCAGGTCACTGGACTCCAACGTCCCGACCAGTGCTTCCCTCACAATATTCATAACGATATTCCTGATTCCTCAGCGAGTTCCGCACGGTAACAAGGGTCGAGATACGCGAAAGTGGTATCCGGCACCATGTCCCGAAGTCTGGAAAACTGCTGAGTGTTAAGTAAACGACGCACTTCCGATGCGGAAATAACATGACCGGCAGTGCTAATCCGTTGGATCTCCACGACATCTACCGCTCCCGCTAATAACTGGTGCATAGATTGATTGTACTGCCGGGTTATTTCACAAAACGGCTCGCTGCCGATGAAGCGATGAGTAATCCCCAGCGCCGGGGCTATCGCATTGCGAAAAATAAGCAGATCTATCTCACTCCACGCCTGTTGCACTTCACTGTGCTCTTTCAGGAAGTAGGCAGGAAAAGTAGCGCGGGAGATAATGTAGTGAGAACCTTGATGTACCGTGACATTCGGCAGATGAGCCACGCCCGCTTGTACCATTTTCAACCGGGTCGAGAAGGGAAAGAACGACGCGTCTTCACGCACGACAAACAACTGTAACCAGTCGCATGCTCGCGCAGCCTGCTCCACCAAATAACGGTGTCCCAGAGTAAAAGGATTGGCGTTCATCACTATCGCGCCAATACGCTGTCCCGGCATACGACTTGCCTGTAGCGAACGACAGTAACGCTGGAGGCCCTGCGGCGTGTTCTCCATCAGGAGTGCATGGTTAGAGCTCTCGGCGATGGGCCAGAAACCATTGTGCTGAAAACGCTCCCGGTGACAGGAACGGGTATACAGAAACAGATGAAAATGTCCGCGAGCCAGCGCAAGCTGTTCCACTTCCGCCAGCAGCCGCGCACTGAGGTTTTCACCACGCAGTTGTTCATCCACTACCACACACTTGATAACATTGGCGGCAAGACCAGCGCACCCCATCAACCGCTCTCCCGACCAGGCGGCAACAAAGGTGGTGATGTCACGGTCCAGACCCAGTCCATTGCCGGAGAGCAAGGTGCGGATCGCGGCCAGCGAGCGAGGGTTGCGGTTCACTTCCACCACGCGGAAATCAATCGGCCATTGTGCTTGCATTGTATTGCCTTGATCCTTAGTGCGCCGCCGTCAACGCATGAGCTGGCGCATCGATAATCACGTTACTGAGGTGGCCGATGTTTTCGATCTCCACTTCAATACAATCACCTGCCTGCATAAAGAGCGGCGGGTTACGTTTCTTTCCCACTCCGCCAGGCGAACCAGTGATGATCACGTCACCAGGCGCCAGGCGAGTAAAGGTACTGATGTATTCGATAAGCTCGGCAACCTGATGGATCATGTGGCAAGTGTTATCGTCCTGTACCATGTGGCCATTCAACCAGGTACGGATCGCCAGTTGATGCGGATCCGGGATCTCATCGGCCGTGGTCATCCACGGACCAAATGCGCCGGTCTGCCGCCAGTTTTTTCCTGCGGTAAACCAGCTATGCTGCCAGTCACGCGCGGAACCATCCATATAGCAGCTGTAGCCAGCGACATGGCTGAGCGCAACCTCTCGGGGAATATCTTCGCCACCGGTCCCGATGATCACCGCCAGCTCACCTTCATAGTCAAACTCACTGGAGTAACGTGGTTTCAGAATGGGGGTGTTATGGCCGGTTTGTGAGTCCGCAAAGCGGACGAACAATGTCGGCGCCGGGTTGTGTTGATCGAATTCTTTGCGCTTTTCGGCGTAATTCATGCCGACACAGAGAATTTTCCCTGGGTTATCGATTACCGGCAGAAATTCGATCGCGTCAAAATGAATATCTATCGCCTCACCACTCAATCGTTGCGCCTCATCCAGCGCGTTAGCCGCGAGCAGCGATTTCAAATCAACATAGCGATTGCCAAGCCGCGCCCCCAGATTAACCACGCCATCGTCCCTGACGATGCCGTAGCTACGGATCCCTTGATAGATAAAGCTTGCGAGTTTCATATTCGTTCCTGTAATACACCTGTCAAATAAGGAAATTGCCAAGAACCAGCAGCGATACCGACACGTTGATAGCCCCGCCAATACGAGTGGCTATCTGGGCAAACGGCATCAGACTCATGCGGTTTCCCGCCGTGAGAATCGCCACATCCCCGGTCCCGCCCTGACCACTCTGACAGCAGGAAATAATGGCCACATCAATAGGATGCATGCCGATCTTTTTACCCACCACAAAGCCTGTCGCGACCAGTGCGGAGACCGTACTCACAATCACCAACAGGTTATTGAGAGTAAAAGCATGTAGCAGTTCTTGCCATGGCGTAATCGCCACACCAACAGCAAAAAGGATGGGATAAGTCACGGAGGTCTGGAAGAATTTGTACACCACCTGGGAACCTTCCAGCAGGCGCGGAGATACGCCGTGTACCAGCTTGATCAGTACCGCGACAAACAACATGCCAACCGGTGCGGGCAAGCCAATCAATTTATGGCCGAGCATCCCGATCATATACAGCAGTACCGCCAGCAGAACACCTGCCGCGATAGTGGTGACATCGGTTTTAGCGGAGAACAACGGCGCGGATGCGGTGGGTTGGTCAACATTTCTGCGGTCAGGCATCAATTGCCCTTCACCAGTCAGATGTGGGAAACGTTTACCCAGTTGGTTCAGGCAACCGGAAATAATGATGGCGGTCAGGCTACCGAGCATCACCATCGGCAATATACGCCCGAGCGCAACGCCCTGCTCCATATGCAACAATGCGGCATAACCAATAGAGAGCGGAATAGCGCCTTCTCCCACCCCGCCGGCCATAATCGGCAGAATGATAAAGAAGAAGATCTGGAACGGTTCCATCCCCAGTGACAGCCCCACGCCCATTCCCACCAACATGCCAACGATTTCACCGCAGAGCATCGGGAAGAAGATACGCATGAAGCCCTGAATCAACGTATCGCGATTCATGCTCATAATACTGCCGACAATAATGCAGCAAATGTAGAGATAGAGAATATTGGTGGATTTGTAAAACCGGGTGGTGGATTCAACCACCGTATCCGGCAATAAACCATAATAGACCATGGCCGACGGAATAAAGGTCGCGCAGATCGCCGCCGCCCCTAATTTACCGACGATCGGCAGACGTTTACCGAACTCGCCGCAGGCAAAACCGAAGAACGCCAGCGTGGCGACCATCACCACAATATCACTGGGCAACGAGCCATAAAGGCAGTCGATGGCAATTAATACGCCAGCCAGTAGAAATAAAGGCAGTGGAATAATCCCTACCTTCCAGGTATCCATAATGTGCCACCACTTCTCCTTCAGTGACGTTTTTTTAATCGTCAGCGTTTCAGAGGTCATCGTCATTGCATCATCCGTTGTACTCATCATTAAGCCCCGTTGTTATCTTTGTGCTTACAGGGTAAAAGGCCAGACAGATACGTAATGTGAGAAAAAGCATAATAAGTAAGAATTTTAATGGTATTTATGGTTTTTATGGTTTTTTACTCCATGTGATTTCGGCCTTAATTATTTCCGTGGTTTTTATGGTTTTTTATATAGAGAAGACAATTTCATAACATTTGAAAATTGTGAATAAAGTAGTTTATCTTTCAGACCTTAAGCCTGATTGTGCAAGGGATCACAAGTATTTGGAAAACAACGTGCGTCCATATCAAAAGATGATACATTGGCGCTTTCCTGGTGACTGTGTATTCTGTTATGAAAGTCTCTTTCCAAATTAAACTTTTTATTTACCTGATACTTTTTTTCTCTATTATTTTAACTCTCCTTGGTATTTTTCATTATCAGGACGTGGGTCGACAGCTATACCAGGAAATGAGTTCCAGAGCCAAAATACAGGCAGAAGAAATAGCTATCATTCCAATGTTACGCAAAGCCATTAGCGAAAAAGATATTCCAGCACTCACCCAGTTTATGAAAAAAGTCGTATCACACAGCGATGCGAGTTTTATTGTTATTGGCGATAACAAAGGTATTCACCTATTTCATTCAGTACGTGCCGATGTAGTCGGGAAACCGCTGGAAGGCGGAGATAATGAAGACGTACTGCAAGGACGCAGTACTATTACCATCCGCGAAGGAGGTCTTGGTATTTCGCTCCGTAGCAAGGCACCGATTTTTGACGATGGTGGACAGGTGATCGGTATTGTCTCGGTCGGTTATCTGACTCGCCACCTCGATGTCATCACCCTGGACAAAGTGCTCAATATCTCTATTGTCATCATATTATTACTGGCGGCGCTGTTTATCTTTTCCTGGTTTTTCACTCGCAGCATTAAAAAGCAGATTTTTTCGCTGGAACCTCGCGAAATTGGTCTGCTGGTACGACAGCAAAAAGCCATGATGGAGTCCATTTATGAAGGGGTGATAGCTCTCGACAGCGAACGGCGTATTGAAGTGATCAACCAGGCGGCACGCCATTTGCTGGACTTAAGCCAATCCACCGAGGCCCTGTGCGGACAGACCATCGGCGAGGTGATTGCTCCGGTCACGTTTTTCACCCGGAAAGTGATGCTGAAAAACGATACGCATGACGAAATCTGCCACTTCAATCAGCTAACGGTGATCGCCAGCAGGGTACGCATTATGCTGGAGGACAAGTTGCAGGGATGGGTTATCACCTTTCGTGATCGTAATGAAATCGACACGCTGAGCGTTCAGCTCAGTCAGGTAAAACGCTATGTTGATAATCTGCGCATTATGCGCCACGAGTCACTAAACCGCATGACGACACTTTCCGGTCTGTTGCATATGGAACGCTATGATGAAGCGCTACATTACATTCAGTCGCAGTCGGAACACGCGCAGGCACTGTTGGACTTTGTCTCTGCACGCTTTAGCTCACCGACATTATGCGGGTTGCTACTTGGTAAAGCCGCACACGCACAAGAAAAAGGCATTGCACTGATCTTTGACCCACTGTGCAGTATGGAAAAGGCTTGCCATTCTCTTGGCGAAGCCGAGCTGATTTCGATCATTGGTAATTTGCTGGATAACGCTATCGAGGCCACTCAGCGCGCTATTCCGCCCCATGCTCCGGTGGAAGTGTTGATCCTGCTTAATCGTCGGGAACTGATTATTGAGGTAATGGATCACGGTATCGGTATCGACCCGGCGATACGTGAACGGATTTTTGAACGCGGGATAACCACCAAACGCAGTGGCGATCATGGTATTGGTCTGTATCTCATCGCCAGTTATGTCACTCACGCGGGTGGTTCGATCGATATCTCCGCTAACCTGCCATGCGGCACCACTTTCTCTGTGTTTATTCCTGAAACGAGCAATGCCGCCCCTCACCCCGTTCTCTTCATGGAAGATCAAAATTATGTATCATGAACTGATAGATGTGCTGATAGTAGAAGATGAAAATGTACTGGCTCAACTTTATGCCGAGCTGATCAACAAACATCCGCGTTTGAGACTGGCGGGAATGGCCTCTTCCCTTGCTGAAGCGCGGGTGTTGCTGAACAGGACTTCATCGCGGCTGATTCTGCTCGATAACTTTCTTCCGGATGGCAAAGGCATTACGCTTATCAGTGATCCACTGATTATTCGCGCCAACTGTTCGGTGATTTTCATCACCGCCGCCAGTGATATGGACACCTGTAGCCAGGCTATCCGCAATGGCGCGTTTGATTACATTCTTAAACCCGTCTCCTGGAAACGTTTAAATCAGTCGCTGGCGCGTTTTGTGCAATTCACCGAACAGCAGCAAACATGGAAGATTGTCGACCAGCACAATGTTGACTCACTCTATCAACTGCAGGCGAAAAATTACCGCAAAGATAACAGCAGTAAAGGTATTGAAGAGAGTACCCTGGCGCGGGTGCAAAAATTGTTTGAGCATCAGGCCACGCGCTGTTTTTCAGTGGATGAGGTGATGAACGAAACCGGACTGAGTAAAACCACCACCCGTCGCTATCTGGAACATTGCGTGGAAATCGGCTTCCTGACCGTGGAATGCAAGTACGGCAAAATTGGCCATCCGCGGCGAATATACCGGCGTGTCCACGTGACAGCGTGATCTCCTCATGCCGATGTATGAGAACCACGACATCCAGTGAGCAGGCATAACGGGGAAAATTTGGTAATGCAATCCCCGTCAGTCTCGCTGAATGGGAGTAACATTCGTGCCAACCTTTGTGTTCCTGGTGCCCAAAAAAACAGCCCGATATCGTCAACGATCATGCACCAGGTTGCTCACGGGCGGAAGGCATATTTATCTTATGTTACTGCTGGAATCGGATTTAAAGGCCTGATGCTGATAATCTCTAAAATAGCTCCGTCTGGATTTCATCGTTAGAGATCCGAGAACTCATCTGACTGGGTTAGACTAAACAAAATAAGTTGTTAACAGGAATAGAAAGACTGAAAAATAAAAGAATACCTTACTTTTTTTATCTATCACATTCCAACTTTTCGGTGCTATAAGGCGAAAATTTCTCATGCGAAAGATATCTAATTTTTGTAAATACATAGTTAGGAATGTTGCTCAAACATGAGCAGAAGTAATGTTATTTACTCATAGCATTTCAATAAAAAACTTAGCATTTAACCAAAAAGAAATAAAAATATTTACATTGACAGCTAAAAACCATTTATTCACCCGGCAGGGCTATTCTCTCCGAGAGAGTAATCCATTGAATGTCGGTGATAGCGGTCTTCAAAAAATATTTTTTATTTTTTTAAATTATTCTTTAACTGATAAATATGTGGAAGGATTTGCATTTCAGCGGTGTTTTCACCATAAACAAAAATTCTTTATTTTTATATGTACAACTTTTCATACCATACTGTTTTTTGAGGCGGATCAATGATAGTTCTCGGCAGTATAAAGCATAAATTTCACCTTGCCGTCTTGCGCTGCCGGCACGACTCCCTTTTCAAGGTAACGCAGCAACATATCAACGGACAATTGAGCATGACGGCGGGTATTCTGGTCGAGGGTCAGCGCTAACGTACCTTTAGCAAACAGCGCCCGGGTCGTGGCATAAAGCTCGTGGGTTATCAGTATGCAGGAGTCGGTCAACCGGTGGCGTGCCAGCGCCTCGCTTACCTGGGTATTGCCCAGCCCGGTGTTGTAGACCCCCACCACCGTTTTCGACTGCACCAGCTGTTTTTCCAGCAGTTTACTGATCGTGTTCCGGCTCTCCTGCCCGGCCAGCGCTTCCTTTAATACAAGGTGTGGAAAACGTTCATGCAACACATCACGAAACCCCTGGATCCGTTGCTGGTGCGCGCTGTACTCAAATCGCCCGCTGACCATAATCACCTCACCTTCCCGCTTTAGAAAATTCCCCATCATCAGTCCCGCCGTTCGGCCCGCCTGCAACTGATTAATCCCCACATGACAAAGCCGCTCAGCACCAGGTAAATCTGTCACCAGAGTGACCACCGGCACGCCTCGCCGTTTGCATACGCTCAGTGCGTCATAAATCGCCGGATGTTCATGGGCAAAAACGATCAGACCGTCACACCGCTGGCTACTGGCAATAATGTGGGCGGCGAGCTTATCCGGGCGAGATTCTGGAATGAAAGTACGATGCAAAACAATGCGCCGGTAGCCGAGAGCGGTCGCTACTGTGGCAAAGTCACTGGCCAGTTGCTTAAAGAAGAACGAATCATTGCCGCTCAGCATCACCTCAATTTGCCATGGCTGGCGATGCTCCTCCGGCAGAATGCGCTTCAGCCCGGCTTCTCGTGCTGCCTGGAGTACTTTTTTCGTCGTCCGTGGCGAGACGCCGCCGCGTTCATTCAGTACGCGATCCACCGTTGCCACACTGACGCCCGACACGCGCGCCAGTTCGTCAAGAGTCATGGTTTTCATTGGTTATCTGTTGAGGGAAATCCGTCAAAACTGCCCTGTTTCAGGGTAAGCAAACGCGCTAATTTGGCAATGACTTTATTGCTGAACGGTGATCTGACAGACAGGAATGGCTCATGACAGAGAAAAGAATTTGCCCTGGATGATCCTTTCCTCATGCGCCACAACGCGGCGTGACTAAAGTAAAATCCCCCAACGGGGTGGGTGTTCCGCCAGACGGTCAAACTCAGCGTTCTTCGTTAAAGACAATACCCAGTTGTCTGCGCACCTCATCCATCGTCGATACCGTGATTAACGACGTCGCCAGCGGACGAAGCGGAGAATCAGTACGCCCCTGGCCGATACACCAGGCGACGTGTTCCGCCTCATGATACAACTGCTGATAACGATTTAACGGCTCTTCCCAACGCAGGGTTTTATTGCCCTGACTGGAGGTCAGGACAAAACCGCCCGGTGCGTAAAACTGTCCGTCGAGCACTATGCTGGCGTCACGCCCGGCAATCACCGCTCCACCAGGCGTATTGCTGAACAATGTGGTGTGCAATACTGAATGCATGCCATTGGGGTGTTGCATCAGCATAGATACCTGCCCATTAACGCCCTGCTCTGCTGACTGTCCGCGAGCAATAATTTCTGCGGGTGCGCCGCCGCCCACCATCACGCTCAACGACACCAGGTAGCTGCCCAGATCGAGCATCGGCCCCCCCGCCAGGTCGGCGTTAAAAATGCGGTGATCCGCAGTAAAGAACTCGCCGTGATCGGCAATCAGCGTATGCAATTCGCCCAACGCGCCGTCAGCCAGCAACTGGCGCAATACGTCATATTTCGGCGTAAAATCGCACCACATCGCTTCCATACACAGCACGCCCTGCCGCTGCGCCTTCTGCTGTAATGCCGCCCCCTCGCGCGCATTCAGCGCCAGCGGCTTTTCAATCAATACATGTTTGCCCGCCCCCAGCGCTTTCATACCGTCGGGGAAGTGATGGTTATGCGGCGTGGCAATGTACACCACATCCAGATCTTTCAGCGCCAGCATCTCATCAGCATCGCCAAAGGCCTGCGGTATTGCCCACTGTTCAGCAAAGGCGCGGACTTTATCCAGATGGCGCCCCGCGACGGCAACCAGTCGCTGAGTGGTTTTTTCCTGCAATGCTTTGGCAAAATGCGCGGCAATCCAGCCAGGACCAATAATGCCCCAGCGCAGGACGGGAACCGCCTGCGGCGCCAGGCCCCGAGGTTTAGGTAATGAGGAAGGGAACATCGCAACTCCTTCTTAAATTGCGTATTTAGTGGCTTTTCGCCACGGTCACCCACTGCTGCGAAACCATCGACTGTTCAATAGCCGTGAGAATTTGCTGGTTGTGCAGGCCAAAGGCGAAATTGGGGAAACAATCCTCCTCGCTACAAATCCCCTTCACCAGGTCATGCACCTCAATCACCTTCACATCAAAATAACCCAGTCCCCCTCCGCCAAAATCAAAACCGAAGAAGCCGGAATAAGCAGGGATCTGACTGCCCGCGTACAGTGTCTTGAAACCGCGATCATGCCGGTCATCGTTAAAACGATAAACCTGCAACTCATTAAAACGCTCACCATCCATATACAGCGTACCTTTCGTGCCGGAGACCTCCCAGTAAACGCCAAAAATACGGCCCGCCGCGATGCGTGAGGCCTCAATTACACCGGAAGCGCCGCTGTCGAAATTCACCAGGCACTGGACCTGGTCGTCATTCTCCACCGCGCGCCATTCGGCGTGTTCATCCGTCTGACTGGCATAACCGGCATCCACTGCCGGTACCGGACGCTGGCGTAAGTAGGTTTGTGCGTTAGCGGTGACATTGCGGATCCCGCCCATCAGGAACTGCGCGACGGAAAGCGTATGCGCGCCTAAATCCCCCAGCGCCCCGCTGCCTCCCAAGGCTTTTGAACAGCGCCACGACCAGGGCAGTGTGGGATCGTTATAAAATCCCTGATCGAAAGTGCCGCGAAAACGCACCAGCGTACCGATTTCGCCACGCTCAATAATCTGTTTTGCCAGCAAGGTCGCCGGCGTTTTGATGTTGTTGAAGGCAACCATGGTTTTTACTCCCGCCTGACGGGCCGCCTCAACCATTTCTCTCGCCTGTTCCGCACTCACCGCCAGCGGTTTTTCACAATAGACATGCTTGCCTGCCGCCATGGCCGCCAGCGCCATGTCATAATGCAGATGGTTCGGCGAGGTAATATCGACAACGTCCACGCGAGGATCATTCACCAGGTCACGCCAATTACCATAGGCCTTTTCCGCACCAAAACGATCGGCATTTTGCTGTGCCAGTGGTTGATTCTGATCAGCCAGCGCATACAGACAAGGCCGTTTGGGCAAGTCGGGATACATCATCGCCACGCGGTGATAAGCATCGGCATGCGCCTGTCCCATAAAGCCCGATCCAATCAGGCCAATATTCAGCCTCGCTTTCATTTGGTGGTCTCCTCAGTCATGAAAGTCTGCTGTAGCCAACGGAAGGCGCGGCAAACGGTAGTGAATGGTTCAGCCTGTTGTGGGTCCTGCTCGGCTTCGATAATCAACCATCCCTGGTAACCCGAGTTTTCGACAAATTCAATCAATGGCGCATAGTCGATGGCCCCCTCGCCGGGAATGGTAAACAACCCCGCACGGACCGCCTCGTTAAAGCTCAGATCTTCATCATGAACCCGTTGCAGCACCTCGGGTCGCACATCTTTCAGGTGAATATGCACAATACGACGACCATATTCTTTTAGCAGCGTGGTAATCTCCACGCCACCGGCAAAGGCGTGCCCCGTGTCCAGTACCAGGCCGACGCAGTCATCGGTGTGCGCCAGAAAATCCTGTAATTCGCCGTGGCGCTCCACCAGCATCATCAGGTGGTGGTGATAGGCCAGTTGCAGCCCATACTCACGCTGCAACGCCGCAGAAAATGCATTCATTTTGCTGGCGTAATCACTCAGATCCAGCAAGCTTAATGGCGGAGACAACGACATGGGCTGATCCAGCGGCGCCTCACCAGGCATCCTGCCACACTCGCCGTAGACCATCACCTTCACGCCCAGCGCCTGCAATAAATGGGCATGAGGCGCCACCGCCTCCAGTTCCTCTTCTGTCGTACGTTGCGCCAGAAACCCGCTGTACCAGCCCGAGGCCAGCTGCAATCCCACCGCTTGTAATAACGGCGTCAACGCGGCAACCGTGCGGGGAAATTTACGTCCGAGCTCAATCCCCTGATACCCCGCCTGGGCCGCCTGCCGAAGACAGGTTTCCAGCGCAATATCCGCGCCAAAATCCTCCAGCACATCGTTGGTCCAACTCAGTGGGCTGACCCCTGCCCGCATACGTGAACTCATGAGTAACGCTCCTTTCACAGGACACCATGGCGTCACTATAGGAACAGCCGAATGACAGAAGTAACCGCTTCAATGATGGTAAACCCTCATTTGGCGGCCATGAGGTGAATGAATTGTTAAAATTGTGATCTATATAACATTCGCTGATGTTGTCGCCTGTGTGGCTCTCAATGCGCCGGGCTAACCTCCCCTGCCGAAGATGCCAAACAGAGGCGACAGAAGGTGCTCATTAATGAAAATGCTTCTTGTGCAATCAATGAGCTGGAGTTTGACCCCGCCTCAGCGTTGAGCGCAATCCATCCCCCCATATCTGACTGGCATTGAAAAAGATAAGACACAACAAGGGATCGAGGTCTGTCCGCAAGTATTAGCGCCAGCATAAAAAGAACCATCATTCAGCTATCTCTGCCATACTTCAAACTATCGGGGCACTGGCGATGCCAGCACATCCCAGTTAGCGACTGAGGGAGATAAATTATTTTTATATATATCATTATTAATATTTTTTGAACGACCACCATACCCGACATACAATATTCCTGCACTATTTCATGTGCTATTAACCCAGGCATAACGATGTTAAAAAATGCCAGCTTACTAATATTAACATTGAATAAATGGTCCTAAAAATGAGCGAACCGATGGTAGTAAAAAAAGCCAATATGCCTGATAGCAGCATGATTAATTTTAAAATAATCGTTAATTCCACTTGTCAATTCGTCAGTAACAGTACCTGCTATTCCTGGTAAATCACCCTGTTGACAGATACCCAACGGGAGCGCGCTGTCTCAGGGCTCGACGTGATTCATAAGCAAAAATTTAACACTTCACCTTAAAGGTGAAGCCCTCCTTATCATCGCCAGTAGGGGGAATCTGTAAAATAATTCTACAACGCTAAATCGTTTTATAATTGGTCTCACAACATAAAAATACCAATAAAACATTTTGTTTTAGTTTCTTATAGATGAGCCCTTTAACATGCCAGCAGAATATTATTATGTTACGAAGCAAACTGATCAGACCAACTTTCATTTACTGCACCGCAGGGGATGTATCAAACTACCGCCCCCAAATTCACTGGTCTTTATCGGTAGCCTTTATAACTCATTACAGGCATTGACCGTTGCCAAAGTTCGCTTTGGTGAAAATGTCAAAACCTGTTACTTCTGCTGTCTGTCGCATCCGCAAAAAAAACAGCGCTGACCACGGCAGTTTCGCCCTCAGTCAACCCGTCACCGCAATCCCCTGCCGGATTCGCGCCCGGGGATAAAATAGCGCGAACAGAGAGTCAGACGCATCGCCCAACCCGGTCGCGAAGAGGTCTTCGTTCGCCATATGATTCAGCCTGACAGTCTCATCCCGTCATCGACGCGCTGACACAGTTCAAAAAACACCCGGACGTTTTTTGGAACTGCAACTCGAATGAGCAGGGAAGATACAGCGGAGACTGAGTACATACAAAATCTGAACAATGCCTGGCCTCAGAATGCCAGGAGACAGAGTGACAGAAATTTAAAAATCCCCACCACACTCATTTTCGCGATATACATCACAAAGTTAAAAATAACTTTATTACCCCCTGGTATATCGGGATAATATGAGAGGATTCTTATTAACCACAACTCAAAAACATGATTCCCAGGCCGTTAACTATAAATTATTTTACAATCAAGAATTGTCCTGGTCTTTATTTTACAACCATTAACCTCCCGGATGACCTGAATGACTTAATCCAATAACAACCACTTAAGATAACCAGTTAATATTCAAGTAAAATAGATAATAATGATATCATCATCTCAAAATTAGTTAATGAAATCACCTTGGTGATTTTTAACATTATCAAAACAACACACCTCATTCACCCGATTAAATTCTGCAATCCCCCATAAAAAAAGCATGTCATCCTGATAAATTTATTAACTGTCAATTCAGTGAATAATTATATAAAAACAAGAAAAAAAGAAATATAAAACCATATCTCAATAAAAAACAAACCATAAAAACCAAATTACCCCTGAATTAATCACCATGCTAACTTTTGTCGTATGGTTGAGGTATTTCCATAAGAAAAGGTAATATGAATCGTGTTCATAAAAACGACAGGACAGCAGGACGCATCTGAAACATCGTCATAGATGGATGCACAATAATGGAGGCTGTAACATGGATCATCAACATAGTAGAAGGCTCTTTGGCTATGTGATAGAAAAGGATATTCAGGTCCATATCTTTCAAAATAAAGTAATCAATATCAAGCAGTTAACGAGGAATAACAACCAGTCTGTCGTACTCATGAGGGAAACGATGATGCGGCTTTTTATTTATCTGCTTGAAAATTCTAAAGGTAACATCATCCAGCACGAAGATATTTTATTGAACGTCTGGGACAAATATGGGCTCAGCTCATCATCTCAACGCTTGTGGCAAGTGATGAAAAGTTTGCGGAATAAACTGGCCAGATTAGGACTCTCCGAAGATTTTATTACTCGTGTAGAGAGCGGTCCACTCCGGGGATACCACATTGCCGAAAATAAAGTCAAAGCCATTTATTATTATGAATAATAAGGTGTTGTCGTCTGCCTGACCCCCTCGCATAGTTGGGAGGGAATACGGAGTCTGCTCAACGACTTCAGGGGGATGCGTGTAGTGGCTCCATTCTTCCCCTCTATACAACTGGGAGCCTGCGGTCTTGCTGCCTTCATCCCTCCCGAATTATTTAGGGTAAGGCGAGGACACCGTCATTTTTTTTGTGTTATACCTTAACGCATTCACTTTGCAGGAGAAAAATGCCAGGGTGTTTTTGAACGGCGTGCAAAATCAGTAACTGCATCAACCTGATGCCTGCGCAATACCACATCATCGACAGCACTAAGGGGTATTCTGGCGATGAAGATAGCAGAAGGGCTCCCGGAGTGGATATCCAACAGACCGGAGGGAGTGAAAAGTATCCGTCGCTACGGCAGGCGAAATTTTGGCGAAAGCCCACCATTCCCTTTGCCGGACGTCGGTTCTGCTCAACAGTCGTTAGCGCGACTGGCCCGCTATATCCAGTATCGTCATATCGAAAAAAGCGAGGCTACCCTCACTTTCATGATTACTGAAACAAGACCTGAAGCACGACCGCACTTTTAAGGATAATCAATCGCAGAGGGAATTATGTGCATCTATATTATTTCTGATGATATTTTTTTTGTCAGTGGACTAAAATATGTACTTTCCGCTAACGATGTGGAAATAAAAGAATTTAGTTATGCTGACGGATTAACGTTTCTTTATTGTGGTAAATTCAGACAAGATGATATTGTTGTTATCGATGTCAACTATACCAGCACCACCCCTACCCCCAGGATGACCCAGCCAACCGACTACTTTGGCGTAAACCTGGTTTTTGTTGTTGACTTGCCTTTACTGGGGGAATACAGCGGTTTTCATCCCTACTGGCTGGTATCCAAAAAATGCCCATTTAAGAAAATTATGCCACTGTTGAAACAGCTCACCACCCATGCTCATAAGCAGACGGACCATCTTTCCAAAAAAGAAAATATTGTACTCAGAGAACTGGCGGGAGGACGTTCAACTCATTTTATCTCAAGGAAACTCAACCTGTCGGTCAAGACCATCAGCTCTCATAAACAAAATGCTTTTCGTAAACTGGGCATGGCGAGGATGAACGACATGTCGCTGCTGTGCTACCGCCAAATCATCACGCTGTATGCCGAGTTTAACCGCTCGTCTGTCAGGCAGGCTGGAGGCCCCAGGTAAGCAAAAGTGACTCGCAGAGGTGATACTATGAGCAGGCCAGTTGGAGACCTGCTCTTACTCCACCCGGTATAAGCCGACTCACTCTGTTACATATTCAACAAATGTCACACTTTAACCGGCCAGAATGTATCTTTCGGGTCGTGATTTATTGCGTAATCTTTATCATTAGGCAAGCCAAATGAACACATAACGCGATTGCCTGGTAATGAAGCTTAGAGATTTTGACGAAGAAAAAAAACTGTTTGTTCGCAGGGCAATCATCGCCTTTGGGGTGGTCGCGGCAGGGTTCGTCACGCTGGTGGTGAACCTCTATCATCTGCAGATCGTGCAAAATCAGTATTATCAAACCCGTTCTAACCAGAATGACATCAAGATGATCCCTATCGCACCGACGCGCGGTATTATCTTTGACCGCAATGGCATTCCGCTGGTGAAGAATGTGACCTGGTATGATATCGAAATCCTGCCGTACAAAGTGCAGGACATGAAAACACTGCTGGCACAGTTGACCCCGATTGTTGACCTCACCCCGGATGATATTGATACCTTCACCCGCGCGCTGCACGCTAACAGCCGTTACAAACCTGTCGTGCTAAAAACTGAGCTCACCGATGAAGAAATCGCTCGCTTCTCGGTGAATCAGTACCGCTTCACCGGCGTGGTTATCAACAGCTACGAAGATCGCCAGTACCCTTACGGGCCGGACCTGGCTCATGTGATCGGCTACGTTTCCAAAATTAACGATAACGACTTCAAACGGCTGGATAAAGAAGGCATCAGTGAGAACTATGCCGCCGATCACAACATCGGGAAACAGGGTATTGAGGGCTATTACGAATCAGTACTCCACGGCAAAACAGGCTACCAGGAAGTCGAAGTGGATAACCATGGCCGGGTGATCCGCGTGCTGAAAGAAGTCCAGCCAGTCGCCGGTAAAGATATCTATCTGACCCTGGATCTGCATCTGCAACAATATGTTGAAAGCCAACTGGTCGGGCAACGTGCCGCGGTACTGATCGAAAATCCAAAAGATGGCGAAGTGCTGGCGATGGTGTCCAGCCCCAGTTACGATCCTAACCCGTTTGTGAAAGGTATCAGCTATAAAGCCTACAAAACGCTACTGGATAATAAAGACCTGCCACTGATCAACCGCGTCACCCAGGGTCTTTATCCGCCAGCTTCCACCGTTAAGCCGTATATGGCGATGTCGGCCTTGTTAACCCACGTCATCACTCCATCGACGACCTTCTTCGGCGCCCCCACCTGGACGCTGCCGGGTACCCAGCGTAAATATCGTGACTGGAAAAAAACCGGCCACGGTATACTGGATGTGACCCACGCCATTGAAGAGTCCGCCGATACCTTTTTCTACCAGGTGGCGTTTATGATGGGGATTGACCGGATCCACACCATGCTCAGCCAGTTCGGTTACGGCAAGCCCACCGGTATTGACCTGAATGAAGAATATAGCGGCCTGCTGCCAAGCCGCGAATGGAAACAAAAAGTACATAAAAAGGCCTGGTATCAAGGGGATACCGTCTCAGTCGGCATCGGTCAGGGTTACTGGATAGCCACGCCGATTCAGATGGTAAAAGCGCTTGATACGTTGATCAACAACGGGCGGGTCATCCAGCCCCATCTGATGTACGAAGAGAAACAGGGCAAAGAGGTCGTGCCATGGAAACAGACCCTCCCCAGCCAACAAATTGGCGATCCCAACTCGCCTTACTGGAACCTGGTCCGTCATGCGATGTTCGGCATGGCCAACGCGCCCAACGGCACCGGCTATAAGTATTTCCATACCGCGCCTTACGGCATCGCAGCCAAGAGTGGCACCTCACAGGTATTCGGGCTGAAACAGAATCAGGTCTATAACGCGAAAATGATCCCGCAACGCCTGCGCGATCATATCTTCTACACCGCTTTCGCCCCGTTCAATGATCCTAAAGTGGCGATGGCGTTGATCCTTGAAAACGGCGGGGTTAACGGGGTAACCGCAGCACCATTGGCAAGAAATATTCTCGATCATATCTTCCTTCCGCCGGATGTCGCACCAATGCCGGAGACCGCCGATCCCTCCAGCAATACCACCGCACAGTAGCCAGGGAATGGGGCGAGGTGCACAGCGGAATGAGCTGGCGCCCCCCTTCTCTCTTAACAGAGATGACCTTTTTATCGATCGAGGCCGCCCTCAGGCCTGGCTACTTTATTGCCTGAACCTGCCTCTAACGCCGCAACACAATTTGCGGTACGGCGTCCTGACTATAGTGATGTACTTGCAGATCAGCCTGATACCAACGGGCTAATGTCTCTTCGGTCATCACCTCTGCTGGGGAACCACTGGCAACCAATGCTCCCTGATGTAACAACAGCATTCTGTCCGCCCACAGCGCTGCCAGATTCAGGTCATGCAGCACACAACAGACCGTTAGTCGCCCCTGACGGGTGAGCTGGCGCAACAACCGCAAAACATGTTGCTGATGGTAAAGATCCAGCGCCGACGTCGGTTCATCAAGAAACAGCCAGCCTTGCGGGCCATCATCATGCCAGAGCTGCGCCAGTGCCCTCGCCAGTTGTACCCGCTGCTGTTCCCCACCGGAGAGCAAACGATAGTCGCGCTGCGCCAGATAGTCACATCCCGTCAGTTGTATGACCTGGTCAATCATCTGCTGGTCAAGTCGGCCCGGCCACGGCGATCGCCCCATCGCCACCACCTCTCTTACCGGTACCGCAAACTCAATGTGGCTTTGCTGACGCATCACTGCCCGACAGCGGGCCAACTGGTCGCGCGGACAGCATTCAATCCGTTGACTGTCAATCAGGCAATGACCCTGACTGGCGGACAAATAGCCGGTGAGTATCCGCAGCAGGGTGGATTTCCCGGCGCCGTTAGGGCCAATGAGCGCCACCATTTCCCCCGGTTGCAAGGTAAGTGAAACCCGGTCAAGTAGCAGACGTTTCCCCACCTGATAAGACACCCCAACAGCTTGTAAAACGTTACTCATAGCGACCCACCTGGCGACGCAGGATCAGCCATAAAAACCACGGCGCACCGAGTAAGCTGGTCAGCAATCCCACGGGCATTTCTGCCGGTGCCACCATCGTGCGGGCCAGCGTGTCGGCTATCAGCATTAACATCGCCCCTAACAATGCGGCACCGGGCAGCAACCCGCGATGATCGCCTCCCATCACTAAGCGGATCAAATGCGGCACCACCAGACCCACAAAACCAATCACCCCGCTGACCGCGACCGCCGCAGCGACCAGCAAAGCGCTGAGCGCCAGCAAAATACGTTGGGTACGCCGAACATCCACCCCCAGGTAATGAGCTTCTTCATCTCCCAGTTGCAACAAATTGAGTCGCTGAGCCTGCTTCTGAGTGGCCAGCATCGTCGGCAGGATCAGCACAGCGCAAACCGTGACCGTTGACCACTGTGCCTGGCCTAAAGACCCCATCCCCCATAACGAAAGCTGGCGTAGTTGTTGATCGTTACTGATCCAGGCAAGAACGCCCACCGCCGACGCACAGATAGCATTGATGGCAATGCCAGCCAGTAGTAACCTGGAGAGCGTGGTACTGCGATAACGGCTGAGGATAAAAATAATCACCGCGACCGCAATACTGCCAGCGAAGGCGGCCAGCATCGGCCACCATAAGGCCAGCGCGGCAGGGAGCGCGACAGGAATCACAATGGCAAAAGCCAGCATCAACGCAGCACCGCTGCTAATCCCCAACAAACCAGGATCAGCCAAAGGATTACGAAACAGCCCCTGCATCACCGCACCGGAGAGCGCCAGCGCCGCCCCGACCAACACCGCAAGAAGCACGCGTGGCAGACGGATATTCCACCAGACTTGCCAGATAATGCTGTCAGCTGGCGCATGCCAGAGGATCGGCAACGACAGGCGCATCGCGCCAATGTTAGCCGCCAGCAGCACCATCGCCACCATCAGCAACAACATCAGCAGCAGTCCGCGCCGCACCTTCACTGTTTTCATTGCATTATGGCTTCCGCGGCTTGACGTAATTTAACAATCGCACCCGGCGTCTGCAGGCCAAAACCCAACAACGCCATTTCATCCACCACCAACAGGTTATGATTCTTCCCGGCTGGCGTCAGCGACAGACCGGGCAGCTGCCAGATTTTATCCTCGCCCCCCATCGCTTTCAGGCCATCTTCGCCAATCACCACCAACTGCGGCGCGCTGGCGACAATACCCTCCTGGGTCAGTGCCTGATAATGCGCAATATTACCCATAGCATTCTGTAATCCTGCGCTACGGATAGCGCCATCGGCAGCGGTCCCTGTCCCGGCGGCCAGCGCCTTCATCCCTGAGTGATTCAGGATATAAAGCACTTTAACTGGCAGCGGTTTGTTCGACACACTGGCCAATTGCCTGTCAACCTTCGCTTCCAACATTTTTCCCTGCTCTTCACAATGCAGCACACGGGAAATCGTGGCAATTTTCTGATGGATAGCGCTCAGCGAAGCTTCACCTGTCACCGTCACCACCTTTACGCCCACCTGCCCGACTTGCTGTAAAGCAATCGAGGGCTTCGCCAGCGCACTGGCAATAACCAGCGTGGGCTTCATCGCCAGGATCCCTTCCGCATTCAGTTGGCGCATATAGCCCACATCCGGCAGTTTAGTGACCACCGCAGGCTGCTGACTGGTGGAGTCTCGCGCCACCAGGCTCTGCTGCGCATCCAGCGCGTAGATGATTTCCGTCACATCACCGCCAATCGACACCACCCGCTCTTCCGCCATTAACGAAAAAGGCAGCGCCAGCAACGCTATCAGCCAGGTTTTCATGCGGCGGCCCCAACACCATCAGTCAACAAGGCGATTTGCTCGCGCCAGCGAGTCTGTTCTGGCTCCCCTTCGGTACGCTGACCATACAACTGGGCAATCTGTGTACCGTCTGCAGCGAACAATTCCAGACTGGTCACCATGCCATTAGCCGTGGCTTTATGAGTGACCCAACTCTCAGCGATGGCGTCTTCTATCAAGTGCATAGTGAACGTTGGCGTGAAGATATTCAGCCAATTTTCCATCGGCATCAGCTTCTCCACAACGCCGGTGAAGATCTGCACACATCCCCGATTCCCAATGAAAATCATGATCTCGTTGCCGTCATTTTGCGCCAACTTCAACAACTCACCCAATGTACGGTTATCCACCTTTTTCGCCAAATCATGACTCACCGCGCGAAAAGCCTGCTGACGGGAGATATTATGCCGCTTTAACAGGCCAAAGAACTGGTGCACGTCAGTCATTGCCCGCCATTCCTGTTCGATCAACGCAGAGTCTGGATACGGGTTAAACGCCGCCGGTAGCACAGGGCTAATGACCAGTTTAGGGGCATTTTTAGCGGTGAAGTCAGTCACCAGCGCCTGCCAGGCCGTCATATTGGTTTCCGGCGTGGTGTAAATTTTCAAGATTGCGTCACCATACGCATCAAAAATCTGGATGCTGTGACGCTCGCCACGCGCGGTTTTCTCATGCAGCGCAAAGGCGCTTTTCCACTGCAAAGGGAATAAGCGTTGGTCAAGGGCGCGCGGGTTAAGGATCAGTCCAGCGTGTGCCCCCGCCTTCAGATGCAAGTTTTCGTAACGTCCCACCTGTTCATGCACAGCATATTCATTACGGGTAATGGACTTGGTTTCTCCTACGGCTTCCAGTGAGGACAACAATGCATGGAAATCAGGCTTCAGGACCACTGCGTCATCCTGAGTGCGGGCCTGGGTTAGCTCGGCTTCACTGACACCCAGCAACCCCGCCAGTTCACGGGCATATTTCTTCGGCTGCTCTGCTTTCAGCACCTGATAACGTTGATAAAGAGTACTCATTTCCATTTTGTTCTCCTTCGGGCCCCGCGCCAAACCGCTGGGCTCACATGGTCAATAAAAAAGCCAGACGATTAGAAATCGATATTAACACCCAGTTGGAAAGTACG
Source organism: Erwinia endophytica (assembly GCF_009295515.1). GTDB lineage: Bacteria > Pseudomonadota > Gammaproteobacteria > Enterobacterales > Enterobacteriaceae > Erwinia > Erwinia endophytica. The sequence continues at coordinate 40,791 of NZ_RQVV01000013.1, read as the reverse complement.
ACCTGGCATCACCGCCAGTGCTTTGTCGTAAGCGTCCTGAGACGTTGTTTCCGTCAGATTACGGCTACTGAGGTAATCCCAATATTTACGATCAGTCAGATTGTAGATCCCGCCGTTAATCTTCACGTTTTTCGCCACCTGCCAGTACGCGGTCATATCGACCATGCCGTAACCCGGCACACGCATATATTCACTGCTGGCCTCGGTGAGGACGCTACCACTGTTGCTGTAGCTTTCGCGGTTGGTATCCGTGGCACGTTTACCTTTCACAAAGGTCGCGGTCACCGCAGCGCCATAACGTTTAGCTGGGTCATCCCATGCCACCCCCACAATCGCTTTCATCGGCGCCACGCTGTCAAGGTCGACATAGCTGTCGCCGTTGTAATCAGACTTCGATTTCCCTTTGCTGTAACCCAGAGCAAAAGTGGCGCTCAGGCCGTTGACCTCCTCAAACCAACTGCCGAAATTCAGTTTAGTGCTGAGCTGACCGCCATAGATATAGGCTTTATCACGATTTTCAGCGGTATACGCGGTATAGATATTCGATGGTACGTTGGTAAACTGATCAGGATGACGTGCGCGGGTGTAACGCGTATACGCAATAAAGTTTTTATAGGTGTTGTAGAACATCGCCGCATTCAGCGACACCCCCTCCACCACCTGCCCTTTCAGGCCCCACTCGAGGTTATTGCTGGTTTCGGTCTTCAGGTCACTGTTACCAATGAGCGCATACTGTGCGGAACCGGCATAGCTGGAACCGAGGTTCCATGAACCATACAACTGGCTGGCGTTAGGGAACTGAGCGCCACGTCGGTACATCACGTAAGTCATCAGCGTCGGCGTCAGATCATAGTTAAAGCTCAGCGATGGCAGCAGTTGGGTATCGCGGTTCTTTTTACCGTACAACGAGTGCAACTGAGACTCGGTGAGCACACTGCTGCCGATGGTCAGACTATCGAGGTTCTCAGGCCTGGTGGACTGATGAGCCACGCGCACACCCGGCACAATGCTGAAGTCATGATCAGCAAGATTAAAATGAATCTGGTCTTGTACATATCCCCCCAGGATATAACTGTGGCTGTCGGCATCCGGTTGCATGATCACATTGTACTGGCTGGCGGCTGGATCCTGACGGAATGGGCGTTTAGTATCACTGATACTGCCATTCAGGCCGCCGCTCAACTCGTGACGTCCCAACATTTTTGCCATCTGGACTTCAAAGCCATAGGTGTCAACATCGTAATCAGAATATACCCGCTGCATCGCCGTCGCACTGGAAGGCATATACGTATTGTCATGGGCCTGGGTCTGTTGGTAGTAAACGCGCGAGGTCAGGCTGTCGACAAAGGCATTGGCTGGCGTCCATTCATCTTTCAGACTGAGCCCCCAGCGACGTGTATTGCTCTGCTGCCGGGCGGTTCCCCAGATAGTATCGCCGCTGTTATTCCAGGTGTCGTAATGGGTATGGTTAGTCTTATCGTAATAATCCACAGTACCGGTCAGTTTGTGCTGATCATTAGGTTGCCAGATAGCGGAGCCCAGCAATGCATTGGAATGCCAGTTGGCCGGATAAGCATCAATCGTCCCACTGTTGTTTCGGGTTTCCTGGCCGTCACGACGACTGTAAACCAAGACGCCGCGCAGCGTTTCGTCTCCGGCTGCGGCAGTGATGCCATTATGCCAACTGCGGTTGGCGGAGTCGTAATCCGACTGATAGCCAAAGTAGGTTGACTTATACGGCGTCAGATAATCATCCGCCGATTTCGCCATGAAAGAGACTGCGCCGCCAATGGCATTATTCGCCTGAGAAGAGGAAGTCGCCCCAGCGTCGATCTCAACCCGGCCATAGATATAAGGATCGATGTAATCGCGCCCGATACCAAACGTGTTCAGCCCGGCACGACTGGCGTAGCTACGACCGGTCGCCGCGGGTTGCGGAATACCATCAATATCCAGCCCGACACGGTTGCTTTCCAGACCACGAATGTTGTAACCGGTGTAGCCGCCGCGGTCGAACCCACTCTTGCCTGCCGAAGAACCGCCGCTTACGCCAGTAGCGCTGATCAACGGTTGGTAACGCATGATGGAACCAAAATCATTGGTGCCTTTTTTCTGCATTTCTTCGGCAGTAATGGTGGTCTTACTGCCCGCTTCTTTCACCTGTCCTGGAGAAACCACCACCATCTGCGGCTCAGATGGAAGATGTTTTTTGTTGTCGATCTCCAGTGACTGACCAGATGTCGTGCCCACTAAGGGCGTCTCCGTGGCAGTCTCTGCCCCGATGGAAATACCGGAAGCCGCGAGTGTGCCAAACAAGACAGAGGTGTGGATAATTCCCTGAGAGGAGAAATATTTACGCATAATTTAGTCAGCCTTTATTAATTATTAGTATCGACTCATACATTGCTGCCGCAGGCGTAAACCGCAAAAAGAGCAGGCACTTGCTGCGCGTTATATCATGTCGATCCTTGACCTATAGTTACGAATGAGAATGATAATCATATAGATTACATATAGCAATAATCTCCATACTTAATTCACAATTCCCCAAAAAACGCTGTTGACAGCCTTATCCAGCCGCCAGAAGATGTGAGTTCTGTTCTCTGAGGGAAGACACCATGAAAACCGCTCCCGCCGTGGCTATCCACTACTGTTCCCAGTGCAACTGGTTATTGCGCGCAAGCTGGATGGCGCAGGAACTCCTGCACACTTTCAGTACCGATCTGGCCTCGGTCACCCTGGTGCCAGGCACTGGCGGCATTTATCAGATAACGCTCGACGGGCAGTTGATTTGGGATCGCAAAACGGATGGCGGGTTTCCACAAGTGAAAGAACTGAAGCAACGGGTACGGGATTGCTGTTTCCCAACGCGGGATTTAGGGCACATTGATAAGGCATAACAGCTTAATTTAAAACAATAAAGGCAAATATGACCAACCACACATGGCACGTAGGCGAACTGAAAATAACCAAACTGTTCGAGCAGATCTTCAGCCTGCCTGCGGTAAAACTCTACCCAGAGGTGACAGAAGAACAGCTGCAACATTTTGCTGACGGCATGACGCGGGAAAGTCCGCTGGCAATGAGTGTGCACAGCTGGCTGGTGGAATCACCGCAGGGACGCTTTCTGATTGATACCGCCACCGGTAATGGTAAATCGCGCCCTTTCAGCCCAATGTTCGATCAACTGAACAGTCCGTGGATGGATAACTTCCTGGCGACCGGCCTGCGTCCGGAAGATATTGATTATGTCCTGCACACCCACCTGCACACTGATCACGTCGGCTGGAATACCCGATGGGATGGCGAACGCTGGGTTGCCACGTTTCCCAATGCCAGATGGGTTATCCCTGAAGGAGAAATCGCCTGGTATCAGACGCCAGAGTCCGTTCCGCGCGCCATCATTTTTGCTGACAGCGTGCAACCTCTCATCGAGGCCGGAAAAGTAGCCACCATCACGGATAACGGTGGAGAATATTTGCCCGGTATTCACTTCCTGCCGACCCACGGCCACAGTATCAGTCATATGAGTATCGCCTTTGCATCAGCAGGACAGATTGCGCTGTTCACTGGTGACGTCATGCACAGCAAGCTGCAAGTCTCCCACCCGGAACTCGCCTCAGTATTCTGCCGGGATAAAACTGCAGCCCATCACGCCAGAACCTGGCTGTTTGACTATGCGATCAAACATCAGGCCACACTGTTTACCGTCCATTTTTCCGGCAGTGCCGTGGGACAACTCAGCCCGGCGGGGGAAGGCGCGATCTGGACTGAAATGTGATGTAAATCACATCATCCTTGTGTCATTAACCTGCTTCACGGTAGACTCAACGTGCGCTGTCTGGCCCTGCCGACAGCGCGACGACAATCACCATACAGGCCCGCCCTCATGGCCTGAAACGATAAAAATAAACGTTCTTATCTACCCTGCGGAAAAACCTGCGCGCCTGTCGCCTATTGTGTACAGGCACTGGCATTCATCGCTAATTTTAAGTGCATTGTCATGAACATTGTGAGCTCAAATCCTGTTGCGGCGCATGCCATTGGCCCGCGACTCTTTGCCTTGTCTCTGGGCGCTTTCGCCATCGGCCTGAGTGAATTTGTTATTATGGGCCTGCTGCCGCAGGTCGCCAGCGCCCTGCACGTCAGTCTGGCGGAAGGCAGTCGTTTTATCAGCTACTACGCGCTGGGGGTGGTGGTCGGCGCCCCGCTGTTTTCCCTCAGCACGGCGCGTTTGTGTCGTAAACACCAGTTAATGTGCTTTATCACCCTGTTTCTGTTGGGCAATGTCAGCAGCATGCTGGCGAGTAACGCGCATGGATTGATGATCTCCCGCTTTCTCAGCGGCCTGCCGCACGGGGCATTCCTCGGTGTGGCGGCGCTGACTGCCGCTTCGATGGTGGCGGAACATCGCCGCGGCCAGGCCGTTGGCAAAGTGATGCTGGGGCTGACGCTGGCCTCGCTGCTGGGCAACCCGGCAGCCACCGTGCTGGGCGAACATCTCAACTGGCGCTGGGCTTTTGCCTGCGTGTCAATATTGTCTCTGGTTACTGCGCTGCTGATCTTCAAGTTGTTTCCGGCGCAACAGCAAGAGGAGCGAAGTTCACCGCTGAAAGAGCTTAAGGGACTGGTTAACGTGCGTATCTGGCTGACGCTGGGTATCGCCGCCATCGGCTTCGGCGGCATGTTCGCCGTGATCAGCTACATCACGCCGATCCTGACGCTCAGCGCCCATCTGTCGGCCTTCTGGTTACCGTTCGTGTTATTCGCATTTGGTCTGGGAATGGTGCTGGGAAATCTGGCCGGCGGCAAGCTGGCCGATCGCAGGATTATGTTGTCGATTTTCTGCATCCTGACGTGGAGCGTCATGGTGTTATCGATCTTCCCGCTGATGGTCAGTTCCGTTACCGGCATCATGTTTGGGGCTTTCCTGATCGGCACCAATCTGGCGCTGGGCACACCGCTTCAGGTCCGCCTGATGCAGGTGGCCGGTAAAGCCCAAACGCTGGCCGCGACGCTAAATCACTCGGCATTTAACATCGCCAATGCACTGGGCGCCACCCTCGGCGCTTATGTGGTGCAACAGGGACATCCAATGACCCAAACCGCCAGCGTTGGGGCTATCCTGCCGGTGATGGGGATGGTTATCTTTATTTTCGCACTGTTGAAAGAAGTGGCCGATCGCAAGCAAACCTCCGTGAGTTCCACTGACTTACTCTGACCCTAAACGTTATATCGCTACCGTCCGATCATCCGGGGCTGAGGCTGAGAGGGAACGTGAGAATAACGTCGGGAGACGCTTTTCCCGGCGTTATTTTTTAATAAATTTAGTCACTATCAGCATCACAAGCCGTCGTGGATTCAGGCCGTAACGCGGTAAAGATAACCAGGGTGGCAATCAGCAACGCCAGCGTACTTCCCATGAACACGCCTTTCACTCCACTGGTGTTGAAAATCATCCCACCCGCTGCCGCGCCAATGGTAATGGCCAGTTGGATAGCCGCGACCAGCAGTCCTCCGCCGCTCTCAGCTTCTTCCGGCATAGTACGGGTTATCCAGGTCGACCAGCCCACCGGCATGGCGCCAAACGCCATCCCCCACAATGCTACCAACACCGCATCGCTGATTGGGGCGGAACCCAGCCCGACTAACGCCACGCCCAGTACGCCCATCGCCAGCGGCATACCTGTCAGTGTCAGATACAGATTGCGTTCCAACAGTATGCCGGCAATCAACGTGCCGGCGAAGTTAGCGACGCCAAAGCCCAGCAGAATCATTGAAAGCTCATTAACCCCCACGCCCGTGACGCTTTCAAGAAAGGGGCGAAGGTAGGTGAAGAAGGCAAAGTGGCCGGAGAATATCAGAATAATCGCCAACAACACGGTCTGCATACCCGGACGCTTCATCAGTGCGAATAACGAGCTGGCTTTACTCAATGGGTTCGGCGGCATCCTGGGCAACGCAGCCATCTGCCAGCCCAGCGCCAACAAGCCAATAAAAGAGGCGGCGACAAACACATTACGCCAGCCGAGCAACTGGCCGAAATAGCTGCCCATCGGTGCGGCGACAATCGTCGCGACCGACACGCCGCTAAAAACAATCGATAACGCGCGCGGGATCATCGCTTCCGGCACCAGCCGCATCGCAGTGGCGGCAGCCAGCGTCCAGAAGCCGCCTATCGCAATCCCCAGTAGTACTCGTGCGGCAAGGATAAACGACAGATCGGGCGCGAAAGCCACCAGCAGATTAGAGACAATCAGCATCGCTGTGAAAGCCAGCATCACCCAACGACGATCGATCCGGCGGGTAGCGATAGCGCTACAGAAACTGGTCAGTAACGCAAAGATCGCTGTCACCGTCACCGTCTGGCCTGTCATCCCCTCGGTCACGCCAAGACTGGCAGACATTGGCGTCAGCAAACTGGCTGGCAGAAATTCTGCGGTCACCAGCCCGAACACACCCAGTGCCATTGAAAAGACGGCGCCCCACAGAGGCTTTTCATTAGCCGGAATGGCCGGTTGTTCTGTCGTCATCGAAAGTTTTCCATCAGGATTGAGAGCGTCTCAGCGTAAAAGGCTGGCGTCGGATGGTCTATGATATAAGATACGCAATTATTGATTATTCGTCCGAAGGCTGAGTCATGAGCACTGAAAGCCACGATCTTGCCAATGAACTGCTGCTGGGCATGCGGCTGCTGGGCGTGCAGTACAAACGTATTGAACTAGCCGCTCCGTTCGGCATTGGCTTTATCAGCATCCCTGGACGCGCCCAATTTCACTTTGTCAGCCGCGGCCAGGCGCTGCTACGTACGGGTAACGGCAACATTTATTCACTCAACACCGGTGATGCGCTGCTTCTGCCGCAGGGAGTTGATCACGTGTTACTTTCCTCACCCGATGTGGCTTGTAAAGATATTCGTACCTTCGTCGGCACCCCGGTGTGCGCCAACGTTTGCTGCGTTAAAGCCTGTCCTCTGGAGCCGCAGATGCCAACCACGCTGATTTTCAGTGGTTGCATGGAGTTCGATCTCGGTGGGATGCAGATGCTGGTCAGCGCCATGCCGGAAGTGCTGCTGGCGGATACGCTCATGCGCCAACATCCGGAAGTACAACCCATGCTGGAGGCGATGGAGCGGGAATCGCTGGCCCGGCGCGCAGGCTATGCAGGGATCCTGTCCCGATTAGCTGATGTCGTGGCGGCCTTGATCGTCCGTGCCTGGGTCGAATCCGGCTGTGGCAATACAAGCGGCTGGCTGCAGGCACTGCGTGATCCACGGTTGGGGAAAGCGCTGGTCGCCCTGCATCGGGAACCGGGTAAAAACTGGACCGTCGCGCAGTTGGCAGCCGAAATGGGCAGCTCTCGCTCGGTATTTGCCGAACGTTTTCTGGCCGTTACTGGCATGCCCCCGCTGCGTTACTTAACAGAGTTGCGCATGCAACTGGCAATGCAGTGGATAGGACGTGATGGCGAAGCCATTGAAACCGTAGCCTGGCGCCTGGGTTATGGCTCGCTGGCGGCATTCAGTCGCGCCTTTAAGCGCATCACCGGGACGACACCCGGCACCCTGAAGCCACGAATGCGTTCAAGATACGTCACGATGCCTTAATAAGGCCTGGCGTCCGGCGCGCATCACGCACCATAAAGGCAATGGCAACGTGGTTGCCAGCAGCACCCACAGCAAGGCATAAACGGAATCAACCCCCTCATTTTGCAGGTTGATAAACAATTTGACCGGGATCCCCTGGGGGAAGTAGCTGAACACCAACACGATGCCGAACTCGCCAATCACCCTGACCCAGGTGATCGCCAGCGCCGCTGCCAGCCCTCTTGCCGCCTGCGGCAGGGTCAGTCGCCAGAAAATTTGCCAGACCGATGCCCCCAACGTCTGGCCCGCTTCTTCAATATCCACCGGCACGTTCTCAAACGCAGCGCGCGCAGACAACACAAAATAGGGTAACCCGCCATAAATCTGGGCGATAACAAAGGCTCCAGCGTTGTTATTTAACGCCAGCCCTATGGCGGAAAGCGCCTCGCCTATCGAACCATAGGGCCCAAAAACCGACACCAACAGGATCCCCATCGCCAGGGGCGGGGCCAGCAGGGGCATCAACACCGCCACCTCTACCATGCCTCGCCAGCGGGAGCCAGTTCTCGCCAGCCATAACGCCAGCGGTAAGCCAAGCAGGATAATCAATGGGATAGCGATAGCGCTCATCCCCAGCGAGGTGGCAACCGCCTGACCATCACCATACGCAAGGTGAAAACCGGACCACGGGGTTATCCACGTCAGGGTCAAAAAGGGAAGCAGCAGCAACAGAACCGCTGGCACCCCCAGCCACAGCGAACGCAATTTACATTGCCCCGCCTTTTGGCGCGCCGTAACCGTTTTTCTCAAACAGTGCCTGACCCGCTTTGCTCTGCATAAACTGGACAAACTTCTGCGCCAGTTCCGGATGTGGGGCATTTTTCAGCACTGCGGCGTAGAACACCAGCGGTTGAGTGTGCAGCGTTTTTTTCTGACCTTTGGCATCAGTGATGTCAAAGCTCACTTTGCTGTACCAGTCAGCATCCATGTCAGGATTGCTCAGATTAATTTCATCCGGCAGGGTGATATAAGGCAGATGCGCAGAACGGGTGGCGCTCTCATAACCAGAAGAAGCGTCAATCTGTCCCGCCTCCAGCCGTGTCAGCAGGCCACCTTCCGCGAACACCTGCTGTGGGTTTTGCGTTTCGCCCAGAATCTTTTCCGCCAGGCCCGGCTGTTGATAATAACGGCTGGCCAGCATCATGGTGAAAATGATGTTCTGCCCCTGAGGATCTGTCGCCGGATCGGTACGACCAAAACGCAGTGAGGGGGTTTGCAACACTTGCCACCACGGCTGCGCACCTGGTCTATGGTCACGAATGGCATTAAAAGCCCCGGCGTATTTTCCTTTCGGGTTATAAGCAATCACCATGCTGGTGCTGGCGACCGGCACGGCTTTATCCACCAGCCCCGCTTTTTGCAACACGGCTATTGGCCCGGGAGTGATAGAAACAAACACATCCGCCACCACTTTTTTGCTGGCCAGCAGATTAGCCATCCCATATGCCCCCTGCCCCTGGCCCTGATAATTCACCTGGTTGGCTTTGGCAAAAGCCGGACCGAGGGCTTTGTCCATTACCACGCCCATCGAACCGGCATAAGTGACGCGAAAATCCTCCGCGGCATGGACCACCGGGGAGGACAGCGCAAACAGTACGACAACCGTTCCTGCCAGGCGGATCGGATTCAATATTTTCAAATCAAACATCGTTGGAAACTCATCGTTATATAGTTAATGATATGACGATAATCTACACCCTGAGTCATTCCAGTTACAGGGTAAAACCGCTAAAAATGTTTTTGGTTTCCGACAAGGGATGGCGCCCGGCAAACAGCCCTCAGGGGGTTACCCGTCAGGTAGGCGGAACCGGCTCACGTCAGCAGCACGCTGGTAAGATGAAAAATGCCGGGAAAGTATCAGTCTGTCGTAACATTTATCCACTGTTCTGGCGCTATCTTTACTTTTCACCGCACTTTTTAGCGGGGCGCCATCAGCACGCTTTAGGCTATTATTAATGCCATAATGAACCTTTTGATTCATAATAACCGACAATCTTGAGCCGATGATCCCGATACCCTCTGTTGCTCCCTTTCCTGTCTTTGACGGACATAACGACGTGCTGCTGCGGCTATGGTTGCAACCGTCGACGGATGCTGCCATGACCGATTTTCTCCACGGCTCACTGAGTGGACATCTGGATATGGCGCGGATGCGCCGGGGCGGTTTTGCGGGTGGCTTATTCGCCGTTTTTGTCCCGCCAGCGCAGTATGCTAAGCAGCATAACGCCGCGTACCGCGAAGAGCAGCACTGCCCGCTGGCGATTACTGAGGCGCAAATAGCCCTGTTGCATCGCATTGCCGCGCAGTCTGCTGGTCAGGCCCGCATCTGCCGTAGCGCGGGTGAAATCGAACAGTGCATCGCGCAGGGAGTGCTGGCCATGGTGCTGCATATTGAAGGCGCTGAAGCGCTGGACGCAGAATGCAGTCAGTTAGATAGCTGGGTAGCCGCTGGATTGCGCAGTATCGGGCCGTTGTGGAACCTGCGGAATGTGTTTGGCACCGGCGTCACGGGTGATTTTCCCTGTTCACCAGACAGCGGCGAAGGGCTGACTCCCGCCGGCCTGAATCTACTGCGGGTCTGTAATCAGAAAAAATTGCTGATCGATCTTTCCCATATGAATGAGCAAGCCTTCTGGCAGACCGCGGAACACAGTACCGCGCCGCTGGTCGCCAGCCATTCCAACGTGCATGCGTTGTGCCCACAGCCACGTAATCTGACGGACCGCCAGTTACAGGCGATTGCTGAAAGCAAAGGGCTGGTGGGTGTTAACTTCGGCAACGCGTTTCTGCGCGCCGATGGTAAACGCGACCAGAATACCCCGCTCAGCGAGATTGTCCGTCATCTGGATGCCCTGATCGATAAGCTGGGTGAAGACCACGTCGGGCTGGGATCGGATTTCGATGGCATCAGCGTGCCGAATGAACTGGGCGATGTTGCCGGGTTACCGCGTCTGGTCGACGCCATGGCCTCAGCAGGTTATTCCACCAGGCTGATTGAAAAAATCTGCTGGCGTAACTGGCTACAGGTACTGAAAAAAACATGGGGAGAATGAGCGCATGACGTTTCATTATCTCTCATTCCTGCGGCTTACAGGGTTGACCTCGATGTGACATAGGCGCAACATTTGCGCCGCCAAATCGTCGATATTTGACAATAAGCTGATTACCTGCCGAACTTAACGGCAGACATTTGTTAATAACAAGAGGAGTTTTACCATGTGGACTAAACCTGAATTTGTTGATTTACGCCTGGGCTTAGAAGTAACGCTGTACATCTCTAACCGCTAATCCCTTATGCCCACAACAGTGGGCATTTTCTTTTATTTCTTAGCCTGGTCTACACATGCAGATTAACGTGCTCGGTTCTGCAGCGGGTGGCGGTTTCCCTCAGTGGAACTGCAACTGCAGAAACTGTCAGGGCGTGCGTAACGGCACCATAAAAGCCTCCGCGCGCACCCAGTCTTCGATCGCCATCAGTGATAATGGCATCGACTTTGTCCTGTGCAACGCTTCGCCGGATATCGCGCATCAGATTGCCGCCACGCCTGCGCTGAACAAAAAAGGCGTGCTACGTGGCACCGGGATTGGCTCGATTATCCTGACCGACAGCCAGATAGACCATACCACCGGTCTGCTAAGTCTGCGCGAAGGTTGTCCGCATCAGGTATGGTGTACGTCGGAAGTGCACGATGACCTGACCACGGGTTTCCCGATTTTCAACCTGCTCAGTCACTGGAATGGTGGCCTGGTCCATCATCCCATCCAGCCCGGAGAACCTTTCTCTGTCGCCGTCTGTCCCGCGTTGAAGTTCACGGCTATCCCGCTGCTCAGCAACGCGCCGCCCTATTCGCAGTACCGCAATAAACCGCTGCCTGGCCATAACGTCGCGCTGTTTATCGAAGATAGCCGTAACGGTAAAACCCTGCTGTATGCGCCGGGTCTGGGCGAAACAGACCGCGCGCTGATGGGCTGGTTACGCCGTGCCGACTGTCTGCTGATTGACGGTACGCTCTGGCAGGATAACGAGATGGAGACCACCGGCGTTGGACACCATACTGGCAGAGATATGGGGCACCTGGCGCTGGCGGAGGAACAGGGACTGATAGCGCTGCTGTCCTCACTGCCGGCGGAACGCAAAATCCTGATTCATATCAATAACACCAACCCGATCCTTGACGAAGAGTCGGCTGAACGTCAGGCGCTGACGCAAGCCGGAATCGAAGTCAGTTGGGACGGGATGCAAATTGACCTTTAGTGAGATGAAGATGAAGCCAGACACCATGACGGCAGAACTGATGACGCCTGAGGCGTTCGAGCAGGCGTTGCGCGCCCGGGGCGCTTATTACCATATCCATCATCCATACCACATTGCGATGCACAACGGGCAGGCTAACCGCCAGCAAATCCAGGGTTGGGTGGCAAACCGTTTCTATTACCAGACCAGTATCCCGCTGAAAGACGCTGCGATTATGGCCAACTGTCCGGACCCACAAACCCGGCGTAAATGGGTGCAACGTATTCTCGATCACGATGGACACGCAGATAACGAAGGCGGTATTGAAGCCTGGCTGCGGCTGGGTGAAGCCGTGGGACTGGATCGTAAAAGACTGCTGTCGGAAGAGATGGTACTGCCCGGCGTGCGTTTTGCGGTGGATGCCTACGTCAACTTTGCCCGTCGCGCCGTCTGGCAGGAAGCGGCCTGTAGCTCACTGACTGAGCTGTTCGCCCCGCAAATCCATCAGGCGCGGCTGGATGGCTGGCCGCAGCATTACCCGTGGATTGAAGCGGCAGGCTACGACTATTTCCGCAGCCGTCTGAGCCAGGCCCGTCGTGATGTTGAACACGGTCTGGCGCTGGCGAAAGCCTACTGCACCACAGTCGAGAAACAACAGCGCATGCTGCAAATTCTGCAGTTCAAGCTGGATATTTTGTGGAGCATGCTGGATGCGATGAGCATGGCCTATGAGCTGCACCGTCCGCCTTATCACACCGTGACCGACCAGGTGGTCTGGCATCATCAGAGGCTGCTGTAATGGAGATTAACGACCAGCATATTCCGGCTTTTCGTCGCGGCTACCGCCTGCAATGGGAAGCGACGCAGAACTGCCATGTGATCCTCTATCCGGAAGGCATGGCTAAACTGAATGAGAGTGCCGCCGCCATCCTGCAACGGGTGGATGGCGTGCGCCCGGTGGCCGCGCTCATCGCTGAACTGAACGTGGCATTCCCGGATGCCGGCGGAGTGGACGACGATGTGAAGGCATTCTTCGGCCAGGCTTTTGAACAAAAGTGGATAATTTTCCGTGAACCAGCTTAAACCTCAGATTAACCCGCCATTGTGGTTGTTGGCGGAACTGACCTACCGCTGTCCATTGCAGTGTCCGTACTGCTCCAACCCGCTGGATTTTGCTCAGCAAGAAAAAGAGCTGAGCACTGCGCAGTGGATCGAGGTCTTTAAACAGGCCCGCCAGATGGGTGCCGTACAACTGGGCTTTTCTGGCGGCGAGCCTCTGGTGCGTAAAGATCTGCCTGATCTGATCCGGGCGGCGCGCGAATTGGGTTTTTATACCAATCTGATCACCTCCGGTATCGGCCTGACCGAGAAAAAGATCGATACCTTCGCACAAGCTGGACTGGATCATATCCAGATTAGCTTTCAGGCCAGCGATGAAACGCTGAACGCCGCCCTGGCTGGCTCGCAAAAAGCCTTCCAACAAAAGCTGGCGATGGCCAAAGCGGTAAAAGCACATGGCTACCCGATGGTGCTGAACTTCGTACTGCACCGGCATAACATTGATCAAATTGATCGTATTATCGACCTGTCTATTGAGCTGGAAGCCGATGACGTTGAGCTGGCGACCTGTCAGTTTTATGGCTGGGCACAGCTAAACCGGGAAGGTCTGCTGCCCACCCGCGAGCAAATTGCCCAGGCGGAAGCAGTGGTGCAGCGCTATCGGGAAAAAATGAGCGCCAGCAGTAATCTGGCTAACCTGCTGTTCGTCACGCCAGACTATTACGAAGAGCGGCCCAAAGGCTGTATGGGCGGATGGGGGGCGATCTTTCTCAGCGTCACCCCGGAAGGCATGGCCCTGCCCTGCCACAGCGCCCGCCAGTTACCCGTGCAATTCCCGTCGGTACTGGAGCACACGTTGCAGGAAATCTGGTATGAGTCCTTCGGTTTTAACAAATATCGCGGCGTCGACTGGATGCCGGAACCTTGTCGATCCTGCGATGAAAAAGAGCAGGACTTTGGCGGTTGCCGCTGTCAGGCCTTTATGCTGACCGGCAATGCGGATAACGCCGATCCGGTATGCAGCAAATCGCCGCATCATGGCAAGATCCTTGAGGCACGCCAACAGGCCAATTGCAGCAATATCCAGATCGACCAGTTGCAATTTCGCAACCGCGTTAATTCTCAGTTGATCTTCAAGGTCTGAACCCACGCCAATGAACCCGCCAGATCAGCAGTCCCTCACGCTGGAGAACGGATTAGGTATCACCCTGATCCACGATCCGTATGCCACGCGAGCCGCGGCACTGATCCAACTGGCGGCAGGCAGCCATCAGGAACCGACTGAGTGGCCAGGTCTGGCACATCTGCTGGAACATGTGCTGTTTGCCGGTAGCGAGGGATTTCAGGACGAACAACGCTTGATGGCCTGGGCACCAGCACAAGGAGCCAGACTGAATGCCACCACGCTGGCCAGTCAAACCGCGTGGTTCTTTGAGATAACGCCTCCGCTGCTGGCTGACGGTCTCAACAGACTGGTTGATATGCTGGCAAGACCGCTGCTGAGCGCTGCCGCCGTGGAACAGGAAGTCAGGGTTATCGACGCGGAATACCAGATGCTGACCAGCCACAACGCCACACGGTGTGAAGCCGCGCTCAGCCAGGCATTTGTCGCTCCTCATCCTTTCCACCATTTCCACGTGGGCAATCTGGCGCACTTTGGCGAGGATCTTCCCGCGTTGCGTCAGGCATTACAGCAATATCATCAGTGTTATTTCCGGGCGCCGCATTTACGATTGTGGCTACAAGGCCCACACCCCATGGCCGAACTGGCCGCGCTGGCGAAGACTCTGGGTCTGGCATTCAGCCCGGTATCGACGGCCTCAACATCCCGCTCAGTTGTGGGGCAGGAGGCGGGATCCGCTCTCCCTGCCGTCCCCGTTAATGATGTTCAGCCGCCAGCGCCACTCATCCTGCGCGCTGAACGCGCTTTTGCCCTACAGAGTCCCGCCGCTGAGCAACTGTTGTTGAGCTTTCCGCTGACCCAGGTCGCGCCAGCAATGCTGTCGGTATTACGGGAACTGCTGACTGACCCGGCGGCAAACAGCCTGCTTTCTACGTTACAGGCGTTGGGATTATGTCATGACATTCAGTTGTGGGAGCCTTACCGTAGCCCGCAACAATCGCTGCTAAGTGTGGTGTTTCAGCTCAGCGCTCCCCACCGTGAACAATGTGCCGAGATTGAGGCCGTGTTCCGCCGCTGGCGACAATGCCTGGCTGACCTGACCCCGCAGCAGTTAGCGCATTATGCCAGTCTGTCGCAACGTCACTTTGCCCGGCAGACGCCTCTTGACCAGCTACGGGCGCTGGCCTTCGGATTTCCGCCGGTCACCACGGCGATATCGCCTCCTTCCGCGGCACATCCACCAGTCTGGCTGGACAACTGGCATACGCTGCTGGCGCAGTTGACACCGGAAAACACCACTCGGCTGTGGCTGACAGCGGATGCCTCTCTCCCCGTCACCCACGCCCAGGGTTTTGCGCTGCGTTCCGCCCCGATCGACTGGCCGCTCCTGCCTGCCGCTCAGGATGCACACTCCCCCCGGCAGTCAACTCACGGTGACGGCGACGTGCTGGCGAACATGGCGTTCCACCAACCTGGCGCCACGCTGCCATTGCCTTCCCTGCCAGTAGCGACCACCGCATTACAGGCGTTCCCGGCGAACGGCGAGGCTACGCTGTTGCTCAGCCCGTTTGCCGGCCAACAACTGGCACCGCGCAAAGCCGCGCTAATCGCCGCCACCCTGCAACCGGTCATGGCAGAGTGCCAGCACTACGGCGGAGAGCTATACTTTTCACAGCAGCAGGGGATCTGGCTGCTACAACTCAGCGGTAGCAGCGAATTACTGTTGTTCAGCCTGGATAAAGTACTGACCGCGCTGAACATCCCCCCGACAGCGGCTATCGCCCAGAGCGAGCGACTGTATCGTCAGACCCGCCAGGCCCTTGTCAGTGATATCGCCGTGCGCTGCCTGCTAAACCAGTTGCCAACGCTGCTACAGTCCCCGACAGAAGATGACGGCGAGGTCATATGGCAAGCGGCATTGTATGGTGGTGATCGAGAATTGCATCAAGCATTGGCGCGTTTGCTGTCACGTTTTCCCGCCACCTTGCACGCTCACCGCCCCAACAACACGCCGGCATTACCCGCCCGTAAGGAATACACCTTTACCACACAAAGTCACGATGCGGCGGTGATTGTCTTCTGCCCGCTGGCAACGTTTAGCCCATTAACCCGGGCGACAGGGCAGTTGCTGGCAGCACTTTTCGCCCCGCGCTTCTTCCAGCGATTGCGGGTAGAAAAGAATATCGGTTATGTGGTCAGTTGCCGTTTTCACCAGACCGCGGGCCAGGCTGGTTTGCTGTTTGCCCTGCAATCCCCCACCATCCCGACAACGGAGCTTTATCACTGCATCCGCGCTTTTATCGGTGAAATGGCCGAGGTTATCGTCACTTTATCCGCAGAAGAATTGCAGGAAAAAATACGCGCCCTGCAACATGCCCTGCCGGTGCTGCCAGCCGGTAATCCGGCGCAATGTGTGGAGCACTGGCTGGATCATCAACTGACTATATCGCCATTAACCCAGGAAATTTATCCACAGATTTCAATGACAAATTTACGTCAGGCGCTGCAATATTTAAGCGAAAATCCTCATCATTACTGGCTTCTGAGCAACACCCCTGCCCACTCCCGGTGCTGATGCCTGTGCAACGATTACATTCCGTATGGTAGTCGACTCCGCCTCTGGCAGCGCCATTTTCGCATACGCAGACCAGGCAGGGCGTGGTTATCCTGCTGACATTAAGCGGTTTTCACAGCAGGGCGGTACGTATGGCTGGCAGAGCAAAGCCAACCACAGGCCGTCAGACATGACAGAAATAATCAAAGGCACCGGAAAACGAGGGGGTTTTCCGCCGTCAGTAAACAGACACTAACGTTTCTTCTGATAGCGTGTCGGCCAGATATTTTCTGGCTTTTCGTCCAGCGCCTCGGCAATCAACTTTTCCCCCTTTGGCCAGGGGCGACGCAATGCATTGGCTAAAGTGGAAGATGCCAGTCCGCAATCACGGGACAATGCCGATAAATTAGTTCCTTTTTTTCGCAGCCCCGCAATGATATCTGCGGGGTGCCAATCCTGTTTACGCATAATTCATCTCAGCATGAAGCTTAAAAAAGATCCTGATTGTGGACTATAAGTCACCAATATTCCATAACGCTGTTTAAATGTGACTAATAGTCCGTGGACTAATAGACTGCAAAACGCAATGCTGAACGCATGGAAAAATTGCATGCCACAAAAATACTTTTTGGTAAAAGGGTAAAGTTTCTCAGGCTCCAGGCCGGCCTGTCACAAGAAGCACTTGCACATAAATGTGGACTGGATCGTACTTATATCAGTGGCATTGAACGTGGTTTGCGTAATCCGACGCTGGAAGTCATCGCTATTCTTGCCGAAGGATTAGAAATTGAAATTAAAAATATAATAGAGTTTTGATTTGGAAAAATATAATCAATAATTTCCAAAAATAAATAAAAAACAGCTCAAGTGATATTTAAAAGTAAAAAACGTCTTTTCTGTTCATCTCCCCACATCAATTTATTTATCTGATATAAGCCTCACAGACGGCAATCCACAGCAGTGGCGGCAACATCAGCGATACAGTTCAAAATACGCGGGCATTTTGACCGGTAACCGGATTGATATCTGAAATCATTTACCCAAAAGACGACAAAAAAACCAAAGCACCTCAAGCTGGAATCAGGCGCCTTTGTGGAAGAGGACTTCCGCCAGTACTTCAGCGGTGTGCTTTACAGCCTGAAAACCACCGCCGGCGATGGCGATACCCACGTTCTGATCGAGCATCAGTCGACCCCGGATAAACACATGGCGTTTCGGCTAATGCGCTATGCCATAACGGCGATGCAACGCCATCTCGAAGCAGGCCATAAAAGACGTATGGCCGCCCTGACCCTGCGGCAAAAACCTATCCATCAGTGTGACCTGGCAGAACGGGTGGACAGACTGGCGCCCATACTGCTGGCCGGATATCTTTCTTCATCACCGGTGGTATGATCTTACCCAGCAATAGTGGACACGCCACTAAGTGAGTAAACTCTCAACCAGGAGGTAGCTCACATGACAAAACCCGCATCAACCACGAAGAAACCCCGTAAGCAGCATCCCCCCGAATTTCGTCAGGAAGCCCTGAAGCTCGCTGAACGTATCGGTATCGCTGCGGCAGCCCGCGAGCTCAATCTGTATGAATCGCAGTGATACAACTGGCGGAGTAAAAATCAGCAATCCTCCTCTGTCTCTGAGCGTGAACAATCCCAGACTGCCAGCGTATACGGATGAAGCGGAAGCCCGCCATCCACAACACTCGAATAGCTTTGCCACACCAACCACATCACCGATCAGACGCATCATTAGCGGGTTTACCCGTTGATCATTATTGTCGAAAGTAACATCAAGGTATCTCCGTGAGAGATAAATGTCCTGTCGCATTAACATCGGGTGAAAACAGCACAGGCCATTCTCAAGCATCTGATGATAAATAAATGCGTCTCACTCTCTCTTTAGAGGAGGGACATTAATCAACCCAGGAAAAATAATTATTTTCGTTCCTTCCCTATCGAAAAACAATAATAAGAATGGTTATCAAAACCATTTAAAAACAGGAATGATTTTAATGATGGCGATAATAATTATCACTTATCTTTCATGGTGTTAAGTTAATGACTTTCTGCATAAAAACACCGATGAACAGTTTTTATTTCTGTAACAGTCATGCATAATGTACTTAACTATTCTTACTAACTTCCCTGTTTAAATATGGAGTCGCTATGCTGACCACCGAAATGACTGAGAAATTGAATGATCAGTTAAACCTCGAATTCTTCTCTGCCAACCTCTATTTACAAATGAGTGCCTGGTGTACCGATAAAGGCTTTGAAGGTGCCGCCGCGTTTCTGCGTGAACACGCGACGGAAGAAATGCAACATATGCAGCGCCTGTTTAACTACCTGAGCGATACTGGCGCCATGCCAATTCTGGGCACTATCGCCGCACCGCCTGTGGCCTTTAACTCTCTCAACGACGTGCTGGAGCAGGCTTATCAACATGAGCAACTGATTACGGTTAAAATCAACCAGTTGGCACACGCGGCCATCACGACTCAGGACTACTCTACCTTTAACTTCCTGCAATGGTATGTGTCTGAACAGCATGAAGAAGAAAAACTGTTCAAATCGCTGTTGGATAAACTGGCCCTGGTCGGTTCCAGCGGTAAGGCGTTGTTCTTCGTGGATAAAGACCTGATGAAGATGACCACTGGCAGCACTCCGGCTTAAGTTTCAGTTCGTGTTTTCCGCATGCCGGCATAAAACGGAACGCTTTAATATCCGTCCAATAAGCGGCCAGAATATATCGTACTTTAAACCTGATACGGGCCACCTTAAGGTGACCTGTATCAGGCTTTCACCTCACATCTACTGCCCTGGTGGCTTTTGCTGTTGGTCGGGCTCTTTGCGCACAACAGGCGGGGCTATTTTGCGCAGTTCTTTCACCTGATCCACGGTAACCGCAGAAGCATTGTTGCCCCAACTTCTGCGTACGACGGTCGACAGATCCGCGACTTGCTGATCATCCAGACGCCAGGCAAAATCCGGCATGGTTAATCCGCTCACCGCCTGATCAGTAACAGCGGCTTTACTGCCTCGCAATATGATACTGACCAGTGATGACAGATCGTCGCTCAACAAAGCCGGGTTATCGGCCAGTGCCGGGAAGGTATTGCGGTAACCTTTACCGTCAGTACGGTGACAGGCTGCGCAATTATCCATATAGACTTGTGCTCCCGGTTGGCTCATATCCCCTTTTACCAACGCTGCCTGCGTTCTCTCATCTGCTTTGGGCACCTGCGCTTGCGGGTCAGATGATTTCAGACTCTTCAGGTAGACCGCTATCGCCTGCAGGTCCTGGTCGCTAAGATACTGGGTACTGTGCTCAATCACCTCGGTCATCGCGCCAAAGGCGGCGATGTTGCCAGTCCAGCCGGTTTTCAGAAAATTGACCATATCCTGCTGAGACCCGTTCCCCAGACCTTCTTGCTGATTACTGGTCAGATCCGGTGCATGCCAGCCCTCCAGCGTTCCACCGGTAAGATAAGCCGCATTGTGCTGATCCCGCGCCTTTTCCTGAAAACCAATCCCGCGCAGCGTATGGCAACTGCCGCAGTGCCCCAGTCCCTGGACCAGATAAGCCCCCCGGTTCCATTCCGCACTCTGACTGCTGTCCGGCAGAACCGTTTTATCTGATGGCGGTCTGAAAAACAGACAGCGCAACATTTGCTGACATCTGACCTTAATGCGCCAGAGCCGGCAATCGTGCGTTGTTTACTCATCGGCAGCGAGAACCTGCCTCTCACTGGGCGGAAATTTAACGCCACGGCAGTACAGACGAAACAGTCGGGCGAGGTGAGCCCCCATTGGGGTCAGCGTGGTATCCTTACGCTGGATTAAATAAAACACCGCTGGCGGTATTTTTTCTTTGATATTCAACGCTACCAGTTGATTGCCAAGGACAGGATCTGCCATCACGTCCCGCGACAGGACGCTAATAAAATCACTCTGCGCCACCAGGCTGGTACAGGCCATAAACGTTTCACAGGTTACCTTGATCGAGGGTGCCATCCCCATGCCGCTAAAGCGCTCGTGCAGGAGCCGATAATGGCTGCCTTTCGGCGTTGGCATGGTCCAGTCGCCATGCTGTAGCTCCGCCAGTGAAGCGGCATGCTCCAGTGGATGCCCTTTACGCACCACCACGCAATACTCACGTTCCATCAGCTTTTCATAGTTCAGCTCATTATCCAGATAACTTTGGTCATAGCTGTTGATAGTGAAATCCAGCGCCCCCTGACGCAGTTCAGGCAACATCGACACCAGTTGCCCTTCCACTATTCGCACCTTAACATCAGGAAACTGGCGATGAAATTGAGTTATCACCTGCGGCATCACCGTCCTGGCGATACTGCCCCCAATCCCGATACTCACCGCACCACCGCGCAGCCCCAGACGTTGCTGAATATCCTCCTGCGCCACACGCAACTCCTGCAAAATCAGACTGGCACGCTGAAAGAAGGCCTCCCCCATTTCAGTCAGTTCAACCCCCTGTCGACGGCGTACCAACAGCCGTGCGCCAAGAATTGACTCCAGTTCCTGGATCGATTTGGTCAGGGCGGGTTGCGACAGATTGGCCGCCCGGCTGGCGGCGCGAATGCTCCCCTGCCGGACAATGTCAACGAAGGCTCTGAGTTGATGAAGTTTGATCGTTGCAGGCATAACGCTCCGGGCACAGTGATAACTGTTATTTATCAATATAAAGATATTGTCATCTTCTGCCCTGTGCCGCCAGTGTGTACAGTCGAAAAAAACACCACCTTGTAGTCGCTCCCCCGAGAGGTAAAAGAATGGATCACGCTGTTGATGACTTTGTGAGAGAAATAACGCCACGTCTGCAGGCCTGGCGACGCGACCTGCACAAATTTGCCGAATCCGGCTGGCTGGAGTTTCGTACCGCCACGCTGGTGGCCGAAGAGCTACATTGCCTGGGCTATTCTCTACAGTTAGGTAAAGAGGTTATCGATGCCGAATCCCGCATGGGTCTGCCTTCTGCTGAAGTACTGGCGCAGCAGGAACAACGGGCTATTGAGCAAGGGGCGCTGCCCCAGTGGCTGCCTCATTTTTCCGGCGGGTTTTGCGGCATCGTCGCCACACTGAAAACCGATCGTCCTGGCCCGGTGATGGCATTCCGTGTGGATATGGATGCGTTAGATATGTCAGAACGGCTGGCGCAGGATCACCGGCCGTTTGCCGAAGGCTTTGCTTCCTGTAATGTCGGTATGATGCATGCCTGCGGTCACGACGGTCATACCAGTATCGGCATCGGCATGGCGCATGTGCTGAAACAGTTTGAATCCCGGCTGTGCGGCACCATTAAACTGATTTTCCAGCCGGCGGAAGAAGGCACGCGTGGCGCGAAATCAATGGTGGCGGCCGGCGTGCTGGATGATGTGGATTTCTTCACGGCCAGCCATCTTGGTCTTGGCATCCCGGCGGGAGAACTGATTTGTGGTTGTGACAGTTTCCTCGCTACCACCAAGCTGGACGTGACATTCCGGGGAGTCGCTTCACATGCCGGAGCGCGACCAGAGGAAGGAAAAAATGCCCTGCTGGCCGCCGCTCAGGCGACCTTAGCACTGCATACTCTACCGCAACATAGCGCGGGCAGTTCACGGATTAACGTCGGCGTGTTGCAAGGGGGGAGCGGACGGAATGTGGTGGCTGATCATGCGCTGATGAAGGTGGAAACTCGCGGAGCAACCAATGAAATCAACGATTTTATCTATCAACAGGCGCTTCAGGTTCTGGCCGGTGCGGCGACAATGTATGGCGTACAGCATGAGGTCAGGCTGATGGGCGCCGCCCGCAGTAGTCAACCCACTCAACCCTGGGTTAACTACATCCGCCAGCAAGCCCGTCAGATCCCCGAACTGACCTCGCTGGTTGACAGCAAAGAACAGGCCGCCGGTTCAGAAGACGCCACCTATATGATGGAACGGGTAAAAGAAATGGGCGGCCAGGCATCCTACCTTATTTTCGGTACGGAACTGAGCGCCGGGCACCACAATGAGAAGTTCGACTTCAATGAAGAGGTGATCGCCATTGCGGTGAAAACCCTGGTGACGCTGGCCTGCAATATTCAACATTTTCGGAAAGAATAGCCGTTAACGCACAGAGCAGGCTGAAAACGACAACGGCGGTCGCCATAAACAACCTGGCGACCTCCTGTTGCAGATTGGGCTTCCACTCTGTCGGCCCCGAAAAAGGGCGGAACTCATCCGCCCAAAAACGACAGATAATTATCTGTTCAACCGCCATAAATATGCTGACCGCTGCTGGCAGCTGCGGACAAATTCAAACGCTGCCAAAAATTCTGCTCCGGCGTGGAACCCGATAGCGGATAACCCGCCTCCAGCGCCGTTGACACCATCAGATGCCGACGCTGGGCCGCGCTGAGGTTTGGCAATGGCCCTTCCAACAGCACTTCCGCCCCCTCAGGCACGACCAGTGGTGCTGGCAGCACTTTTTCCCGCGGCAAATTCCAGCTCATGGAGAGGTTATAGAAAGTTATTATCTGCGGCGCGGTATAGGGATCTGCCGCGCCCTGCGGTTTAGCGCAGACGGCTAGTGAGGTACCGCACTCTTTTTCCAGTGCCGTGCGCAACTGCTGACGCGCGTCGATAAACAACACGCGATACTGCGGGTCATTCAGGTAATGAGCAACATTACGCTGCGCCGCCATCCTCGACCCTATCAAGTCAATCGGGTAATGCACTCCCAGCACCATACGGGAATAACTGTAGCGAGCCGCACGATCCAACAGCGGGACGAAACGTTCAGGCAGCATCTCCCCCAATAACACAGCATCGGTATAGGCGGTGTTGGTATGACCGCTTGGGTAGGAACCTTGCGTCGCCTGATAAGGCATGTTGTCTTTGACAACGGCGGTATCGGGTACCAGGTGAATGGTATTGCCAGGGATCAGGAACGGACGTGGATTATTGAACGCTTTTTTCGCCGCTCCCGTTCCCACTTCGCTGGCTTTAATCAACGCAGCGGCTTTGCCAATCTCCCCCTTGTTATAAGCATTCAAAAACGCCTGCCCCAATTTAGGCCCCAGCGCATCAGCAAGGAAAAACAGGTAATTCTGCCCTTCAGCATCGATCAACGCCTGCGTCCGTTGCCCCTGACTGGCATTCAGGTTCACCTCTTCCACTGTTTTCAGGCTGGCGGCAATAGTCGTTTTCGGCAGGGCCGGGAAGGCATCCAGCAGTTTAATATCCGCCTGCTGGAGCGATTTTTTATCGAAATCATAGCCGCTGTCCTGCAGCCATTTTTTATCAACAAGCGGCTTGCTCTGTTTTGCTTCGGCTAATTGAGCGCGGGTCAATGTACTGGCATCCCCTTTCAGCGCGTTGATCAGCGCCTGCTGAATGGTGGCGGAAAACGCGACGAACTGCGCGTTATCGCTAGCGGGTGTGGTGCTGTCCACCATCGCGTTAATTTGATCCAGAGGGATAATGACTGATTTTGCCTGAACCAGTTGGCTAACCAGCAAAGCGACCGCCAACAGTGAGTAACGTGTACGCATTACCGTTCCTTATAAAATTGAGTGGATGAGAGATAACAATTATGCTGGAAGATAAGTGTGACAGAAATATGACAACAATGAGTTTCGTCATCAAATGATCAGCAACATATGACCTCACACCTCTGCGGCCCCGACGACATTATCGATATCCTGCATCAATCATTTGCTACCACAGGAACACTGTCAAGAGAGGGCATTTCGACTGCGCAGGTCGGCATGACAGGACGTCGAGCATGAATGTGCGGCGTTATGTGGGCACAACCAAGATCATAAAAACAAGGGAAAGAGGGGGGGACCACAGGTGCGACCAACACACCTGCGGCTTGAAGCATGACAGTCTATTTCATTTAAAAGCATAGACTACGCCAACACGCAGACGCAATTGCCGTTCGCTGGATATTGATGAACGATTGATATCACCAAAAGTAATATAGGGAGACCACTCTTTTTTATCCCCCATAAAATAATTAAATTGCAACTCCTGTTCGTAATTATAATGTTTATTGGCGAAGAGATCTTCATCACCGTGCTGATAGATTATTTTGTAGACCAGTTGCCAGTCGTCTTGTGAATAACTGAAATACCCATCCACCCGGTTGACCGTGCGATGTCTATTCGTGGTACAAACCACACCAACTGTGTCACAGACACTGTCATGGGCATAATCTGTTAATTCCAGACGATACAACCCACCGATAGACCAGTGTTCATTGATGGTATACCAGGGAGAAACACCGAATTTCCATTCAGTACGGCTGGAGTTAAACTCAGGCTGTATCAACGGTATGATTTTCCAATTTCCTATTTGGTACGTTTTCGCCAATGTCATTTCCACAGCATTAAGAACCTCATCCTGGTAATATTTATCCACAGGATTGGAACCACCCGTTTTAAATTTAACATCAGCAGAAAAAGAATAATTAGCCGGTAAGGTTGTCGAAAATAACAACCTGTCGAAATGTGTCCTGTCACGTACACGATACTCATGACGATAATCAAACGAAACATTCGTTAAATCCACATCAGCATAAGCGCTACCATAAAATGAAAAAAACAAAACAATAAAAAATAGCCCATTATTGGATATTTTCATTTTTCACATCCTCATTTACCTTATTGTCGTCCATGTCCATGTATTTATTCAGCCCATCCACCTAAAACAAGTCTATTTCCCTATAAGCATCACGCACTGAAAGTAATAACATCGTACATCACATCCTCCCCTGTTTTTCCAGGGAAATATATTATTACCGGATAACAATAATTCCCGATTAATCGGTACACACGCCAAATGGTAGCGACCATTTCGCAAAGCGACACGGTCTTATTCCACCTTAAATAATTAAAAAATATAATAATCAGACATCGATAAAAACATTTGTCCATTCTCTTTATTTTTTCATCTCCAACCTTCTGTTTTTTGCCATCAAAGAAAGAAAAATGGCACTCACATAAAGAATAAGCAGACCTTAATCATAAAAATGAAATGTTGTTTCAATTTTATTTAAAGTAGATATAAATCTCTAATTAAAATCGCATTAATGGACTGTATTTTGTAACATCAACCTCCTTTTCAAGAGGAATATTGCCCCACAACTCTGGCCCCGAGCCCCACATTGCAGGACAAACGCGCCGGCGAACAACGAGCTCAAATCTCATCATCGTGAACGGACATGACGACGGAGATCACGATTCAACATTTTTATTCCACTCACCGCACAATTTACCGCTATTTCGGCGTATGTTGCCTCTTTTCGCCAACGTGATACTGGCTATGTATGAAGTAAAACTGGTTTTGTTGCTGTTACAGCAGATGTGCGTGTTTTTGGTGATCGCCTGGCTAATGAGCAAAACGCGCCTGTTCATCCCCCTGATGCAGGTGACAGTACGTCTGCCGCACAAGCTACTGTGCTATGTCACCTTCGCCATTTTTTGCATTATGGGGTCCTGGTTCAGCCTGAATATTGCGGACTCTCTCGCCAACACCCGCGCCATTGGAGCCGCGATTGGCGGGCTACTGGGCGGTCCACTGGTCGGCGGACTGGTCGGTCTGACCGGCGGACTGCACCGCTACTCCCTCGGCGGGATGACCGCACTCAGTTGCATGGCCTCCACCATCACCGAAGGGTTGCTGGGTGGTCTGATGCACAGTTGGCTTTTCAAAACAGGACGCCCCGATAGAATCTTCAGCCCACTGACGGCGGGTGCTATTACTTTTGTTGCTGAACTGCTGCAGATGGTGATCATTCTGCTGATTGCCCGCCCATTTCAGGATGCGCTGCATCTGGTACAAAACATCGCCGCGCCAATGACGATAACGAATTCTCTGGGCGCCGCGATGTTTATGCGGATTCTGCTGGATAAACGCGCCATGTTTGAAAAATACACTTCGGCCTTTTCTGCTGTCGCCCTGAAGGTGGCCGCATCCACCGAAGGGATCCTGCGCCAGGGATTTAATGAAGAGAACAGCCTGAAAGTGGCACAAGTGCTCTATGCCGAACTGAAAACCGGAGCGGTCGCTATCACCGACCGGGAAAAATTGCTGGCCTTCACCGGTACAGGAGATGACCACCATTTACCCGGCAAAGGCATTTCTTCGCTGCATACCTTGCGGGCCATCGCCACCGGTGAGGTGGTTTACGCTGACGGTAATGAGGTCCCTTACTGCTGTTCTATCCATCCTGATTGCAAACTGGGCTCCACATTGGTTATCCCACTACGCGGAGAAAATCAGCGGGTTATCGGCACCATCAAACTGTATGAAGCCAAAAATCGTCTGTTCAGCTCAATCAACCGCACGCTGGGCGAAGGGATCGCGCAGTTGCTGTCAGCCCAGATTCTGGCCGGTAAGTTTGAACAGCAAAAAACCCTGCTAACGCAGGCTGAGATTAAACTACTGCATGCCCAGGTCAATCCCCATTTCCTGTTCAATGCGCTGAATACACTGCTGGCGGTGATCCGCCGCGATCAAGAGCAGGCCGGACGGCTGGTACAGTATCTGTCGACCTTCTTTCGTAAAAATCTCCAGCGACCATCAGAAATTGTGACGCTGGCGGATGAAATTGAGCATGTGAATGCTTACTTACAGATTGAAAAAGCGCGCTTTCAGGCACAGTTGACGGTACAGATGCAGATCCCGCTGGAGTTGGCGCATCATCAGTTGCCGGCCTTCAGCCTGCAACCGATTGTTGAAAATGCAATTAAACACGGGACGTCCCAGCTACTTGGCACTGGGAAAATCGTTATTCAGGCCCGGCGGGTAGCAGCGCATCTGCTCCTGACCATTGAAGATAATGCCGGCCTGTATCAGCCACAAACTGACAGCAAAGGATTAGGGATGACGCTGGTGGATAAACGTTTACGGGCACAATTTGGCGACAATTATGGCATCAGCATCCACTGCGAGCAGGAAAAGTTTACCCGTATCTACCTGCGACTGCCGCTGGAGGAAGCATGCTAAAGGTATTGATTGTCGATGATGAACCGCTGGCGCGGGAGAACCTGCGCATCCTGCTGGAGGATGAACGTGATATTACCCTCGTCGGTGAGTGCGCCAATGCCATTGAGGCGATTGGTGCCGTACGCCGACTTGAACCGGACGTTCTGTTTCTGGACATTCAGATGCCACAGATCAACGGGCTGGAAATGGTGGCGATGCTGGATGACCATCATCGCCCTTATATCGTGTTTCTGACCGCTTTTGATCATTACGCGGTGAAGGCGTTTGAAGAACAAGCCTTTGACTACTTACTGAAGCCGCTGGCCGCCGATAGATTGCGCAAAACCCTGACCCGTCTGCGGCAGGAGCGGCATATCCAGGCTATTTCACTGTTGCCAGAAAGTCAGCAACCGTTGCAGTTTATTCCCTGCTGCGGACATAGCCGGATTTATCTGCTGCAGATGGATGAGGTGGCATTTGTCAGCAGCCGTCTGAGTGGAATTTATGTCACTAATAATGAGGGTAAAGAAGGGCTGACCGAACTGACGTTACGCACACTGGAGAACCGGACCTCGCTGCTGCGTTGCCATCGCCAGTATCTGGTGAATATGGCGCAGCTGCAGGAGATTCGTCTGCAAGACAACGGTCAGGCAGAACTACGGTTACGCTGTGGACTGACCGTACCGGTCAGTCGTCGTTATCTTAAACTGCTGAAAAAAAATCTCGGTCTTTGAAAGCAGAAAAAAGTGCCTGCGGCAACTGCCTCTGTTCGCTCGTCCTGCGCTATCAGTAATTAGCAGCAGCGCATGCCGCCCTTGCCGTCTCCACCGTAACGCGCCTGCTGGCGCTCACGGAAAAACTCTTTATAGCTCATCACCGGTTTATCCGGATGCCGGGTCCTCATATGCTGAACGTAGGTATCGTAATCCGGGATCCCGACCAGCATCCTGGCCGCATGGCTAAGGGATTTGCTGACTGATCCTAAATGAACAAACATAATGATTCCTGAAGTTAAAGCCCTGCCAGAGCAGGGCTGGGAAGGTTATCAGTGACCAGAAGAGACTTTCACCCCCTCTGGAGGGATGGCGACATAAGGTGTCTCTTTATCAGTACGCTGCGGAGAACGCCTTGCCTTCATCGCCGCGCCAATACCGTAAAAAATAATGCTGTACACCACCACCAGGAACAGGATGCTGAGCGCCGCATTAGTATAGTTATTGACCACAATATGGCTCATATCCGCCATTTGCCGGGCGCTCAGTTGCGCGCCCTCAGCCAGCAGGCGAGCCTTGTATTCCCTCGCCATATAGAAGAATCCTTCCATCTCCGGCCTGCTGCTGAACAGTTTCATCCCCAGAGCCCAGGTGGTGCAAACCAGCAGCCAGATCGCCGGAATGACCGTCACCCAGACGTAACGACTGCGCTTCATTTTGATCAAGATGACCGTCACCAGCACCAGCGCTATCGCCGCCAGCATCTGGTTCGAAATACCGAACAGCGGCCACAGGCTTTTTACCCCACCCAGCGGATCGACCACCCCCTGATACAGCAGATATCCCCACAGGCCGACACAGCCTGCGGTACCGATTACCCCGGCAACCAGCGAGTCGGTTTTCTTCAGTACCGGGATAAAATTGCCCAACAGATCCTGCAACATAAAGCGGCCAGAACGGGTACCCGCATCCAGCGCGGTAAGGATAAACAGCGCTTCAAACAGGATACCGAAGTGATACCAAAAACCCATATCCGCCATCGGAACGATTTTGTGAAAGACCATCGCAATCCCTACCGCCAATGTCGGCGCCCCACCCGCACGGTTCAGCACCGACGGTTCGCCAATATCTTTAGCGGTCTGCAGGATTTGTTCAGGTGAAATCACAAAACCCCAGCTACTGACAGTCGCCGCCGCATGAACAGTGACGTCATGCAGTTGCGCCATAATCGCCGGCGCCGCGTCGCTCCCCAGTTCATGAAGATTGGGCATGGTGATACCCAACCCGGACGGTGGGGTATTCATGGCAAAATAGAGACCCGGCTCGATAATGGAGGCGGCCACCAGCGCCATCATCGCCACAAAAGATTCCATCAGCATCGCTCCGTAGCCGATAAAACGCGCTTCAGTTTCCATCGCCAACAGTTTCGGCGTGGTACCAGAGGCAATCAAGGCATGGAAACCGGAGACCGCGCCACAAGCGATAGTGATAAACAGGAACGGGAACAGCGCGCCTTTCCACAGTGGGCCGGTGCCATCAATATACTGGGTCAGGGCAGGCATTTTCAGGTCAGGATTGAGGAGGATAATCCCCAGCGCCAGCCCGACTATCACCCCAATTTTCAGGAAGGTGGCCAGATAGTCACGCGGCGCGAGTATCAACCAAACCGGCAGCAACGCAGAAACAAAGGCATAGCCAATCAGCGTAAAGGTAATCGTGGTGTCTTTAAAAGTCAGCGCCGGTCCCCAGTACGGGTCGTGAGCGATAACACCGCCAAACCAGATTGACGCCACCAACGCGAGAATGCCGATAACCGAGACTTCCCCGACCCGCCCTGGGCGGATAAAGCGCATGTAAATCCCCATAAACAGCGCGATAGGGACAGTCGAACAGACCGTAAACACCCCCCACGGACTTTCGGCCAGCGCTTTCACCACGATTAACGCCAATACCGCCAGGATGATAATCATAATGACAAAGCAGCCAAACAGGGCAATCGTTCCCGGTACCGGTCCCATTTCCTCCTTGACCATTTCTCCCAGCGAAGCGCCGTTGCGGCGAGAAGAGATAAACAACACCATAAAGTCCTGTACCGCACCGGCGAGCACCACGCCGGCCAGCAGCCACAGCACCCCGGGCAGATACCCCATCTGCGCGGCCAGCACCGGCCCCACTAACGGACCCGCACCGGCGATCGCCGCAAAATGGTGGCCAAACAACACAAATTTATTCGTGGGGACATAGTTCAGGCCGTCATTGTTGATGACAGCGGGTGTCGCGCGGGTCGGGTCCAGTTGCATGACCTTTTGCGCAATATAGAGGCTGTAATAACGGTACGCCACCAGATATACCGAAACCGACGCCACCACAATCCACAGTGCGCTGACGTGTTCGCCCCGACGCAGGGCGACGGTAGCCAGACAGAACGCGCCAATTATCCCGATCAGCGCCCAGGGAAGATGTCGAACGATCTTTTTACTCATCATCATTTGCGAAGCCTGATATCAGATTAAAAACCAAACCACGGAAGCGGACCGTCCAACTGACCCAAACAACGTTTTCAGGAGGATACAGCCACGCCAGACTGTCGTTATTGTGGCCAATTTTTTCTTCTGGCAGGAGGATAAATAGCTGAACGGTTGTTTATCCGGGTTAAGCGGCACGCTGTCACCATCAGCGGTATACCGCTGTTTTTCAGCACGTGAAATAGTTGACAGGCATCACACTGCGCACGATGAATAATGCCGGGATATGCGTGATGATAACGTGATTTAATCGTCGAGCTGCAATGGGGGCAATTGCGCAAAGACGCTGAGCAATCCGGCACTCCACAACTGACGGATCTGCGAAAAGTAGGGATGTCTTTCGGTAATATGGTACTGCTGCGCCGTACTGAAACTGTCAGCGTGATACATCATCACGTCCAGCGGCAAACCGACCGAGATGTTACTCGCCAGCGTGGAATCCATCGAAATCAGCGCGCACTGCATCGCCTGATCCAGCGGCGTATCAAAACGTAGCACGCGATCGATAATCGGCTTGCCATACTTGCTTTCGCCAATCTGGAAATAGGGCGTATCAGTGCTCGCCTCAATAAAATTGCCTTGGGGGTAAAGCTGGAACAGTCGCGGCTCCTCCCCCTTAATCTGTCCGCCCAGCAGCAACGTGCCGCCAAACTCTTCACCGTCACGTTTGATAACCCCCCGCAAGGTTTCCCCCACCAGCAGGGCGACATCGTACATATTGGTACAGCTCATCAGATTAGGTCTGGCGGCATCCTCGCAACCCCGTCGCAGCAGGCTCAATACACTTTGGGTGGTCGCCAGATTACCGGCACTTTGCAGTACCAGCATTCGCTCATCATCCTGCTGAAAAACATGCAGCTTACGGAATGACGAAATATGGTCGACTCCCGCATTAGTACGGGAGTCGGAGACAAAAATCATTCCTGACGATAAACGCATTGCCACACAGTAAGTCATAGTCTGCCTGATTCAATTTACTGCTGCGAATTAACCAGTTGCACCGCAGCCACTGCCAACATGTCTTCACTTCCGCCGCCCAGCCGCATTCCTCTGACCGGGCAGGCATCCATATAATCCACTCCGACAGCCAGCTTCAGGTGCTGCCGGGTACTGCGGGTATTATTGGTAATATCAAAACTGTGCCAGCTCCCCTCGACCCAGGCCTCGACCCAGGCATGAGTCGCCACATGCCCGGCGGTATCAGTATAAAGGTAACCACTCACATAGCGAGCAGGGATATGCAAGCTACGACAACAGGCCAGAAACACATGGCTGTGATCCTGGCAAACCCCGGTGCCCGCCGCAAATACTTTCGCCGCCGTATCGGTCACCAACGTACTCCCCGGCTGGTAAGGCATTTTCAACAACAACTCGCCCATCAGCCGCTCAAGGCTGGGCAATGGCGCTTCAGGACGGAAATAGCGCAAGGCGAACTCACGAATAGCCTGATCAGGCTGGGTTAGCGGGGTGCTCCGCAGAAACACCAGCGGCGACAGCACGCTGTGCGGATCGGCCGTCGTCTCCTCTTCATCCAGGATTTCCACTACACCCCGCGCCTCAATTTCAATCGATTGATGCGGCGTATCCAGCGTCAGCACATGCAACACGTTGCCATAAGTGTCGGTGGTGCACATCGCCTGCGTGGGCAGCCGTAGCTCCCAGGAAATGATGGTCTGATGCACTGAATCCTGCGGGGTCAGGCGCAGGTACTGGGTGCTCTGTTTCACCAGGCTCTGGTAACTGAAGCACGTCTTATGGGCAATATCCAGTTTCATTTGGCCTCCAGGTAAGTCTGTTGAATACTTCCGGCAATATCGTTCAAGTCGCTCAGGAAATTACGCAGCCAGTCATGTAATCCAGCGCTAATCAGCGTCTCGTAGCTGTTGAAGCGCAGCGCGGCATGCAGTATCGTCACCAGCAAACGGGGACGGTTTTCCCCACTTCCGCCGATCAAATCCAACTGTTTGCCGATCTCCTCAAGGCAGGATCGTAGTGATCTCGGGCTTTCTTCGCGCAGGATCAGCAGCTCGTTAACGCTGGCGCTGGCCAGTTGCTGCTTGTAGATAGTGTGATAAGCCTCACGAGCGGAGACGGAACGTAACAACGTGTCAAGACGGTAATATTCCCGTACCGAATCCTCGTCCTGTCTGGTGAGATACTGCGTAACATCCAGCAACCGCGCCGTACAGTCAGCCCGCTCCAGCAGAGTACCAAGACGAATAAAACTCATGGCATCGCCACGCATCAACGTGCCAAACATCGCACCGCGAAACAAATGCGAACGCTCTTTCACCCAATCAAAAAAAGCATCCGCTCCACGGCTGTCCACCCCTTTGCGGTTCAGCTTACGCAGTTCAATCCAACTGGAGTTAATACTCTCCCACACTTCTGAAGACAAACTGCCGCGTACCGCATGGGCATTATTCCAGGCGGCCTCCCAGCAACTGAAAATACTGCCGGGATTACGTTGGTCAAGGACAAAAAAGGTAAACAACTGCGGCATCGCCAACTTGTCGTTCAGCGTCCAAAACAGCTCACTGGTGCTGGTCAGATTAAGCGGGACCCGCAGCTCATCATCGTGGCTGTTGCGTACGGGCATCAGCGACAGTCGGTTGGTGACGTCCAATACCCGGGCGATATTTTCAGCCCGTTCTAAATAGCGGGCCATCCAGTACAGGCCACTGGCTGTGCGACTCAGCATGCGTCATCCTCCAAAACCCAGGTATCTTTGGTGCCACCGCCCTGAGACGAGTTCACCACCAGCGAACCTTCGGTCAACGCCACACGCGTCAATCCCCCCGGCACCAGCCGAATTTCCGCGCCGCTGAGGGCAAAAGGACGCAGATCAATATGTCGGGGTGCCAGCCCTTGTTCAACAAATGTCGGACAAGTGGAGAGCGCCAGCGTATGCTGGGCAATGTAGTTTTCTGGTCGGGCTAACAACCGCGCGCGAAAATCAGCCAGTTGCTGCTGGCTGGCTACCGGGCCAATCAACATGCCGTACCCCCCGGCGCCATGAACCTCTTTCACCACCAGCTCCGGCAGGTTAGCCAGTACCCACGACAGTTCATCTGGTCGGCGACACTGCCAGGTCGGTACGTTGTTCAGGACCGGTTCTTCAGACAGGTAAAACCGCACCATATCCGGCACGTACGGGTAGATGGATTTATCATCCGCCACGCCGGTCCCTATCGCGTTCGCCAACACCACATTGCCAGTGCGATAGACCGACAACAGCCCCGGTACGCCAAGCAGCGAATCCGCCCGGAAGGCCAGCGGATCAAGAAAAGCATCATCCACCCGGCGGTAAATGACATCCACTTTGCATGGCCCGGCAGTGGTACGCATCATGACCACGCCATCCTTCACAAACAGATCGGCGCTTTCCACCAGCTCCACCCCCATTTGCTGCGCCAGAAAACTGTGCTCAAAGTAGGCGCTGTTAAAGCGGCCAGGCGTCAGTACCACCACCACAGGATCATTAACCGGCGAGCTTTCCCGCAGCGTTTGCAACAAATGAGAGGGATAGCGTTCAACCGGGGCTATACGTTGCTGCGCGAACAACTCCGGATAAAGCCGCATCATCATTTTACGGTTTTCCAACATGTAGGAAACACCGGACGGTGTACGCAGGTTGTCCTCCAACACGTAGTATTCGCCATCACTATTACGCACCATATCCACACCACAGATATGCGCGTAAATATCACGGTGCAGATTCAGCCCCTGCATACAGGGTTGATACTGATCGTTGACCAGCACCTGTTCCGCCGGGATTATCCCTGCTTTCAGAATCCGCTGTTCATGATAGATATCGTGGAGAAACATGTTGAGGACCTGTACCCGCTGGCGGATGCCATGGTCCAGCATTGCCCATTCGCTGGCCGGAATAATGCGGGGGACGCTATCGAATGGGATCAAGCGCTCGGCACCGCCATCCTGTCCGTAGACATTGAAGGTTATCCCGACGCGGTGAAACAGCAGTTCGGCCTCTTCTCTTTTGTGGGCGATAGCCTGTTGATCGGCCTGCTTCAGCCAGTGCCAGTAATCGCGATAATGCTGGCGATATTGGCCATTGCTCAACAGCATTTCATCATAAAAGCCTGATACGGGTTCATAGCCTTGATTCATGATTTCCCTTCCACCGTCAGTGAGCCTGTTAGAGATGTGCACAAAGCGTGCCAGTACGATGACGCGCGAGTCATACGACATCGTCGGAGCACTGCGGCTCAGGTGAAATAGCGTCTCAGGCAGAAAACGCGGAGCGGCGGAAGCACCACCATGGTGCATTCTGCCGCCAGCCTGATCCCTGAAGGCGTGGGAGCTGATTTCAATCAGAAAAAAGCCGGTAGGAAAAATGTCCCACCGGCCTGACGTCTAAACGTATTATGTTGTGCCAGCAATGTAACCGCTCGGCGAACTCACATTGCGCCACTGAAGTAACATTATAGACTGGTCGATATCAGCTAAAGCTATTTTCGGCGTAGGGCAACAACTCGCTGATCCGGTTGTTGGGCCAGGTAGGCAAGCGCGTTAATACGTCACGTAGCCAGATATAAGGATCGTGGTCGTTGAGTTTCGCGGTTTCCAGCAGGCTCAGGATAGACGCCATCCTTTGCCCGGCGCGCAGCGATCCGGCAAAAAGCCAGTTCTTGCGGCCTACGGCTACCGGACGGATGCAGTTTTCCGTGCGGTTATTATCGATGGGTACCCGGCCATCGTCCAGATAACTCAGCAACGCCGGCCAGCGTTTCAGGGTGTAATCCAGCGCTTTGCGCAGTGCGGAGTTGGGCGCGGCCTGCGGCTGTTGCGACACCAGCCACTGATGGAAGACCTCAAGCCGGGGTTTCGCATAGCGCTGTCGCCACTGGCGTTTTTTATCCGCCGGACGCTGTTTGATTTTACGCTCAAGTTTGTACAACTCACGGATAGCATCGAGAGGCAGTTTGGCTACCGGGCTTTTGTTGGCAGTGAACAGTTCGAAGAACTTGCACCGCGCGTGTGCCCAGCAGTCGGCCTCAAGTGCCTAGCCGCTGTCGAACAGCGCCTGGTAACCGGCATAACCGTCCACCACCAGGGTGCCGCGCCAGCCCTCAAGGAGGTCGCGGGCATACTGTCCGCTGCGTCCCGGCTGACAGTCATAAAGCACTATCGACCGGTTAGCACCCCGGGCGGTGATATAGGCCCGGAGGTAACCACGCCGGGTTTTACCCTTGCCGGGGTCGAGGATGGACAGCGGGGTTTCGTCGGCCTGGAGCACATTAGGTTCGGGTAATAATGTGACCAACTGCTGCTCGATATCGGCGGCATCGGCCTCGATATCTTCATCGAACAGTCCGCGCTGTTCACCCCGGAAGGCTTCACTTTTACGGCCAAAACGCCAGTGACGGGCATTTTTCAGCGCCTCTTCCAGTTGCTGGATATAACCTGCCTGCGTCTGATTACGTTGCATGTACTGCTCAAGGTCCGCGAGTAATTTCAACGCCAGAGAGCGCAGGTCATCGGGGTTTTGTGAAGTCAGCAGCAAGTCGATATCCATGCCTTTATTTTATCAAGAAAGGATATTATTGTCATTTAAAATCAATGCCTTAATTAATTTTTATCTTTATTTCCATTGAGTTAAATCCAGCCCGTCGACGCGTTTCCAGTCGATGCCTTTCATCAGCCAGTCGAACTGTTCCGGCGACAGCATCCAGGCGACATCCCCCTGTTTCGGCCAGATAAAATGCCCCTGATGAAGGCGACGAAGACACAGCCAGACGCCGTGCCTGTCCCAGCGCAGGACTTTGATACGCGAGCGCGCTTTGTTGCAGAAGACAAAAGCGGCTTCCCCTTGCCAGGGTTGGTGCAGGTGGTCGGTAATGTATTGGGTCAGGGTATCAATCCCCCGGCGCATATCGACCGGCTCCCACGCCAGCCAGATGTGTTGCGGCGTTAACACAGCGGTAAGTGTCAACGAAGTTGTCACCCCTGACGTTCGTTATGCTGCCTGTTTTTCCCGTTCCGGGTTCAGCGTTTTAAAGCCCGACGACGGCCACTGCGGCACATATTTCAACGTCCGGTACAGTGATTCAACGTACGCATTGTCATTGCTCACCCGCGGCCTGCTGTGCGACGGCGTGATTTTCAGCTCTGCAAGCTTTACCTGCAGCGTCTGTGACTTCATTGCCGCCCCGTTATCTGCGTGCAGTACCAGAGGGTGTCGCCAGCAGCGCTCCCGCAACACCGTCCTTTGCATCAGCGCCGCTGCCTGCTCGCCGCTTTCCGTTTCATACACTTCCGCGCCGGTGATTTTACGGCTGAACACGTCCTCAATCAGGTACAGATAGTACCAGCGTCCGCGCACTACCGACGGCAGCCCGGTGATGGACTTCTCCATGGCGGCGCAGCACCCGGTAAAAGGTTGATTCACTCGCCAGGTAAATACCGCTGTCTGCCAGACGCGGCACTATCTGAGAGGGCGGCAGGCTCGCATACACCGGCTGATGGCAGACCTCCCGTATCTGTCGCTCTTCCTCCGCACTGAGGCGATTAACGGGCACCGGCCTGACGGCTGTCGTTCTGCCATCCTCATGATGCTTTTGCCAGCGTCGCCAGGTGCGCAGGCTCAGGCTGACTTCCCAGCAGGCAACGGCACACCGGGCACCGGCAGCTACCGCCTCGTTAATCCACAGAATGAACTGCTGACGTTCATTCTTCGGGGTCAGTCGTCCCCGTCGGTTTCCCCGTAGTAATCCCTGAGCTTTTTTCGCAGCACCAGTATCGCGGCCGCCTCCGCCAGCGCTTTCTCCTTGCGGGTCAGCTCTTTCTCCAGCTGTCTGATGCGTTTCTGGCTCTGCTTCAGGGCTGCCTTATCATCCGGCACGGAGGTCTGTAAAAATGCCTGCTTCCACTGCGTCAGTTGGTCCGGATAAAGGCCCTTTTTACGACAGTACTCCGCCACTTCCGCCTCTGAAAGCGTGGCCGTCTCCACGATGGCGGCGAAGCGGGCCTCCGCAGGCCACTGTTCACTGTTTTTGTCAGCACCGGGCTCCGGTTTTCCCTCCTGTTTAGCCTGATTACGCCAGTTATAGAGGGTAGCTTCAGATATTCCTTCCATCTGCGCAACGGCGGAAACGGTCATGTTGTAAGGAGGCAGCAGTTTAGCCAGCGTCGCGGCCTTCGCTCAGGGGAAATTCGTTTCATTTGTCACTCCACTGCCCTCAGGATGATTTTTCAGAGGGGGTGACAACTATCCTGACACTGAGGGACAGGGACAAGGCCTGCATCACGGCCCGCAACTGAGCGGGAAGACACCGGACCGAACACCCGTTGGGAAGGTTGAGCGTCACCGTGTCGGCGTCGTTATTCCCTAGCATAACCCGGCGCGCAGGAATGAATGCTGCGGGAGCGGTCACGGTAGCGTCATCGTGATGATGTTTGAGCCAGTAATAAAAGGTGGCCAGGTTCAAATCGTGTTGCCGGCAATAGTGTTGTTTAGTTAACCCGCTCTGTTGCCAGGCGTCGAGATGCTGTTGCCGTTCAAGGTGAGAATAGCGTTTTGCCATATTTTACCTCAGGTTCGTTTTATTGAGTGAAGGCAGCATGTGGCAGCAGAGTTTTGTTAACAATATGAGTTTGCCGGACGCTTACCTTTTTCTTCCAGCGCTTTCAGCCGTTTTTTGAAATTCTCAAGGCTGTGGCGCAGCCAGACTGAACGAACGCCGCTTCCGGAGATAAAAACACCTTGTTTACGCGGCTCGTTGCTGGTCCTGTGCTGGCCGTGAGCCGGGAATGCGACAGCATAATCAACAACACAGCCCGCTCAGTGGTCATCGGTTCGGTTCTTAAGGTTAGGAGTGCGACGGCTGCGATTAATCAGTGCATCCACGCCACCTTCATCAGCCAGTTCGCGATAACGATAAAACGTATCACGCGAGACACCCATGATTTTGCAAGCCTTCGACACATTGCTGAGTTCTTCAGCCAGGTTCAGCAAACCGGCTTTGTGTTTGATAACGGGATTGGTAGTATGATGCATGAGAGTTACCTCGTGTTTTGTATAAGGCTTCGACCCCCATATCAAAACCGGTAACTATCAACCTTTCAAGGCCATGTGTCAGATCAATACATTTAAGGTGCATAGATAATGCACCTTAAATTATAAATCAATTAACAAAATCTGAAATTATTAATGAAGCATTCACCCCGCCAAACCCGAATCCATTTATAAGAACATTTTTTATAGATGTTTCTTTCGGTGTGTTTGTTATAATGTTTAGTCCATCAGTACTATCGTCCAAATCATCAATATTTATTGAAGGAGGAGCAATTCCATCATTAATTGCTTTAATAGAAAATATTGTTGCAGCTGCACCGGCTGCGCCTAACATATGACCAGTAGAAGATTTGGTTGATGATATATAAGTGTTTGAGTTATTAAATACACTTTTTATAGCTGCAATTTCAGCGCTATCGCCGACAAAAGTTGATGTTGAATGAGCGTTAATATAATCAATATCATCTGCTTTTAAATGAGCATCATTAAGTGCTTTCTGCATCGATCTAGCTGCACCGGAGCCATCTTCAGGACCAGAAGTTATATGCCAGGCGTCTGAGGTTGTTCCGTAACCTATTATTTCAGCGAGAATTTTTGCGTTTCGCTTTAAAGCATTCTCTAAGTCTTCTAGTATCAATATGCCTGCTCCTTCACTCATAACGAAACCATCTCGTTGTGAATCGAATGGCCGAGAAGCACGTTCAGGAGCATCATTATAATTTGTAGTTAAAGCCCTGGCTGCGTGGAACCCTCCTAATGAAACATTATTAATACACGATTCACTGCCACCAACTAATGCAATATTAGCGTATCCTGATTGAATAGCTCGGAAACCATCACCAATTGCTTGTATACTTGCCGCACACGCAGAAACTGGTGCTCCAATCATTCCTTTAAAGCCATATTTTATTGAAATCTGTCCTGCTGCAAGGTTTGCTATGAAAGATGGGATCGTAAATGGAGATAGCTTTCTACTTCCTTTTGTAGCAACAGTATTTACTGCATTAGTAATCGAATGAAAACCACCAATACCAGTAGCAACAATAGTTGCTATATCTAGTTTTTCGTCATCGCTTAAAGGTAAGAGATTGGCATCGTTTATTGCTTCCTCCGCAGCAACAAGAGCGAGCTGAATAAATCGATCTGCTTTTTTTTGCTCTTTTAAGGGAATGTAACGATTCATATCTAATCCACCTATGGGGTCGTCTTCATAGGATGGAATAATTCCTGCAATGCGGACCGGACAATCACCATAACTCTCCGGGGGTAATCTTTTTACGCCTGAAAGCCCCTTGAGTAATCTTTCCCATGAGACAGTGCTATTTGCAGCAAGTGGCGATACCAATCCAACACCAGTAACAACGACACGTTTTACATGTTTTCCATTCATTAGAGAACCAACTCCTACCTATAGTTTTTGGGTTTGCGACCTTGTTGCTTTTGCATGAAAGGGTACATCAAGATTTCAGTGTACACGTGTAAGCTCAAAATTAAAACATAAATTGACACTTCTCATATGAGCTAAACTTCACTCCAAAATCGGCTTTGATAACAGGTTGCTTCCGTTGGTCTTGGTATTAATCAAGAAAGAATAATTTAAAGATGAGCTCTAACATATTGTTTTAAATCAAAAATACTATTTTCATGCTAAATGAAATTATTAGCATTT
The DNA here is from genome assembly GCF_009295515.1 of Erwinia endophytica. Taxonomy (GTDB): domain Bacteria; phylum Pseudomonadota; class Gammaproteobacteria; order Enterobacterales; family Enterobacteriaceae; genus Erwinia; species Erwinia endophytica. Next base: position 259 of record NZ_RQVV01000013.1, on the reverse strand, counting down.
TGGTGTTTAAGTCATTTTTTGGTTATGTATTCAATATGGTGATTGGTATTATGATGCATAATGCTCACGCTCAATAAACGTACCAATGATCCTGTCATGCATTTCAGCTGATTTTGAGTACCCCAGTGTCTTGCGGTTCAGTCGTTTTAGAGTGTGTCCCGTAACTATTTTTTGTACAATCTGGCTCATGGTTTAACTACAAAGAAATTCTTCAATTTGGCTCGTTACGATTTCCCTGATGATGCATGGGCGCTGATTT
>NZ_RQVV01000012.1 GCF_009295515.1 Erwinia endophytica | reverse complement strand
TGTCCCCGGCTGAACAGTTTTACCTGTTGACTGTATAAAAAACAGTCAACACAACATCTGGCAACTATCCTCCGTTAATGCGACAGAACCGCTGGAAGGCCAGTCTGTCAATACGATTGCGCTGGAGATGGGCTATGATAGCGGCTCGTCGTTCTCGACCTGGTTCCATCGGGTTACCGGCGAGCCGCCTTCAGTGTGGCTTCCCTCCTCGCAACGGCGAGGGAAACCCGTTTGATCACAGACTGAACGGATCCGCATCACGCCATGCCGGGAAGCGTTCGCGATATTCACGCAAGCTATCCAGCGACAATTCCGCATTGAGGATCGTGGGTTGATGAGGTTCGCCTGCCGCCAGGATTTCTCCCAGTGGGCTGATAATCCGGCTGTCGCCGCTGTATTGATGCTGGTTACCGTCGCTGCCGACCCGGTTACACCCGGCGATATACGCCTGGTTTTCAATCGCGCGCGCCAGCAGCAGTGCCTGCCAGTGTCCAGCGCGTGGCTCAGGCCAGTTAGCGACGTACAGCGCCAGATCGTAATCATTGTGATTGCGGGAGAACACCGGGAAACGCAGGTCGTAGCAAACCTGCGGCAGGATCCGCCAGCCGCGCCACGTAAACACTTCACGACGATCCCCCGCCAGATAATGATGATGCTCGTCGGCCATGCGGAACAGATGGCGCTTGTCGTAACGATGGACGGTGCCTTCCGGCTCGACTAACAGAAAGCGGTTCACCGCGCCTTTATCGGTCTGGATTGCCGCACTACCGCCGACCAGGGCATCAGTGGCCTGGGCTTTCTCATGCAGCCAGTCAATCACGCGGGCTTCCGGCAGCGAGCGTTGAGCCGCTTCCATCGCGAAGCCAGTGGTGAACATCTCCGGTAGCACTATCATATCGCGACCGTGTAGTTCAGCGATCAGCGTGTCGAAAAAGCGCAGATTGGCTTCACCGTCCATCCAGACCAGCGGTTGTTGTAACAGGCTAAGTTTTAAAGTTGACACAGGCGCTCCGCGGCAGCGTCCAGCGTGGCTTCCTGTTTGGCGAAGCACAGGCGGATCAGTTTATGAGGGAAAGGATCGGCACAAAATACTGACAGCGGAATGGCCGCTACCCCGACTTCTTTGGTCAGCCACTGGCAGAAAGCCACATCATCCAGGCTGGAGATCGCGCTGTAATCCGCCAGCAGGAAATAGGTTCCGGCGCACGGTAGTACTTCCAGACGGCTTTTCGCCAGCGCCTGTATAAAGCGATCACGGCGTGCGCGATAAAAATCCGGCAGATGGCGGTAGTGTTCCGGTTCGGCATTCAGCATATCAGCCAGCGCCAGCTGCGCTGGTGTATTGACTGAGAAGGTTAGATATTGATGCACTTTGCGCACTTCCGCCGTCAGGGCGACCGGGGCCACGCAGTAACCGACTTTCCAGCCCGTCATATGATAAGTTTTACCAAAAGATGAGACGGCGATGGCGCGTTCGCGCAACTGCGGATGTTCCAGTACGCTGGCGTGGCCTTCTGCCGCAAAGCAGATGTGCTCATAGACTTCATCGCTCAGGATGTAAATTTCCTGCGCTTTCACTGCCTGCCACAGCGACTCGAAGTCACTTTTTCCCCAGACGGTGGCTGAAGGGTTGTGCGGTGTATTCAGGATAACCAGACGGGTGCGTGGCGACAGCAGAGCGGCAAACGATTGCCAGTCAACGCGAAATGAAGGCGGCTGCAGAGCGATGCGTTTCATTACGCCGCCGGCCAGCGTCACCGCGGGCGCATAGCTGTCATAACTTGGGTCGAAACAGATGACCTCATCGCCAGGGCGAACCAGGGCGGTAATGGCTGCATACAGTGCTTCAGTGGCACCGGCGGTCACGGTTATTTCATTATTACTGTCTGGCTGGTAGCCATACAGCGCGGCGGTTTTGGCGGCAATGGCATCACGCAGCGGCTGGACACCGGTCATCGGCGCATACTGGTTAGCCCCCTGGCTGACGTGGTGCGCCAGACGGGCCTTCAGATAGTCAGGACCATCGAAATCAGGGAATCCCTGGGACAGGTTGATGGCGTTGTACTGTGCCGCCAGCGCACTCATTTGCGTAAAGATGGTAGTGCCCAGAGCGGGGAGCTTGCTCTCGGGAGTGATCGACGTCTGGCTCATGAATGTTAACCCTTATATAACGCGGCTTTTATGATGTGTTTACCTTGTATTGCTGCCACTATAGCGTCGATGTTACTATTTGGCAATCGAGACGCTTAGACGTCTAAATGCTAATGTAGCACCGGATTGAGCGGATTGAGAACAGGACGAAAATGAGCGTAATTTCACAGTTGGATCAGTTGGTGGCTGTCTGCCACTGGATCGGGGCCAGAGGGTGGGCGCCGGCGACCGGCGGCAATATGTCGGTGCGTCAGGATTCGGCGTTTTGCCTGATCAGTGAATCAGGAAAGGATAAGGGGGCGCTGACGCGTGATGATTTTATTCAGGTTGAGATTGCCAGTAATCAGGTGCCTTCTGGTCGCAGACCCTCAGCGGAAACCGGGCTGCACACGCTGATTTACCGCCTGTTTCCGGACGCAGGCGCGGTGTTGCATACCCACACGGTTAACTCCACGGTACTCTCCCGTGTTGAGAAGGGCGCGGCATTAGAACTGCAAGGCTATGAGATGCAAAAAACATTAACCGGACAACATTCGCATCTTGACTGCGTTCCCATTGCACTGTTCGACAATGATCAGGATATTGCGGCTCTGGCCGCGCGGATTGAGCAGTTTGCCGCCCAGACTCCGCTGCGGTACGGTTTTTTGCTGCGTGGTCACGGACTGACCTGTTGGGGCCAGGACGTCAATGAAGCGAAACGCCACCTTGAAGGGTTGGAATTCCTGTTCCAGTGTGAACTACAGCGTCGTGTACTGGAGGCTAAATGATCCGTGCGATTATCACCGATATTGAAGGGACTACCAGCGATATTCGCTTTGTGCACAACGTATTGTTCCCTTATGCGCGGAAAAACCTGGCGGCTTTTATCGCCGCGTTCCAGCAGCGGGAAGAGGTGGCGCAGGCGCTGAACTCTCTGCGTGATGAAATTGCCCAGCCACAGGCGACCGTTGAAGAGTTGATCAACGTGCTGTTCGGTTTTATGGATGAGGATCGCAAGTCGACCGCACTGAAAGCGTTGCAGGGGATGATTTGGCGAGATGGCTACGTTAACGGCAGCTTTACCGGACATCTTTATCCGGACGTACTGCCAGCATTTAGCGCATGGCGGAAGCAGGGGATTGATTTGTATGTTTATTCCTCCGGGTCAGTCGCTGCGCAGAAATTGTTATTTGGCTACAGCGATGCGGGTGATATTACATCGTTATTCAGCGGCTATTTTGATACTCATGTCGGCGCGAAGCGTGAAACGTCGTCCTACCGCAATATTGCCGCTGAAATCGCGCTTCCCCCTGGCGAGTTGCTGTTTTTATCGGATATTCATCAGGAGCTTGATGCCGCACAGGAAGCGGGCTGGAACACCGTGCAGTTAGTCCGCGAAGGAGCGGATGCTGTAAGCCGCCACCGTCAGGTGAACCATTTTGATCAAATTAATCTGGAGCTGTTTTCATGAGTGCACTGACTATTTTTACTGATAACGAGGCGACGACGCCGGTATGGCACAGTACCGATGCTGAAGCGATTCGCCAGCGACTGAATGCGAAAGGGGTGCGTTTTGAACGGTGGCAAGCCGACTGTGATTTGGGGGAAAACCCGGAACCGGACGCCGTGATCACCGCTTATCAACATGCGATTGATAAGTTGGTGGCAGAAAAAGGTTATCAGAGCTGGGATGTTATCAGCATGCGGGCGGATAATCCGCAGAAAGAGTCGCTGCGCGGTAAGTTTCTTTCCGAACATACGCACGGCGAAGATGAAGTGCGTTTCTTTGTGGAAGGGGCGGGATTATTCTGCCTGCATCTGGATGGGCATATTTATCAGTTGCTGTGTGAAAAGAGCGATCTGATCTCGGTGCCGGCAGGTACGCCGCATTGGTTCGATATGGGATCGGAGCCGAATTTCACGGCGATCCGTATTTTTGATAACCCGGAAGGGTGGATCGCGAAATTTACCGGCGACAATATTGCCGACGCTTATCCGCGTTTGCCGTAATTTTATGGGTATTTAGCGTTTTATCTCGTGAGTTCGAAATGTATGGGAACTGATGCCGGGCCTTCCATGGCTGTTGCCCATGATAACGGGCATCCGTTCCGGCATCGGTGGTGACAGGTTGATCTGCGCTTAAACCACCGACTGTGAAATTTTAAAAATCCCGTCATTCACCTGTGCTGGTGTCACCACTCCGGTATCCAGTACCCAGCCACTGATGAGCGCCGCGGGCGTTACGTCAAAGGCTGGGTTGTACACCTGCGTGTTTTCCGGCGCCCACTGTACTTCGCCAAAACTGCCTGCCACGCCAGTGACTTCGCTGGCAGCGCGTTGCTCAATCGGAATGGCGCTGCCATCCGGGCAGGTCGGGTCCAGCGTGGTATGCGGTGCGGCAATGTAAAATGGAATACCGTGATAATGCGCCAGCACCGCCAGACTGTAGGTGCCGATTTTGTTGGCCACATCACCATTAGCGGCAATACGGTCGGCACCAACCCAAACCGCGTCCACCTGCTGCTGTGCCATCAGGCTTGCCGCCATGTTGTCGCAAATTAGCCGATAGGGCACGCCCAGTTCACCCAGTTCCCAGGCGGTCAGACGACCACCCTGTAGCAGTGGGCGGGTCTCATCAACCCAAACCTGCTCTACCTTGCCTTCCTGCCAGCCGCGGGAAATCACGCCCAGCGCCGTTCCCACCCCCGCAGTCGCCAGACCGCCAGTGTTGCAGTGCGTCAGCAACCGGCTGCCTGGTTTGATCAGTTTCGCGCCTGAGGCGGCAATGTTATCGCACAGGGTTTTATCTTCGTCCACTAATCGCAGTGCTTCAGCGGTCAACGCGCTGATGAAGTTTTCCTGCGCCAGCGCCCGCTTCATTCGATCAAGATTGTTCATCAGGTTGACGGCGGTTGGACGGGAGGCCCGGAGCACTTCCAGCGCGACCGCCAGTTCCGGTTTCGACATCCCTTTTTCCGCCAACAGCGCCATCAGCAGGCTGGCTGCAAGGCCAATCAGCGGTGCGCCACGTACACGCAGTGTTTTGATATGATCGACCAGTTCCGCCACGCCAGGCGCTGGGCACCATTTTTTTTGCTGGGGCAGGGCCTGTTGATCGAGGATCCACAGTTGGTTGTCACGGACTTGTAAGCTGGTCGTGCTGAGTGTCTGCATAAGAAGTTAAATCCTGGTTGCGTTATCAGGGCATATTGTGCCAACATGCTTTTCGGATGTATAGACGTCTGAACGGCTTGCGGGTAATAAAAATGGGGCAAAAGATAAAACAGCCGCCATACCTGTGGACGTACAGAACTGAACGTTTTGATGAGGATGAAGTCATGTCGCAATACCGTACCTTCACTGCCGCGGATGCAGTGGAATACGCCCGCCAGTTTGGTGGTATTGAAAATCCAGACAGTTTGATCAGCGCGCAGGAAATTGGTGACGGTAATCTGAACCTGGTGTTTAAGATTTTTGACCATGAAGGTAGCAGCCGCGTGATAATCAAGCAGGCTCTCCCTTATGTGCGTTGTGTCGGCGACTCCTGGCCGTTGACGCTTGAGCGTGCCCGTATTGAAGCGGAAGTGTTGCAAATTCATGGTGAGTTTTGCCCGGATCATACGGTGAAAATCCTGCATTACGATCCGGTCCTGGCGGTAATGGTGATGGAGGATCTCTCCAGCCATGCTATCTGGCGCGGTGAACTGGTTAAGGGGAATGATTACCCCCAGGCCGCTGCCCAGTTAGGCTCATACCTGGCGCAAACGCTGTTCCACACCTCTGATTTTTATCAACATCCTCATCAGAAGAAAGCGGATGTTATCCGTTTCACCAACCCTGAATTGTGTGATATCACCGAGGAGTTGTTTTTCAATGAACCGTATGAAGAACATGAGCGTAATGGCTATCCACGCGCGCTGGAGCCGCTGATTGCCACTCTGCGCACTGACGATGAACTGCGTCGTAAGGTGGCTGGCCTGAAACATCGCTTTCTGTCTAATGCCGAAGCGCTGTTGCATGGCGATGTTCACAGTGGCTCGATATTTGTTGCGACTGGCAGTCTGAAAGTGATTGATGCTGAATTTGGTTTCTACGGTCCGATAGGTTTTGATGTCGGCAGTGTGCTCGGTAACCTGCTCATCAACTATTGTGCACTACCGGGTTTGCTGGCGCCCCGCGAGGCTGCGGCAGCGCGTGAGCAGCGTCTGAATGATGTACGGACAACCTGGCAGAGCTTTGCTGAGGGTTTCCTTGCGCTGGCGGCAGAGAAAACCCGCGACCGCGCACTGGCTTATCCCGGTTATGCGGCGGCGTTTCTGAGCAAGATCTGGCGTGACACGCTGGGTTACTGCGGTACTGAGCTGATTCGTCGTACCGTGGGTATGTCCCAGGTCGCGGATATTAAAACGATTGGCGATGAGGCGATGCGTATTGAGTGCGTTCGTCAGGCCGTGACGCTGGGTCGGACGCTGATCCTGGCCGCTGATAATATTGACGATGTCGTCGCGTTGATCGCCCGGGTACGGCAGAACGGGTGATGTTGTCACTCAGGCGGCTGGGCGGAAATATTGCCGTGCTGCCGCCTGTCAGTATGGCACTCAGTCTATTGCCAATGATTCTTGTCAGGGCGGATATCCAGGGGCTCAAGCGGCCTGTTGCTTGCCGCTCTTTAGGGGGTGAGTCGCCAGTGCATCCGCCGTAAATTCATCGACGTTAATCGAACGTAGACGACTGGCTTCCGCACGCGTCAGTACGGCGGCTTCTTCTTCATTCAGCCATTTCTCCTGTAATCCGCGTGTCGCCAGCGCATCCAGGCGGGTAAACGACAGACGTTTTTTCAACTGTTTACACAAACGATCATGAATAACTTCAGCCGCCATCACCTCTTGCAGCGCCTGTTCCAACTGACCCGCTGGGTTATGTTCGCTCGGTGTGAGGTACTGGCCCCGACCTAACCGACTGCGGGTCGCTGACGGGATTTGCAGGATCTGCGCCAACTGATGATCCAGACGGTCTGACGGTGCGCGACAGCGGCGGCCCAGCGGAAAAATCACCCCGCGCAGCAGGGCTGCCACAACCCGATTCGGAAAGTTACGCAGCAGATCGTCGATGGCGATTTCTGCCTGATGCAATGCATCCTGTACGCCCCAGTGCAGCAGCGGCAGATCGGCTTCATTACGGCCTTCATCTTCATAGCGTTTTAGCGTCGCCGAGGCCAGATACAGCTGGCTCAGCACGTCGCCCAGCCGTGCCGAAATACGTTCGCGACGTTTCAGGTCGCCGCCCAGCAACGCCATTGCGATATCTGCCAGGAGCGCCAGGTTAGCGCTCAGGCGGTTGAGATGTTGATAATAACGGCGGGTGGCATCGTGCGTTGGTGCCTTGCTGGTGCGTCCGCTGGTCAGGCCCAGCCACAGGCTGCGTAGATTATTGCTGCCAATGTGGCCGATATGGCGGAATAGCGCCTTATCAAAAGCGACAAGGTCATGGTTCTGTGTGCTTTCCATCTCAGTCAGCAGATAAGGGTGACAACGAATGGCCCCCTGACCAAAGATAATCATACTGCGGGTTAGAATATTGGCGCCTTCCACAGTGATGGCAATGGGCGCCCCCTGATAAGCCCGTGCGAGGAAGTTGCTGCCGCCAAGCATGATGCCTTTACCCCCGGCAATGTCCATCGCATCGATAATCGCCCGTTGTCCACGGTGGGTGCAGTGATATTTAACAATAGCGGAAAGCACTGCGGGTTTTTCGCCCATCACAATACCGTAGGTGATAAGCGACGCGGCGGCATCCATCACGTAAGCATTGCCGGCGATACGTGCCAGCGGCTCTTCAATGCCTTCCATTTTACCGATGGGCAGATGGAACTGGCGGCGGATATGCGCGTAGGCGCCAATCGCCAGCGCGATGCTTTTCAGGCTACCAGTCGAGTTGGCAGGCAGGGTGATGCCGCGTCCCACGGAGAGACATTCAACCAGCATTCGCCAGCCCTGGCCAGCCATCCTGGGACCGCCAATGATGTAGTCGATCGGCACGAAAATATCTTTACCCCGCGTCGGGCCGTTCTGGAATGGAATGTTCAGCGGGAAGTGGCGTTTACCCATTTCCACACCTGGCGTCTGGGTGGGAATGAGTGCGCAGGTAATGCCCAGATCTTCGATTTCACCCAGCAGATGCTCCGGGTCAAAAAGTTTAAACGCCAGGCCAAGCACGGTGGCTATGGGGGCCAGAGTGATATAGCGTTTGTTCCAGTTCAGGCGCATTCCCAGCACCTGTTGACCCTGCCATTCGCCCATGCAGACCACGCCGGTATCAGGAATGGCGCCGGCATCAGAACCGGCTTCCGGGCTGGTCAGCGCAAAGCAGGGAATTTCCTGCCCACGAGCCAGGCGCGGCAGATAATGATCTTTTTGTTCAGGGGTGCCGTAATGCTGCAGTAATTCTCCTGGGCCGAGTGAGTTTGGTACGCCAACGGTAATGGCCAGAATGCCGGAGACTCCTGCCAGCTTTTGCAGCACACAAGTTTGTGCCCATGCCGAGAATTCCAGCCCGCCATACTCTTTCTTGATGATCATTGCGAAGAAGCGGTGCTCTTTTAGCAAACGCCACAGTTCAGGCGGCAGATCGGCCATTTCATGAGTTATCTGGAAATCGTTCGCCAGGCGGCAGGCTTCAGCCACCGGCCCCTCCAGGAAGGCCTGTTCTTCTGCTGTTAGCCGTGGTTGCGGATAATTATGCAGTTTTTGCCAGTCAGGGGTGCCGTGAAACAGTTCCCCTTCCCACCAGGTGGTTCCAGCCTCGATAGCCTCTTTTTCAGTACGGGACATCGGCGGCATCACCTGCTGAAAGACTCGTAGCAGGGGTTTTGACAGCCATTTTCGGCGTATCGTCAGCACATTCAAGGGCAATAGAATAATCACCAACGGGATCAGTAGCCATGGCGTCCAGATATGCGCCATGGCCCATGCTGCCGCCCATAGCAATACAGTCAGGCTGCTCAGCCGCAGATTTACGCGGTGATAAAACAGCACGCCAATTAGCACAATTGTCGCTATGCAACTGAGAACCATCATAAGCAATGCTCCGTAACGAGTGAGAGGTCTGACCTGTTAATTTCAGGTTTATATGAGATGCGTTTTCTTATCAATTTGATCACATGATAATTACAATGCAGGTCACAATCCGGTCGCATTAATAGTCAAATTTTGAACAGGCGGGAAGGGCGCTTTTCGCCTAACCTGCAACTTGATAAACTGATACAGACCTCACCTAAAAGGATTCTCCTATGTACCAGGACATCATTCGTGCTGAACTTAACGAAGCAGCGGATACGCTCAATAAATTCCTCAGCGATGAAGCCAACATTCACGCCATCCAGCGCGCCGCCGTGCTGCTGGCCGATGCTTTTAAAGCCGGAGGAAAAGTGCTCTCCTGCGGTAACGGTGGTTCACACTGTGATGCTATGCACTTCGCTGAAGAGCTGACGGGGCGCTACCGTGACAACCGTCCAGGCTACCCGGCGATTGCTATTTCTGATGTCAGCCATCTGTCCTGCGTCAGTAATGATTTCGGTTATGATTATGTGTTCTCTCGCTATCTCGAAGCCGTGGGTAAACCGGGCGATGTCCTGTTGGGGATCTCCACATCAGGTAATTCCGCGAACGTTATCAAAGCCATTGAAGCTGCTCGTGCGCAGGGCATTAAAGTGATTACGCTGACGGGCAAAGATGGCGGGAAAATGGACGGACTGGCCGATGTGGATATTCGCGTGCCGCACTTTGGTTACGCTGACCGTATTCAGGAAATCCACATTAAAGTTATTCATATCCTGATCCTGCTGATTGAAAAGGAAATGGTTAAATAATCTTTCCAGTCATCTCCGCATGATTATTTAGCGAGGAATTTCTCTATGTGCGAATTGCTCGGGATGAGCGCGAATGTTCCTACGGACATCTGTTTTAGCTTTACCGGGCTGGTGCAGCGGGGCGGGGGAACCGGTCCGCACAAGGATGGCTGGGGTATTACCTTTTACGAAGGGAAAGGGTGTCGGACATTCAAAGATCCCCTTCCGAGTTTTAATTCGCCCATTGCCCGGTTGGTACAGGAATATCCGATCAAGTCCTGCTCGGTGGTGGCGCATATTCGCCAGGCTAATCGCGGTAAAGTGTCGCTTGAGAATACGCATCCGTTCACCCGTGAAGTTTGGGGACGTCACTGGACCTATGCCCATAACGGGCAATTGAAAGGTTATCGCAGCCTGGAGACTGGCGCGTTCCGTCCGGTTGGTGAGACGGACAGTGAGCAGGCGTTTTGCTGGCTGTTGCACCAACTGACCACCCGTTATCCACGAACGCCGGGTCACTGGCCGGCGGTGTTTCGCTATATTGCGGAACTGGCGGCGGAGCTCCGTGAGATGGGGGTGTTTAACATGTTGCTGTCAGACGGCCGTTATCTGATGGCGTTCTGTTCCACTAATCTATACTGGATAACCCGGCGTGCGCCGTTCGGTAAAGCCACGCTGCTGGATCAGGATGTTGAGATTGATTTTCAGCAGCAGACCTCGCCAGACGATGTGGTTACAGTGATTGCCACTCAGCCGCTGACGGGCAATGAAACCTGGCACAAGATTGCGCCAGGAGACTGGGCGTTATTTTATTTCGGAGAACGCGAGCGCTGAATTGCTGGGGGCTGTGCTGTTCAATAGCGGACTGTTCAGCACATAATGGCCGTCACTGACACTGATGTTCGGCGGCTGATGGTATTGCACAAATTCAGCATAAGCCGGCTGTAACTGTTTCCAGAAATTGTAATACACGGAGTTACGATGCCGCTGCAAATTACTGTCGGTCATGCGGAATGGGTAAATACTCACTTGCACTTGCAACTGACCATTGCGCAAGGCCGCTTCCACATAATGATAAATATCCTCAATATTGGCGTCGGTCATCGCATAGCAACCAATAGATACGCAGTCGCCATGGATCATCAGGTATTTACCATCATAACCCTGCTGGCGATCATATTCGTTGGGGAACCCAAGGTTAATCGCGCGATAGAAACGGCTGTCCGGCTTCAGTTGGGAAAGGCCAATGCTATAAAATCCTTCCGGGCTTTTAAAATCGCCCTGGTGGCGTTTAGGGCCAAGGCCGCCAGAAAAATTACAAATCCGGTAGCTGTCGAGTAATCGATACTCAGTGCCGATTTTGCCGTACAACTCCAGCGTGCGTTCTTCTTTAAAGATCTGAATATACACAGGAGTGCCGAGTAACTGTTTCTTTAACACTTTGCTTACCGGCGCCAGCGGGGTGACCTGTACGGCAGGGATGCTGGCGAAAACAACGGCTGGCAGAAAAAACATCGCAAACAACAGTGCGATTTTGCCCATTCTGGTTCCCTTGAAAAAAGAGGGTTAAATGCTACGTCCGGGGACGCTGTAACGTGCAATCTCGGAAAATTCCACTATCGCAGCGTCACATTATCATTGTCTGTTTTTTTAGCAAGAGAACGATTCAGAAAAAACGAAAGAAAAATGGTTACCGCCCTTGCCGCCACTTGTTGCAGTGAAATCGCCTATTGAAATCACCTTTTTCAACTGTATACTTATACAGTTGTTGCGGAGGGCATATGCGTAAGATCATTCACGTTGATATGGACTGCTTTTTTGCCGCAGTGGAAATGCGCGACGATCCCAGTCTGCGTGATATCCCCATCGCGATCGGCGGCAGTCATCTACAACGTGGAGTGGTCAGTACCGCCAATTATCCGGCAAGGGTGTTTGGCGTCCATAGTGCGATGTCCACCGCGATGGCGCTGAAGCTGTGTCCTCATTTGAAAGTGATCCCTGGCCGATTTGAGGCTTACAAAGAAGCCAGCGCCCATATTCGTGATATTTTTTCCCGCTATACCGCGTTGATTGAGCCGTTGTCGCTGGATGAAGCCTACCTGGATGTCACTGACAGCCCGCACTGCTACGGTTCGGCCACGTTAATCGCGCGTGAGATCCGCCAGACTATCGCTCGTGAACTGGGCCTCACTGCGTCAGCCGGGATTGCGCCAGTGAAATTTCTCGCCAAGATTGCTTCCGACCTTAATAAGCCTGATGGGCAATTTGTTATTACGCCTGCTGAGATGCCTGATTTTTTACTGACGTTGCCGCTCGGGAAAATTCCCGGGGTGGGCAAGGTCACGGCGAAAAAACTGGAGGAGCAGGGACTGTTGATTTGCGCTGATGTGCAGAAAACCGATCTGTCGGCGCTACTTAAGCGCTTTGGTAAGTTTGGCAGGATACTCTGGGAGCGCTGTCATGGGATTGATGCGCGTGAAGTGGTGACTGAGCGATTACGGAAATCGTTGGGCGTGGAGCGCACGTTAGCGGAGGATATCCACCACTGGGAAGACTGCCTGGTGATTATTGATTATCTGTATGAGGAGTTGGAACGCCGGTTGATGAAAATAAAACCGGATTTGCAGATTGCCCGTCAGGGGGTAAAGCTGAAATTTAACGATTTTCAGCAGACCACTCAGGAACATGTCTGGCCAGTCTTAAATAAGGCTGATTTTATTGCGGTAGCGAAGAAAACCTGGGAAGAGCGTCGGGGTGAGCGGGGCGTGAGGCTGGTAGGGCTGCATGTGATGTTGCCGGATCCCCAGTTGGAACGGCAATTATTGCTGGGCTTTTAATACAGAACGAAGACCGGAGCCCGTACATTACGGCGAGCGTAGCCGGGGCGGAATTTTTATTCCGCCCCGGCAGGGCGTTATTTAACTGGGATAGCCTTCAGCAACGCGGTCAGCAGTTGCCAGTACAGGCCGACGCTGCCGATATGCACTTGTTCATCCGGTGAGTGGGGGCCGGTGATGGTTGGGCCGATCGAGACCATATCCATTTTCGGATAGGGTTTTTTGAACAGGCCGCATTCCAGACCCGCATGGATTACCTGGATGTTCGGTGTTTTGTTAAACAACTTTTTGTAGGTTGCGCCAACAATGGCCATTATGGGTGAAGAGGCATCGGGCTGCCAGCCAGGATAGCTGCCTTTTGCCACTGTTTTGGCGCCAGCCAGCTCGCCCAGTGCGGTCAGCGTTTCCACCAGATAATCTTTGCCGCTGTCGATCAGCGAACGGACCAGACAGTTGATTTTCGCTTCGTGCGGGCTGATAGCCACCACACCGATATTCAGTGAGGTTTCTACCACGCCTTTCATCACGTCAGAATTGCGGATCACGCCATTCGGCATACTGTTCAGCAATGCGATAAACGTGTCACGGCTGTTCGCGGTTAAAGCCGGTTCCCCCGCCGTCACGTTTTCCAGCGCCAGGTTGATGTTCTTCTCTTTCAGGCCCAGCTCATTTTGCAACGTTTCCTGATAGCTCCGCGCCAGGCTTTTCAATTCATCAACTTTTGCGGCGGGAACGGCCAGTGTGGCCACCGCTTCACGTGGGATCGCGTTGCGTAACGTACCGCCGGTGAAGTCCACCAAACGCAGATCAAGCTGCCTGGCATGGGTAAACAGGAAACGCGCCAGCAGTTTGTTGGCATTGCCCAGACCAAGATGAATATCGGCACCGGAGTGGCCGCCTTTCAGGCCTTTCAGGATCAGTTGCTGGTGGGTGAATCCAGCGGGAATGGTTTCACGGTTGATTGGCAGCGTGGCAGTGAAATCAATTCCGCCCGCGCAGCCCATGTAAATCTCGCCTTCTTCTTCTGAGTCAGTGTTGATCAGAATTTCCGCCTGTAACCAGTTGGGTTGCAGGCCGAACGCTCCCACCATGCCGGTTTCTTCAGTCATGGTCAGTAGCACTTCCAGTGGGCCGTGCTCCACGGTTTTGTCCGCCAGAACAGCTAAAGCGGAAGCCATGCCGATACCGTTATCCGCCCCCAGGGTGGTTCCGCGGGCTTTGACCCATTCACCATCAATCCACGGCTGGACAGGGTCTTTGCTGAAGTCGTGGACGGTATCATTGTTTTTTTGCGGCACCATATCGAGGTGCGCCTGCAGAGCGACCGGTTTAAGGTTTTCCATACCGGGGGTGGCAGGTTTACGGATCAGGATATTGCCCACTTCATCGCGATCAGTTGCCAGACCTTGCTCAGCAGCCCAGGACAGAATGTACTGCGCCAGTTGCTCTTCATGGTAAGAAGGGTGCGGAATGGAACAGATTTTGGCAAAAATGTCCCACAGAGGCTGTGGTGACAGTTGAGACAATTCAGACACAATGAATCTCCTGGCCAGGCACCATCAAGCCAGTTGCGGCGGTGGATGGTGAGCATTTGCGAGTAAGTCGGTTCCCGTCAGACCACCTGACGAGATGGGGAGAGAATATCACTGTTTAGTGGGCTATGCTTACTTCACAGCAGGAAAAAAGCGGTTCTCCGGGTAGCGGGTGCTGGTTTTTAGTGGCTCATATCTCTATAATTTCGCGCAACCCATCCCATTGTACATTTTTAAGCCAGTTTGTCTGGTCGGGACTCCTTTAATGAGCGAAAAATACGTCGTCACCTGGGACATGCTGCAGATTCATGCCCGTAAACTGGCTCAGCGCCTGCTTCCTGTTGAGCAGTGGAAAGGCATCATCGCGGTCAGCCGCGGTGGCCTGGTTCCAGCGTCTTTACTGGCCCGTGAGCTGTGCATCCGTTATGTCGATACTGTGTGCATCTCCAGCTATGATCACGATAGTCAGCGTGAAATGAAAGTGTTGAAGCGTGCAGAAGGCGACGGTGAAGGTTTTATCGTCATTGATGATCTGGTGGACACCGGCGGTACAGCCCAGGCCATCCGTGAAATGTATCCGAAAGCGCGTTTTGTCACTATTTTCGCCAAACCAGCCGGACGTCCGCTGGTGGATGATTACGTGGTGGATATTCCGCAGGATACCTGGATTGAGCAACCCTGGGACATGGGCGTGGTTTACATTCCACCGATCGTCAAAGGTTGATTGATGCAAGTCATTGCAACGCCCGGTTTTACCGGGCGTTGTTGTTTTTACCGTTAGCGTCACCTCCCTGCCTGCGATAGACTGGGCTGAAGCCCCTGTGCGCCGGAGGATCGTCACGCTATGACAGAAAAAAACCTGAGCGAGGAGCTGTTTAAACCTCGCTTCAAACATCCTGAAACCTCAATATTAATTCGCCGCCTTGAGCATCATAAACCGTTGCCGATTCATTCTGCCCTGGAAGGGGAAAATCATGCGGGCTGGTATCGCATGATTAATCGTTTGTTGTGGACGTGGCGTGGCCTGCCGCCGCAGGAAATTGGCGAAGTACTGGCGAGGATAGCCCACAGTGATGTGGAACACACCGATGACCAACTGCTGGATACGGTGGTGGGGTATCGTGGTGGTAACTGGATTTACGAATGGTCAAAACAGGCGGTACTGTGGCAGGAACGGGCCGTCAGAGAAGAAAACAATGAAGAGGCCGGTCATTATTGGTTGCATGCGGCTAACCTGTTCAGTATTGCCGGCTATCCTCATTTGAAAGGCGACGAGCTGGCCGAACAGGCGCAACAGTTGGCGATCCGATCTTATGAAGAAGCCACCTCGCGTTTGCCGGGTGAGTTGAAGGAAATCGAATTCTCTATTCCTGACGGCAGCCCGATTAGTGGCTTTCTGCACATGCCAGAACAGACCCGGGCACCTTATCCGACGGTCTTGCTGTGCGGCAGTCTGGATGTGTTGCAGATCGATCACTATCGCCTGTTCCATGATTATCTGGCACCGCGTGGTATTGCGATGCTGACCATTGATATGCCCTCTATCGGCTTATCTTCTAAATGGAAGTTGACTCAGGATACCAGTTTCCTGCATCAACAGGTGCTGCAGCAATTGGCAAACGTCCCCTGGGTTGATCATAGTCGGGTTGCCGCGCTGGGGGTACGGTTTGGGGCGAATGTCGCGGTGCGGCTGGCCTATCTGGAATCTCACCGTCTGCGCGCGGTGGCTTGCCTTGGCCCGATTGTACACAGTCTGTTGTGTGATCAGCAGCGGCAGGATCAGGTACCAGAGATGTATATGGATGTGCTGGCCAGCCGATTAGGCATGGCCTCGGCAGCAGATTCAGCGCTGCGGGCAGAGCTGAAACGTTATTCATTGAAGACGCAGGGACTGCTGGGCAGACGCACTCCGCTTCCTATGTTGTCCGGCTACTGGGCGGACGATCCGTTCAGCCCGGAAGAGGAATCCCGCCTGATTGTGCAGTCTTCTGCCGGGGGGAAGCTGATGCCTGTTTCTCTTTCTCCATTACTCAGCGGTTTTGATAAGGCATTACATGATATTGTCGATTGGTTAGCGCATCGATTAACCTGATGACTGGCGAAAATTCAAGAGTTTGCTATACCCTAAAGGGTTCAAGTGGCAGGCAGACAGTCAATGTGGCAATCCGCAGAAGGGAAAGAACACCGCTGATGCGCTTGCGGCTTGCCGTATGACGGGTCTATACCCATTAGGTCTCAGAGGGGCGTTGTGCCGCTGTAATATGGGGAAAGCCAAGCGCTATAATGAATGGAGGTTATACGATGACGTTACCTGGTGGGCATCCCAAGAGTCGCTTAATGAAGCGTTTTGGTTCTCTGGGACCTTATATTCGCGAAGCTAAATGTGTCGATGATCGTTTTTTCTTTGACTGCCTGGCCGTTTGCGTCAATGTGAAACCGGCCCCCGAGCATCGGGAGTTTTGGGGATGGTGGATGGAGCTGGAAGCGCAGAGCGACCATTTCACCTACAAGTATCACTTCGGATTGTACGATAAAGAAGGCAACTGGAAGGCGGAGACGATTAAAGGGAAGGAAAACAACCAACGGGTTGAAGAGACGCTGTGTAATTTTCACGAGCGGCTGGAAGCGCTGATGGAAGAAATGGTGTTGGGGCTGAAAGCGGCGGCAGACTCTGCCAATGAGCCGGTTATTTTAAATGAGCGGCATTAGACTCGTTTTCGCCATATAACGCGATGGGGAAAAAGGGCGCTTATCACTGATAGCGCATACCGACAGCAACAGGATCGTCTTGGTCTTCGATAGTTTTACCTTTACTCTTTCGCCTTTTCCGGTAATTTTTCGCCTTTTCCTGTGCAGCTTGTTGGCTTTCGCAATCACACCTGATACAAAGACTTCTTTACCATTTTTTTAGTTATGGCAGGAAATAATGAGCAGCAGCCAGACCCTGGTCGTGAAACTGGGGACCAGCGTATTAACCGGCGGATCGCGTCGGCTAAACCGGGCGCATATTGTTGAGTTGGTGCGCCAGTGCGCACACCAGCATGCGGCAGGCCACCGGATTGTGATCGTTACCTCGGGTGCGATGGCAGCCGGACGTGAGCACCTTGGCTACCCGGAATTGCCGCCGACCATCGCCTCAAAGCAGCTACTGGCTGCGGTGGGACAGAGCCGGTTAATTCAGCTGTGGGAGCAGTTGTTCTCGATTTACGGTATTCATATCGGTCAGATGCTGTTAACCCGAGCGGACCTGGAAGATCGTGAGCGTTTCCTTAATGCCCGGGATACCCTGCGGGCGTTGCTGGACAATCATATTGTACCGGTAATTAATGAAAACGACGCGGTGGCGACGGCGGAAATTAAAGTGGGTGACAATGACAACCTGTCAGCGCTGGCGGCGATCCTGGCGGGTGCAGATAAATTGTTACTGCTGACCGATCAGGCCGGCTTGTTTACCGCCGACCCGCGCAATAATCCACAGGCTGAGCTGATCCGTGACGTGCGCGGCATTGATGATGCGTTGCGTGCGTTGGCCGGAGACAGTGTTTCCGGGCTGGGAACCGGCGGAATGGCAACCAAGTTGCAGGCCGCTGATATCGCCTGCCGTGCCGGGATTGATACGATCATTGCCGCGGGAAGCCGTGCCGGTGTGATTGGCGATGTGATTGACAACCAGCCAGTGGGAACCTGTTTCCATGCCTTGCAGACGCCACTGGAGAACCGCAAACGCTGGATTTTCGGTGCGCCGCCTGCGGGTGAAATCACCGTGGATGATGGAGCGCTATCCGCCATTTTGGATCGTGGTAGTTCGTTGTTGCCAAAAGGCATTCGCGACATCAGCGGTAACTTCTCTCGGGGAGAAGTCATCCGCATTCGCAGCTTGCAGGGGCGTGATGTGGCTCACGGCGTATGCCGTTACAACAGCGATGCAATGCGGATGATCGCCGGGCATCACTCCCAGCAGATCAGCGAAATTCTGGGCTACGAATATGGCCCGGTCGCCGTTCACCGCGACGATATGATTGTCAGTTAAGGAACTGAGTATGTTAGAAGAAATGGGTAAAGCGGCGAAAGCCGCATCTTACCACCTGTCGGTGCTCTCCAGCGCACAAAAAAATCAGGTCCTGATGGCCATTGCTGACTATCTGGAATCACAGAGCACAATGATCCTGGCGGCCAATGAGCTGGATCTGGCGGATGCCCGTAAAAACGGCCTGAGTGAAGCGCTGATTGACCGCCTGATGCTGGACCCGGCGCGTCTGCAAGGTATCGCCAATGATGTGCGTCAGGTCTGCCGACTTGCCTCGCCAGTCGGTGAAGTGATCGACGGCGGCCTGCTGGATAGTGGCCTGCGTATTGAACGCCGTCGTGTTCCGTTGGGCGTGGTTGGGGTGATTTATGAAGCGCGCCCTAACGTTACGGTGGATGTCGCTTCTTTGTGCCTGAAAACCGGCAACGCGGTTATCTTGCGCGGTGGTAAAGAAACCTATCGTACCAACAGTGCAACCGTTCGGGTTATCCAGCAAGCGTTAAAACAGCATGGTTTACCCACGGGGGCGGTACAGGCTATCGAAAGTCCGGACCGTGAACTGGTCAGTCAGTTGCTAAAACTGGATCGCTACGTTGATATGTTGATCCCCCGCGGTGGCGCGGGTTTGCATAAGCTGTGCCGTGAACAGTCGACCATTCCGGTGATTACTGGCGGCATTGGCGTTTGCCATATTTTTGTCGATAGCGACATTGAACTGGACGCGGCGCTGAAGGTGATCGTCAATGCGAAAAAGCAACGTCCCAGTGCCTGTAATTCAGTGGAAACACTGCTGGTGCATTCCGCCATTGCCGGGCGTTTTCTGCCAGCGTTAAGCCAGCGGATGAAACAGGAAGGTATCAGACTGCATGCCGATTCTCGCGCGTTGCCATTGTTGCAACACGGCCCGGCTGAGGTGAGTGCAGTAACGGATGAGCAGTACCGTGACGAGTGGCTGTCTCTGGATCTCAACGTTAAGCTGGTTGATGGCCTTGATGAAGGTATTGCCCACATCCGCGAATATGGTACGCGGCATTCTGATGCGATCCTCACGCGCAGCATCCGTAATGCCGACCGCTTTGTGAATGAGGTGGATTCCGCCGCTGTGTTTGTCAATGCCAGCACCCGCTTTACCGATGGTGCCCAGTTTGGTCTGGGCGCGGAAGTGGCGGTGAGTACACAGAAGCTGCATGCCCGTGGTCCTATGGGGTTGGAAGCGCTGACTACCTACAAATGGGTGGCCTTCGGCGATGATACGATTCGCAGTTAAGTGAATCCGGTGAAGGCCGCAGGGATGCGGCTCACCGGGTATCCCCAGAGGTATCGTCGTTGCCGATTGTTCAACGTCAACAGGACATTTTGCGATGGTCACGCTTTCCCAACTGCTGCCTTTCGCCACTATCGCTTTGGGGTTGGTACTGACGCCGGGCCCCAATATGCTTTATCTGATTTCTCGCTCGTTGTGTCAGGGACGAAAAGCCGGATACATCTCGTTGAGCGGTGTGGCGCTGGGTTTTATGTTTTATATGTTGTGTGCCGCGATGGGCATTACCGCGCTGATTATGGCCGTCCCGTTGGCGTATGACGCGCTGCGCATTGCCGGAGCTGTCTATCTACTGTATATGGCCTGGCAGGCCATTTTCGGCGGCAAATCACCTTTTCAACTGCGTGACCTTCCCGCCGACAGTTGGCGTAAGCTGTTTATCATGGGGCTGCTGACCAATTTGCTGAATCCGAAAGCGGCCGTTATCTATCTCACCCTGCTACCGCAGTTTATCAAACCCGAACAGGGTCATGTGTTGGCACAGTCGCTGACCCTGGGGTTCAGTCAAATAGCCATCAGTGTACTGGTTAACGGCATGATTATCTTTGCTGCCGGGACCATTGCCCGTTTCCTCTCTCTGCGTCCTGGCTGGCAGAAAATGCAGCGATGGTTGATGGGAACGGTGTTGACCGGACTGGCCTTACGTATGGTATTTGACGGACGAAAGTAAAATAAACGGGCGCGTGAGGCGCCCGCTGTGTCTCACTCAACCTTATTTATGGCAACTGGCACACTGATTGCTCTGAATCTGCTGGAAGAAGTCATTGCCCTTGTCGTCGACCAGAATGAATGCCGGAAAATTTTCCACCTCGATTTTCCAGATAGCTTCCATCCCCAGCTCAGGGTATTCCACGCACTCAAGACTCTTGATACTTTGCTGTGCCAGTACCGCGGCCGGGCCGCCGATGCTGCCGAGGTAGAAACCACCGTGCTTGTGGCAGGCATCGGTGACCTGCTGGCTGCGATTGCCTTTTGCCAGCATTATCATACTGCCGCCGTGAGATTGCAGCAGATCGACATAGGAGTCCATGCGTCCCGCCGTGGTCGGACCGAGCGAACCGGAGGCATAGCCTTCAGGTGTTTTAGCCGGGCCCGCGTAATAGATCGGGTGATCTTTTACGTACTGCGGCAGGTCTTCGCCGTTATCAATACGTTCTTTCAGTTTGGCGTGGGCGATATCGCGTGCCACGATAATGGTACCGCTCAGCGACAGACGCGTAGAGACCGGGAAGTCGGAAAGTTGCGCGAGGATCGCCTTCATCGGACGGTTCAGATTCACCTTCACCGCTTCACCTTCACCCGCATGACGCAGGCTTTCAGGGATGAATTTACCCGGATTATCTTCCAGTTTTTCGATCCAGATACCGTCGCGATTAATCTTCGCTTTAATGTTGCGGTCGGCTGAGCAGGAAACCCCCATTCCCACCGGGCAGGACGCGCCGTGACGCGGCAGGCGGATCACGCGGATATCGTGAGCGAAATATTTGCCGCCGAATTGTGCGCCAAGGCCAAGTTTCTGCGCGGCTTTCAACAATTCCTGTTCCAGTTGCACATCGCGGAACGCCTGGCCATGTTCATTGCCTGTGATCGGCAGGCCATCGTAGTAATGTGTGGAGGCCAGTTTAACGGTTTTCAGCGTGGCTTCGGCGGATGTGCCGCCGATAACAAACGCCACGTGGTACGGTGGGCAGGCGGCGGTCCCCAGCGTACGCATTTTCTCAACCAGATAAGCCAGCAATTTGCCTGGCGCTAACAGCGCTTTGGTTTCCTGGTACAGATAGGTTTTGTTGGCAGAACCACCGCCTTTGGCGATACAGAGGAATTTGTACTCTTCGCCATCCACGCTATACAGGTCAATTTGTGCGGGGAGATTGGTTCCCGTATTCACCTCTTTATACATATCCAGCGCGGCGTTTTGCGAATAACGCAGGTTATCTTCGATATAGGTGTGATAAACCCCCTGAGACAGTGCGGCCTCATCGCCGCCGCCAGTCCAGACGCATTGACCTTTTTTGCCGATGATAATCGCGGTGCCGGTGTCCTGACAGGAGGGCAGAATGCCTTTGGCGGCGATCTCTGAATTACGCAGGAACTGTAGTGCGACATATTTGTCGTTTTCGCTCGCTTCGGGATCATCAAGGATATCCGCGACCTGCCGTTGGTGGGCGGGGCGTAGCATGAAGGATGCGTCGTGGAAGGCTTGCTTTGCCAGTAGTGTCAGCGCTTCCGGCTCAACTTGCAATATCGGCTGGCCGTTAAACTCGGTTACCGACACATGGTCGCGGCTCAGCAGATAATAGTCGGTCTGATCAGGCGCCAGTGGAAAAGGGTTCTGATAATAAAACGGCTTGTTCGACATTGTTTTTTTGCTCCTAAAATATCACTGCCGGGGGGCTCTCCCCGGCAGTTGTTAATCAGAACATCATTACCATCCACGGATAACCAATCATTAACAGAGCGGCCAGGAAAATGGCGCCGAAGATAGTCCCCAACCGCCAGTAATCTTTCGTCGGCAGATAGCCGCTACCATAGTATATCGGGCTTGGGCCGGTGCCATAAGGCGTAATAATTCCCATGATCCCCAGCGAGGTGACGGTCAACAGACAGAATACCTCCATATTGATACCCGGAATGGTGGCGGCGATAGTCAGTACGGCAGGCAGCAACGCGGTGGTGTGCGCCGTGGTGCTGGCAAACAGATAATGCAGCAGGTAGAACGCCAGCAGCAGGACGATGGTCGCGGTTCCTGGAGAGATATCGCCCATCAGTGCGCCGCCCTCCTTACCCAGCCAGGCGATAAAACCAGTAGAGGAGAGACCGTCAGCCAGCGCCACCAGTGTGGCGAACCAGGCGAAGGTGTTCCAGGCGGCTTTGTTGCCGGTGATATCATTCCATTCCAGCACTCCCGTCCACAGCATTAGCACAATCACCAGCAGCGCCGCGAGAGCGGGCTCAATAAAACTGGTTGCGAAAATCCACATGATGAGCGCACAACACACGAACAGCAGTAACAGGATTTCATTACGTGACATTCTGCCGAGTTTTTCCAGCTCGCGGCTCGCCCATCGTGGAACCTCATCGTTCACTTTTACTTCTGGCGGGTAGAACCAGTAAGCCAACAGCGGCATGGTCAGGATCAATAACAGGCCTACCGGCAGGAAGGCGATAAACCATGTACCCCAGGAGATATTGATACCGACCGTGCTTTTTACCAGCGCCAGTGCCAGCAGGTTTGGTGCCAGAGCGGACAGAAACATTGAGCTGGTGATACAGGCTGCGGTAATGGCGACCCACATCAGGTAAGAACCAATTTTACGTGCGCTGGGATCGTTAGGTTTAGAACCGTACAGCGGCGGAAGGTTGGAGATAATCGGAAAAATGGTTCCGCCACTGCGTGCGGTGTTGGATGGAGTAAAGGGGGCCAACAACAGATCAGCCAGCGTGATGGCATAGCCCAGCGTCAGGCTGCGACGGCCGAGGTATTTCACCAGGATCAGCGCCAGACGGCGACCTAACTGGGTCTTGTCATAACCAGCCGCGAACATGAAAGCGCCAAAGATCAACCATACGGTGGAGTTACCGAAGCCGCTTACCGCCCATTTGAACGATTGACCGGCGAGCTTGAATTTCGGATCAGCCAGTTGTTCCGGGCTGAATAACAGCCACTGGCTACCCAGCGCGATAACTACCACGCCAGTCAGGCCGATAACGGCTCCGGGAAGTGGCTCGAAAATCAGGCCGACAATAACGCCGACGAAGATAGCGAAGAAGTGCCATGCATAAGGTGGAAGCCCTGTCGGCGTCGGCACGCACAACAATAGTAGGGCCACGATAACGGGGATCGCCATCATCACCAGGCGATTTTTCTTACCGGCCTTCGCATTGCCCGCTTTTTTTAGCGGCAGAGAGAGTGTTTTATCAGTCATGGTACATGTCTGCTAGTAGTTTAAGATTCGTTTGTGCTATTCGTCTCGTCTGGTTGTCGCTTTTTTTAGTGGTTACTGTTTTACTTAATCGGTGAGTAAAAAGCGGCGGCCCTCATTTTTATGAATAGCAACTCAGTACATTAATTTTTTTCACAATAAATCCATATGATATTTATATTCTGCGCTTTCTGGAATGATTGCTTTTGATCAAGATCAATAAATCATATTCGTTTACTCAGTGTTTAATATTTTTGGTGCCTAATAAATTGCCGAATTTATTTTACTCAACCCTCGGTTTAAAAGAGATTGGGATTTTTCCCATGTGATCCGTAAAGGGAAGAATCAACTTACCAGCCCGGCAGGCCTTGGTGAAGGCGGCATGGTTATCTGGTTTGGTGATGGTAAAATAAAAGTTAAATTTATTCTCCTGTTGTGAATTTTTATATCTTGGGAAGATTTGTCCTACAAGTTTATTTAGGTCATTGGTGTGCTTCAATACTTATTTAACTAATGTAATGGCTTTAGTAATTAAAAATAGGATTATATTGGTGTCATGCCATCGACAAATAATCAGAACTAAAAATATTGTCGGCAATCGAATTTTTAATTTAATTTTTTAAAAATTTTGGAGTTGACAATGATCAGCACGAAATCACTTATGTTTAGTCCCTTTACTTTGCCGAATGGTACAGAACTGAAAAATCGGTTGTTGATGGCGCCGATGACTACCTGTAGCGGCTACTTTGACGGCTCGGTTACCCACGATCTGGTGGAGTATTATCGGGCACGCGCTGGCAGCATTGGCGCCATCGTGGTGGAATGCTGTTTTGTCGATGATCTCGGTCTGGCGTTTCCCGGCGCCATTGGTATCGATCATGATGAAAAGATCGCCGGACTGGCAAAAATCGCCGAAGCGATCAAAGCTGAAGGTTCTAAAGCCATTTTGCAGATTTACCACGGCGGCCGGATGGTTGAGCCGACGTTGATTGGCGGTCGTACGCCAGTTGCCCCCAGTGCGCTGGCTACGCCGCGTGAGGGTGCCGTGACCCCGATTGCATTAACCACTGACGAAGTGGACGGTATGGTGGCTAAGTTTGGCGAAGGCGTGCGCCGGGCTATTCAGGCGGGCTTCGATGGTGTCGAAATTCACGGTGCTAACACCTATCTGATCCAGCAATTTTACTCTCCCAACTCTAATCAGCGTGATGATCAATGGGGCGGTAGTCGTGATAACCGCGCTAAATTTCCTCTGGCTGTGCTGGATATCACCCACCAGATGGTGCGTCAGTATGCTGACGATTCCTTCATCATTGGCTATCGTTTCTCACCTGAAGAAAGGGAAGTTCCTGGCATCAGGTTTGAAGATACTCTGTATCTGCTGGAAAAACTGGCAGTACGGGGCCTGGACTACCTGCATTTTTCCATGGGCTCCACCTTGCGCCCGTCGATCGTTGAGACCCGTGATCCAACACCATTAATCACCCACTATCTGGCAATGCGTTCCGCCACACTGGCGCAGATCCCGGTGATGGGCGTAGGCGGTGTGGTTAATGCCGTCGATGCCGAACAGGCAATAGAGCACGGTTATGACCTGGTGGCGGTAGGCCGTGCCTGCATTGCCTATCCAGACTGGGCTGAGCGTATTGCCAGCGGTGAAAATCTGCCGCTGCTTATCGACAGCACCCAACGTGAAGCGAAACACATTCCTGAGCCGCTGTGGCGCTTCTCACTGGTTGAAGCAATAATCCGTGACATGAGCATGGCGTCGGCGAAATTCAAAGTCGGTACTTTTATTGAGAAGGTGCAGGATGAGCAAAACGAACGGGTGATCAGCGTCAGCCTTGATACTGACCGTATCGCGGATATTGAGCTGGCTGCTGGTCCGGAGGATGACGTCAGCTTTGTGACCCATTTTGAAGCGATCCGTGAGCGTATTCTGCATGCTAACAGCCCTCATGTGGACGCCATTGCTGGCGCCACCGCGCAGAGCGAAGCAGTGAAAAAAGCGGTCTCGAAAGCCATGGTGAAGTCCAGCAAGGCGCGGAGGGTGGAAGAAGGGATGAATCCCTCCGTCCCACAGGATTATGATGTTGTGGTTGTTGGCAGTGGTGGTGCCGGCCTGGCTGCCGCCATCCAGGCGCATGACGAGGGGGCCCGGGTGCTGATCGTGGAAAAAATGCCCACGATTGGCGGTAACACCATTAAGGCATCCGCCGGGATGAATGCGGCGGAAACCCGCTTCCAGCGGGTGAAAGGCATCAACGATAGCAAAGAGCTGTTTTTTGCCGAAACGTTAAAAGGCGGCAAAAACAAAAACAACCCGGCACTGCTGCATCGCTTTGTTGAAAACGCGCCGCTGGCTATTGAGTGGCTCGCCAACCGCGGCATTATGCTCAACGACATCACCACCACCGGAGGAATGAGCATCGATCGTACTCATCGTCCGCGAGATGGATCCGCTGTCGGCGGTTATCTGATCAGCGGCCTGGTGCGTAACATTACTAAACGTGAAATTGAGGTAATGCTTGATACCTCAGTGAGCGAAATTTTGACTGAACACGGTACGATCAGCGGTGTGCGTTTGCTGACAGATGAACACGAAGAACTGCACATCCGTACCAAAAGCGTGATCGTCGCCACTGGCGGTTTCAGTGCCAATAGCCAAATGGTGGTGAAATATCGCCCGGATCTGGCGGGGTTTGTGACCACCAACCACAAAGGCGCCACGGGCGGTGGTATTGCGTTGTTGGAGCATATCGGCGCGGGAACGGTAGATATGGGGGAAATCCAGATCCATCCCACCGTAGAACAGACCACTTCCTATCTGATCTCAGAATCTATTCGCGGCGGTGGGGCGATCCTGGTTAACCAACAGGGCAACCGCTTCTACAATGAAATGGAAACTCGCGATAAGGTATCCGCGGCGATTATCGCGTTGCCGGAGCATTACGCCTGGATCGTGTTTGATGAGAACGTCCGGGTGAAAAATAAAGCCGCCGATGAGTACCTTGCAAAAGGTTTTGTGGTCAGCGCTGATTCACCGTGCGAGCTGGCGGCTAAACTGGAGATGGACCCGCATCGCTTTCTGGCGACGCTGGAGCGTTACAATGGTTTTGTGGAGCAGCAGAATGATCTGGACTTTGGCCGCAAAACCGGCATGCGTAATCCGTTAAAGCAGGGGCCGTTCTATGCTATTCGCATTGCGCCAGGGGTTCATCATACGATGGGCGGCGTGACCATTAATACCGACACCGCCGTGCTGGATAAACAGCAACAGGTGATCCCTGGCGCTTACGCCGCTGGTGAGGTGGTTGGCGGCATCCACGGGGGTAACCGTATTGGCGGTAACGCGGTGGCTGATATTATCATCTTTGGCACCCTGGCGGGTCATCAGGCGGCAAGCTGGGCAAAACGTTAAGCACTCTGCGCCCCGGTGATTGCCGGGGCGTTTTTTATGCGAGGAGCCCTTTATGTTGTCTGAGCGTGGTGTTTATGGTTATTCCGCCGTATTAATGGGTTCGCCGATCCTGCTGAAACTGTTTGAACACAATGAGGCTCTTGTCTCCCGGGTCTTCCGTTTAATCAAAAAATACGAAGATTTACTGACCGTAAACCGTGCCCAATCTGAGGTGATGGCGATTAATCACGCGGCAGGCCGTGCAGCGGTGGCGGTCAGTGCGCCGGTGTTTGCATTGATTAAATGTGCTTTGGCGGCCAGCTTGGTGAAAGACAGTTGTTTTAATCTGGCCATTGGACCTTTGGTGAAACGCTGGCGCATTGGTTTTTGCGGTGCCAGCGTGCCGTCAGTTGAAGAGATTGCGGCACTGTTGCCCCGTACCCGACCCGAATTGGTACAGCTCGATCAATCCGCAGAAACGGTATTTTTGACCCAGCCCGGGATGGAAATCGATTTGGGCGCCATTGCTAAAGGTTTTATTGCCGATCGCGTACGTGACTACCTGAAGTCGCAAGGGGTCACGCAGGGATTAATTAACCTTGGTGGCAACGTGCAGACGCTGGGCTCGCCGCCAGGAGGTTGGTCAGTCGGATTGAAAAAGCCGTTTTCCACAGTGGATAGCCTGGTTGGGACGCTTCTTGTGGAGAATAAATCAGTGGTCACCTCTGGCGTATATGAACGTTACTTTGAGCAAGATGGGCGGTGTTATCACCATATTCTTGACCCACGTAACGGCTACCCGTTAGATAACGAACTGGATAGCGTGACCATCATCTCCACCGACTCTCTCGACGGTGATATCTGGAGCACGCTGATTTACGGCATGGGCGTGGAGAAAGGCTGTGCGGCGCTACGCCATCAACCTGGTATAGAGGCGATATTTGTCACTAAGCAGCGTGAAGTGATCTGCTCTTCTGGCCATCAGTTTCGCTTTACCTTGCTGGATAGTGACTACCGGCTGGTCACTGACAATATTGCTTAAGCAGCTCATGGTGCTCTGCCTGCAGGCGATAATGGTAGACCGGTCGACCCGTCAGGCCATAATGAACGCTGGTGAACAGGATATTGATCTGTGCCAGCCAGAGCAGATATTTGCGGCAGGATACCCGCGAAATGTTTACCGCATTCGCCAGTTCATCGGTTGAAAACTCAGTGGTTGGATGCTGGTCAATCCACTGACAAAGGGTGCGCAGCGTTTGCTGAGTCAGTCCTTTGGGCAGACGGCGTGTATCTGCGGCCACCGACGCGCCGCCGTGCATCAGGCGGTCCACATCCGCCTGCTCGTAATATTGATGCGATCTCATCAGGTTTTTCTTTTCGCGCCAGTTAGTTAACGCTTCTTCAAAGCGAGAAAACTGGAACGGTTTGATCAGGTAATCCACCACGCCGTAATGCATTGATTTCTGAATTGTTGCCGCATCAGAGGCGGACGAAATTACAATCACATCGATGGGGCTGTGCGTGGTACGTAGCATCGGCAGTAGATCCAGTCCATTATCCTGCTGCAGATAAACATCCAGCAGGATCAGATCGATGTCCTGTGCCGGGTCATTAATCATCTCCCTGGCCTGTCGGAGCGTGGCGGCGGTACCGCAACAACTGAAGCCCGGGATTTGGCTGATATAGATGCGGTTAAGCTCTGCGACCATGGCATCATCATCAACTATTAATAGATTAATCACACACTCTTCCTTTCGATGTCCCAGGGTAACTGAATAAAAAATTGAGTAAACACACCGGGCTCGGATTCCACCGTGATGCTGCCGCCGATGTCCTCGGTTTGCTGTCTGGCAAGCGTCAGACCTATGCCGTGTTCACCGCCTTTGCTGGTAAAACCTTTATCAAAAATAGCCTGAATATGTTCAGGCGCAATACCGGGGCCATCGTCGCTGACCTCACAGCCCAACCAACCGTTATGATAATGCAGCAGTACGCTGATTTCGCCATCGGGATGCTCCGCCATCGCATCAAGGGCATTCTCAATCAGGTTGCCCAGCACGGTAATCAGTACGGCAACCTGCTGCTTATTGGGATTATCCGGCACCAGACATTCTTCGGACAGCGTCAGGGTATGGCCGGCGTCTTTGGCGCGGTTCATTTTGCCCAACAGAAAACCGGCAATGACTGGCGAGCGAATTTTATGCTGCAGGGCGCCGATTTCTTCCTGATAGTTATTGGCCGTCTGTAGGATGTAATCTTCCAGTTGCGGATAATTCTTCATATGCAGCAGGCCAAGAATGACGTGTAGCTTATTCATAAATTCGTGCGAGCGCTCGCGCTGCGCATCGACATAACTGACCATGCCATCCAGGCGTTGCATCAGCAAGCGGATCTCGGTCTTGTCACGGAAGGTACTGATGGCGCCAATCACCTGGTTGTTACTGCGTACTGGCAGAATATTACACAGAAACAGTCGGCCATAGCTGCTGATTTCTCGATCCTGAACAGGGGTGCCGCTGCGAACGACTTCACGCAGCGTCGCGACCAGAGCTCCCGGCTCCACGCGTCTACCCTGCAGCAACTCGTCTGGCGAGAGCAGCATCTTACGTGCCGCGTGATTAATCAGCGTCACTCTTCCTTCATGGTCAATGGCGATCACCCCTTCCTTCAGGGATTGCAACATCGCCTGGCGTTGCTCAAGCAGGGAGGAGATTTCGTAAGGTTCGAGACCGAACAGAATGCGCTTAAGGATCCGTACCAGTACCCAGATCCCCAGAGAGCCGACCAGGACACTGAACAGCACGGCCCACAACATATTCCAGCGACTGCGGTTTATCTGCTCAGCAACGTTACGCAGAGAAATACCGACCGAAACCACGCCTATTTGCTGTTGCTGGTTGTTATAGACTGGCGTGAAGACCCGCATTGCTTCATCCAGCATGCCCCGGTTAATTGAGGTGTTTTCGTGGCCAGCCAGCGCTGGCTGCAGGTCATCGCCAATAAAATGCTCGCCAATAACGCGGGCGTCGGGATGAGAGTAACGGATGCCGTCCATATTGGTCACGACCACAAACAGCAGATTGTTGCGTTGTTGCACGTGGCTCGCCACTGGCTGGATAATCTTTCTGTCGGGAGGATAAGTCAGCGCCTGCTTCACCACGGGATCGTCAGCTAGGGTTCTGGCGACGGCGAAGGCGGCCGCTTTCAATCCGTCGCGGGTAATATGACTGATTTGCACAAAATACAGGGCATAGACTACCAACAGTACCGAAACCATAACGCTGCAAACCATCAATGTAATCGAGGTACTCAGTTTCATCGGCCGTTTGTGCGCCGACAGGCTTTGTTGCGAGCCGCTCATCATCTTCCCTTCGAGAAAGCGCAAACCGCCATTATCGCTGATGGCGGGTCATTGATAAAGCGCGTTGGGTACGGGACAGACCCGAGGGGCAAGGGAGAGGGACGATAACAGTAACCGTAGAGCTGATTAAATAACGCTGCACATTGATGCTTCTCAGCACACAAAACCAGTACTGGCTGAGATGCCATCCCTCGCAAGGGGGACATTATTATGTAAAGCTATTAAGCATAGTGGTGAGAAATCAGGCATACGCAACAATGGAGCTTGACGAGACGGCTGGATTTTCTTAACGTATGCCCCCGTTACACCCTCTCTCCAGGCCGATATAGCTCAGTTGGTAGAGCAGCGCATTCGTAATGCGAAGGTCGTAGGTTCGACTCCTATTATCGGCACCAATAGTTTCAACGAGTTAGGTGTCATTTGTACCATCCTTAGCATCAAGGTGGGACAGATTTGGGACACAGGCATTAAAAATGGCGTCAATCTGCCTGGCGTGTTCGGTGAGATGGTTCGGTGCCAGGTGTGCATACCTGCGTACCATCTCGATACTTTCCCAGCCGCCCATTTCCTGTAGCACTGAAATAGGCGTTCCTGACTGAACAAGCCAGCTTGCCCACGTATGTCTCAGATCGTGAAAGCGGAAGTTATCTATACCTGCACGCCTCAGCGCTGCTCTCCATGCTGTGTTAGCGTCGTAGCGCATCTTCCTGACAACATCCGTATTGGTTCCATCTGGCCGGGTGCTGCGTTCTGTGTAAACAAAAACCCATTTATGATGGCGTCCAATCTGTTTTTTCAGTACTTGACATGCGGTCTCATTCAGCGCCACGCCAATGGCCTGATTTGACTTACTGTCTTCCGGGTTGATCCACGCAACCCGGCGCTGCATGTCTATCTGTTGCCATTCCAGATTGATGATGTTTGACCGGCGAAGTCCAGTAGCCAGCGCAAAATTGACAACAGACTTGAGTGGTTCCGGGCATTCCTGAATCAGCCTCTGAGCCTCATGCGGTTCCAGCCAGCGAATGCGCTTGTTCTTTGGCTGCGGCACTGTGACTATTGGCGCTTTGTCCAGCATTTTCCAGCTTCTCTCAGCCATCCTGAGTAGCGACTTAATAAAGGCGAGGTGCGTCGCCTTCGTTGCTGTGGACGCCGCCTTTGGCCTGTACTCAGGTGGTTCCTTTCCTTTCTTCCTGTACGCCTCAGCCATCAGTCGCCAGTTCTCCTCATGCCGGCGGTTAGTCATCTTCTTTGTAGCGTTGTAAATCCTTACTTCTGTTATTTCCTTCAGCTGCATCCCTGCAAAGTGTTGCAGCCAGAAGCCGATCCGGCTTTTATCATCGTCCAACGATTTTTTATGTGCTTTCTCTTCCAGCCAGCGAACACAGGCATCCTCAAAAGTTATGCCTGGAGTTTCCCCCATCCGGCTGACCCGCCACGCCTCGGCCTTCAGCCTGTCGTGGAGTTCCTGAGCCTGCCTTTTGTCCGTCGTCCCAAGAGATCGCTTAAAACGTTTGCCGTCCGGC
Organism: Erwinia endophytica; assembly: GCF_009295515.1. GTDB lineage: Bacteria > Pseudomonadota > Gammaproteobacteria > Enterobacterales > Enterobacteriaceae > Erwinia > Erwinia endophytica. The sequence continues at coordinate 49,134 of NZ_RQVV01000012.1, read as the reverse complement.
TTGATGAAACTGGCGTACCAGGTATCATTTCTGCGGAAAAGTGACATGTGCTCTCCTCATGTGCATTCGCCGCGCTCACGCCGACAGTTTGCAGTGGATTTTTTAAAGCTGCAATACAGGCGGTACGGGTGAACAGGTATGGTGAGTTTGGTTTTAGAGGGTTTTTCTTTGTGAAGATGATCCGTCCGGAACGACACCATTGCGTCAGCGTGTCCCGGTCGATACCCATAAACTGAGCCGCCTCTTCGCGAGAGAGGCTGTATTTTTCCATAGTTAGTTACCTCTGATAATAATATGAACACCGCCCGGGCGATGATTGCTAATGCTATTGAGATAGTGGGGTGGGTTACTTGAGGAACAGGATCCAGTGCGTTTTGTCCGCCTTCCCTGTCCGCTGCCAGATAGTCGGTTTATGGTCGGTCAATGCGATAACCTGACTGACTGGCACCTGCGTTTCATTCCATTTGAAAACGAGAGTTCCTTGTGGCCGCAGCACCCTGAATGCTTCGGCAAATCCCTGCCGAATATCATCGCACCATGTATCCCTATCCAATGCTCCGTATTTTTTACCCATCCACGATTTTTCACCAACACGCACCAGATGCGGTGGATCGAAAACAACCTGAGAAAACGTGTTGTCAGGAAACGGGATACTGCGAAAATCTGCGATAATGTCCGGGCTAATATGCAGTGCTCTACCGTCACATAAAATATGAGACTCTTTTCGTGCGTCCATAAAAATAGCTCTGCTGTCCTGCTTATCCAGCCAGAACATGCGGGAGCCGCAGCACATATCTAAAATAGATGCATCACTCATGTTCGTAACTCCTTATCCACCACGCGCACGTAATACGTCAGCCAGCGTTTGGCTGAGAACGTATCAGGCGGCAGGGCGGTGATTTGTTTGGTGTATTTGTCTAACAGGCGGGTTGTTATTTCATCGTGCAGGGATTTCGGCTTGCCTTTCTTTGCTGAGATTATTTCATCTCAACACCTTTTCGCGACTGCGCGTATTGCGTTTTCGTGCTCTGTCTGCATTTGTTATCTCCATGCAGTCATTCCAGACCTGTTCAGCAATAGGACGCCATTCCAGGCTGTGAACGTGCTTGCGCTTGCCTGTCTGCCCGTTGTGAGTTATTACCTCGTTGAGATACTGCTCGAATAGTTCATTCATCTGTCAGCCTTATGCCGGGAATTTTACCGGCTGCGATGTCAGCATAAAGCTCTGAGAAAGTGCTAACAGGCTTTTCATGGCAGTATTTCAGGAAATCCTCACGATTCCGCTCTGCTTTGGTGCGGATTGGGCGAAAATTCTCATGCGCCTTGATGGCATTAATAGTAAATGTAATTCTCCTGTCGTAATTCCAGGCAAAGGCGAACCCATCATAGTGAGCAACAATAATACATGGGTACCATGCCAATCCATTTAGCGCTTCGCACTCACACCCTACAGGTGGTAGCCCATGACCATCCCATTCAACACTCATCCTATTTTCCTCTGCTGTTCAGCCCGAATAAATTTAGCGTGGTCGTCTCTGCATTCAGTGCTACAGAAATATCCGCTGTCTATTGGTATTTCGCAATTGTGACACTCTCCGGTGTATGTCATTTGCGGCACAGCTCTGTTACGAATAGCTAACTGCCGCGTTAATTCCTCGCGTTCAAACGCCTCATCTGCAATATCGGCCATTTCTGTTATTCCAAATTATGGGCATAAAAAAACCGCATTCGCGGCTATCGGTAAACCTCTGCCTATTATTACGGCCCCTCTGGGGCTGGAGGCGTGGTGTAAAGGGGTGATATGTCGAATCCTTCACGCTCCCATCTTTTGGCTGCATTCTCGCTACAGGTTGCAATTTTTCCAAACGGCCCATTATTATGACGCCACGCGACCGGCTCAGCCGTCATCGCGGACAGGGCGATTTTAATCAGCGCTAGCTCACTCTCAACATCTTCACTAAGACCAAAGGGGGTTTCGTCTCGCGCCTCCTCGGCGTGATTAATCAGTTGCTCAGCACGGATAATAAGCGCCTGCTTTTCTTCTTCATTCATCTTCCACGCTCCCGCCAGCGGCTTTTATGGCTTCTATAACCTCATCACGGTCTAACCAATTCCCCTCATCATCTTCAACTAGATAGGCCTCATCTATGTGGTATCCTTCAGGGCTATGCCGTTTTGGCAATTTAACCACGAACTCCTTGCAGATAAGCGATTTGTCAGCAATGGCCTGGTTATACCCGTGCATATAGCCAGTTATCGGATCCATCTTGTGCCACTGATTTGAATTGAAAGCACCCATTGCGGTTAAATAGTCTATTCCATGCTTACTGTTAACAACCTTTCTTTCTAAACTTACCCTTGCAATCCTTTCAGCTATTGCGGCATCTTTCCATGTATCAAACCCTTCCGGACCCTTCACATCCTCACGAAGCCTTAAAAGCTCAGAATAATCTTCGCTAACTAAAGTTGGCCTGTCCTCGCATGGCATTCCGTTGATGTGAACAAAATTTACGGCATCCGAAAAATTCATCTCATCCGGCACAGCAACCGGTGCGGGTGGTACTGGCTGGCTGAATAGGGGGCGAACTTCGCACCCTTCCTTAACCGCTTGATCTTTCCCAGATTCGCCAATACCTAACCAGTCTCCATTCACTGACATAAATTGCCAATAAACAGGTTCCTGTTCCCGCAGCGCCGCCAGTTCTTTTTCTGCTTCCAACATTCTGGTCTTTATTTTTGCATACCACCCGGAAACCTCAGCGTAGCGAGATTCCAGTTCAGCAATCTGCGCCGCCTGTGCGTCGATGTGGTCCTGAGCCTTGAGTAAATTCAGTGCTATTTCTTGGAATGCTTTTATTGAATCAGTGTTCTCTTCAATGTAATGCAATGCTGTTTTTGCGAGTTTTTCTTTTTCTCCCATTATGACCGCTGCACCATTAGATATTTCAACAATACGTTGTCGGTTCATGATATGTTCTAATTCTTCTTCTGTAATTGTCATGATTATTCCTCGGACTGGTGAAAAGTCACGGCTGATTATTTACGGACAGCACCTTGGGCTACCTCCGCAATAATGCTCATATCCGTCATTTGGAATTTCTGATATATCGCAATAAATCTCTGTTTCACGTTCGCATCTACAGCAATCTGCATAAAACTTTCCATCACGTTCCGTAATTCCATCGGGTAAATCATCCTCATTTATTTCAGTGTCTTTACCCTGTGAATTTAGCCATTTATCGAAACTGATCATTATTACCTCCTACTGAGCAGTAGGTAGAGTTTTGTCGTATGGGCGCTCACGCATGGTCGCCTCCCTTATTTCGGTCTTTTTCCTGTTGCCACGCTTTTTCCATAAATGGTTCACTGAACTCATAATCAGGAGCCTGAACGAATGCTATATATGCTTCTTCTTCGCAGCCTGTGCAGTAGCCATTTAATTTACGGCATCCGCAGTTATCACAGTAGTTAGCCATCATTTCACCTCACCGTTTCGACGTGTAACAACATGCAGTAATGCGTCTCTGCACTCTTGAATAGTTACTGATTCAGCATCGGATAGCCCAGCACGCACAATGTGTTCGTTAAATTTCTGCACAAGATCAATATCTGAGTAATTTTGCAATCTCCGAATGGCGGCATCGGTGGCTGGGGTTTTTAGTTCTTTTGAGGCGTCATATAAATTTCGCATTTCTGGATAATGGTAAAGACTGGTGCAAAACACAGAAGCATTTTTACCGTAGCGGTAGCATGTGTTTTTCATAAAATCAGTAGCGCGTTCCCGACTCCAGAATGGCCCATGAAACATACTGCATAGACTCGAGGCATCAGGAGACATCATCTGACGCGGGTCGCATACATACCAAACTGGGCGGTCAGTGCACTCAACGTTAGTATGCTCATTAGCTATGGGGTGAATGATATTTTTCATCACCACATTCTCAGCCGCCAGCGCGTTCACCTGCGCTTGCAGGGCGGCATAGTCTTCATATTTGACGTATTCACCAGATGTGTGCTCAACCATGAATTGTACGGCACCACAAGTGCTTGGTTCATATCGTTTAACTGTCATTTCATAGCTCCGTTATGTAGAGGCCAGCAGCAATCAGCCTGGCGCGACGCTGAGCAGCGAGGATGTTCTTTTGGCGCTGCTCTTCGCCGAGTGACGAGAGTGATTTTTTGCTGATGAGGATGTTCTGTGACCGGGTGGTTTTTGGTGACTGCCGCCGTGGACTGGCTGCGAGACTGTACAGTCTGTCTCTGAATCCTGTTTCGTCTGTGAACCATTCCCCCGCCGTTATTTTTGCTACTTTGTCTATTGAGAGCGTTCTGTCGCGCATCTGAACGACGATATAGCGAACGTCAATTTTGAGTGTTGCGGCTAATTCTTTTGCGGTCATAGGGCGCTTGCTGAGTTGCCAAAGGATCCGCTCTTTCAGACCCTCGTTCGCATACCCTTTGCCTCGCCGGTACATTGCGATTTTTTTCATGCCTCATCTCCACTGGTCGCCGAATTTAAACCCGATAACCGCCAGCGCTTCATCCATTTTTTCGATGAACTCCGGCACCATTTCTTCAAAATCTGACATGTATTTTTCGTCTCGCTCGACGACGATGTGGTGAATCCCTTCACGCTTCATTCGCGGGTCGTAATTGGCGAAATACCATGCATCCTTGCCGGTTATCCACATGCTGTATTGAACCTGTGCCATGTATGCACTTTTTATTGCGTCAAACCCGCCAAGGCGAAATTTCATAAAGTCTCGGGAGGTGAAAGGGCATTTCAATTCGAGTCCACGGCCATCGCTGCACAGGCCATCAGGGGAGCAGGCGGTACGCAATGTTTCATCGCGAAACAGGATCGGCGCTTCAGTTACTTGCACACCTGATGTGAACTCAAACAACGCCCGCGCTGCGTCTTCGTGCTGTTTGCCCCATTCCAGCGGCTTTGCGTTGACTTCAGGTGATACGCCGGTGCAGACTTCTGCCAGCAGGGTGTGAAAATAGGACATTTTCATGTCCGTCCACTTTGTGCCGCTCCGAGGCTTTGCAATGACGTTTGAAACCTCAGAGGCCGTAATCACTCCGAGCCTTAGCCTTAGCCAGTCCTCGCTTCCCTGTTCGACGTGGATAATGTCAATCCCTGTGCGATCCTTTATGATCTCCGGTGTCATGCTGCCGCCTTAGCCTTTTTAGCAAGAAAGTCCAGAGCGCGGACCGCTTCAGGCTCAGTCATTTCAGAAGGTGATGTGATAGGGCGTCGGAAAATGTTTGAGCAAAGAGGTAACATGTCGTCATCCCACGTCTTACCCATCGACAAAAGCAGATCATTAATTCTCGCTATTGTTTCCTGGCTTGCGGGTGAAACATCGCGCTCTTGCTGGCTGTCATTGTTAAAAGCAATCCCTTCGCCACCTTCTGTATTCACATAGTCGATTGCGGCATCCAGTCGCTCACGCCGTGGCCAGTACTTCGCGGCCTGTTTGACCACGGTCTTGAGGATCATTTGCTCTTCGTCAGTGACCCATGGGCATGATTTCCCCTTTGTCTTGTATGCCTTCCACGCTTCTGAGCGGTCACGGATGGAAAAGATATCTTCGGCCCGCATGGTGTGGGTCAGGTAATCACCTTCATCGGTCTTAATGACCGTGTAGGCTCCTACGACATCTCCACGCTGTTCCTGAGTGTCGAACTCGTTGAAATCATGTCTTGGGGCTTTATCGATACCGGAACGCATGAACTTATCGTTTTTTCTGACTATTGCTGACTGGCACCATTTAATAGCGCCTGACTGTTGTGCAATATGCATCAAGCCCATGTAGCTAATGTCGAGGCAGATAGCGCCCTTTCTTGGCACCAGATAAGCCAGTTTTTGTGCCGGGTTCAGTGTTATCCCGATAGCTGACACGTTCATGATGGCACTACGTGTTGATGTTGGGTTTTGTACTGCCACCCCCGCCAGATAGTCGTTATTTGCAAATATCTGCATTGCAAACTCAGACTCACGCTTGAACGTTACTGACTTCTCAGAACATACCTGTTCAAATTCAACTTTCAGGGGATTTACTATTTCGAAAATTTGATTAACCAATTGCTGGTTCATCACGCCACCTCCCAATAACTGTGTTTATCCCGCCAGATGTTAATTGCGTACTCGCGGGTGAGTCGGTAAACGAGCGCCTCCCAAAACATGCCATCAATTTTATTCTGATAATCGACGTCATCCTCAAGCCAGTCACATGCCTCTTGGGTAAACTCATCAGGATCATGATTGCGGATAGCAGCCAAAAACGGATTACGCTGTTTCGTTAGTCGCTCTAATTCCAGTTGAATTATTTCCCTGTCTCCTTCTGTGAGGTTTGAAATAATTCCGTCTATTTCCTCGTTATCTTTAATGGTCAGTTTCACGGCTGAATACTCCTGCTCAGGAACTCAACCAGTTTTTCTAGAAGGCTTTTACGCGGTGGCGGGGTGAATGACGCACTTGTCAGAATGTTTGACGGATGGCGCTCGATATAACCGAACGCGTTGAATTTAGGGCAGCCCAATGCCGCCCCATGAGCTGCTGTTGCTAGCATGGGTTGCTTCCTGTGGTTGATTAGTAATTGAGTTGAATTATCGGGCGATCACCAGATTTAGCTGATGAGATCTGATGTTGTGCAATTGCGATAATTGCCTGTTTTGCACACTCATCGCTGATCCCAGTCTTGGTGAGAACAGCCATCGCGGCGTTGTTCACTTCTGCCTGATGCGCCTTGTTTGCGGCCTTCTTTTCAGCCTCATCAGCGATGCGCTTTTCTTCAGCCAGTCGGGCAGCTTCCTTTTGCTCAGCCTCGCGCTTAATGCGATCTGCCTCTTCCTGCGCTTTCCGCTGTGCCTCGGCAATAGCTGCCTGCTTTTCACGCTCCGCTTTGGCTAATTCATCCTGTTGCCTTTGAATGATCTCTGCTGCAACAAGCATCTGTTTAATTTGCTCGACAGATTGTTGTTTCACTTTCTCAGCAGTGCCTTGCAGTGAACCAAATCGCTTATCAATGGGCCACGCTTCAGTTTCTGCCAGCGTCTCGCGGATGCATTCGATAGTGCCGCCCTCGCGGACGCCAGCCCGTCCTGTCTGCGCGATAATGACCTGTTGTTGTATGCCATTTATTTCGCTCAGTGCGTCTTGATGCTGTTGTCGTTCCTGCTGTGCAGCGGCTTCAGCTTCATTTCGTGCCTGCTCAACCACCTGACGCTTTAGCTCTTCTTCATGTGCAATGCGCTGGCGTTCGGCTTCTTCTGCTTTTTGTGCTGCGTCGCTGTCGAATTTCTCATTCAACAACAGGGCTAATTCGTGGTCAGATTCGATTTTCGCCGCCAGTTTTTCAGCAGCAATCCTTGCCTCTTCTTCGGCCTTTAACCGTTCCTGTTCGGCTTCCCATTCAATGCGCGGAGCAAGAATTGCATCACGGATGGCGTCACACTCGCGAGTGAATCGCCGCAATTCTTCTTCTGCTGGCTTTACCGCTTCTTTAAGACGACGGAGGTAGTCACGCCCCGGCTTCTCTATTGCCGTCTTGCTGCTACCTACTTGCCGCGCCAGTGATCCTATGCGTTCGCGTCCTTTTGCAGTGGTCACATCTGGCGTTTCCTTCGCCATTTCCCGGATGTGGTCGAGATAGGTATCAAGACCATTCGGAACGTAAAGCGCCGGTGCCTGTTCGGGCTTTATTTCGAGTATCGCTATATCCGTTGTCTCGCTCATTATTCCTCTCCTGTGGGCATAAAAAAGCCCTCAAAAGAGGGCGCTCTGAATACATTGGAGAGCTGACCGGTAATCAGCTCTGCGTTGTTACTCAATTACTGGGTTCTGAGTTTATTAACGTAATTCATGCAGTATGTCGGGCTGCAATCTTTCCACTTGTTTTTGTGCTGCATGCGCTGGCTTGGTGGGTAATATGCTACTGTTCCGTGTGGAGTCCTGAATATTATCGTGTTATTTCCCTCTTCAAATTCAATTCCATTTTTCATGAAAAAAGACTTAATTCCTTCGTGAGCGCCATCTCTTGCTTTCCTTTTCCGTTCCTTCAGTTCGGGCTTTAAGTCACGCCAGTAATCCCCCATATCGCCCATATCCTCTCCTTACCGGTTATTGGTTGCGCGCCTTAATCATGGCGTCGGCGACTTTAAATGAAATCTTTGCGTACCGTTCTAAGTCATCATCCATCAGTCCAGCATCAGGGTCAGAAAGGATTCCGTTAATAGCCTTAGCAGCAAAATAATCACGCAGCGTCATGCCATTATCAAGCAACCAGTCAGAATTATGTGCAACATTACCCATCTCTGGAAACGCTGGCCCGCCTGTATCTATACCCATATTAACATCTCCACAATTCCATAAATAACCAACGCAAATAACAGGCCACATAATGAAAACGTGACCGTCCACGACATGCCGCGATAGCTCATGTGACCACCTATTCAGGTAATAAAAAAGCCGCTCAGGTGGCGGCTTGTTAACAGTTCATGCCGGGATATTTAGCCACGCCCGGCGCGTGGTTTCCCTGCTTTCCACAGTCAAAGGAAAGGCGTAGACTGCTGTTTCCACAGTCAAAATAAGGAATGTTTTATGTCTGCAAATGTCTTTGCTGGCGACAGAAATATTGAGTCTGTCGCTTATGATTTGGCACTGGCTCTCGCTTCAGGAGACCAGTCGATAATCACACCGGAAAAGCTGATACAGCGCATTGCTGATATTCTTCCCTCATGTCGGGAAGTGGCAAAGAAGAAATTTAACGAAGAGAATCCCGAACCAAAAGGAAAGGTTTTCTTTTAACTAATCATCTTCAGGGCTATGCTAAGCACGGCCCTGATATGCTCAGCCTGATTTTTGTCGAAAATCTCAGCGTCCTCAATTTTCAACTGACTGGCTATTTCCGTTATTGCCATTTCTGCTGAAAGGTTGTATTGAAAAAAGCTGAAAGCTCCTTCCTCCCTACTTTTGTTTATTGATGATTTTTTTGCGAATTCGAAATATATCTTATCCATACCTGCCTCGCTGTTAAATTAATGGAATTGATTTACCGCGCTGTTTCTGCCGAGCATTTATCTGACGCCCAGCTTCGTTCAGCACTTTCCTGTACTGCGAATTCTCCATATTGATGAACTCAGGCTCATCAGATGATTTGCAGCGCCAGTCAGGTGCATGCGTTACTGCTGTCAGTACTCTGTCGCTACTGCAATCCGCCGCCAGTCGATTAAATGCCCGGTCAATTTTGCGGATGTACTCTTTGCGTTCGTGATGCACGATTGCACGAGCCAGGTTCTTTTGTGGATTACGTGGCATGGTGGACTCCTCAATTGGCTTAGGTACTGGACGCCGCGTTGCTTATCTTCGCGGTTGCTGTCGATGCAGCTGCATTTCATCCAGTCCAAAGCCAACTGCCTTTGGTGGGGTGAATCACCCTCAATCCTGATTGTTAAAGAGCAAATCAGCTGACTGTGTAGCGGTGTGTCGTGCTGATGGATATACTTTATCTAAATGATAAATTAATCACAATAGCAAAATGATAAATAAATTCACTTTTGTATTTATAAAAATGATTTATAAGGATATTTATTTTTAAATTACGCTACAGTGCGGCTAATCAAGCCAGGGGTGGGGGGGCAAGATGGCGTCGGTGGGAGATTGTTTTAGATATTAAGATAAATAAATCAATGTATTATGCGGGGAATCCGGTGCTGGCCGGATGAGGATCGAGGACACAAAAAACCCGGCACAGTGACCGGGTTGTTGGTTTTATTTACGCTAATCTGTTTTCGTCAACTGAAATGTCTTCATACGCTATATAGCGGGTTGGTTTCACGATTGCTGCCACAAAATGCATCGTTTCAACATCACCTGGCGTTAGTGTCTCCGGCCTGTGATCATTGTTCACGCTTGAAAATTTATAGTTTCCGTCCCTGGTCTTATTCATGATTTTTATCATGTTGTGACCCTCTTTAGTTCGTACAAAAACTTCATCCCCGGCCCGAACTGCGGTGTTCGGTTCAATAACAACAAACTCGCCAGACTGTATGCGCGGCCACATGCTATCCCCTTTGACTTTCAGCCCGTAGGCATCTTTATCTCCGCTATAAACTCGCAGCCAGCCAGCCTGGAATTCGATCATATCCACAGATCCACCTATCCCCAGAATGGCCTCGCCCATTACTGGAACATAGCCACTTCTGATCGGACCCGCAAACTCTAATTCAGAATTTTGCTGGACTACATCATGCAATGAATCCATCCACCCATGATTTAATTCCAACGCCGCCTCAACCCTTCTGGCAAGCGCGTCGCCGATGTTACGGAAAGATTTATTCCCCAGCAGTTGACTTAACTGCGCCGGTACTAATCCGCAGAGTTCAGCGAACTTTGCTCTGTTAGATTCAGGATTTTCTTCTAAATGCCTACTTAGAAGATCGGCGAGATTTTTACGCCTGATTTCTTTATTTTCCATACCCCTATTTTTTCATCATTTATCTTCTTGATAAATATGCAAGTTGATAAAATGCGCTTGCAGTTCATTTATCATAATGATAAAGTCTTGTCTGTAGTCATAACGAGGACAAGACCATGCTCAACGATTTACTCCGTTGGAGGAAGGAAGCCAGTGCCGACGAATGGTCGAGGCTCGCGGCACTGGCGGATACAACACCAGGCTACTTGAACCTGATCGCCTACGGGGTCCGCCGACCTTCACCCGGAAAAGCCAAAAAAATTGAAACAGCGTCAAAAGAGTTTCCAGCCATCCAGCCGGTAACTAAAGAAAGTCTGGTGTTTTCATCACAGGAAACAGCCGCTTAAGTAACACCGCTCTTTACACAATCAGGCCGCCGGGTGATTCACCCGCAAACATTAAGTGGCAGCCCCACGGCACCGCCACATGTAAATCAACACGGAGAATTATCACAGATGGAACATGCAAAAACACGCAAAAGCATTTCGTTTATCGGTCGCCATTTGCTGGCTACCGCACACCAGGCATTAAGTAATACGCGTCAGACAGTAGTGGCCAGTCTGCTGAATGTAGCTGACTCGACAATTCTGCATCGCACCAGGAAATACCCGGAAATCATGGAAACTCTCGCCGCCTGCGGTGTGGAGGATTTTGTCATGCACGGGGAGAAAAAATTACCACTGGATCAATACCGGTGGCTGATGACAGTTGCGATGGAATTCGCAAAGTTGCAGCTGGAAATGACTGAGCCAAAAGAGGAATCATTTTCCGCATAGGAGGATGTAGTGAATCACATTGAATTTATTGAACAGAATATCAGAAGTCAGCTTATCAAACTCGGCTACCCGGAATCTGTCGCGCAAAGCAGCGCGTTCCGTGGTGTCGACCACTATAAGCGATGTTCGCAGGCCAGCAAGAAAGGAGCGATGTTTGACGACTGTTTTTATTACGCAAAACAGTGGGCTGATAAAACATCACTCCCAGCTGAAAAACCAAAGAAGGGCAGAGCAAAAAAATCAACACCTGCGCTGTTCTGACCAATAAAAAATCCCCGGTTGCAGCCGAGGATTCAGTGCAGATAACAATCGATTTCTGAAAAAATTCAGCGAGGTAATTATGCCAGGAATAACTGGATATGTAAACAGGGGAGGGTCAACTCATGGCAGAGCCAGCCCTTAACAATGTCAGAGCAATAAGACCTGATTTGCAGGTCGTGGAGCGCCGCGTGGTCGATACCGATAATGGTTATACCAGAATCGCTAACGAGCTGCTTGAGGCTATCGCAAGTGCCGATTTAACGGCCCGGCAGTTAAAAATAATGCTGGCCTACATCCGTAAAACCTATGGCTTTAACAAGAAAACAGATCGCATTGCCGACGAACAGATAGCCCTGCTTACAGGCATATCTCGCCAGAACGTCAACAAGGCAAAAAAAGAACTGATTTCAATGAATTGCCTTCTGATGGATGGAAATCAAATCGGTGTTAACAAGGAGGTTTCAGCGTGGCAATTCAGCAAGTGTCTCCAAGTTAGCAACCTTGTCTCTAAACCAGAGACACGGAATGTCTCTAAGTTAGAGACAAACGAAGTCTCTAAGTCAGAGACACACAAAAGACATACTCTAAAGACAAAGAAAGACACTAATGCCCCTATAGTCCCCACGGGGGACGTGAAAGAAAAAATAACCCCGCAAGTACCCATTGAATCGCCACCACCTGAACAGCCTGTTGTTGATCCGGTCAGGCAGGTATTCACCCACTGGCAGGCCGAGCATAACCACCAGGCATCAAAACTCGACGACAAGCGCAGAAGACGGATCAAAGCCCGACTGGCTCAGGGCTTCACGGTTGACGAACTTTGCAAGGCGATCACTGGTGCCAAATTCGACATCTGGCTGATGGGCAAAAACCCGTCTAACAAGCGTTATGACGGTATTGAGACGCTGCTCAGAGACGCTGCTCAGGTTGAGAAACTGCGTGACCTGGCCGACAACGAGCATGCAAGGGCGATAGCCGAAGGTCAGTACACTGCAACCACCGCACGTAACCTAGACACCCTTCAGCGCTGGGCCGGGGCCAAAGACACAGGAGCACCGTTCTGATGATTGATTCTGAAAAACCAAAGTTCGCTCAGTCGATGGCCGCCATTGGCGAGATTTACGGCAAAGACATATCCGAGGTGATGATTGGTATTTACTGGAACGCCCTGAAGCCATACCCGATTGAAGACGTCTCCAGATCATTCCAGGGGCATACCCGCGACACCGACAACGGTCAGTTCTTCCCGAAACCCGCTGACCTTCTGCGTCATATCGAGGGCAACAAAGATGGCAAGGCGTTATTGGCCTGGTCGAAATGCCATAAAGCAATTTGCAGCTATGGCCGCCGTAACAGTGTTGTATTCGACGATCCGATTATCCACGCAATTGTCGCTGACATGGGCGGTTGGGTTGAGTTTGCCGGGATGACTGAGGACGAAATACCGTTCCGCGCCAAAGAGTTCGAAAAACGGTATCGGGCCTACCTGCTGACCGGAATACAGAAATGCGAGAGCGTTCTGATTGGCATGGATGATGCGCAGAACATCCGGGCAGGGTTCCAGAAAGAGCCGCAGCCGTTTCTGTTGGGTGACCGCAGCAAAGCTAAGCAGATCCGCAATGGAATGTACCTGATAGAAAACAAGGGGGTGGCCTGATGAACAAAACACAACTATCAATACTTGAACGAGCTTTTGCTGCTGAGACAGATCCTGATAGTCCGGGACTAATCAACTCGTGGTCGGAGACGACAAAACGTCTGGCGCGTGACGGCTATCTTGCGTTCGAGTCAGTGAGGTTGAAGGGGTTTGTCGAACTCGCTGGCTATCGGATAACCAGCGCTGGGGTGAGTGTTATTAACAGCGTACAAAGTCATCGGGTGAAACCATGATAATCGCCAAAATAATCGGGGTCGGCTGGATGCTGGTGTGGTTCTGGACCCTTTTGCGCTCATGCATAAATCTGACTTTGGAGGGGAAAGACCCTTTCGCGGCACTCTTCGCACTCGCCTTAGCCTGGTTTGTTATCGGCTTCGTGCCTGTAGCAATCGTAAAATTTGGATGGAGATACATCGGATGACCACAGCACAAGAGCTTATCCGCATCGACATAACCGAAAGTGGACGTCAGATGCAGCAGTATTACAAATCATCATCTCTCCCGTTTGCGGAACGCCGAAAGCACAAGCCCAAGGGGTGCCAGTATCGGCGTGACCGGGTGCTGCACAGCATCATGAGGCGGGAGATGGAGAAGGCGTTATTTTTGTTGGCCGAGCCAGCGCGTAAGGGAGGGGAGTGATGGAGGGCATTGTAAAATGTGCGCTTTATGCACTATCTGAAATGCATAAATCAGCTGACTCATGGACGCGGATCCAATCTAAGTGGCATTCAGTTTTCCAGCGAGGATATATAAGTCGCCAGGCGCTTAGATCAAAATGCCTTGGCTTAGTTTTTCATGACCGAATTCTTACCGGTCAACCTATTGAGAGGTGTGATCATGACCAACGATGAGCTTGAGATGAAGCCTTGCCCGTTCTGTGGTGGCGTAGATTCTGACTGCTTTACTGAGGATGGAACAGGGGAAGGGCAGTACTGGTATTACGTTGAATGCAGGAGATGCGATTCTCGCACTGGATTCCATGAGACTGATGGAGCTGCTATTACCGCCTGGAACACCCGCGCCAATCTGGAGAAGAGTGATGGTGCCCTCATCAATGAGGATACCAATGCAGGCATATCCATTAAGGGAGATTAGAGGAGGTAGACCATGGCTAAAAAGCCGAAGTATTACCTTGCTACCGACGCCCAGAAACAAAACGTAATCCAGATTATCCGCGACCTGCCTACTGACCTGAAACACCCCCTCGTTGTCACCATCTCAGAAATGACCCGTTCAGTCGCTCAGAACGACAAAATGTGGGCCATGCTGACTGACATTTCAAAACAGGTCGAGTGGTACAGCAACTGGCTGGAACCGGAGGAATGGAAACACGTGATAACCGCCGCGCTAAAGGGACAGAAAACTGTTCCAGGCATTAACGGCGGTTTCGTTGTTCTGGGGCTGTCTACCAGCAAAATGACCATCCGCGAGATGTGTGACGTTATCGAATGTGCCTACGCATTCGGTACTGAGCATGACGTTAAGTGGAAGGACGAAACAATATTGGCCGACGAACTGGCGAAGCGGTTCGGCGATAGCAGGAGTGCAGCATGACTGATAAATCAAACACCGCAGCAGAAATCAAGGATGCCTGGCAGACGCCGCCAGAGATATTTTTAGCGCTCAATGCTGAGTTCAGTTTCACCCTGGATGCAGCGGCTGATGCAGATAACGCGTTGTGTCGGCATTACATCACAGAAGAACAAAATACACTCGAAACATCGTGGAAAGCCGCAAAGCCTGACATCCCCGGCTACGTATGGCTTAACCCTCCGTACAGCGATGTTTGTCCATTTGTACAAAAAGCAGCAGCGGAGAATGCAGATAACGCTATCGGCTGCGTGATGCTGCTGAATTCTGACACCTCAGTTGGCTGGTTCCGCGAGGCGATCAGTTCGGCGCATGAAGTCAGATTTATCACCGGAGGACGACTTTCTTTCCTGAACGCCACAACGGGTAAGCCAGTATCGGGAAATAACAGAGGGCAGATGCTTGTTATCTGGCATCCATGGCCGCGAACCCATTGTGAGTTTAAAACCGTTGATCGTGATGTGCTGATGAGATTCGGCGCGAGACTGATTGAGAGGGCAGCATGAGCAAATTACAGATAGCAGTAATTGAGGCACTGGAGTCTGGCGAATGGATGACAGTTGCTGAGATAGCGGCGGGGTCGGGGTTCAAAAAGTCATCTGTCAGTGTGAAATTAACGTGGCTGTGCGGGAAAGGGTTGGTTTTCAAAAAAGACGATCCTACCCGCATAAACGGGTCAATGTTTAAAAAAGGCAACACACAGTGCGAGTTCGGTGTTAGCGAAAGAATGTCCGAGTTTCAGCGATTAATAGGAACCGTGAGGGCGGCAAATGCGACAGAACGTCAGCATAACCTATCTCATCTGTGAGCACGCAAAACTAAGACGACCCCGCCAGAAACGCACATCCCGAAAAATACCCACCGAGAGCCAGGTAACCACATTTGAATATGTGGATGGCTTGCGTGCGCGTGTGGCTGACAAAACGAGGAAGAGCAGATGACAGATAAAAGCAGCGAATATGCAGATCGCCTCAGTGACTTACTTGATGATATGGAATCGGATGGTGTCGACTCTGTAAACATGATGATGAGCTGGATAGCCGGATACGTTGAGGGAGTGACAGGAGACAGCCCTGATACAGAATTTTTCTGGCAATTTGAAGACAAGTCAATCGTTATTGGATTTGAGGACGGTCTTCATGAAGGGACTATAGTGAGGTTGCACTGATGAACGAGCAAATCTGCGCCGGTTGCGGCACGCCATTATCAACAGATGGAACATACGTTTGCGATAGCTGCACATCGTTCTACGAAATGACTGATCCGAATACTGACATGAGAGGGGAAGGGGATGAGTGAGTTAAGAGCCGGAGGGCTTGCGATTTTGATCGGTGGTGACCCCGAGGCTGTTGGCACAGTGGTTACGACTGTGAGACTCGTTGCATCGAGTGAAGTTATTGCACTGCCTAATGGTCGAAAATTCTCTAATGGTGGTAGCGTCAGATGGCTTATTTACTCAGAAAAGTTACAGGTGAGGCTGGGTGATGGAACCCTGCTTAACGACTGGGCGCTATGTTTCTCGCATTTTCTGATGCCCATCGATGGTAACGACTTCCAGCGTGAAGGTGAACGACAGAAGGAATTGACCAATGGCTAAAGGCATAACGCCGAAGCCGCCGAAACTGAAAAAGTGCCCAATCTGTTCAACTGAATACACCCCCCGAAGTTCTCTCCAGAAAGTCTGCCACAACTACAAATGCGCTATCGCTTTCAACAAACAGGTTGATGAGCGTAATGCTGCGCGTGAGCAGCGCAAGCAGGAGAAGTTGCAGCGTGATGATTTGCGACAGCGAAGGGAAAGGCTTAAGGGGAAACCGGAGTGGAACAGAGAGGCTCAGGCAGCGGTTAATCGGTACATTTTTTGGCGTGATTATGGAGACCCCTGCATATCCTGTGGTAGGCCTCTGAATTACGGCGTTCGTGGCGGCGCAGTAGATGCCAGCCATTATCGTTCTCGTGGCGCAGCGCCCTGGCTCCGCTTCAATGTTTTCAACAACAACGCGAGCTGCGTCCACTGCAACCGCGACTTATCCGGCAATCCGATCCCCTATCGCATCAACCTCATCGAAAAGTTTGGCCTGGGCACGGTTGAGCGCATAGAGCATGACAACAAGGTTCGAAAATTCGACATCGAGTACCTGAAACGTGTGAAAACCATATTCACGCGCCGGGCTAGTCATTACGAAAAACTCCGCAAACGGCAACAGGAGCAGGCAGCATGAAACTGACAAAATCCCAGCGAGCTGAGCTTAGAAATAAATTTAGCGGCAGATGTGCATATTGCGGATGCGAATTGCCAGAAAGGGGCTGGCATGCTGATCACGTTGAGGCTGCGCTACGCAAATGGGAGTTTAGCCCACGACAGGCTAATGGTGTCCGCCGTGCCATTGCAACAGGCGAGCACTGGCTACCTGAAAATGACGTGTATGAAAACCTGTTCCCTGCATGTGCTCCATGCAATCTGTTTAAAGCCACATTCAGTGTTGAATCATTCAGAAATGAAATAGCGCAGCAAGTCTCCAGAGCCAGAAGGCATAGCGTCAATTTCCGCACTGCTGAGAGGTTTGGTCAGGTACATGTAACGGAATCACCCATCGTTTTCTGGTTCGAGAGATATCAGAAGGAGCAGGCAGCATGAGCACTCAAAACACCATGTCTCTACCTGAAATCTACAGCAGACGGAACGTATCTCTCTCAGATATTCATCAAGAAAACCTTAATTTTCTGGAATCTGAAAGGATCAAATCCGTAAAAGAAAGAGCAGCTACTTTTTCCAGTGGTTACGAAGCTGTGGGAGTGATCTTTAAAAGACAAAGCCCGCTTTATTGCTATGTATCTCATCTTAATGGATGCACTGAAATAGATGCTTACGGCTATACGATTGACCTAATTAGGCTGAAAACATTCAAGAAGATAGAAAAAGGATACAGGCACTACCACGCGCCAATTCTTGTTACCGGCCTGGAATCATTTGGGTCGAGAGTTCTCATAAGAATTTATTGGGAGGGGATGCCAGCATGACAACAGAAACCGAAGACGAGTTAAGTAATGTCCTGGCGTTCCCAGCGAGGGAAGAGAGTGAGAAAAACAGCTTGCCTTTTTTGCCCGAGGGAACGGGTAAGCGGCTCTGTCCTCACGACATTGTTTGGGTTAATGAACAGGATCGTCAGGTGCGGTGTCGTCGCTGTGAGTTTGTTCTCGATCCATTTGTCTACATGCTCTCTGTTGCGAAAAAAGAGACCCAGTTGGCTGACACAGTTAAATATCTCCGACAGGAGGAAAAGCAGCGTCGTCAGAACATCGAAAAGTTGATTCAGATTGAACGAAACGCAAAGGCCCGGATCCGTAAAGCCGGGCATAAAGAACCATTGCCACTCTGGCAAAACGAGAGGATAGAGCAATGACTGACTACCTGCGCCATAAATGGCAATTGTTACGTCTCTACAAAAGCAAGCACTCGTTTATGTACGACTACAAAATCCTGCAAAATTTCAGCCATCTGATGAAGTGGAGGACGTTGTGACTGTCCGTGAACTGAGCCTGACAAAAGAACAGCACGACTGGCTTAATGGCTGGCTGGAGCTGTGGGGCGCATGGGTCTACTCAGGCAGGCTGGAAAAACGCCAGAGCAGTGTGATAGCGCAGTATATGGCAACGGTAGAGCCTCAGCCTGGTATGTCTCGTCCGATATGCAATGACGATGACGGAATGTTGATTTCTCAGGTCGTAGATTCCGTCATGTGCATTGACAAAAAGGCGTTTGGTATTTTGCTGAGCTACTACGCGCATGGTTCATCTGAATACGCCATTGCAGTGTATATCCACAAGGTTGCAACTCCACGCAAAATCGCAACGAGGGGAGGGAACCGGCTGAAACGCCCGTCGATGTCTACCTGTCGCCGGGAGGTGAGCGAAATTCTGGCCGCAAGTCAGTACATGATCTATTTCCCGCTGCTAAAAGCGATGAACGAACGGAAAAAGGTAAATAAAATTGGGAAGGTTGCGTAGAACGTGTTGACATTAATGAACAAATGAGCAATCATTATTGCATAAGCTGCCGTACGTGTTCTTAGGGACATCACGGCGGCTTTTTTTATGTCTGAAATCTGCACAACAGAGAAAAACATTCAGCGGGTGCTTTTGAGCGCTTTAGAGACGTTGAGTGTTTTTCTCGTTGTGGTGAATATCGAATCACAGGTTGCCCAATATGGTGAAAGGTCGAAAGACTGAGGACAGAAAGGCCACCACAACAACCCGTACGGGATTTGAAGACCTGCAAAGATTGCGGATCGGCAGGCCGCACTCTGGATGGGTGCGTTGATGTTGATAAAGACCATCGCTGCCGGTCGCAGATAATATTTAGGGTCTGCATGCTGGCTTGCGGTGGCACCAAATTCACCCCGGTACTGACGAGTACGGAAGCTATCGCTTAAGGCGCGGGGTGACCAATAAAATCCCCGCCGTGGCGGGGAACAATTCATGCTCACTTCGGTTTAGCCCCGCTAATGCGGGGAACAATGTTTAAGGTGAGAGTGAATGTGGTTTATCCCCGCTGACGCGGGGAACGTTGATAGTATTACAGGCAGTGGACGATGTTTAGCGGTTTATTATTCGATATCGAACCATAAACCTGCATTTTTATACTGTTCTGTTTTTTTATCATTATATTTTGGGATCATATTATGGTCGTCCAGAACATCAATCATGCCGCCGATCCCGATCTCCGCCTCAATCGCCTGGCATATTGCAATATTTTTTGGGAGTGCCCTAGCGACGTGCTCGGCTCCCTCATCACATGCATTCGCTGTTCTGGTGTCTGTCATGTTGCGGAATGAGTTATCAATTTTTCGAACAATCCGATAACAATCTTTACTTTTTGTTCTGATATTTTTCAGGATCAGGACTGTTCCATTATCATTTTTATGAACGATTTTGTAATCAACGAGATACATAGACAATTCCTTTTTGTTGGTTTCATGTTTAATGAGTTCAGCGATCATCTGCTGTCTGTTTTCCAGAGCTGCGAGCAAATCTTTTTTTATTCCAGATGGAATTGCTGATTCACCGGATATCCAGCGGCGGACAGTACGATACGTAACGCCGAGTAGCTCGGCGGTATCAGTCTGCCATCTGTCGCCGAACAGCAATTTGCCAGCGGATTCTAAAAATTCGGGCGTCATATTGTTTCCTGTTACGCCCCGTTTCCGGGGCGCTGTTAATCAGATAATTGGTGTCATGTTTGATACGAACTGCTGAGTGTTGCAGTCAAAATAACTAGCTGTGCTGCATAATTTGTATGCCTTACTGTTGCTGATTTCCTGACCGTTCAGCATTGCGCTTTTTATGTTGCCGGTTTTGTAGTGCTGGGTTTTGAGTCCGAAAACAGCCTCATAATGTTCTGCTTTTATATAGATTCGACGATAGTCACCTTTTTCCCAAACGTGCATCCCCATGTCGATCAACTTTTCTTCCATTGTCTGGGTCAGTGACGCGTAAACAGATTTAAGAGCGAGAGAAAAAGCGATCTGATAGCAGCCCACGACAGCGTTAGTTGATTTAGCGATTTCGTGTGCTGTTTTGAAGATTTCTGATTTAGTCATTTCGAAAACCCTTCTGGTTTATTGGCCGGGCCTTATGCCCCTGCCGATGAATAGATACTACCATTGTCATAAAACCATGACAAGTACTTTTGTCATAAAAACATGACATTCACCACATAACACGCGATAAAGCGGGGTCGCGCCCGCATCTATTCAAGGGCTCACATCGGTGGGCCTTTTCTTTTGCGCCTCCCGAATCAATAACAACATTCCCTGGTTAGTCGGGACGGCGCACTTTCCTCTTTCAACAATACACACAGCCCCCGATGACGGGAGGTACGGATGATCAAAATCATGCCAGATAAAATCGCATCAGCAGCGAGTTATTGCGTATCCGGCACCCTGGTATGCGGGGGTAGCGTGTCGCAGTGGATACATAGTCTGGACTGGAATCAGGTGGCAATAGTGAGTGGCGTTGTTATTGGTATCGCTACGTTCATTGTTAACGTCTGGTACAAACATCAGATGTTGAAAACATACAGAAATGCGACCTCCAGGGGGATACTTTCTCCTCCTGGGCAGGAGGATTAATGGCTATTTCTCCTGCGCTGCGCAACAAACTGATCGCAGCATCTGCCGGTGGTGCCCTGGCAATGGCCGCAGTTTTAATACCGAGTCTGGAAGGCGTTGAGTATAAACCGTATAAAGATGTCGCTGGCGTGTTGACTGTTTGTTACGGCCATACAGGTAAAGACATTATGCTCGGCAAGACGTACACAGAGCAGGAATGTAACGCCCTTCTGGACAAAGATCTGCGCACAACTGCTGCACAGATTGACCCGTATATTAAGCGCCCGATCCCTGACATGACCCGCGCTGCGTTGTACTCATTTGCGTACAACGTTGGCGCTGGCAATTTCAAAACCTCAACACTGCTGTACAAAATCAACCAGGGAGATACCGCTGGCGCATGCGATCAGCTGCGTCGCTGGGTTTATGCTGGTGGCAAGAAGTGGAAGGGGCTAATGAATCGACGCGAGATTGAGCGCGAAGTCTGCAACTGGGGGCAATCGTGAGCAGCATCAAATGGTCAGCGGTTGCCGTTCTGGTTCTGTTGCTGACAGTTATTGGTCTGGTGATGGTGGCCCTGCATTATCACGGAAAATCGGTAACAGCTCAGGCCAGCATCAAACAGCTTCAGCGCGAAACGGCAACACAGACAGCAATTATCTCCACTCAGGCACTGAGTTTTCAGCGCGCGAACGAGATAGCGGCCACCGCACAGCAATACACAGCGACAATCACAGGCAACGCGCAGGAGAAAGAGATTGAGTACAGAACAATTCTCAAGAAACAGCCGACGTGCAGTCTCGCTATTTCTGCTGATGTTGCTGACCGGTTGCTCGACTACGCGAACAGTCTACGTTCCAGCGCAATGCACCCCGATACCGTCAAATCTGACAGCGCCAGTCCTGCCACCGCTGCCCCCGGC
This sequence comes from Erwinia endophytica, assembly GCF_009295515.1. GTDB lineage: Bacteria > Pseudomonadota > Gammaproteobacteria > Enterobacterales > Enterobacteriaceae > Erwinia > Erwinia endophytica. Next base: position 27,334 of record NZ_RQVV01000012.1, on the reverse strand, counting down.
ACAATGACCTACTGTCAGGCTGTGTTGTGGATAGATCCACTACTGACAGCCATTGACCAGGCAAACAATCAACTCTCTGCAATCCGGCAGATAGAGAAGGATCGGCAGAATGCAAAATCTCAAACAACTCCTTAACTGGCTGAAGAGCCTGTTCATCAAATCAAAAGAGGCAACAACAATGACCGACACTACAGCAGCAGACACTACAGCGACCACGGCAGAGACAGTAACAGTAACGACTGAGCCGGTGGTCACTACTACTGAGACAGCCGACTCTGAGCCAGTTCTGTCAGATTTAGAGCGATTTGCAGCAAAACTGAAAGAGCTGGTTGAAACAGCAGGCTCGCAGGCTCATGCGTATTTTGATGATCTGGTCGAGCTGGCTAAGAAGTTGATCTGATAGCCCCGAGACATAACGAGGTCGCCACCGGGCGGCCTTTTTTATGCAGTAAATCCCCCGCGCATCGCAGCGCATTTCAACTCAGAACTTTTCAGGATGACCCTTGAGGAACCGGCTGGCTGTCGGAGCCTTCTGAGGGCCGTTTTCCTGTGCGACAAGGTTCATCACTAAAAAGGTAATTCCGATGAAACACCTGATTAAGATCGTCAAAGGAACTCCAGTTGTTAGCACTGAAGTCATCGCGGCTGAATTTGGTCGACGCCACGATAACGTGATGCAAAACATCCGGTCGTTAATTGAGACGGAACATTTAGGTGCCCTTGATTTCAAGGAGACCTCTTATGTTGATAAATCAAACAGGTCAAAGCCTTGCTTCGAACTTACCGAACGTGGGTTCCTGATTGCCATGCCATTCATTGGCGGTGATAAAGCAAGGGATGGTCAGGTTCGCCTGGTGGATAGCTTCATCGAGTACCGGGAGAAAGCCAGAAAGGAATCGCTGATTCAGGCAGAACGAGATTTGGCCCGAGTAGAATACCGGCCAATGACCAACGCCATCAAGAGCAGTAGAGAATCAGAAGGGAAAGAGGCTGAGCATTACCACTTCAGCAACGAAGCCAACATGATTAACCGGATCGTACTCGGCACAACGTCCGCAAAGTTCAGAAAAGAGAATGACATCGGCAAAACCGAGGCTATTCGGGATTACCTGACCGCTGAACAAATCAGGGCAATCACGGAACTTCAGCGTGCAGATACGGTGTTTATCACCATGGGCTGGGACTATGACAAGCGGAAGGCAGAGCTTACAAGCATGTTTGAGCGTAACCACCGCCAACCGCTGATAGAAGAGCAGCACCGACTTGCAGCATAAAGGCGTGATTTCTCCACCATTTACTGAGAGCCACTTTCACAACGGCTCTTAAACCCGGCGCATGGGAACAGTTAGCCACACTGCAAAGTGTAGAAAAATCAGCAATTGATGCCAAATTGTTGGTGATATAATGCTCACGCCATAAGGCATAACCACTTAGGAGTGAGCATGAAAGACGGAATTTATAAGCTTATTTTTGATACTAATGTTAACCAGAATGGTCAGTTAGGCGGGATTGTCATTGTAAACAATGGATCTATCAATGGCGGTGATGATGTTTGCTTTTACAAAGGGGAAGTAAAAGGTAACAAAGCTTTCGTTAAGTCGGTACCGTACAACAAGAATGATACCAATGCATTTAATGGGACAGGGACATCAGACCTTGAGTTGTCTATTGATGGGGATGGTGATCATTATAAATTCAAAGGCCATATTAAAAATGATCAGTCAAAAACTATCAGCGGGAAAATAACTTTCCTAAGTAATCTGGCATGAAGCGAAAGCAAGCCGCCTCCGGGCGGTTTTTTATTACCTGCAATACAGGGTGTTTTCACTGAGAATGCCCGATATTGCTGATTTAAATAAAATCTCATGGCAAAAATCACGGCTATGTATCAACTGAATCAGCACAAAGTTCTAAAAAAGGGGCAAAAATGATAAGCATTCCCGGCGCTCCGATCATTGGTGGTGATGCCAACCCCGGCGTATGGACTCCTGATTCTGTACTCATCGGCGCTCAGCAGTCTAAGCCGTTTTACTCAATCGACATGACCGCTGCAACGCTCGACTCACGCATAACATATACCGGGCCAGAGTACATCACGTTCGGTAGCGCCAGTGCATTCGAGTTTGCATCTGAAAACACCTGGGCTGTTGAGTATCGCAATAGTGTTCCCGCTGGCAGAATTGAGTTGAATCACGCGACATCAAATTTAGTGACCAGCATCAGCACATCAGGGATAACGAACACTCAACGCGGAACAGGCTGGACAGAGTACAGAGAAACTGCTTCAACGGGAGAACATGCGCAACTACTCGATTTCACCGCGGGGGTTGTCACTGCTCAGTTCGTTTTCAGGCACATCGGTCGAGAAAACTTGGCATTTCGTGCGCAGATAATTAGCGACGGTGTTTACTCTCAAATCGGAATAAACAACGGTGAAATCAGTTATCAGAGCCCCGAATTTTCACGGGCAGAAATAATCAGCATTACAGATGAGATAAAAGTGCTGACAGCCAGTTTTAGTGCTGTTGCGGGAACTGCGATGTTTTGCGCATCTGATAGCGTAATCACGAACGATGATCAGCCGGTTTATGCTGGCGATACTGAAAAAGGATTTGATCTGTTTTTCGATGGTCAAATTGAATCCGGAGACATATCAACATCACCAATTGAAATAAACATCACTGGTGAAACATATGCAGCACAGTCAGCGGTCATTGACACAAGTGATGCCGAATCAATAACGCTCGTCTACAAATTCGGCGGCAGCAAAACGTACAAGACACCAGGCAACACTTTCATACTGCCGACAGCTGGCAAGAACTGGCAGCGCCGGTTAATTAAGAGGATCGACTTTCGATGAGTACTGAACGCATTACGCTGACACAAACGCCGGTGCAGATAACGACTGGTGAGAACAGTGCTCACATCACTGTAACTGACGGATTCGTTGTGTACGCAGATGATGCAGACAGCGATGCGTGGCACCGGGCAGGTCGTGTAGTGAATGTCACCCCTCCTGTAACGCTTTGGATGAAAGTTGGCTCTGGGGAATACGGAGCTGTCACAGTGACCACATTCACCGAATAGCATTCACCACGCGCAGGCCGTCGCCGTCCTCTGTGTTAGCTATGACCGTTCAACTCCTGCACGCCAGCGCACAGAGCGAATCAAAAACGCCGATACCGTGTCTCCTGAGCTGACAACCAGGAGTGAGCACTCATAGTCGCCCGTCGCTGCGATGGTAGATGAAAGCGAATTTATAATATTCTGTTTATGGTGTCGTACAGGCACAGATAGCAGAACAAACATAATGGATATGGGGTTCATGGTCAGGGAATTTACGAGAGTGATATAAACCCAGACAGTGGATAATTCTAAATGACTACATATCAAATCACAGTAACAACTAAATCTGGTGAAACCCATGAGGGGCTGATGAACCGATCACAGCCTGAACTGGTTAACGGTTTCGTCGGGCTATCCAAAGAAGACGGCTCATGGATTTACCTGGCACCGGACGACGTACTCAAGATGGAGTACGTTCCGCAGGATGGTAGTTAGGCCTTCTTGAAATTTTCTTTCGCTTCATTAATCAAATCGGAAGCAATGCGAAGGCTGTTTGGGTGACTTTTCCCTATAATTCCCTCAACCAGTTGTCCGACCTCAATCAAACCCTGATTGGTTTGTTCTTGTTTAGCTAGATAGGTCATGATGGCAACCAAAAGCACTTCGTGTGCGATGCCATGCTCTTTATCGGTTGTTTCATGACGGACTGCACTGCCTGAAGATCTGTAACTAGAAAGATTGAACGTAGACATAAGCTCTCCTTAGTGTTGAGCTCTTACTATCAATCTAATCAATTTTAAAAACAAACGGAAAATTTATGGCGACCAAGAAAAAGACTGGCCGCCCTTCTGATTATTTACCAGAGGTGGCGGATGATATTTGCTCTCTGCTTGCCGATGGTGAAAGTCTGCGCAAGGTATGCGAACGTCCCGGCATGCCTAACAAGACCAAAGTGTTTCGCTGGCTGCGTGAGCATGAAGACTTTCGTGACCAGTACGCAAAGGCAACTTCCATTCGTGAAGACGCGATATTCGAAGAGCTGGTAGAGATATCCGATGACGCCACCGAGGAAAGCGCAGCTGTAGCCAAGGCCCGCTTGCGTATCGATACGCGTAAATGGGTTCTGTCTCGCATGAACCCCAAGAAGTATGGCGACAAACTTTCTCAGGATATCGACGTGAAATCTTCAGACGGAAGCATGTCGCCGAAACCAACGACAATTCAGCTTCTGCCGGTAGAGCCTAAACATGAGTGATACCGTTCAGCTTCCGATACCCGCTAAGCTCGCCCCGTTGTTCACTGCTCCAAATAAGCGCTATCGCTGCTCTCATGGTGGTCGTGGTAGTGCAAAAACTCGCACATTCGCACTGATGACAGCAGTTAAGGCGTATCAGTCGATGATGAACGGTGAGTCAGGGGTAATACTCTGCGCCCGTGAGTTTATGAACTCGCTGGAAGAGTCGAGCATGCAGGAAGTCAAACAGGCAATACTTGGCGTCCCGTGGCTGGCTGCACAGTTTGATATTGGCGAAAAGTACATCCGCACTGTCGATAAAAGCGTTAATTACGTTTTCTCTGGACTGCGCCACAACCTCGACAGCATCAAGTCTAAGGCTCGCATCTTATTGTGCTGGGTGGACGAGGCTGAATCGGTCAGTGAAGTAGCCTGGCAAAAACTTAGCCCTACAGTGCGTGAAGAAGGCTCAGAAATATGGGTGACGTGGAACCCTGAGCGTGATGGTAGTCCTACTGACAAGCGATTCAGGAAAGAAGCTGGGGATGATTGTGTAACTGTCGAGATGAACTACACGGATAACCCCTGGTTCCCTGACGTGCTGGAAGGGGAGCGTCAGAGCGACCGTAGGCGGCTGGATGACCAGACCTATGCATGGGTATGGGATGGAGCATATCGAGAGAACAGCGACGCTCAGATACTGGCCGGGAAATATCGTGTTGAAGATTTCGAGGCGCAACCTGAATGGGATGGGCCTTACTATGGCATTGACTGGGGCTTCTCACAGGATCCGACTGTTGGCGTAAAATGTTGGGTACATGAGGACAGGCTATTGATTGAGTATGAGGCTGGTATGGTTGGGCTTGAAAATGATGACATTGCTGATTTCATGATCCAGAGAATACCAGGAATTGAGCAGCATGTTGTCAGGGCTGACTCTGCACGCCCGGAAACAATCAGTCACGTCAAACAGGACGGCAATGGCAGACGTGCATGTCTGCCTCGCATCACTGGTGTTGAGAAGTGGAAGGGTAGCGTAGAGGATGGAATAGCACACCTGAGAAGCTACAAAGAAATTATCATTCACCCTCGTTGTACTGGCTGGTTGAAAGAAGCTCGACTCTACAGTTACAAGACAGATCGCCTGACTGGTGATGTCCTCACCGACATCATTGATGCCCATAACCACTATATGGACGGCACACGCTACGCTCTGGCTCCACTGATAAAACAGCAGACAACCGGCGCAATATTTTTCTAAGGAGCAATCAGTGACTGAACAAAGCAACGAGGTCGAATTCCTCGTTAATGCGCTGGCTGCATCCATCGGACGGCAGCGTGCGCTCTATGCTGGAGCGATTAACGGCAATACGAAACGTACAAAACTCTGGGGTGAGTTCGGCTATCCAGACGGTCTGGAGTTTGACCTGTATTACCGCGCCTATGAACGTAATGCCGTGGCTCATGCAGCAGTGCATAAACTACTGGACTCATGCTGGACTGATAGCCCAACTGTTATTGATGGGGATGAGTCGAAAGAAGCGAGCAAAACCACGCCGTGGGAAACTCAGGTAACCAAACTCCTGAAGAAGCACTGGGCTAAAATTAAAGACGCCGACCGGCGAAACTTAATCGGAAGATATTCCGCGCTACTCATTCAGTTTCGCGATGGCAGAGAGTGGAAAGAGCCAGTTGACCGGAATGTAGTCGGCAGGCTGAAAGACAAATCTATAGTTCGGCTGATCCCCGCATGGGAATCACAAATTCAGCCTGGTAATTTTGATATAGACACAATGTCAGAGACCTACGGTCAGCCAGTTAAATACATGTTTAACGAGCAGCCGGTTGGAGATGATGGTACTTATGGTCCAGTCCGTAGCGTGGATGTCCACCCGGATCGCATCATCATCATTGCTGAAGGCTCTGAAGACGAGAATATGCTGGCAGGCGTCCCGTTGCTGCGTGCCGGATATAACAAAATACTGGACCTCGAAAAGATTTCCGGTGGTAGTGCTGAAGGTTTTCTGAAGAACGCCAGCCGCCAGTTAGGTATAGCGTTCGATAAAGAAACAGATCTTAATGTTCTGGCGAAACAGGCTAAAGAGGCCGGGTTCAATAACATCGGTGACGCGCTGAACGAAAAAATAGCAAGGATGAACCGCGGGACAGATGCTGCGCTGGTTATGCAGGCTGGCACGCCGTCTGTGCTGTCTGTTGCTGCTGCCGATCCTGAACCTACGTGGACAGTGGCGGCTAACGAATTTGCTGCATCAATTCAGATACCATTCACTATCCTGTACGGTCAGCAGACCGGGCGGCTCGCCTCCGACGAGGATAAGACGGACTGGGCGAAGCGCTGCAATACCCGTCGCTGGGGGCATCAGACCGCACTGATTACCAGTCTTATTGAGCGTTTCTGGATGATGGGTGCTATCGACCCGCCATCTACTGGAGAGGTCACTCTCGCATGGTCTGATCTGCTGGCTCCGAGTGAGCAGGAGAAGATCGCGAACATGCAGGCGATGGCAGATGTTGCGCAGAAAACACAGGCGGCATATGGCACTCCGGCAATCACTCAGAATGAAATACGCGCTGTCGGTGAACTGGAGCCAATACCTGAAAATGAACTGCCGCCAGAGGTGCCACCGGGAGACCCGTTAAGTGACGACGAAACTGATCAGGACACCGGTGATACCACGCAATAAAGCCGACCCAACCCAATCCGCGCGGCCAGTTAGCCGGATGTTCCGCGACATCGAAAACCGTTATTACCAAATAAAACTGGCGATGAGGCGGCTACTCGATGAGAAACTGACGGGCAGGGCGCAGGCCAGCAATAATCAGTCATACGCTGTGCATGGCAATGTTATTTACCAGGTTAACGCCGGTACGTATATCTATGACATGACCGCAGCGCAACTGGCTGATCTGTTGCAGCGCGTGCAGATGATCCTGGATAACAATTTGCTGGATGGCGGCAGCAATAACCTGTGGTCGCTGGAATACATCATTGCTGAGTACGAACGCGGCACACATCAGGCGTTTACTAATCTGTCTGTGCAGTCACCCATCTACGAACAGCAAACAACGCTAACTCAGTTGCTAAGCCGTCCTGCATACCTCAATCAGATCGCCGCCACCAGCGTCTCTACGTACAGTGACTGGCGACTGGAGTCTGACAAGGCGCGTGGTGACCTGGCTAACGTGATATCAGATGCGGTTGGCAGGGGTATCAATCCCAGCGAGACAGCAGAGATTGTCAGTAAACGCCTCGATGTATCAATGTCTCGCGCCAAAAACATGGCACAGACCGAACAGGTTGGAGCATTGCGCAAAGCTCAGCGGCTGGAAACGGAATGGTCTCGCGAGAGGCTGGGGCTGAACACTGCCATGATCCACCTGTCCGCATTAAAGCCTACTAGCCGCTCATGGCACGTTGCGCGGCATGGACATATCTACACACCTGAAAAAGTAGAAGAATGGTATGCAGAAGGCGGCAACCGCTACAACTGTTATTGCTCACAGATACCGGTCATTCTCGACGATGACGGAAAAGTAGTTAATCCCGGCATGGTTGAGCGTCTGGCGAAAGAGCGTGCAGCATGGCAACCGGCACCCAAAAAATCAAAGAGTAAATAACCCGCAATCAATGAGGGCACAGCATGAAACGCAACTGCGTTAACGTGCTGTCGGTCATCAACTCCGCGTCAAATATCACAACTGAAACCATCAACGGCAGGCCACACATTGTGGTTCGCGGCGTTACGCCCGTTGTTGATGACATTGTGATGAACCGGAAACTGTACCCGGCAGCAGAAATAGAGAAAAGCTACAAAACGCTTGAGCGAAACCCGATGCCGCTTGGTCACCCGAAAGTGGACGGGAAACACATTTCAGCGCGGGATGTTCAGGCAGTAAATGAATACCACGTTGGAGCCTGGTTACAGAACGTCAATCATGCCAGTGGGAAAGTCACCGGTGATATGTACGTTGATCGCCGCTATGCAGAGGGGACAGAGAAGGGCAAGCGCCTGCTGACCCGCCTGGATGATATGGCGGCAGGAAAAAACGTCGAGCCCATCCATATCTCTACCGGCCTGCTGTATTCCGGCATTGCGGCCAATGGCGAGTCCAAGGGAAAAAAGTACGACGAAATCGCCACCAACATGAATTTTGACCACGTTGCCGTACTGCTGGACGAGCCAGGGGCAGGCACGCCAACTGAAGGCGTCGGCATTTTCGTTAATGCTGATGGCTCTGAACAGGAAATCGAAACGGTCAATCTGGCCGACTCCGAGAAACCTGATCCACAAGATCCCGCATTCAAATCATTTTTTAACCAGCTAAAGGCGTTTTTCAGCGCCAACAGCAATTCTGTCGAAGTCGAAGAGGAAACAAACCCGATGAAAGAACTCATCACAAACGCGCTGAAAGCTAAGGGCCAAGAGGTTGAAGGCAAGACCGACGCCGAGCTGATGGACGCATATAACCAGATGGTGGCCGATGATGCTAAGGCGAAAGCTGACGCTGATGAAAAGGCTAAGGAAGAAAAGGCGAAGAAAGAAAAAGAAGAGAAGGATAAGAAGGAAAAGGGTACGACTGTAAACAGTGAAGCGCCCGAATGGTTCACGCCTTTCGCCGATGAATTGAAATCATTGAAAAACAGCCTGGCAGTCAACGCTGATAAAGAAAAGGGTGAGAAACGCACCGCAGTCAAAGAGAAATTCAAAATGACTGACGTTGCCGTTAACGCTCTTGATGGCGAGGCACTGAACGAGCTGTATGCACAGTGCGCCACATCGCACGGACTGAATGGCGCATTCAACCATTCAGACAATAAAAATTCATTCTCAGACATGCCGGAGTAATCACTGATGGCCAGAGACGGAAAACACGTAATTCACGCGGGTGGTATTTTCGCTAATCCGCAACTGCACCGCGAGGGTGCCGCAGCCGCTGATACTCAGCCCGGTACTGTAGGCACGTTTGTAAACGGTTTATTCACCGCAGCCAGTGACGCCGATGTTGGCATTAAATATGTCGCTAACTTCGATTATCTGCGCTGCAAAACAGTCGATGACACTATCGCTGCTGGCGAATGGGTCGTTGCATTTCATCCGACCCCCGGCGTGTTCTTGAACATCCCAGCCGTAGCTGGCACGTACAACAAAGGCGATGCGCTATCTGTTGTAAATGGTCAGGTGGCCACTGGTGGCGGCGCTGATGCCCAGTTCTTTGTTGAAGAAAACGAAGAAACCGTAATTTCTACCGCTGGCGAACTGCTGCGCGTAGTGGTCAAGTAAGGAGATCGATTAATGTTTGTATTCTCAACTAAAAAGGCCACTGAGACCGGCAATCTCGCGGTTAACCAGGCTCAGTTTCGCGAACTGACTGCGGCGCGTAATGCCTCTGCTCAGGCCGTGGCTGATTTCATTGCACGTACACGCTGGCACGGTGCGGCTGAAAACACGCCTGAGCTGAACGCGGTTAATGCTATCGATGATATCCGCCGTCTGTATAAAGCATACGACCAGACAGTCCTGGCAGAATTTGAACCCAACACCGAGTTTACCCTGCTGAATGACCTGCTGCCGTTGTCCCGTTCTGTTCGCCTGGAAGAGTCTGTGTACGAGTACGCACGCACTGGTGGTCGCGGCTGGGCGCATACGTCAATGTCTGGTCAGATCGGTGCTGCGCTGGATGCCCGGTCGTACACATTTGACGGTACGATGGTGCCAATTCACGACAGCGGATTTAAATTTAACTGGCGTGATCCGGTGTTCAATAAGGGATCTGCTCTGTCATCACTGTCTGACGCTCAGACCAGTTCTACAAATGACGTTCGTCGGCAGTATGTTGACTACATCTGGAACGGCTTCCGTGACAGCGAGGGTAATTTCATCAAATTTGATGATTACACCTGGAAAGGATTGCGCGCTGATGAACGTGTGGCCCAGGTTACTCTGGCGCTGGATTTCACTACCAGCACAGACGTGGCCGCGATGCGATCTGAAGCTATCCGCCTGCGTGACATTCTGAAGCTGCAAAACTATCAGTACGGCAATCAGACCTGGTACGTTTCTGGTGAAATTCTGTCCAACATCGAAAAACTGTATTTTGATGTTAACCAGACCCGCACTGTGCTCGATGAAATGCTGAAACTGACCGGCATTGCTGCAATTAAGGAAGATTTCGAGCTGAAAGGTAACGAAATTCTGATTGTGCCATTGCAGGCAGGCGTTATCGCGCCAATCGTTGGTCAGGCATTCGGTACTGTTGCCGATCCTCGCCAGTTCTACAACAGCGATTACGTGTGGCGCACCTGGGGTGCCGCTGGCCTGATGGTCAAGCAGGATATCAACGGGCATTTCTCCGTTATCCACGCAACGACCGAATCAGGTAGCTAACAATGGCAGCCCAAATCACGATTGATGACGTAAAGGAACTCATGGCGGATCTGGGCTTCACTGTTCCTGACGCCATTCTGCAATTGCTGTTAGATCAGGTTAGCGCTGTGTCTGACTGCATGGACGGGGCCGGGTATTCAGAGAGTTTGCAAAAGCTCCTGCTTATCTACGCTGTGACGCGTCTTGCGGCCCTGTCTGGTGCTCGTAAGATTGCGTCTCAGTCTGCCCCGTCCGGCGCATCACGGTCGTTCACGTATGACAGTGCTGGCACCGATTACCTTTATGATCAGTTGCTGGCATGGGACACGAATGGATGCCTTGCTGACTTGCCGCTGTCCAGTGCGTCTGTCGGCTTCTTTGATGTTGTTGGGGGCTAACTGTGGCGTGGAATTCAGTTACTGAGCGATTACCTGCACCTCTCGAAAGGGTATGGGTGATGACCAGCACAGGGCGGCAGACGACCGGTTACCTGAAAACTAACGGCGAGTGGTTCCTGTTCTGCCGAAAAATAGCAGCAGAGAACCCCACTATCCTGAAGTGGAAGGAGTAGTCATGTCGTCATTAGCCAACTGGTCTTACACAGCCTCATGCACTATCTGGCGTCGCCTGGGCGATGATGAGCGGGGCGACTCGCTCGGATTCTCAGCACCAGAGCTAATCATGTGCGATTACGGCGGGGATGCTGCCGCGCGGATGGGCGAACTTGGCGTTGAGTTTGTCATCAAAAACACTCACTGGACTGAGTATGCGGACGCTAAAAAAGGCGATTACATTCTCATTGGTGAATCAGCAGAGGCCGATCCGCTGTCCGTTGATGGTGCCGACGAAATCATGCACATCATTCGCTATGCTGACACGTTTGAACGCACCGCAGACGACTATGCGCTGATAACGGGGGTGTGATATGGGCGTTAAGGTCAAGGGGGTTCGGCAGGCGCAGCAGAACCTGAACCGGCTGATTAACGATATTCAGGGGCGAAGAGTTGTGCGGGCTTTGCAATCCGCGTTGATTATTGGCTCATCACAGGCGGCAATCTACACACCAATCGATACATCAACGTTAATCAACAGTCAGTTCCGTGAAATAACAGAAAATGGAACGAGGATCACGGGGCGCGTGGGTTACTCAGCCAAATACGCAGTGTACGTCAACGATCCAAACATCCCACAAAATTTCCGGCGCTCTACTGCGCAGAAGGAATTTCTTCGATTGGGGTTTGAGGATTCTCGTGAAGCTATTGATGCAGCAATGAAAAAGGAACTCTCACTATGACACCAATGATGCACGAACGGGTCAGAGACCTTTTTGTTGATGCGGGTCTGTGTGATGGGTTTGTTGTTCAGACGCTTTACTGGAAAGATGCCGGGAAGAAACTGGATAAATTCATTGTATTCAGGCCTAACGGTGGCACAGCCATACGCGATGATCTCAGTTCAGAATATCACATTCTCGTTGATGTGGTGGGTGCTGTAGATAACAACAAAGACGTTGATGTGGCAGTCAATAACATTGTCGAATACGTTCAGAAATGGCCGCTCCCGAATGATTGCGTTGGGTTCATCGAAAATATGGGCAGCATTCCCGCGCCCGTACTCACATCAGAGGGCCGTCTCGTCTATCGGCTCCAGTTCGCCGTCACATTCGGCGAATAGCTAAACACCAATACCAATAAGGTCGCCAATCGGCGGCCTTTTTTATTACCTGAAAGAGGAAGAAATTATGCAGGGCTGTGCTAGCGATTTTGGCAAGCTGATCGGCAAAGTGGCCGTACTACGCATGGCTTTCGGCTGTGCTGATACTGTTCCGGCGCTCACTGAGTTTAAACGCCTGGGCGCAATGACAACGAAAGGGATTGACTTCTCAATGAACACCGTCAGCTCTGAAGCTGATGATGCCAAGGGGCTGGTTGAGAACCTGGTCAACAACATGGATTTTACCGTATCCGGCGAGGGTGAGTTCCGCAAATCGGACAAAGCAAATGAAGTGGGCGCGTGGCGACTGTCGAAATATATCTTTGACGAGGTTCAGGCGGGACGTCAGCCCACCCTGTGGGTTCGTTTCGATTTCGTGGGTGAGGATGCTGGGACCTATCTGATGGGGTATTTCAATACCACATCATGGTCGGGCGATTTCGGCACTAGTGACATTGCAACATTCTCTGGTGAATGGAAAGTTTACGACGCTGACACTGTAGTGTTTGAAGTTAATGACAGTATCGCGGCCACCGGCATCACCATAACGCCGGAAACCGCTTCAGTTGAAGTTGGCTCGGAAATCCAGTTGACCGCATCTGTTCAACCGCTCAACGCGACTGATCGCGATGTAGCGTGGACCAGTTCCGATGCGACTATTGCCGAAGTGACGACCGCCGGTCTGGTCATCGGTCGTAGTGCTGGCACAGCGACAGTCACTGCAACATCTGAGGATGGCGGCTTTACTGTAGCTAGCACCATTACAGTTACAGAGCAGGGTAGCTAATTCCGGGGCTTCGGCCCCTTTATTTTGAGAGATGCAAATGCAGGTCATCATTGATGGCGTCACTTATCATCCGGCAACACAGCAAACCCCACGCATCGGAATAGCAATCACAACGCACAACCGGCCTGACATGCTGAAAAAGGCATTAGCGGCATTTGCTGACCATAGTCCTGATAACAGCGAAATTGTCGTAGTTGATGATGGTAGCGATACGCCGGTAATGGTTCCCGATGGTATTAAGCTGATCCGCAACAACACAGCAACCGGTATTGCTGCTGCTAAAAACCGCTGCATTGAATCGCTGTTTGACGCGGGTTGCGATTACCTCTTTCTGTTTGACGATGACACGTGGCCATCCAGTGAAAATTGGTGGTTGCCGTACATCTCATCACCTGAGCCGCATCTAATGTATCTCTGGGGTAATGACGTCTATTTCCGTGAGAACGGGATACGTGCGCACGTCAGGCCAAAGGGCTGCATGCTGTACGTGACACGAAAGGCGGTTGATCGTGTGGGTGGCATGGATACCGAATTCGGCACATGGGGATTTGAACACGAATCATGGTCTGACCGAATTTTCAGCGCAGGGCTGACAACCTGTCGCTATGCGGACGTCGAAAATTCAGCCGGACTGTTTTATGCCAGCGATGAAAAAGGATCTGTACAGTCATCTGTTCCCGAACACGTCAGGCAGACGGCCAAACCTCAACTGGCTGAAGAGAAACGCAACAGTTCTGAATATATTCCGTTTCGCAGCGGAATTGTTGCAGGGAATAAACCTGGCGTTTCGCTGTCAATCCTGATCCCCTCAGTTCACACGCGCTGGGATAATTTCGCACAGAAAATCCAGGCTCAGATATTCAGGCAATATAACGAACTGGGTAAAACTGAGCAGGACAGGGTTGAAATCCTGTTCATCATGGATACCAAAACTATCCAGTTGGGCGACAAACGCAACGAAATGGTCAGGCTGGCAAAGGGCAAATATGTCGTATTCGTTGATGACGATGACCGCGTAGAGCCTGATTACATTACATCACTGCTGGCAGCCACTGCATCTGGCGCTGACGTCATTACGTTTCATGCGAAAGTGTCACTCGATGGCAATGCACCGTTGTTGTGCCGCTACTCGCTGAAATATGCAGAGGATGCGAATACCGGTAACGAATATCACCGCATCCCGAATCACATTTGTGCAGTAAAGCGCTCCATTGTCCTGCGTACGCCGTTCCCATCGAAACTATGCGGCGAGGATCGGGAGTATGCCAAAGACCTGCGTCCACTGCTACGCACTGAGCACGCTATTGATCGGGTTCTGTATCACTACGACTACAACCGTACAACGACAGAAACGCAACTATCTCAGCGCTATCAGACGCAGATAGTAAGACGCTCAAAGCCTCCGGTTGTCGATGTTGTCATGCTGTCGAAGGGCGACACAGAAGAACGCCGCGCAATGACGCAGCACGCTATCGATACATGTCGCGAGGGTGCCGGAGCGAATAACGTCAATATGATCGTGATTGAGCAGGCTGAAAACGTGCGCTATGCCGGTGCTGTGACTCTCTTCGAGGGACGGGAGTTTGCATATAACTCGTTTGCCAATCGCGGCATAAAAACCGGATACGCGCCGTGGGTTATGGTTGCTAACAACGATCTGGAGTTTATGCCCGGATGGTTAGATCAGTTACTGAAATTTCAGCACCCCGTCATGTCACCAGCCAGTCCAGGCGACAGCAGGCAGCAGGGCATCACGAAAAACGAAACCGGCACGGTTAACGGGAAACATTTCAGCGGCTGGTGCTTCATGCTCTCGCGGCAACTGTGGGAGAAGATCGGTGGGTTGGATGAGGATTTCCGCTACTGGTGCGCGGACGACTCGGTAATTGAACAGGTCAGGCTGGCTGGCGTATTGCCAATGCTGATCCCAACGTCACACGTTAAGCACCTGGTTTCAAAAACAGGCGGAACTGCATTACCCGACGAAATGACTTGGGGGCAGGTTCATCTGTTCGAACAGAAATACGGCATCAAAAAATTCGAGAACGACCAGCGATACACGGCATATAAAAAGAGGATGGGGATTGCATGATTAAATTCTGTGTCGTCGGCCATCACTCCCGTCGCAACATGGCAACTCGCCTGGCTGAATCACTGGACGCACTCACCCTCATTGATGAGGGTAACAACGGGGCCAACTGGAATCACCGTCGCGCCATTGGGTGGGCCAGTCAGCAGGATTGTAGGGTGGTTATCATTGAAGATGATGCGGTGCCAGTTGCTGGGTTTCGGGACAAAGCAGCAGCGTGGCTGGATCGGTTTCCTGATAATTTATGCTCTTTTTATCTCGGCACCGGCAGGCCGCCGCAGTATCAGATGCAGATAGCGCAAAAACTCATTGAGGCCGATAAACACCAATGGGATTGCATAACCATCCCCAGACTGATCCACGGAGTTTGCTACAGCGTACCGAAACATCGCATCAGTGATGTACTGACGAGGTGGGATAGCGGTAAAGCTGCTGATTTTGCTGTAGGCGATGCGTGCGGGGGTGACGTTATTTACCCATGCTATTCACTGGTAGATCACGCTGACATTTACACTGTTGAACGGCACCCTGACAGGGTTATAAGGGCAGAGCGCCGCCGTGCATGGCGGCTTGATATATAACACGGCGATACCAAATGACCCCATGCAAAGAGATCGGCGAATGCCTCATATCCCTCAAGGAAAATGATTATTTTTTCCGACCATCTTTCATCAATATGACGAAGATCGGAGAGCCAGCGCAGATTGTGCAGACGTTCTATGACCTGCATAATGACGACATGTCCGTGCTGATTAATGGGGCGATACAGGCATATGGCCGTATTCCTCAGTGGCTGATTGAGTACATTTCCCGCCCACAATCCAGTAAACAGGCCGTGTACGCAGCAATGAACACGATGATGGCATGCTGTGACGACGACATAACGCCGTTAATTGGTGAATTGTTGCCTGGCAAAACGGGTAAATGGGCCTTTGTTTACCGACACGGAAAAATGCCACTGGCTGACATAGTGCTGGTAGCGCAGTCACTCATCCAGCACGGGATCATCGGTAAAGCGAAAGTGCGAAAACTTCAGCGCCACGAGACGCAGCAGGCCACCAGCGAGTTCAATGCATTTGAGTATATCAGTGCGGCCAGAAATCATTTCAGCATGCCACGCAGTGAGGCAGAGCAACTAACAATGACAGAATTTCAGATGTTACTGGCAGCGAAATACCCGGATCAGAAGGGATTCACTCGCGAGGAGTTTGACGCCGTGATGGATGAGGATGAACGCCGCTGGCAGGCCATGCTGGATCAGGACAAGAAGAAAATTAAATCACAGTAAACCGCCAGAAGGCGGTTTTTTTATGCCCGGAGATCAATATGGCAGGTGAGCAGAATGTAGGGAGCATCGTCTATGACATCAGCGCCGATGTGTCAGCCCTGCTGCAGGGAAGTAAGGAGGCCCAAAAAGCGCTAAGCGATCTGGACTCCAGCGCTCAGAAATCAGGTAAAGGATTGGGTTCTCTCGATCAAAATGCTGACTCTGCTGGTGATTCGCTAAATACCCTTAATACGTATTCAAAATCCATTGACGGATCGCTGAATAAGCTAAACACCACGGTAAGCGGTATTGCAAAAGCCATGCTGGATGCAAAATCAGGCACAAGCGGGGCCGGTTCTGAATTCAGCCGTGCTGAAGGAATTATTGAATCACTGGGTAACCAGTTAGCCATTCTGGAAGAAGCGGAGCAGGAATCAGCCCGCAGCGCCGCAATACTCGCCGCTCAGTTGCGGGCCGGATCTGCCGCTACAGATGAAGAAAAGAAAAAAATAGCTGAACTAACTGGCCGTCTTTATGACATGAAAAACGGCGCAGAGGCAGGAGGGAAAAGCACTGGTGCGTGGAAGGGTAAAATGCAGCAGGCAGGCTACCAGGTGCAGGACTTCATCGTACAAGTTCAGGGAGGGCAATCGGCGCTTGTCGCATTCAGTCAACAGGGATCACAACTGGCGGGTGCATTCGGCCCTGGCGGCGCAATTGTCGGATCAATCATTGCACTGGGTTCAATCGTCGCTGGCACGTTGATTACATCGCTAAACGGCGGTAAAAACGCAATGGATGCGCTGTCCGATGCTGCTGATGCGATGGATAAAGTGATCACCATTTCACAGAATGGCGTGGCGGCACTTTCCAATAAATATGCAAACCTTGCCCGCGTAAATGGTGAGGTGGCCACTCTGATGCGCAACCAAGCGCTGCTTGAGTACAATCAGGCCATAGCTAAAATACCGAAGGCGATCAGCGATGCGTCAGCCTCATTTATCTCTTTTAAAGATAATATCATTTCTGCAATGGGCGGCGGCTATGCCAGCGTCAAATTGTTTGGTGATGGGCTTGATGCGTTAAACATCACCACAAATGATTATAACACTGCAATAAAGCAGGCTTATGGCGCTGGCCAGGCGTTTTCTGCAACAGCAAACTCGATCAGTAATACCGTTGGCGTTCTGGCTGACAAATTCGGGATCAGTCAGCAGCAGGCGTATGAACTTGCGAAACAGTTATCAGCCATCAACAGTAATCCGTCACCTGAAGCCATTCAGGCCCTGGCGTTGCAGCTACAAAATATGACCTCGTCCACAAAGGATGGACAGGCGCAGATAACAAGCCTCGTTGGGACTCTGGTTAATCTGGCGCGTGAGGCTGCAAATGCAAAATTCAATGTTGATAGTCTGAAAGCGTCAACAGACAACCTGACGGACGGACAAAAGAACCTGCTCAAACAGTCAGAGCGCAATCTCGCGCTGTCTAAATTGCAGGGCGAAGCTAGAGCAAAATTGCAAGCTCAGTATGCTGCTGAAGATGCAGGTCTGTCGAAAGATGACCCGCACACTAAACAGATGGAATCTGACGCGGCGGCGACATACCAGAACACGCAGGCGCAGAAGACGCTAAAAACTGAGCAGAAGGCAGGCGCTACTCAGGCAGAAAATATTGCGCAGAAACTGGCTAATCTGAAAAATCAGGCAGACCTGTCCGCTGACTCTACGCAAAACCTGAGCCGTCAACAAACGATCCTCAATGCCCAACAGTCATTAGGAAAAGGGGCGACGCAGGCGCAGATCGCACTTGCCGGTCAGTATGCAGCTAAGAAATGGGATACGGCTAATGCCCTGAAAGCACAGGCAGCGGCTGAAAAGCTCCTGCCTGAGAACAAAGAGAACACCAGCTATCAGCAGGATGTTCAGGATTTAAATACTGCGTTTTCCGCTCAGAAAATAAGTCAGGAGCAGTACAACAAAACGTCTGAACGATTAGAGCAGCAGCATCAAGCTAATCTGGCAAAGATCCGCGCTGATGCAGTTGTAACGCCTCAGCAGGAGGCGGCTGGGAATGTTGATCCGGTCCAGCAGCTAGCTAATGAGAATGCGCAAAAACTGGCGCTTATCCAGCAGTACACGCAGCAGAAAGTTATCACTGAGCAAAACGGTCTGGCTCTGATGAATGCTGCCAACACCGCGTATGAAAAAGCGCGGACAGATGCGCAGTGGGCGATACTGAGTCAGCAGAGTCTGGGCTACGACATGTTGACCAGTGCTGTAGACTCATTTGCCGGTAATGCATCAAACGCATTAACAGGGTTACTGACCGGAACAATGAGCCTCAGCGATGCAATGCGCTCTCTCGGGAACACAGTCCTCAACAGCGTGATCAACTCTATCGTGCAGATGGGTGTTGAGTATGCGAAAAACCTCATCATCCAGCAAACAGCAGGAAGTGCAGCAGTGGCCGCATCATCAGCGCAGGCGCTTGTTGCTAGTGCTGCATGGGCGACTCCTGCGGCACTGGCTGCAACGGCTACGCTCGGTGGTGCGGCGGTGACGGGTGGTGCCGCTTTGGCGTCTACCGTTGCTGGTGCGCAGGCGCTGGCGCTGGCTGGTGCTCGTAAAAATGGTGGTGCCGTATCATCCGGTTCCCTGTATCAGGTTGGGGAGGGTAACGCGCCGGAGATTTATAAAGCGTCAAATGGCAGCCAGTACATGATCCCCGGTGATAACGGGTCAGTCATCAGCAATAAAGACATTTCCGGCAGCGGCAGTATCAGCATTGCGATGAATGTCCAGAACTACAGCAGTTCAAACGTTGATGCGCAGGCCACGTCAGACGGAAACGGAGGGGTGACTATCGATATGATAATTGCAGACCTGACGAACGGCGGTTCTATCAGCCAGGGCATAACCAGTAATTTCAATGTTAAACGCACACCGAGAGGCCAGAGCTAATGGCGATCATTGATTACCCTGACTGGCTCCCTCTCGCTCAAAAAACCAGTAAAAGCATGACGCTGGATACTGGATTTCAGACAGATCAACCGGCTGTTGGTCCGGCTATTTTCCAGAGTATGACGGATGATTTAAAGGTTACCTGGTCGCTGACATGGATATTCACGCTGGCACAGGAACGTGCGTTTCTACAGTGGCTGCGCAGCGAGAACTATCTCAACAAAGGGGTTAACTGGTTTCGTATGCCGGTCAACCTGGGTGGTGCAGGGTTGCAGGTGCAGGAACTGCATTTCACACAAATGCCGGTACAGACGAATATCAGCGGGGGGATCGTCACGTGGACTGGTACGGTCATCGCAAATCATCTCTATAACCCTGATGATGATTATGACGACATTATTGTTGAACTGCCGCCGCCTTGGGCGAGCTGGCTGGATATCATTGTGACGGGATACGACGATGGCCGTGATCCTGAATCTTTACCGAGGGTTCCCTGATGCCAACATTTCGCGAATACCGGCAGCAGAGGCCGACACGCGGACTCTATGACACACTGACCTTTTATCATTCATCATTCGGCTATGTTCGCTTGGTAGATAAACAGTTTTTCTCCAAAACGCTGGGCGGTGAGGTTTATACGCCGTCTCGGTTTGAGATTGACGAGAGCCAGCAGAGCGGTACGCCGATTATCGATGCGACAGTAAAACTTGGCCGCCTGGCGACCGATGTTAAAACGTTACTCAAAAAATGGACCGGTGCGGCGCGTTTAGAATCAATAACTGGCACGCGGCAAATATTCGATACGGCAGACATATCCACACCGATAAAATCTTGGACGCTGTACGTCAAAACTGTCGATATGAACGCGTCCGATGTTTCACTGACTCTGTCTGTCACTAACCCCCTCAACAATAATATTGGCCGGCTATATGACCCTGTCGAATACCCTGGATTGCAGGACCTCTGATTTTATTAAACGCATGATCGGCGTGCCGTGGTCTGACCGGGCGTGTTCATTCGATAAGGTGGATTGCTGGGGTTTGGTGGTTTTGTTCTACCGGCACGTACTGGATATTGAACTCCACCATACAGCGGACTACGAGGCCGGTCGGGATTTTTTGACCTGCTATGAGGGTGATGTGGTGTTCTGGGAGCAAGTGGTAAAACCCATCAATAACGGGATATTCGTTGGCTATACAGGCTCAATGCCAGCCCATGTTGGTCTGACTGTTGATCGCAAAGCGCTGCACAGTCGCGGCGAGGGCGGCGGCGTGCGAATGGATTCACTGCTCGTTATTGAGCGTGCATTTTCAAAACTGGAGTTTTATCAATATGCCACTGATTGAGGTCCAGCGTTTCGCCGGAACGCAGAAAGAAAAACACAGGGTGCCAGCAGGCACCTTTTTTTATGCCTGGCTGACAGAGCAGAACCTACACCGTGATATAAGAATATCAGTCAATGGCGTTGATTTAACAGATGATGATGAACTGAATTTCGTCATGAACGAAACGGATCACGTTGTCATTTTCGACCAGCCAAAAGGAGTTATTGGCGATATTCTCAGCCCCATTTTTAAAGTTGTCGGACAGGTTTTCGCATTCCTGGTGCCGAAAACCTCCATTTCCAACACCGGCGATAACAGCATTGACTCGCCGAATAATAAACTGACAGGTCAGACAAATACCGCCAGGCTATATCAGGCTAAACCTGACATTTACGGACAGATCCGGTCTTTTCCTGATTTAATACAGGAATCTGTTTTCGAATATGTTGACAACCTTAAATATGTCACTGAGTTTATGTGTGTCGGGATCGGAGAATACAGTTACTCATCAATACGCTATTCAGAATCAAATTTGGGAGCAATGTCGGGGGCTGAATATCAGATTTATAAACCCGGAGAAACGATAGACGTTATTTATGAGGGATATGGATTTGATGATGTGGACGGTCAGGAGGTCCCCGGCCAGAATGAGAGCGACAGTTATCCAATAGAGACTGCAACATCAAATAACGTTGTTAGCGGATCGTATGCTGGTGGACAGATTTCAGTGAAAATACTGAAAGACTCCACATTCGACTATTTCATGTCTCTAGCCTTGCCTCACTCCGTTACATTCACAATAAACGTAACATATGCCACAGCGTCAGGGAATGTAACGACTGATGCTACTTTTTCAGGCACATTAATATCTGCGGAAGAAAGTGATGATGGAGCAGTCATAGACCCGACAGAATACTACACATTTATCATGGGTAGCCTGCTGGGGGATGGGACTGTTCCAGAGTCTGCAACCATCAATAGTTCACCGTTCACACTCAATGATAACGAAGCGCTTGTCATCGGGCCCGTATTTTCACCGATAGAGTCATCACAGTTATGGATACATACCCAGTCATCGCTGGGCGGGAACACGGAAACAAACTGGCGGGTTACGCTCTGGCAGGTCGACGATGACAATAATCAGATCGCCGGAACAACACAGGTGTTCACGTACCGGCAGACAACCCCCCATGATTCAACCAGCGAGGTTTTTTACCGCACAGATAAAATAACCCCAACAGGAGGGTATGGGCGTTACGCTATTTCATTCCAGCGTACTGATAACTCATCTGATGCCAGCATACTTAAAGTGGAAGAAATCCACGCTATCAATCCTCGTACAAACGTGGTTCACGCTACTGACACACTGGTGAGGGTAAAAGTCCGGGCTACGGAGAACGCGCTGGGGAGTCGTGAGCGTAAATATAATTTACTGGTCACTCGGCACACTATCAGTTACGACCCGGACACCCAGACGATTGACTATAACCTGCGGGCATCCAGATCGTTCGCTGACGCGGTGGCTCACACATGGTTGATTATGGGGGAGCAGGCAGAGTCAACAATCGATTTGTATCAGTTGTACTCTATTGCTGAGTCATTACCCGATGAGCAGTTGGGTTATTTTGACTACACGTTTGATAATGAGGACGATTCTCTGGGTGACCGGGTGCAGGCGATCTGCAATGCGGCCAGCGTTATCGCGTATTGGGATGACGGTGTACTGACGTTCACCCGCGATCAAAAAGTGGATTACCCGGCAGCGGTATTTAACCGGGCAAACATGCTGACAGATGAGTACAAAATCAGCTACGAGGCAACACTGCCAGGAGGCTATGACGGAATCCAGACCAGCTATGTTCATCCGACGACCAACGACAAAACATACGTAAATTATCGCGTGCTGAACGGTCAGATCGTCGAGCAGGAGGCATCAAATCCGAACAAAATGGATATTGTTGGTTTCCGCAATGAATATCAGGCGAAAGAAAGGGCATTGCGGGAAACAAAACGACTTCTTTATTCACGAATAAAGATGAATGCCAAAGTTTTTGAGGATGGAATTATTCAGTGTGGCAGCGTTATTCAGATGCCTGATATTTACGATTATAACCAGCAGCAGGGTTATATAGTTAGTCGTGATAATAATACGTTCTCAACGAGTGAGCCGATTAATTTTGACGGGGATATGTATGTTGTTGTTACAGACAATACAGGAAACCCAACACAACGAATAAGAGCATATCAACGTGATGATTCAAATTTTGGCTTTGTTGCCGAGGTTCCTGATATTGAATTGAATATATGGGATGGTGGCGATGTTCAGTTACCGTCAAGATACATCATTGCAACATCCGACGACCTTGATTCTATGCTATGGACGGTCAGCAGTATAAAACCGAATTCAGACGGAACGGTTTCATTAACTCTGGCTGAGTACAGCGATTTAATTTACTCATAAACCACCTGACAAACATCAAGAGCCAGCCTTAGCGCTGGCTTTTTTATGGAAAAATATATGGCTACCACACCAACCAGCAATGCAGTACCATCCGAATCACCCCGCGATCTTAAATTTAATGCAGGTAAGATAGATGAATTTGTAACATCAACAGAACAGCAATATATCGACCGATTTGGTAATGCTCACTACACCATTGAAGGGCTTAGATATACTGCACAACAGGCAATTGCCAGTTTCGGCTGGATAGTTGTTAAATCTTTTCAGGATGGCGCGACGCTGACACTTCCCAATGAAGTTCTTTATGATGAAGGGAGCGGAGAATATTACAGATGGGATGGTGAACTGCCAAAAGTTGTACCAGCAGGGTCAACCCCTGAAACGAGTGGAGGAATAGGGACGGGAGCATGGATTTCTACAGGTGATGCAACATTAAGATCGAGTATAGGTTACAATTTTCTTGGGAAAGTTTCTTCATGGAATGCGCTTAGCGAATTAACTCCAACTGAAGCGGGAGTTAAAGTCATTCTTGATTCATATTATGAAGGCGGCAATAAGGGAGGTGGAATTTTTGTTTCTGTGGCTGGGGCAGGGACAGATAACGGAGGTACTATTTGCGTTCCAAACGCCAGCACAACCTTTTACTGGCAGCGAGTTGATGCGAATAACATAACACCCTACATGTTTGGTGCATATGGTGATGGAACAACAGAAGATGGGGTGTATTTTAGTAAAGCCCTGGCTGCCCACTCAAAACTTTTTGTACCACGCGGAGATATATTTTATATAAATACGACAGTAACAAATGGTGAAACTCAGAACAGATATAAATTAGGAGGATTTGAGATTGATTCTGATGGAGCAGAATTGCATTTAGGAGAGTCTGGTTCTGTAGCCATTCTGGCTAGTGGTAGTTATATCAGCGGATTGAAGTTGATCCCAGTGGCATCAGGAGTAACAACTGCAATATCGGTGGGTGATCTTTCAGGTGAGCCTGTTGAACACTGGGGTATTATAAATTGTTTTATTGGTAGTTATGAAAATTCCGCTACTAACTATTTCTCCACTGCAATATCACTTAAAAATGCATGGTATGGAACGATATCAGGTAATGATATTATGAATGTACCAGCCTATGTCGGTCAGTTTGGTACTGGGATAATCGCTACCAGTTCAGTAAATATCAGCATTACACGAAATACAATAATGAGTTTTTCTGTTGGTGTTGAGTGGTCTTCTGATAATACAGTAGGTAATCATTGCGAGGGCTGGATGATTAGCAATAATACAATTATTGCCTGTACTCAAGCCGCTATTTTCCCCGCCGGACTTTTTGTAACATTAGATGGTAATATTATAGATATTATACTTGGTACTGGCGTGGCAATTAGTTCTGATGTAGACGCTCTTGTTATAGCTAATAACTGGATTAGTGTTGCTGGTAATGCAATAACATCATCAGGAGATAATGCAACAATAACAGGCAATCAAATTTACGGAAATCTACAAAACACAGGTACATCAACCTCATACGCTATTAATATCACAGGCGGGATAGAGGGTATGATTTCAAACAATAACGCTCGTGGTTTTGATGGTTTTCTCGATGGGAACAGTACTGAAATATCGTACTGGACAATAACAGAAAATACCATTCGTGATATGACGACAGCGTTCTCTGACCTGTCATACTTTACCTACAGTACGTATTTAGACAATATTCACAGAGGGACAGTTACCGATTCATCATTTTCAACTCCAGCAACATCGTATGTTGAACGAGGTAAATTTAGAATATCCAATACAGTAAGTGCAGTGTCTTCAAGTAGTGGTTCGTATTCAGTTACCATTCCTGCCGGTGTGTTTGCAGAAACTCCTATGTGGGGGCGAGCAATGCCAATAAATGTTAGTGCTGATTATATTCTGTCGTATTCGCCAAGTGAGAGCACGGCGACATCAGCTAAATTTTATGTGCGCAATGTGACCGGATCTAATATTGCAGCATTTGCGTGTCAATTTGAATTTTCTGGCGAATAATAATAGCCCACCTTTCGGTGGGCGCTTTCCCGTCTTCGTTTTTTATATATAACCATACACGAAACTTATTTTTTTAAATCCGCGAAGTGTTTTTTCTCCGTAATCTCTTGAAGAGAATAATTCTGAAAAAACTTCATAATCCTTTTCATTAAGATGTTCTTTTATCCTCAGTAAATCGCCTCGGCCAGCCATTCCTCGATAAATAAGATCTAGCTTAATTATGGGGAGTCCAATCATTATCATGGAAACACAATTAAGATGTATTTGTGAACCCTCCAGAAAAACCTCAAGGCATTTGCTTTTTATATTATTTAGAACCTCCGTACCAAATGGTAGGGATTCGAAATTGCATGATTTAACAAATTTAAAAAAATCAATATCGTTATAATTGAACTTTTCCCATTCAATTTCTACTCCTGATATTTCTTCATAATGCTTTTTAAAAAAATCTCTTATTAAGCGTGATGAAAAAAATACATCATTAGATGAAAAAGCAATCTTACCGAACCCCTGTAAAGTTCCCCATCTAAGGCTTTTTATATACTCAACAAGAAAATCACGATCTTTTAGCTTTTTATCGAGCATTGTGTAGCTATATTCTGCAACAACTTCAGTTCCTGATATTTTCTTAAGGGTATTCGTCAGTCCCATTTCCCCATTTTTTATAATTCGAGGACGAACATTGTTCTTTTTATACTTTTCCCAAAAGTCTACAAACCGCTGATCGCGTGCAACTTTTCCAGCAATAGATACACAGAACGATCCTATGTGGTGCGAGATTTCGAAATTCTCGGTAGCCCCTGATGCGTCTTTATCAGTGCTAAACATAGTATCTATGAAATCAGATAGATTAGTTGATGAATAGTAAACGCTGTCATTAACCATCAGTATTCTGTCTGACTTTTCGTGTATGTCATTATTAAATATGTACCTGAATCCATCCTGATAACTACCAAAATCACGACCGAAATTATCTCTTTCTATGTACACATCAATAATGTCTGAGTAGCGCTCTGGATCAGAAAGTCGTTGTGTGTTTACACCCACAACAAAAATACCTTTCTGCTTACATATTCTTAGGAAATTAACGACATCATAACGAAGATCTTTCTTTTCGTAGAGGGCAATCAGGACAACCCTACCCCCACAGAACCACTGTCGGAATATGATTTTGGTAAATCTCGGGCATCTGATGCCGTCAACTACTGAACGTACAGAATAGATGATATTTAGCAGTGTGTTTTTATTTATGAGAAAATGCAGCATTGACACTTTGTAGTCTCTTCGGTATGTGGGGGCAAAAGGAGAATATTCCTGGCCGTGCAACAAATCAATATGTTTGAAATGATTTCGTCAGGATTGTGATCATGAAGGGACAGACGGAACAGTGGCGCTACCAAACTCGCCAGATGCATAGCAATCAGCCCGGTTCGCCGGGCTGTTCAGTGGGACAGATTTGGGACAGCTATGGAAAGGTTGGGATCGGTACCTTTCCGTAACTTTCCGCATGTTGGGACGTGTGAGCGAGGCTTAATGCGGTAAGTGGTTGTGTTAAAATGTCATTCTTAGAATTCGTAATGCGAAGGTCGTAGGTTCGACTCCTATTATCGGCACCATTTTTTCTAGTAAAATCATCTGTTTACTGTTGCATTGTTTTGCTTTTCTTAACACGAATGTGCATTTTTGCGCGTTGTGAGTGTGGCAAAATTGTGGCATGTACAGTGAGATTGTTTGTGGCTCAATGCAAGGGTATGCTAATAGCATGTGTTACCTTGTAGCTCCCGCCTATCTTTTCTTTTGAGCAATATTACTACTTTGATGGCTTCTGGTTACGGATGTTGTCAGTCCAGTTCACTGCCAGCACAGTTTGGTCTAAAGGATGTTACTACAACAACCTACACAGGCATTCAAACACGTTTAGTCTTCCATTTGGGTATTTGCATTCACTTGAGTAACCGAACGGTGAACTCGCATTGCGTGGTAAATATAATTGATTAAGCTGACGG
>NZ_RQVV01000011.1 GCF_009295515.1 Erwinia endophytica | reverse complement strand
AAAAGCGTGTGTTTTTAGTCATCCTGTTTACCTCTCTCTCAAAGAGTTTAGTCTCCAGGATTACCGGGACGGTTCAGTTTCAGCCAGCTCAATAACCACCACTTTCAAAAAGGCCAGAAATCGTTGCGGTATAACATGGCAGGAGGGAACCGCGCCAACGTTCCATGAGCAACGTTCTCTGTCTGAACGTCTGTATCGGGAACAAGGGCTGGAGACGCAAAAACTGCTGGGCCATAAATCACAAAAAATGACGGATAAATATAACGATGATCGAGGTAAAGAGTGGATGGTAATCACAGTTTAAACCGTACTTTTTTTATACAGTTTTGGGGAAAGATTAGGAGATCAAAAAGCCAACATAAAATTAACAAATTATGTTGGCTATATGTTAGCGAGAATCGGTTACATGTGCTTAATCATGGTATCGCCAAACTCTGAGGATTTCAGCAGCTTAGCGCCATCCATCAGACGCTCAAAGTCATAGGTTACGGTCTTGGCGGCAATCGCCCCTTCCATTCCTTTAACAATCAGGTCAGCGGCTTCGAACCAGCCCATATGACGCAGCATCATTTCTGCAGACAGAATCACTGAACCCGGGTTTACTTTATCCTGACCCGCATATTTAGGCGCGGTACCGTGAGTCGCTTCGAACAACGCGCACTCGTCACCAATGTTGGCGCCTGGTGCGATACCAATACCGCCAACCTGCGCAGCCAGTGCGTCGGAAATGTAATCGCCGTTCAGGTTCATACAGGCGATGACATCATACTCCGCCGGACGTAGCAGGATCTGTTGCAGGAAGGCATCCGCGATGACGTCTTTTACCACGATCTCTTTGCCCGTTTTCGGGTTTTTGATTTTCATCCATGGGCCGCCATCGATCAGCTCGCCACCGAACGCTTCTTTTGCCAACTGATAGCCCCAGTCTTTGAAAGCGCCTTCGGTGAACTTCATGATGTTGCCTTTGTGAACCAATGTGACTGAATCACGATCGTTAGTGATCGCGTATTCAATCGCCGCGCGAACCAGACGCTTGGTGCCTGCTTCAGAACAAGGTTTCACACCAATACCACATTGTTCCGGGAAGCGAATTTTCTTCACGCCCATCTCATCACGCAAAAACTTGATCACTTTATCCGCTTCCGCTGAACCCGCTTTCCATTCAATACCGGCATAGATATCTTCCGCATTCTCACGGAAAATCACCATATCAGTATCTTCAGGCCGTTTTACCGGGCTCGGTGTACCGGTGTAGTAACGCACCGGGCGCAGACAGATGTAGAGGTCAAGCTGTTGACGCAAAGCCACGTTCAGGGAGCGAATACCACCGCCGACGGGAGTGGTCAGCGGGCCTTTGATCGCCACGCGGTACTCTTTAATCAGATCGAGGGTTTCTTCTGGTAGCCAGACATCCGGGCCATAGAGCGCTACCGATTTCTCACCGGTGTAAATTTCCATCCAGGAAATTTTACGCTCGCCGTTATAAGCTTTCTGCACAGCGGCATCGACAACTTTAATCATCACTGGAGAAACATCAACGCCAATGCCGTCGCCTTCGATAAAAGGAATGATCGGATTGTTGGGTACGTGGAGTTTGCCCTTTTCCAGGGTGATTTTCTGACCTTCCGCCGGAACAACTACTTTGCTTTCCATTAACCTCTCCTTCGAGCGCTTTTTTGTTAATGATTTGTAAGATGCGGGTCAATACTACTTTAATATTCCCCCCGCGCCAATCCTCACCGGTTTGCGTTATAATGCGCTCATTATCAACCAGTGCAAAGAATATGCGTAAATCTTCCTTTAAGAATCACCGCGTTAAACGATTCAGCGCACTCGCTGACCGCAGACAAACCGTTAAAGGCTCCAGGCGTATTATTATTTTTAACAAGCCTTTTGACGTGCTGCCGCAGTTTAGCGATGACGCCGGTCGCAGCACTCTGAAAGATTTTATTCCGGTCCCCGGTGTCTATGCCGCTGGTCGTCTGGATCGCGACAGCGAAGGTCTGATGATCCTGACAAATGATGGCGCGCTGCAGGCGACGCTGACCCAACCGGGCAAGCGTACTGGAAAAATTTACTACGTCCAGGTGGAAGGCGTACCGGACGAGGACGATATCCAGGCACTGCGCAATGGCGTTAATCTGAAAGATGGCCCCACCCTGCCGGCACATGTGGAGCGGGTTGACGAGCCTGAGTGGCTCTGGCCACGCCATCCGCCGATTCGCCAACGCAAGACTATCCCTACTCACTGGCTGAAAATCACCTTGTATGAAGGGCGTAATCGCCAGGTTCGACGCATGACCGCTCATATTGGTTTCCCCACCCTGCGACTGATTCGCTTTGCCATGGGTAACGTGATGCTGCATGATTTACCCCCCGGTGAATGGCGCGATATCACCGATGATTTTCCATTTTAGCCGTTATTGGCAATAAGGGGTCAGGTATGTTTAAACCACACGTCACCGTCGCTACCGTGGTACACGCTGAAGGGCGGTTTCTGGTGGTGGAAGAGAGAGTCCGCGGACGGGTGACATGGAACCAGCCAGCCGGACATCTGGAAGCCAATGAAACACTGCTACAAGCCGCGGTTCGTGAACTTTACGAAGAAACCGGTATAGAAGGCGTACCACAGGCCTTTTTGCGCCTGCATCAGTGGATTGCGCCAGACCATACCCCCTTCCTGCGGTTTCTTTTCGCACTGGATTTGCCCCAAATGCTGCCCACCTGTCCACACGATAGCGATATCGATCGCTGCTGGTGGCTGCCGCCTGAAGAAATCCTGACCGCTAAAAAACTGCGTTCGCCACTCGTTGCTGAAAGCCTGAAGGTTTATCAGCAAGGTCCTCGTTATCCGCTGGAGGTGTTAAGCGTGTATCAATGGCCGTTTAGCGAAGATGCGCCCATGACGGACGCGTGGTAGAATACGCCGCAATTTTAAAGGGCAGCCTTTAACTGCCACTAAAGTCGGGTATTTCTCATGTCAGCACATCAAACAAAAGTGGTCGTCGGGATGTCCGGCGGTGTCGATTCTTCCGTTTCCGCCTGGTTACTGCAGCAGCAAGGCTATCAGGTGGAAGGCCTGTTTATGAAAAACTGGGAAGAGGATGACGGTGAGGAATACTGTACCGCGGCCCAGGATCTGGCTGATGCGCAAGCCGTCTGCGACAAATTGGGGATTCACCTGCACACGGTCAACTTTGCGGCAGAATACTGGGACAACGTCTTCGAGCACTTCCTGGCGGAGTATAAGGCAGGCCGGACCCCCAATCCGGATATTCTCTGCAACAAAGAGATTAAATTTAAAGCTTTCCTGGCGTTCGCCGCCGAAGATCTGGGGGCTGATCTCATTGCTACCGGTCACTATGTCCGCCGTCAGGATGTACAGGGCAAAAGCCGCCTGCTACGGGGCCTGGACGACAACAAGGATCAGAGTTATTTCCTCTACACACTGAGCCATGAACAAATTTCCCAATGCCTGTTCCCGGTTGGCGAATTGGAGAAACCCAGGGTACGCCGTATCGCAGAAGAACTGGAGCTGGTTACCGCGACTAAAAAAGACTCCACGGGCATCTGTTTTATTGGCGAGCGCAAATTCCGCGATTTCCTCGGCCGCTATCTTCCCGCTCAACCTGGCGCCATCGTCAACGTGGATGGGGAGGTCATCGGCGAGCACCAGGGGCTGATGTACCACACGCTTGGCCAGCGTAAAGGGCTGGGTATCGGCGGTACCAAAGAAGGCAGTGAAGAACCCTGGTACGTCGTCGATAAAGACCTCAGGGAAAATCGGCTGATTGTCGCCCAGGGTCATGACCACCCACGCCTGATGTCCACCGGGTTGGTGGCGCAGCAATTGCACTGGGTCGATCGCGTCCCCCTGACGACGCCTTTGCGCTGTACGGTAAAAACCCGCTATCGCCAGGTCGATATCCCGTGCACGCTGACTCCCATGGGCGAGGACCGTCTGGAAGTATCTTTTGATCAACCGGTAGCCGCCGTCACACCGGGTCAGTCCGCGGTATTTTACCTTGATGAGGTCTGCCTGGGTGGCGCTATCATTGAAACTCGTCGGCCACTGCTTTAAGCCTGTTAGCGGGTAGCGATACTGCCCGGGTTTGACATTGCCTACTGGCACATACAAGGAGTTACCTTGGGGAAGAATTATTACGATATCACCCTGGCCCTGGCTGGGATCTGGCAATCGGCCCATCTGGTGCAGCAATTAGCGCATCAGGGACACTGTCCGCCCGACGCGTTGAAAACATCGCTGAACAGCGTGGTGGATATGAACCCTACGTCCACCCTGGCGGTGTTCGGTAATGATGAAACTCACTTACGTTTCGGGCTGGAGACGTTGTTAGCGGTATTGAATAACAACAGCCACCATGGCGCAGGTGCGGAACTCACCCGCTACACCCTCAGCCTGATGATGCTGGAACGTAAACTCAGCGCTAACAAAAAGGCGCTGAACGAACTGGCGCAGCGCATCAGCCAGCTTGAACGTCAATTAATACACTATGATTTAGATTCTGATACGCTGCTAAGCGCCATGGCCGCTACTTATGTGGATGTGATCAGTCCGCTAGGCCCGCGAATTCAGGTCACTGGTTCACCTGCGGTGCTACAAAACGCGCAAGTGCAGAGCAAAATTCGCGCCACCCTGCTGGCCGGTATTCGTGCTGCGGTACTGTGGCGCCAGGTCGGTGGCGGTCGCCTGCAACTGATGTTTTCCCGCAATCGCCTGGCCACTGAGGCGAAGCAAATGTTGTCCCTTATCACCGAGTCCTCACTCTAATTTGTTAACCGATTCAGGAGTTGCACTAATGGAATTATCCTCTCTGACGGCCATCTCTCCTATTGATGGCCGTTATGGCGACAAAGTCAGTCCGCTGCGGGGCATTTTCAGTGAATATGGCTTGCTGAAATTCCGCGTTGAAGTGGAAGTTCGCTGGTTACAGAAACTCGCCGCCTGTGCAGAGATCAAGGAAGTTCCTGCATTTGATAGCGACGCAAACGCTTTCCTTGATGCCATTGTCACCCATTTCAACGAGGAAGATGCTGCGCGCATTAAAACCATCGAACGTACCACCAATCACGATGTAAAAGCGGTTGAATACTTCCTGAAAGAGAAAGTTAAGCCGCATGCCGCGCTGCACGCCGTTGCTGAATTTATTCACTTTGCCTGTACTTCTGAAGATATCAACAATCTGTCCCATGCTCTGATGCTGGAAACAGCCCGACGCGAGGTTATCGTACCTTACTGGCGTCAAATCATTGCGGCGGTCAAAGACCTGGCGGTGCAGTATCGCGATATCCCGTTGCTGTCCCGAACCCACGGCCAGCCAGCAACCCCGTCAACACTGGGCAAAGAAATGGCAAACGTGGCGTATCGCTTCGAGCGACAACTGCGCCAGTTGGAACGCATTGACGTACTGGGTAAAATCAACGGCGCGGTCGGTAACTACAACGCGCATATCGCCGCTTATCCACACGTTGACTGGCATCAGTTGAGTGAAAGTTTCGTGACCTCATTGGGCATCACCTGGAACCCGTACACCACACAGATCGAGCCGCACGATTATATTGCCGAACTGTTTGACTGCATCACCCGTTTCAATACCATCCTGATCGATTTCGATCGCGACATTTGGGGTTACATTGCGCTGAGCCACTTCAAACAGAAAACCATCGCCGGCGAAATTGGCTCTTCCACCATGCCGCATAAAGTGAACCCGATAGACTTCGAAAATTCCGAAGGCAACCTCGGGCTGGCGAATGCCATGATGCAGCATCTGAGCAGCAAACTGCCGATTTCCCGCTGGCAGCGCGATCTGACCGACTCCACTGTCTTACGTAACCTGGGCGTTGGCGTGGGCTATGCGCTGGTCGCCTATCAGTCCACCCTGAAAGGCATTTCCAAACTGGAAGTCAACCGCGCTCACCTGCTGGAAGAGTTAGAGAACAACTGGGAAGTGCTGGCGGAACCCATCCAGACCGTCATGCGCCGTTACGGCATTGAAAAACCGTATGAAAAGCTGAAAGAATTGACCCGCGGCAAGCGCGTCGATGCGGCAGGCATAAAAACCTTTATTGATGGACTTGCCCTGCCGGAAGAGGAAAAAGCCCGTCTGAAATCAATGACTCCGCTCAATTATCTGGGCCATGCAATTCAACTGGTCGACGATCTGAAATAACCTTTCTGAACACTGGCCAGTGCAAATTGACCAGTGTTAATCTATTGTTTATGTGCTTTAACCTATGCTTCCTTCAGATTATTATTGACGTTCTGTAGCCAACTGAATCAGCCAAGAAGGATTATGTTATGCGCGTATTGATTGTGGAAGATAACCCGTTGTTACGCCATCATCTCGCCGTACAACTGCGTGAAATGGGCCATCAGGTGGATGCAGCTGAGGATTCTAAAGAAGCGGATTACTTCCTGAACGAGCATGTGCCTGATATTGCTTTGGTTGATTTAGGACTACCGGATGAAGACGGTATGACACTGATCCGTCGCTGGCGCAACCATGAAGTGAAACAACCGATCCTGGTGCTCACTGCCCGTGAAGGCTGGCAGGCCAAAGTAGAGGCGCTGGAAGCCGGTGCTGATGACTATGTCACCAAGCCGTTCCATATTGAAGAAGTGGTTGCCCGCATGCAGGCGTTAATGCGGCGCAACAGTGGCCTGGCTTCGCAGATTATTTCCCTGCCCCCTTTTCTGGTCGATCTCTCCCGGCGAGAACTGACCATCAATGAGCAGGAGATCAAACTCACCGCTTTCGAATACACCATTATCGAAACCCTGATCCGTAACGCCGGTAAAGTGGTCAGCAAAGATTCACTGATGCTACAGCTGTACCCAGACGCAGAACTGCGCGAAAGCCATACCATCGACGTCCTGATGGGCCGTCTGCGTAAAAAAATACAAGCTCTGTACCCGGAAGAAGTGATTACCACTGTCCGTGGTCAGGGCTATCGATTCGATCTGTAATCTGATGCTAAAATTCAGCTCCCGAACGCCGTTCTCCCTCCGTGCACGCTTTCTGCTGGCAACGGCAGCAGTCGTGCTGTTCCTGTCATTCTCTTACGGCATGGTGGCAGTGGTCGGTTATGTTATCAGCTTCGATAAAAATACCTATCGGGTGATGCGCGCTGAGAGCAATCTGTTTTTTACCCTTGCCCAGTGGCAGGACGATCAACTGAGCATTGTCAAACCCGAGCGACTTTCTCTTAATTTTCCGACCATCATCTATATCTATAATAATGAAGGCAAGCTGTTGTGGCAGTTACGCGATGTTCCCGAAATCCGTAAAAAAATCAGACTGGAATGGCTAAAACGCGCTGGTTTTTATGAAATAAACACCGATAACAGCACCAGTCGGCTGGCGTTAGGAAATGACCAGGACGCGCAGAACCAGCTTACCGCCTATGATGACGACAATAACGACACCTTTACCCACTCGGTGGCAGTTAACCGCTACAAAGCGACATCAACGTTACCTGCGCTAACCATTGTGGTGGTCGACTCCATCCCGCAGGAACTGCAGCATTCTGATGTTGTCTGGTCCTGGTTCAGCTACGTGCTGTTAATCAACCTGTTGCTGGTCATCCCGCTCCTGTGGCTGGCTGCGCACTGGAGCTTGCGCCCCATAGGTGCGCTGGCAGGCCAGGTGCGAGAACTGGAAAATGGCACGCGTGAAGCACTGGATCCCCGGCCGCCGCAGGAGCTAAAAGGCCTGGTTCGTAACCTGAACTTGCTGCTGGATAATGAGCGCCAGCGTTACACGCGTTATCGTACCACGCTGAGCGATCTCACCCACAGCCTGAAGACGCCGCTGGCGGTATTACAAACGACGCTACGCTCGCTACGTGGTGGACGTAACCTCTCGCTTGAACAGGCCGAGTCGATTATGCTCGAACAAATCAGCCGCATCTCCCAACAGATTGGTTATTACCTGCATCGCGCCAGTATGCAAGCTGACCACAATGTACTGAAGCGCGAGCTGCACTCTGTGCCGGCTCTGCTCGACAGCCTGTGTTCCGCGCTGAATAAGGTTTATCAGCATAAAGGGGTGGTGATAACACTGGACATTTCGCCGGAACTGACGTTTATCGGCGAGCAAAACGACTTTATGGAAGTGATGGGCAATGTGCTGGATAACGCCTGCAAATACTGCCTCGAATTTGTGGAAATCACTGCCCGCCAGACCGATAACGAACTGCATCTGTTCGTCGATGATGACGGTCCGGGAATTCCCGAAAGCAAGCGGGATGTGATCTTTATCCGCGGACAACGGGCCGATACGCTGCGCCCAGGCCAGGGCCTGGGCCTCGCCGTGGCAAGAGATATTCTGGAGCAGTACGTTGGGGATATTATCGCCACCTCCAGTGAACTGGGCGGCGCACGGATGGAAGTCATTTTCAAACGTCAGGAAATACTGCACGACGATGATTAGTCGCGACGAGTGAGAAACTGAGACAACGCACCATTAAATGCGTTACCGCGGGTTGCACCACCCCTGTTATAATCGATGAAATTCAGTGTCTCAGGAACTCTCACCATGGATTATCAACTCGATCTTGACTGGCCCAATTTTGTCCAGCGCTACTGGCAGAAACGCCCGGTCGTGCTCAAACGCGGCTTCAAAAACTTTGTTGACCCGATCGATCCGGATGAACTGGCCGGTCTGGCGATGGAAAACGAAGTCGACAGCCGCCTGGTCAGCCATCAGGACGGAAAGTGGCAGGTTAGCCATGGTCCGTTCGAGGATTATGACCATCTTGGTGAGAACAACTGGTCGTTACTGGTTCAGTCAGTCGATCACTGGCATGAGCCTTCTGCCGCGCTGATGCGCCCTTTCCGTTTTCTTCCTGACTGGCGTGTTGACGATCTGATGATCTCTTTCTCCGTTCCGGGCGGCGGCGTTGGACCCCATTTCGATCAGTATGATGTGTTTATTATCCAGGGCACTGGCCGCCGCCGCTGGCGTGTCGGTGAGAAAACGCCATTGAAGCAACATTGTCCCCATCCAGATCTCCTGCAGGTTGAACCTTTCGAGGCGATCATTGATGAGGAGTTGGAACCCGGCGATATCCTGTACATCCCGCCAGGTTTCCCGCATGAAGGCTATTCGCTGGAAAGCGCGCTCAACTACTCCGTTGGCTTCCGTGCGCCGAACGGCCGTGAGCTGATCAGTGGTTTCGCCGACTACGTGCTTTCCCGTGAGCTGGGCAGCCATCGCTACAGCGATCCGGATCTACCTCCTCGTGAAAATACCGCTGAGATCCTGCCACAGGAACTGGAAAAAGCCCGGCAAATGATGCTGGAGATAATCCATCAGCCGGAGCACTTTAACTTGTGGTTTGGCGAGTTTATCTCCCAATCCCGCCACGACCTGGATATCGCGCCTGCAGATCCGCCTTATCAGCCTGGCGAAATTTACGACGCCTTACACCAGGGAGATCACCTACAGCGACTGGGCGGCCTGCGTGTTCTGTCCATTGGACCCACCGTGTTTGTCAACGGTGAACAAATTGAATCGCCTCACCAGGCTGCGCTGAAGGTGCTGGCTAACCAGCATACTCTGGACGTGGAAGCGCTGGGGACGGTGCTGGACGATCCGTCGTTCCTGGCGCAACTGACCGCCCTGGTCAACAGCGGTTATTGGTATTTCAGTGAAGACGAGTGATTCAGACCGCTCCCCGCTGTCATGTCCGGAGAATATTGCAGGTCGGTTAGTTGCGCACACGTCTTATCACTGACCAGCAATGCGCTCGTTGACCGCGTGACGCGCTCCGGCCTGATAGCGTTACCCCGTTGGGGCCTGTGCCAGCGGGGTTGAAAAACGCCAGGCGCGTTTCAACGTGAATGATTTACGCTATCCCCCTGGGCAGCATAGGTCGCGTTATTTTTTCGCCTTTTCTGCGGTTAATGCCGCGATACGCATAATGACCGCGACCGCTTTCTCCATATTGTCCAGCGAGGCGAATTCATGCCTGCCATGATAATTGTAGCCCCCCGTAAACAGATTCGGACAGGGGAGTCCTTTGAAAGAAAGCGCAGCCCCATCAGTCCCGCCGCGGATGGGCTTCACCTGTGGTTCAATATTGCATTCACGCATTGCCTGCAGCGCCAGATCGATGATATGTGGGTGGCTTTCAACCTTCTCGCGCATGTTGAAATAACTGTCATCAATACTGACCTCGATGCCACAGCCCGACGGCAAACCTTTGCTCAATGTTGTGGCTGTCTTCTTCATCACCGTTTTGCGCGCCGCAAAATTCTCACTGTCAAAATCGCGGATGAGGTAATACAGTTCGGCCTTGTCCACCCCGCCTTTAATACCGTGCAGATGATAGAATCCTTCATAACCCGATGTCAGTTCAGGGACTTCTTGCTCCGGCAGTGCCGACTGATAGCGCATGGCCAGATTCAACGCATTAACCATGACCCCTTTTGCCGTACCAGGATGTACATTGTTGCCGGTTATTTTCACCGTGACCGAAGCCGCATTGAAATTCTCGAATTCAAACTCACCCACCCCGCCGCCATCCACGGTATAAGCCCATGCAGCACCAAAGGCGGCGACATCAAAGCAACTGCTGCCTTTGCCAATCTCTTCATCCGGTGTAAAAGCGATACGAATTTTGCCGTGAGGAACATTATCACGTTGCATATGCGCTATTGCCGTCATGATCTCGGCCACTCCCGCTTTATCATCCGCCCCCAGCAACGTTCTGCCATCCGTGGTAATCAGCGTGTGTCCCGTCAGACTATGTAGCACCGGGAACATCACTGGCGAAAGAATTTCGTCGCCAATACCCAGAGCAATATCGCCGCCGCGGTAATTTTCAACTATTTGCGGATTCACATTTTTGGCGGTAAAGTCCGGCGAAGTATCCATATGGGAAATGAAACCAATCGTCGGTACCGGCCAGTCAACATTAGCCGGTAGCGTGGCCATGACAATGCCGTGCTCGCTGAGCATGACCTCACTGCATCCCAGTGTTTTCAGCTCTTCTTGCAGAACTCTTGCCAGTCGCCACTGTCCCTCGGTACTGGGAATCTGGCGAACATGGCTTTTTGATTGCGTGTCGAATGAAACGTAGTGCAAAAAGCGGTCGAGTAAATCGTTCATCTTCCTTCCCTCTGAATGACAGATTTCATTATCTGTAACTTTTTTTAAAAATATATTGCGTCAGGTCAGTTCAGAGGCAGGTGCTCGCGCCTGTTTAAGCCTGTCTGCAACATCAATGTGGCGGTGGGTAGTGGATTAAACAATGGAACTTCACCGGTTGCTCTCCATCATTGCGGTAACTGTGAGGGCAATCAGCCTGAAAACGCAAGCCCTCGCCCGCTATAAGGGTATGCCATTTTCCGTCAACTGCCAGTTGCAGTTCACCTTCCGTAATCACCACATGCTCAATCACCCCCAAATCATGGGGGGATGAGTTGCTGAGCGCACCAGAGGCCAGCTCAATAGCCAACATATCGAAGCGAAACTGCGGGTCATAAGGGAACAATGGCGTGACTTGCATTGAGTCCTGAGTCTGAGGCCAGCGAGTCCGACTACTCCGGAGCATCGTAGCCGATTCACAGGGGCGCTCAGTCGGAATAAACAGGGAAAAAGGGACATTAAACCCGGTAGCGATTTTCCATAACGTCGCGACCGTCGGGCTGGATTCATTCCGTTCAATTTGCCCTAACATCGCTTTACTGACCCCGGTTTCCTCCGCTGCCTGAGCCAGACTCCAGCCCCGCGACTGGCGTAACGCTTTCAGTGTAAATCCAGGCTGCAAATGCGAATCGCTCATCATGTCCCCTTGTTAATTTTCTGCTCCTGCGCTTGTGCGTTATAACGCACAATGTTAGTTTGTACGTTATAACGCACAACCCGGATCAGTCTATGCGCCCGCCCTTTTCCCTGCAACATCTGACCTTGCCTGCCATTGTGGCGGGTTTTGTGGCCGTCCTGGTGGGTTATACCAGTTCTGCCGCAATAATTTTCCAGGCCTTTGGCGCAGCTGGGGCCTCTGCACAGCAAATTGGCGGCTGGCTCAGTATGCTTGGGCTGGCGATGGGCCTGACGTCAATCGGCCTTTCTCTCTATTATCGTGCGCCAGTCCTGACCGCATGGTCAACGCCGGGGGCGGCATTGCTGGTCACCAGCCTGCCGGGCACTTCTGTGCCGGAAACCATCGGCGTGTTCATTTTCGCGTCAGGGCTGATTTTCCTTTGCGGTATCACCGGGTTGTTCGCGCGCCTGATGAATCACATTCCACAGGCGATTTCTGCCGCGATGCTGGCCGGGATCTTACTGCGTTTCGGCGTGGATGCCTTTGCTTCTTTTACGCTCGATTTCACCCTGACGGCCACGATGTGCCTGATCTATTTACTGGCGAAACGCTATCTGCCTCGCTACGCTATTGTACTGACGCTGTTGGCCGGACTGGTCGTCGCCACGTTAAAGGGAGAGATCCACTGCTCACCACAGCCACTGAGCCTGACACTTCCCGAATTTATCGCGCCACACTTTAACCTGGCCACGCTGCTGGGGATTGGCGTACCGTTCTTTGTGGTCACCATGGCCTCGCAAAATGCACCGGGCATTGCCACACTGAATGCCGCGGGCTACCCGCTCCCTATCTCACCGCTTATCAGTTGGACAGGGTTGACCTCGTTGCTGCTGGCGCCATTCGGCGGGTTTTCCGTCTGCATCGCGGCGATTACAGCCGCCATCTGTATGGGACCTGATGTCCATCCCAATCCACAACGCCGCTACTGGGGTGCAATTTGCGCCGGGCTCTTTTATCTGCTGGCGGGAATATTTGGTGGCGCGATTGGACGACTTTTCAGTGCCCTGCCTCCAGCACTTCTCCACGTTATCGCCGGACTGGCACTGTTGGGTACCATTGCGGGTAGCCTGCAACGCGCGATAGCGGATGAAAAACAGCGTGAAGCAGCGGTCATCACCTTCCTGATTACGGCGTCAGGCCTGACGCTGTCAGGCGTTGGCTCTGCATTCTGGGGCCTGGCGGGCGGCGTGATGACGCATCTGATTCTGGCGCTGCCACAACCTAAAAAGGCGGGATAAATTCCGCCTTTAGCACGATAAAAATCAATTGTCCGCCTGGCGCGTCTTATCCCAGAGAATCAGCACACTGACTCAATCTCCCGCTTCAGTACGACATTTTCAGGATACAACGACCCATCTGCGCCCCAGGATAATAGTCAATAGCACAATGGTGGACACTGCCGCGAGATGCTGGATAAAATCCAGCCAGTACAGGTCAATCGGATGGCACAGCGACAACAGCGACAAAGCCATACAGGCAACGCCAGCACCCGCAACCGCCAGGTTGCGCACCGGATACAATGTACGGGTCTGACGCAGCGAGCCGATCACCATGAGCATCATCGGCACACTCACCACCAGAATAAAGAGATAGCAATTTGTTTCGTCAACCTGTCCCTTCATCATTGGCGCATCACGCAAATGAAGCAGGTTACTGCCAAGCCAGAAAACCACCAGCGGCATAAACCATCGCCAGCTCAGGAAATACCGCCCGGCAATGCTCATCTGGAAAGCATTGTGAATCGCCAGTGTACCGGTAAAAAACGTCAGGAGTAATTGCAATATGGTCCCGGTCATTCCCGGTGACGACCAGTCAATCAGCGTCCTGTGCACCAGTAAACTGGCCGCCGCCCCACATGGCAGCGCTATTGCTAACCATATAAATACGCGCCACCCCGTCGGACGCACTCTTTTCACCGGGGTCGCATCACGGCTCAGTTTTTCTATTAAAAGATCATGATCTGCCATGCTTAGCTCCAAAACGGCGAAGATTAGTTAACGCGCGATGCAATAGCGACTTCACGGCAGAAACCGTCAGATTGTTCTGTAGTGCGGCTTCAGCCAGGCTCATTTCTTTCAAGTGGACATGCTCCACGATCTTCCGCTGCCGGATCGATAACTGCTGTAGATAGGTGGCCAGCTCATCCCTGGGATCCTGCCGCTCCGGCAACGAAGGCGTTTCTATCGACGGCGGCATAACAGCCTCGTCGTCCCCGACTTCCCAGTGACGCTGTCGGCTACGCCGACGTAACGCGTCAATGGTCCGGGCCTGGGTTATCACCATCAGCCACGGCAGGAACGGGCTGGCGGGATCGTAAGTGTGGCGAATTCGGTGAATCGTCAGCAAAACATCCTGGATAACATCTTCAACCAGCGTCCTGTCATCAATTTTTTTGCGCACCATTGAGCGAATAATCGGCACCAGCGCAGTCAACAGACGAGTGTAAGCCTGCTGATCTCCTGCTTGCGCTTGCGCCATTAGTCGTGGCCATTGATCACGTGCTGTAGCGGATTTATCCATTTATCGCCTTTTTAACCTTCCTCCGATCACACCTTTTTACCTCTGGCCTGATTCAGTGCGTTCACCACAATGGACGGCGTCAGTACCTGAGGCAAAACTTTCGGCGAACCGCCACCGGCCGGATACACCACATATAACGGTAATCCACCCTGACCAAACTCGTTCATGACATCATCAATATCTGGATTAAATTTTGTCGAATCCGCCACCATATACACGGTGCCAGTGCGTAACAGCGCTTCTTTCACCGCGTTGGTTGACAGTGTAGTACGTTGGTTGACCTGGCAGGTGATACACCAGGAAGCCGTGAAATCCACCAGAATCTCTTTACCCTGTCCACGGGTCTCAGCGACGGCTTGTGGCGACCATTTTACCGGCGTGACCGTACTCGCTGTTTGCTCATCAGGCAAGGAGGGGCCTGGCTGAATGCCCCCGGCAAGCGGGACGATCACCGCGACCAGCAACACGGCGGTTACCGCATATAACAGCTTATGCGGTTTTTCGCTGAAGCGCCTTTTTTGCGCCATCCCGTAGATCCATGCCGTGAAGCTCAACACCACTGAACAAGCCAGAATAGTCGCCAGTGCGGCAGTACCAGCCTGCTGCGCCAGCACCCAGACTAACCAGGCAAAAGCGCCAAACATCGGGAAAGCCAGCCCGTGCTTGAGGACATCCATCCATGCTCCCGGACGCGGCAGACGTCTCGCCAGTTGCGGAAAGAGCGAGACCAGGGTAAACGGGGCGGCAAAACCCAACGCCAGTGAGAAAAATATCGCCAGTGAAACCCCCGGCGGCTGAACCAGAGCATAACCTATCGCGCTGGCCATAAACGGCGCCGAACAGGGCGTCGCCACGATGATAGATAGCGCCCCCGTCAGCGCCGAGCGGATTAACGCGCTGCGGCCAATGTCGATTTCTCCTGCCCGTTGCAGCGTCAGCCCAACTTCAAAGACCCCCAGGAGATTGAGCGCGGCCGCCAGAATAATCAGCGCCAGGAGCGCAATCACCAACGGAGACTGCAGTTGGAACCCCCAACCGACGGCGTTTCCAGCGGCACGGGCAGCCAGCAGAATAGCGACAAGCGCCATCATGGTGACAATCACCCCCGCCAAAAATGCCAAACCTTCAGAACGCGCACTTGCGGTGTTTCCCTGATGGCGCAGCAACCCCAGCGCCTTCAGGGAAATCACCGGGAATACGCACGGCATGAAATTCAGGATAATGCCGCCTAAAAAGGCGGACAGGATTGCAGTTAACATAGCGGCCTCTGTCGGCGAGTGATTTACCTGGCAACGGTTATCAGGAATGGTCGGCGGCGTAATGTTTCACTGCATCCATTGCTTTTTGGATGTGAATATCCGGATTGCGGTCGGTATAGCTCAGCAGGATCTTACCGTCCGGCGCGATAACGTAGGAAGTACGATCAGAAACCGTTTTACCCTTCATCTGCATGGTTGTCTGGTATTCACTGGCGATTTTAGCCCCAGGATCCGCCGCGACAGCAAATTTATCCCGACATTCCAGCCTGGAGAATTCGCCAACCTGATCGGTATTCCCCGCAGTGACGCCAATAACCGTCGCCCCCAGTTTTTTAAAACTGTCGGTGGCCTCGGCAAAATCATGCGCCTCAATCGTACAACCTTTGGTGAAGGCCGCCGGGAAAAAGTAGAGTACGACAGGCCCTTTTTGCAGTGCCTGCTGTAAAGAGAAGGTTAGCGGTTTCCCAGCCAGCGCCCCTTGTAACGTAAAGTCGGGAGCCTGGGCGCCGACAGGAAGCGCCGCCTCAGCGTGAATAACCGGCAGAGCAAGGCTCATGAATGCAGCCGTGGACAGAGAACATAGCAGTTTTTTTGTACGGTTCATGAAAAGCTCCATCAGGATTAGCAAAAGTGCTGTCTCTTACAGTTCGCTGTGGTACGACAAAAAGTTTCGCCGGAAAGAAAAATATTTTCCGGTTTTTAAGCCACCGCAGTTCAACACCGCATGTATGGTCAA
The DNA here is from genome assembly GCF_009295515.1 of Erwinia endophytica. GTDB lineage: Bacteria > Pseudomonadota > Gammaproteobacteria > Enterobacterales > Enterobacteriaceae > Erwinia > Erwinia endophytica. The sequence goes on along the minus strand of NZ_RQVV01000011.1, from coordinate 397,850 downwards.
TCCAATAGAAAATGAGAATGATTGTCATCTGATATAGCCAATGCTATATTTCATAGCTATTGCTATATCTCTCTTTTCAGGAGTCAACATACATGCGAAAAAAAGGGTTGATGGCCGTGTGGGCCTGTACTGGCCTGTTCAACGTGATATTGATGCTCAGCGCACCTTACGCGTCAGCACAGGATAAATTTAAAGTGGTGACCACCTTCACCATCATTGCCGATATGGCGAAAAATGTAGCGGGTGATGCGGCTGTAGTCGAATCAATCACCAAGCCTGGTGCGGAAATTCATGAATATCAACCCACGCCTGGCGATATCCGTCATGCCCAGAATGCCCAACTGATCCTGTCAAATGGACTCAGTCTGGAATTGTGGTTCAAAAAGTTTTATCAACACTTATCCGCAGTCCCGGAGGTGGAAGTTTCCATGGGCGTGGTTCCCATGGGGATAACCGAAGGCCCCTACCACGGCAAACCTAACCCGCACGCATGGATGTCTGCCGAAAATGCCCGTATCTATGTCAATAACATCCGTGACGCACTGGTGAAATATGATCCAGAGAATGCGGAAACTTACCGTAAAAATGCGGAAATTTATCAGCAAAAAATCGCCGCAACTATTGCGCCACTCCGCGAAGCAATTAGCCGTATTCCACCAGAAAAGCGCTGGCTGGTGAGCAGCGAAGGGGCATTTTCTTACCTGACGCGTGATCTTGGGCTGAAAGAACTGTATCTGTGGCCAATCAACGCCGACCAGCAGGGAACGCCGCAACAGGTAAGGAAAGTTATCGACGCGGTTAAAAAATTCTCGATCCCCGCCGTATTCAGCGAAAGCACCATCTCGGATAAACCCGCCCGTCAGGTGGCGAAAGAAACGGGCGCGCATTACGGCGGCGTGCTCTATGTCGATTCCCTCAGCGCCGCAGATGGTCCGGTTCCCACCTATCTTGATTTACTGCGCGTCACCACGGCAACCGTCGTGCAAGGGATCAGTGATGGGTTACAACCATGAAAACCTCAACCTTATCCCAGCCGTCTTCGCGACGTAAAAGCGGCGGTATCCTGGTCAGCGACGTTACCGTGACTTACCGCAATGGTCATACTGCTCTGCACAATGCCGAATTGAACATCCCTCAGGGCAGCATTGCCGCACTGCTGGGGGTCAATGGTGCCGGAAAGTCCACGCTGTTCAAAGCCATTATGGGGTTTGTCCCACTCTCCCAGGGGAAAGTGACGCTGCTTGATATGCCTCCCCGGCAGGCGCTGAAAAAAAATCTGGTGGCCTATGTTCCCCAGTCAGAAGACGTTGACTGGGACTTCCCGGTATTAGTGGAAGACGTAGTGATGATGGGGCGCTTCGGCCATATGGGCATGCTGCGCATCGCACGTAAAGCCGACCATGATGCGGTCAATGCCGCGCTTGAGCGGGTGGGAATGCGTGATTTTCGTCAACGGCAAATTGGCGAGCTTTCCGGCGGGCAAAAGAAACGCATTTTCCTTGCCAGAGCTATCGCTCAGGGTGGAAAAATTGTACTGCTTGACGAACCGTTTACCGGGATTGATGTACAAACAGAAGAACGGATTATCGCGCTACTGCAAGAAATGCGTGATGAAGGCTGTACGCTACTGGTGTCGACACACAATCTTTCCGTCGTCAGCCGCTTCTGTGATTACACCGTGCTGGTAAAAGGCACCGTGCTGGCCTGTGGCCCAACACCCGACACCTTTACACAGCAAAATCTCGCTAAAACCTTCGATGGCATTTTATACCCAATGGCGGTGGAAGGAGGTATCCCCCCCTCTGCCGCTGTGGTTGCCAGTCAGCCGGCTCGGATCCCCATCAGGGAGCAATCATGATGGCTATCTTACTGGAACCTTTTACCTATCAGTACATGCTGAACGCCATGTGGGTTTCCGCGTTGGTCGGGGGCGTGTGCGCCTTTCTCTCCTGCTATCTGATGCTGAAAGGCTGGTCGTTGATTGGTGATGCGCTGTCACATGCCATTGTACCTGGCGTGGCTGGTGCTTATATGCTGGGTTTACCCTTCTCTCTTGGCGCATTCTTCTCGGGAGGTCTGGCGGCGGGGGCGATGCTGTTCCTCAATCAACGTTCACGCCTGCGGGAAGATACCATTATCGGGATCATCTTTTCTTCTTTCTTTGGCTTTGGCTTATTTATGGTTTCGCTTAATCCGGCCTCGGTGAATATCCAGACCATTGTCTCAGGCAATATTCTGGCCATTTCACCGGCCGACATTCTGCAATTAGCCATTATTGGCTTCGTTTCTCTGACAATTTTATTGCTGAAATGGAAAGATCTGCTGGTGGTCTTCTTTGATGAGAACCACGCATGGACAATTGGTCTGAACCCGCCGAGGTTAAAAGTGCTGTTCTTCGTATTACTGTCAGTCACCACGGTAGCGGCGCTGCAAACAGTCGGCGCGTTTCTGGTGGTCTGCATGGTGGTTGCCCCGGGCGCCACGGCTTATTTACTGACAGACCGCTTTCCACGGCTGCTGATTCTCGCGGTTATTATCGGAGCGTTAACCAGTTTTCTTGGTGCCTGGAGCAGCTATTTTCTGGATGGTGCGACGGGAGGAATTATTGTGGTCACCCAGGCATTAATCTTCCTGCTGGCTTTTTTGTTCTCACCCAAATATGGCTGGCTGAAGCGACATAAACGTGCTCTCCAGACGATGCTCGCCTCAGGAGAAACCCCATGAGTCTCCTTTCAGTACTGCTGCAACCTTTCCAGTTTAGCTTTATGGTCAACGCCCTGTGGATTGCGGTGCTGATCGCCATTCCCGCTGCGCTGATCTCCTGTTTACTGGTGTTGAAAGGCTGGGCACTGATGGGCGATGCCATGAGTCATGCGGTATTTCCCGGGGTGGTACTGGCTTACATGATCGGACTGCCTTTTGGCGTCGGGGCATTTTTTGCCGGTCTTTTCTGTGCGGTATCGACCGGATTTCTAAATGAAAACAGCAGGATAAAACAGGATGCACTGATGGGTATCGTATTTTCCGCGATGTTTGCCATCGGGTTGATTATGTCCGTGGCAGTGAAAGCCGAGATCCATCTCGACCACATTCTGTTTGGCGATATGCTGGGCATTAATCTCGGTGATTTAGCCGAAACAGGGGCCATTGCGTTACTGATTCTCGCGATTTTTGTGGTCAAATGGCGCGATTTTTTGCTCTATGCCTTCGATGCATGCCAGGCCAGTGCCTGTGGCCTGAATAGCAAACTGCTGCATTATGGACTACTGTGCATGACCGCCCTGACTATCGTGGCCGCACTGAAAGCCGTGGGGATTATCCTGACTATCTCACTGCTGATAGCCCCTGGCGCCATTGCCTTGCTGCTGACACGAACATTTTCCAGCATGCTACTGGTCGCCTTATTGCTGTCAATAATCGTCACCTTCAGCGGCGTCTATCTGTCTTTCTTTCTCGACAGCGCCCCTGCACCAACCATTGTGGTACTTTTCGCCATGGTGTTTATCGCGGTGTTTGTGTCAGTCAGCATGAAAGCCAGACGCCGCACAACGCTGCAACCGGCATGAATAGCAGAGGGTAGGAAACAGATTGAAATGCCCGTTCCGGCACCATCAACAGGGCAACCCGCTGTTGCTCTGTTGATTTGAGCCGCGATTATTTACCGAGCTTTTTCAGCAAATTTTGCACAAATTTTGGCACGACGTCACTGGCGAGACCGTACTCTTTTTCTTCAAACTCGCTACCCACCTGGCTTGGTTCCAGATTAAGTTCAATCGTATGCGCCCCCTGCAACTTCGCCTCATGGACAAAACCGGCGGCCGGATAAACATGGCCGGAAGTACCGATAGCGACAAAATAGTCGGCCTGCCTTAGCGCCTCATAAATCTCATCCATTTGCAGTGGCATCTCACCAAACCACACCACATGTGGGCGCAGCGTTGAAGGGAACTGGCAACAGTGGCAGCGATCATCAGCCTTCACGTCTTCCTGCCAGTACAACACCTGACTACTGGTGGTACAGCGCACCTTCAGCAACTCGCCGTGCATATGAATAATATTGCGGCTACCGGCCCGTTCATGCAGGTTGTCGATGTTCTGAGTGACCAACAAGAAATGATCGCCCAGCGCCTCTTCCAGCTCAGCCAAAGCTTTATGCGCGGCGTTCGGTTCGATTCCAGGCTGCTGAAGCTGGCGACGGCGGGCATTGTAGAATGCCTGCACCTTCACCGGGTCGCGGATGAATCCCTCTGGTGTGGCGACATCTTCCACTTTGTGATCTTCCCACAGGCCATCTGCCGCGCGAAACGTCCGAATACCCGATTCAGCGGAGATCCCGGCCCCGGTCAGTACCACCACTCGGGGCAGCGGATGGCGGGCTATTTCGATGTTACGATCACGCTCAAAAATGCGCTGACGAAAGCGCTGATGCACCTGACGTCGGGTTTTCTTATAACGCGCCAGTCTTAACTGGCAACGGGGTATACGCATCATCATTCCTCTGGTCTTTAACATGCAAGAGTACGCTATCACGTATTCCGCTTAGGTCTCCGTGGCAACATGACCAGTCATTTATCCCCTGGCATCAAAAGATTACTGACCACTGAGCACGCGGGCGGGATCGATCCGGCTCGCCCTTCTGGCCGGATACCAACTGGCTATCAGGCTGAGTATCAGTGACGTCACCAGCACGATAACCACGTCCAGCCAGTGAACCTCTGACGGCAGAAAATCAATAAAGTAGATATCACCGGACAGAAAATGGTAGCCCGTTAGCATTTCAATCCCATGAATAATCGGTGTGAGATTCAACGCCACCAACACACCGATCACCACGCCACTGATACTCCCCACCAGACCGGCCATCAGGCCATACCAGACAAAGATAGCGCGGATCAGCCCATCCTTTGCTCCGAGGGTGCGTAAAATCGCGATATCACCGCGCTTGTCCTTCACCGCCATCACCAACGTGGAAACAATGTTGAAGCAGGCCACCCCAATCACCAATACCATTGCCAGATACATAATGGCGCGGATCATCTGGATATCACGGTACATGTAGCCGTATGTGCCAATCCAGCTACGGATATAAACGTAAGAATGCGTCGCTTCACCCGCGTCACGTACCAGTTTCTGCGCGGCAAAAGGGTTGTTCATTTTCAATGCAATACCCGTGACACTATCCCCCATGCCCAGATACTGTTGTGCATCGGCCAGCGGAACTAACGCCAGGCTGTGATCAAGCATGCCGCTGAGGGCCAGAATACCGCTAACCTGTAAGCGAACACGCTTTGGTTGCAGCAATTTGTGTTGCGGGTCACTGTTAGGGATCATGATGGTCAGCCAGTCTCCCTGTTTAACGTTAAGACTTTTCGCCACACCTTGCCCAAGGATTATCTGCTGTTTTCCAGCCCCAAAACTCTGCCAGGCATGGTTCTGTACCCAGGACGGCAACGCACTCAGTTTAGTTTCCTGCTGTGGGTCAACGCCTTTCACCTGGATGGCCTGGAGCTTAGCGCCGCTTTCAATCAACCCGGTGAAGTTAATATAGGGTGCAGCCGCGGCGATGCCGTTGACCTGCTCCACTTTGGGTAGCAGCCCCTGCCAGCCAGTAAAGGGCTGATTAACCGGTTCTATTTCACCATGAGGCACCACCGCGAGAATACGATTGTTCAGCTCGCGCTCAAAACCATTCATCGCACTCAAGCCAACAATCAACACCGCCACCCCCAGCGCGATACCCACGGTGGAAAGTACGGAAATCAACGACACCATGCCACCACGACGTCGCCCACGGCTAAAACGCTGCCCGAGAAGAAAAGAGAGAGGCCCCGTCATTACATCAGCCCTGCCAGAGTCACGTTGCCACTTAACTGACCATCACGCATTTCCATCTGGCGGTTAAGCCGCTTCGCCAGATGCAGGTCATGGGTCACCACCAGGAAAGCCGTCCCCTGCCGCACGTTTAGCTCACCCAGCAGATCAAAAATAGCATCAGCGTTACGGGCATCCAGATTACCTGTGGGTTCATCCGCCAGCACCAGACGCGGATTATTAACCAACGCCCGGGCGATGGCGACACGCTGCCGCTCGCCGCCAGAAAGCTCGGCTGGCCGATGAGCCGCTCGTTTATCAAGCCCTACAGCACTGAGCATCTCAAGGGCTTTTGCCTGTGCCTCGACCTTAGCCACTTTACCGATCAGCAGGGGCATCGCCACATTCTCCAGCGCACTAAAATCCGGCAGCAGGTGGTGGAACTGATAGATAAAACCCAGTTCGCGGTTACGTAACTCCGCTTTAGCCGCGGAAGACATGCCGTTAAGTGATTTGCCGTTAAACACCACGTCGCCGGACGTGGGCGTATCCAGCCCGCCCAACAGGTGCATCAACGTACTTTTGCCTGAACCGGAACTGCCGACGATCGCCATCATTTCACCTGGCGCCACGCTGAAAGAGACATTACGCAGTACATCAGTCTGCACACTGCCTTCCTGATAGCGTTTGCACAGGTTGTTACACTGCAACAGAATTGGGTTACTCATAACGTAAAGCCTCAGCAGGTTGGACGGCGGCCGCGCGCCAGGAAGGATAAAGCGTGGAAAGTAGCGCCACCACTATCGCGGTGATAACAATCGTCACCACCTGCGGGACAGAAATATCGACCGGCAGCGCCGCACCGTCAAGAAAGAGACCAATCAGTGGCATCAGGTTGTTCAACTGACTGGACAACAGCACGCCCAAAAACGCCCCCAGTACCGCGCCAAAGATGCCAGCCGTCGCGCCCTGCACCATAAAGACCAGCACAATCTGACGGCGCGTCAGTCCCTGAGTCTGCAGGATTGCCACTTCGCCTTGCTTCTCCATGATCAACAGCCCCAGCGAGGTGACGATATTAAAAGCGGCAACGGCGACGATCAGGCTGAGCAACAGCCCCATCATATTTTTCTCCATTTTGACCGCCTGGAACAATTCTCCCTTACGTTCACGCCAGTCTTTCCAGACCAGCCCGTCAGGCAGTTTCTGCTGGCTAAGCGCATCAACCTGCAACGGTTTATCCAGCCACAGACGCCAGCCAGTTATATTCCCCAACGGGTAACGCATCAGACGAGAGGCATCCTGCTGGTTAACCAGAATCTGGTAACCATCAACATCACTGTTAGCGGCAAAGGTCCCCACCACAGTAAACAAACGCTGGCTCGGTAGACGGCCCATCGGGGTGAACTGGCTGACAGAAGGCACCATCAGGCGCAGCTCATCACCCCGCTTCAGCCCTAGCTGCTGTGCCAGTTGTTCGCCAACAATCACGTTGTACTGACCAGACTGCAGCGCACTCTGCTGGACGTTGTCCAGAAATGGCGTCAGCGGCTCCGGCTCGTCGGGGTTAATCCCCAACATCACGCCCACCCCAACGCTACGGGCGCTTTGCAACACAACATCACTGGTGGTTAACGAGGTTATACGGCTAACCCCCTGCAACTGTAACGAACTGGCCGGGATTTGCTGTGGATTAATAGAACCGTTTTCACGGGTAATCAACACCTGAGGCATCAGGTTGAGGGTGCTTTTTTCCAGTTCATGCTCAAAGCCGTTCATAACCGACAATACGGTCACCAGCGCCAGCACCCCCAGGGTGATGCCGATGGCAGAGAGCCAGGAAACAAACCGCCCGAAGCGGTCTGATGCTCGTCCACGCATGTAGCGCAGACCGATGAATAACGCGACAGGTTGATACATGTAATCCGTCTTCTGGCGGTGAATAAGACAAAAAGTTGCCGAAGATGATAAAGGAGCGGCCCACGTTATGGAACCTCTAAGCTACTGAGTCGGTTGTATTGTTTTGTCAGCAAAGGCGTCCGTTACTGCAAATACGGCGCTGACGCACAAAAAACAAACGCCAATAGTTTAATTATCACACAACAATCAGCATAAATTGAGTATTGCGACCTCAGTGAAGGGGGCAATACTTGTAGTAGCGATAATGTCGTAGAGCCAGCGCGGGAAGGGGAACATGTCTAAATATCCTAAAGGCAGTATTGTCAGACACAAAACAGGTGATATCAAAGGGATGATTGTTAACGTCTTCGAACAGGATGCGGCTCCGGCAGGTTACTACGTAAAATGGGATGACGGTAACCACAGTTACCACCAGGAAAATGAGCTGATCTGGGCAAATATTGACCACCCCCGAATGCACTACACCCAACAATCACCAAAATAGAGGTATACTCCGGTTAGCCGAAACAGGGACGCGATGTCCCTGCTCTCCTTATAAGTCAAAGAGACCGTCTGACTGATTATGCCTGAACAATTCCGATACACCCTGCCCATTAAAGCAGGTGACCAACGCCAGTTGGGACAACTGAGCGGTGCCGCCTGTGCCGTTGAATCTGCCGAAATCATCGCTCGCCATCAGGGGCCGGTGATATTGATTACGCCAGACATGCAAAACGCACTGCGCCTGCAGGATGAGATTAAACAGTTCACCACTGAACCGGTTGTCGGACTCGCGGACTGGGAAACATTGCCGTTTGACAGCTTCTCGCCACATCAGGAAATTATCTCTTCGCGTTTATCCACCCTTTACCATCTCCCCACCCTTGAACGGGGCATACTGATCCTACCGGTCAATACCCTGATGCAACGCGTCTGCCCGCACAGCTATCTGCATGGGCACGCATTGGTGATGAAAAAAGGCCAGCGTCTGGCGCGCGATACACTACGCGCCCAGTTGGAACAGGCGGGTTATCGTCACGTTGATCAGGTCATGGAACATGGAGAATACGCCACACGCGGCGCATTGCTCGATCTCTATCCGATGGGGAGCGAACAGCCTTATCGTATTGACTTTTTCGATGATGAAATCGACAGTCTGCGCCTGTTCGAGGTAGACAGCCAGCGCACGCTGGAGGAAGTCGGGGCGATTAATTTGCTGCCTGCGCATGAGTTCCCAACCGATAAAGTCGCCATCGAACTGTTCCGTAGCCAGTGGCGCGAACACTTCGATGTCCGGCGTGAAGCGGAACATATATATCAACAGGTAAGTAAAGGCACCCTGCCTGCCGGGATCGAATATTGGCAACCGCTGTTTTTTGATAGGCCATTGCCAGCACTCTTCAGCTATTTTCCGGCTAACACGTTGCTGCTGAACACCGGTGACCTGGAAAGCAGCGCTAATCGCTTCTGGTCGGATGTCATGGCGCGTTTCGAAAATCGTCGCGTTGATCCAATGCGACCACTGCTGCCGCCTGAGTCTTTGTGGCTACGTACCGATGAACTGTTCAGCGAGCTGAAAAAATGGCCACGCATTCAATTGAAAAACGAGGCGCTGCCAGAGAAAGCCGCCAATACCAACCTGGGTTATCAACGTCTGCCGGACCTGGCGGTACAGGCGCAGGCCAGGGCCCCGCTGGATACACTGCGACACTTCCTGGAAACGTTCAGCGGCCCGGTGGTATTCTCAGTAGAGAGTGAAGGCCGCCGCGAAACACTGCTGGAACTGTTAGCCCGCATCAAAATTATACCGAAGACTATCCAGTCGCTGAGCGCTGCTAAAGAAGCGGGCCATTTCCTGATGATCGGCGCCAGCGAGCACGGTTTTATTGATAGCCTGCGCAACCGCGCGGTAATTTGTGAAAGTGATTTACTCGGCGAGCGGGTTAGCCATCGTCGGCAAGACAACCGCCGCACCATCAATCCAGATGTACTCATTCGCAATCTGGCTGAGCTGCATCCCGGCCAACCCGTGGTGCATCTGGAACACGGGGTGGGCCGCTACATCGGGCTGACCACACTGGAAACCGGCGGTATTATTGCCGAATATTTGATGCTGGCCTATGCCGGCGATGCCAAATTGTACGTGCCGGTGTCGTCCCTGCATCTGATCAGCCGCTATGCCGGCGGCGCGGATGAAAATGCGCCGCTGCACAAATTGGGTAGCGATACCTGGTCACGCGCCCGGCAGAAAGCCGCAGAAAAAGTGCGAGATGTGGCGGCTGAGTTGCTGGATATTTATGCCCTGCGCGCCGCTAAAGCGGGTTTCGCCTTCAAACAGGATCGCGAACAGTACCAACTGTTCTGTGATAGCTTCCCGTTTGAAACCACCCCTGACCAGGCCCAGGCGATCAATGCCGTGCTAAGCGACATGTGCCAGCCGCTGGCGATGGATCGCCTGGTATGTGGGGACGTAGGCTTCGGTAAGACCGAAGTCGCTATGCGCGCCGCCTTCCTCGCGGTAATTAACCACAAGCAAGTCGCGGTGTTAGTACCAACCACCCTACTTGCACAGCAGCATTATGATAACTTCCGCGATCGCTTTGCCAACTGGCCAGTACGCATTGAAATGCTTTCCCGCTTCCGTACAGCCAAAGAGCAGGCACAAATCATGAATGAGGCGCGTGATGGTAAAATCGATATTCTGATCGGCACCCACAAATTGTTGCAGAACGAGCTCAAATGGCGCGATTTAGGGCTGCTGATCGTCGATGAGGAACACCGCTTTGGCGTTCGCCATAAAGAACGAATCAAGGCGATGCGCGCCAATGTCGATATCCTGACGTTAACCGCCACGCCCATCCCTCGCACGCTCAATATGGCGATGAGCGGTATGCGTGATCTGTCGATTATCGCCACGCCGCCAGCGCGTCGTCTGGCGGTGAAAACCTTCGTGCGCGAATACGATAATCTGGTAGTGCGTGAGGCAATCCTGCGTGAAGTGTTGCGTGGCGGCCAGGTGTACTATCTTTACAACGACGTAGAGAATATCGAAAAAGCGGCCAACCGTATTGCCGAGCTGGTTCCTGAAGCACGTGTCGCCATCGGGCATGGTCAAATGCGCGAGCGCGACCTGGAACAGGTGATGAACGACTTCCATCACCAGCGTTTTAACGTGCTGGTCTGTACCACCATCATCGAAACCGGCATCGATATCCCAACCGCCAATACCATTATTATCGAGCGGGCCGATCACTTCGGACTGGCGCAGTTACACCAGTTACGGGGGCGTGTTGGCCGTTCGCATCACCAGGCCTACGCGTGGCTCCTGACGCCACATCCGAAAGCGATGACCACCGATGCGCAAAAACGTCTGGAGGCGATTGCCTCACTGGAAGATCTGGGCGCTGGATTCGCGCTTGCCACTCATGACCTGGAAATTCGCGGTGCAGGCGAACTGTTAGGTGAAGATCAAAGCGGGCAAATGGAAACCATCGGTTTCACCCTGTATATGGAGTTGCTGGAGAATGCGGTGGACGCGCTGAAAGAAGGCCGCGAGTCATCGCTGGAAGATCTGACCAGTAACCAAACTGAAGTCGAGTTGCGCATGCCTTCCCTGCTGCCGGATAACTATATCCCGGATGTGAATACCCGTTTGTCGTTCTATAAACGCATTGCCAGCGCCCAGCAAGAGGACGAGCTGGATGATCTTAAGGTGGAGCTGATTGACCGTTTTGGTCAGTTGCCGGATGCCGCCCGCAATCTGCTGGATATTGCGGCGCTCCGTTTGACCGCGCGAAAAATCGGCATTCGCCGGGTGGAAGCCAGCGAAAAAGGCGGGTTTATCGAATTTGCGGAGCAGAACAAAGCCGATCCGGGCTGGTTGATTGGCCTGCTACAAAAAGAACCGCAGCACTGGCGACTGGATGGCCCGAGCAAACTGAAATTTATCCGTGACCTGTCGGAACGTAAAGAGCGGATGAAGTGGGTGCGGGACTTTATGGACCAGTTGCTGGCGAACGCCGCCTGATAGCAGAGGAGTAAACCCCGTCTCCTGAGATGATCAGGTGACGGGTAGCATCGCGGTAAGCGTCACCCAGCGACCGGGTCCAGGACAGATTCCGGGCCATCTGTGCCAGCACATCCGGAAAACCGGTCAGCGCCTTCACGGCGGGCGGCCAGTCCCGGGCATCCACCGACTGCCGAAGCGCGGCGCCGCTCAGGGTTTTATTCTGCAACAGCCAGACACAGGCGGACGCCACATCATCAGGATGGAGACTGGCCGCCAGGACCTGGGCCAGCAGCGCATCCGGGAACAGGGCGACGGGCGCGAGGAGTGAATACAACGCTGTGGCGCTATGGCCCCCATAATGCCCAGGGACAGCGCGCTGCCGACCACGCCTGACAGGTACTTCTCTGCCACCAGTGCGCCCCCGTACAGGGTCAGGCTGTACGGCAGACCGGCCGTCGCCGTCGCCATCGCAAAGAGCGGGTCAGCACTGCCCTGATAAGCCCCGTTACTGCCGTTATAGCGCCCGACCGTCATCTCATAATCAACAGTCCCCGGGCGTTTCATGGTGCTGAGGGTGCCATAGCTCTGGCTGGATACGTGGGTGGTCCCGTCCGCCTCGGTCACCGTGACGTCCAGGGTGCCGCCGCTGCCAGCGTTATAGATATCGGTCAGGCGGAACGGACCCGGCGGCACCGTGGTTTCATAGATAAGCGTGCCATTCTGGCGCACCGAGACTCTGGCCGTCGAATTCGCAATCCCGGTCACCACCGGGGCATAGTTGCGCTGTGACCACGGGAGCATGTCGTCATTGGAGGTCAGCTGCACGCCCTTAAACGGTATGGCGTCAAAAATGTCGCTGCCGGTGCTGTTCTCCCCCATCAGCAGCTCACCGCGCAGGAACTGCACGTCACGCTGTACGTAGGTGTTCATGAATTGCTGCTGGGTCTGGCTGCTGTTATACCCGCTGCCACTGGTCGTTGAATCGCTGTAGCTCCAGGTAGAGCGCAGGCGCCAGGGACCCAGGTTCGCCCCGCCGTTTACGGTACCGAAAAGGCTGTCGGAGTGGCTTTCCCCCTCACCATACTGACCATCCATATCACTGCGGGAGCCGCTGAGCATATAGTTAAACATCATGCCCGGCATACCCTCGTCCCAGAGAGACGGATCCACCGTACCGTTGGCCTGCTCAAGCATGTCCGCCTGCGGAACAGTCAGGTCGAGACGCAGTTTTGCCAGGCTGAACGTAACCGTGGCTCCCGGCACGGCCGTTGCCAGACTGTCAATTTTCTGGTCATCCGGCCCCCCTTTAAGGGAAGGAACACGGTCCGTGGCCACCCCCATTTTCCGGAGCATCCCGACGGTCAGTACCGGCCCGACCTCTCCGCCCGCGCCCTTCGTAAAACTGAGTTGTCGGGTGGACATCATCTCCTGATTCAGGTACACATCGACCAGATAGCTGCCTTCAGGTATTGCCCCCGCCGTCTCGTACGCCGACAGGTCAACCGTATTGCCCGAACCATCATCCAGGAATGAAGGGTTAAAATAATCCTGCGCCAGTGCACATACCGGCATCACGCCCGCAAGGTAGAGCACCGCTGCCACTGGGTGCAAACGAAAGCCCTGCAACCCCTTGTCTGCATCGGAGCTGACTGCCGCCCGGCGGCTGCTATGCAGTGATGTTAAAATACCCACATTCGTTTTCCTGTACATATCCGGTTTAAAGCCGATGGCAGACAACCAGCATTCCTGTGCCGGGTCGACGTAATGCCCTGGGGGCTAGCTGAGGGGCTGATGCTGTTCATCCGTGACAAGCCCAAATTCATCAATTAACTGCCACTTCACAATGCCGCCTCTGGCAGGAGCACCCGCCGGCATCGGATAGTCATATCCGCCCATCGGAGGGACCATTGCCCGGCGCGCTTCCGGCCCAACGGCCTTGCCGTCCACCGTCAGCACGCCAAAGGTGAGGTAGTACGGCGTCGGATTAGTGATGTGCAGATGGTTATCCGCAGTGCGGCTTACGCGAATACGGGGGGCCACATCACCGTCAAAAATCGCATGTGGCTTCAGGCCCTTCGGGCGGTAATAGAATTTGATAAAGCTCTGCAGCGCCATCGACATCGTGGCTGAACCGGCGGCACCGTCCGCAGATTGTGCCGGGGTGACGGGCGCTTCAGACGGGATAGCCTTAGAGGCCAGGAAGAAGAGCGACTCCCTGTCCGCCGGGAGGTTATTAGCCGGCGTCACGAGAATACGCAGCTGCATGGTGCTCCATGAATCCAGGCGCTTAAGGGGGGGCGTTACCAGAAACGGCACGGCGGTTTTTTTCTCACCGTCACGGGTCAGCGGATACCCCGTCAGGCCGTCGGCCGGCCAGATACGCGTCTGCACCAGGTACACGCTGTCCGAGTTGTTCATGGCGATGACCTGCCCGGTACTGGCGTCATCTGCCATCACCACCACGCGGGATGCGCCCAGGCCAAATCCCGGATAGCGAACCGGACCGGCAGGCTTCTGGCCCGCCAGGGCGGGCGATGCGCCCTGTGCCAGCAGCAGGCCCAGTACCAGCGACGTGGTGATGGCCTTACACCAGAATATGGAAGTTTTGGTCACGTTCATAATCCTGTTATCTGTTTGTCTGCTTTATATCTGTTACCCGAAGAAATACAGGCTGAGCGCATCCTTTTACGGATTTCAGGCAAAAGGAGAGCACACCACCTGCGTGGCGTATTTTTTAACTATCATGGCCCGCCATATACCGGCGCCGGGCAGATATAACAACGCGTTTATCCTGTTTACTGTTTTATCATCATCACCGCGCTGCTATGTTTTCCTTCATTTCTTTAATTCTTTTTTGTTTTTTGTTTTTTGTTTTTTGTTTTTGACTCCTGTTTATTTGATGTTCGTTTAACCGTTATTGCTTACCTGCCGGCATTGACTTATTTTCTTTTTTTCCACTTACTTTCTTTGTTCCTTTTATTTTTTCTTTTTCTCGTTTCTTTTAATTTTATTGCTGTTTTATTGTCTTAGCGGACGCACTGTTACCTCTGTCTTTCTGACATGACATGTACACGCAGGCTGTAAGTCGGACTTACTGCGTCACAGCCTGCGTTTTCACAAGCGTCGTTCCGCCATAGTCGTTCATCACCCGCCACGTAACACTGTGCGCCGGACCTTTTGCCGTGAACGTGATGTCCCCAAATGGAGCCACCATCGAAGGTGCCTGGTCGAGATTAATGTCCTCGCCATCAATACTCAGCTCAGCGAATGACTGATAGTACGGCGTTGGATTGGTCACCCTCAGCCCCTGTGGCGTGCGGCTAAAACGCAGTTCGTCGGGTGCCTTTTCCGGCGCAGGTTTTAATCCTGAAGGGCGCCAGAACAGCTTCATCACGGATCGCATGGACACCGAAAGCGTGGCAGACAGTTTACTGTCGACCGCCGCTGCCGTCGGCTGCTGCACTGACGGGATAACCAGACCGGTAAAGTAAAACACGGACTCCCTGTCTCGGGGCAGGGAGCCACCGCTGCTCATGATGCGCAGGGTGTTTTCAGCCTGCCCTTCAAGGCGGAACAGCGGCGGCGTCACAATAAAAGGAGCCTTTGTCCGCCTGTCCGGTTCCCCGGAAACCCCAGCCTGAACAAGATACACACTGTCACCGTGATTGGTTACCGTCAGGCTGACCGCACGCTCGGATGCCGGAAAAATAATACGGTTGCGTGAAAAACTGACGCCGCCGTTATCTTCCGCAATGGCGCTGCAGGTCATTATCAGTGCCAACATGCCGGCCAGTAGTCCTGCCATTCGCTTCATAGTTATCTCCCGGGTCCAGTGCACCTGCCGTGAAAGTGCACTGCCCTCTGATTCATTTATAAGTGGAGTTAAATGTCAGGGAGGCATTTAATGAGCCCGACCTGACGCTGGTCGACTGACAACCAAATGCACAGCTCACCGCGAGCCATACGGTAGCCGAGGCACCGTTGCCGGAGTTCCCGTTATTCACTCCCGCCCCACCCGTCAGGGCAATCACCGAGTTGGCTGCCGTGCCGCCCGGCAGCCCCCCACTGCTGTTATAAAGGTCCGCGGCAGACCAGGTCATTGCCTTCTTTTTTCCGACCAGAATTGCGTACTCTCTCGACGTTCCACCGGCATCGCCGGCATCGCGGAATAAATAGCCCAGGTCAGTCGTGGAGGGCACATCAGCCGACAGGGCATTGAAACCTGTCAGCGTCACGGTAGGCTTGACGTCATCCTTCCCGATAAAACATCCGCTGAGCTTCAGCGTAACCGCCGTGGAGTGAGTCGTATCAATGCACTCGCTACCTTTGCAGTCCCCGCCGCTCCCGCCGTTACTGGTCAGACCGCTCGGATCGGTGTCAGGGAGGGGAATGCTGTTCACCACTGTTCCGTTGGCCTGCTCCCCCTGCACAAACGTGATATCGCAGGAGGTTTGAATCATATTCGCCGTCATATTCAGCGTCTCTGGCCCGGTCGCGCCGGATGCAGCACTACATATCATCGCTGACAGTAATACGATCACATGCAGACTGAAGGCCTGCCCTCTGAAGGGCATTAAGACTGAGATGGTTGTTTTGCTTATCATGTCCCGCTCCCGCCTCAGTGATAAAGGAAGTTAAAAGTTACGGCACCATTAATACTGCCGGTGCGCAAATTGGGGTTAACATTACCGCCCTGACTGCAGGTGCTGCCACAGGTTACGGCAGCAGAAAGCGTCACAACCGTATCGCTGGTGACAGCCGTCCCTTTTCCCTTTCCGGGTATCGCGATGTATTTACGTGCATCTGACTCAGATGAGTTGATGTCCGGTACGGCATTGTTCGTCACCGGATTCGTCGCAGTATTGAAAATCACAAATCCGAACCCCGTCGATGAGGATTTGGCATTGTCAACAAACATAAAACTGCTGTTAACCGAATCCTCCGTCGCGGTGTCCGTTGCGCCGGTAATGGTCAGCATGGGCTGCGTTGCCGAAGAGGGACTCCCCCAGCACTGAGAGAGCTTCACGTAAAACGGCTTCAGGCTGATTTGGTTCCAGCTGTCGGTACTCTTCCAGGCATATTGCACATCATAGAAATTCAGCTGCCCGTCAGTGGCGTCTTGGTTACTCCCCACCGAAACAGAACAGGTACCCTGAATCACCGTATAGTTGAGCGTCAGGGTTACACTGTCCGCGGCATGCACCTGAGAAAAGGGCAACACGCACGTGCTCAGCAGGACAATAAGACTGCAGAGAATGCCCGGAGACCACCTCACCGAGCGTGAAGCGTGATTCGTTCTGGCTAACATTCTGCCTTCCTCTGTTAACATTTAACTTTCACTTCCAGTATTTAACTTTCACGGTATGTAACGAACCAGCCCCGGCCATCAGCACCGGCTTAGCGGTATGCAAATGAAAACGTCACCGGTGCGTACAACAGCCCGGTTTTCAGGGGGCCTCCGGTGGCCACGTTGCAGGCTGCCTTATCCCCGCAGGAGATACCCGTGTAAAGTGTGGCGCTCAGTTTTTGTGTCTGAGCATTATTTCCTGCTGTGATGGCATCCAGTTCGATTGTCCCGCCAGGTGCGATGTATTCACTTGCATTCCATGCCTGTAAATCCCCCCCCGTCCCCTTAACGAGGCTGATAATGGCACCCACACGCGGATCGATATCAGAGCGTCCATCACCTTTAAAGAGATAGCCCGCCGCGTCGGCACCAATCGCCGTGCCGTTTGCGGTGATGACCGGTATCGCACCGCTGACTGCCGAACCATGACACAACAACTTCAGCGTCACGGCCGTTCCCACTCCCCGCCCTGCTACCCCGCCCTCGTCACCCAGTTTATTCGCGTCAGAAAAGTCCACGTCGGATTCGAGTTCCAGGGCTCCCTCATCGGGGGTACCAGGGGCATCCTCGCCAGAGAACATCCTGACTTCACAGGTACCACTGGTGATACTGGCTGACACCGGAAGTGTAAAATTTTTTCCGTTATCCGCCTGACAGCTACCTGCCGCCAGAAGTCCGGGTAAACACCATAACCAACATAACCAACGTCGACCTGCACCCTGGCGCTGATAACCCGCTATCACTGTCATTTCTCGTTTCACCGCCCACCTCATCTGTAATTAAAGGTGAATGTCAGGGAGGCCGTGACCGGCGTTGTTGACGCTGTCGGCAGCGTGTCTGGCGACGCGGCGACAAAACCAATACCGTAATTAAGCAACACCCCCTCCTGGACTGTCGGATCCAGATCGTCATTACCGAAAGTGACATCGCCGTCCTTCACAGCTTCATCAATCGCAAAAAATGTGTCCAGAGGGCCATTCCATACCAGCACCTGGTTATGTGGTCCCTGTGCAACATCATTTTCGCGAAGCATAAAACCCGCATCGCCTGCCGAATTATCATTAAAAATATAGGGTTTATCCTTAAGCGTACTTCCGCTCACCTGTAACCCCACAGACCCTTTTTTGGGGTCCACATTTTCGCAGTTATGGACTTTAACGGTGATGTTACTGATAGCCGCCGTACCGTTATTATCCTGAAAGTCACGCGACAGGAAGACGCCCATCGCAATACTGGCAGGCGTGACAAGTTCAACATCGCAACTCATCTGCTGCAGATTTCCTTTGACCGTCAGCTTCGTTTCTGCCTGTGCGCCTGTCAGGAAACCGTTAACCATCAACGCCAGCAGTACCAGTATCCTCAGCGGTCCGGCATGTCGCCTGCTTTTTGCCATGGCGACGCTCATTCTTTTCATCTGATGCCCTCCACGGGACACTAATTCGTGTACACCTGACGTTATCAGTGCACCACCGTCTGACCTTTTACCGGCGCTCCCAGGTCATTAAGAGCCGTCCACTGAACCTCTTTTTTCTGTACACTGGCCGTGCCGTATACCTGACTGCTGAACGGAGCCAGCATGGCCTGGGCGTCTTTAGCCGGTGTCATGTATTTACCGTCAGCCGTTAACATGCTGAAACTGATGTAATACGGTGTCGGGTTTTCCAGCGCTATGCCTGCGGGCACCCGGTGAGCCCGCAGGGCATGCAGGGTGGTATCCGGGGGGACAGGAAGTCCTTTGGGACGCCAGAAGACCTTAATAATCGCCCCCTGCCCTATAACCATCCCGGCCTGCATCTTCCCCCTGTCCGGACTGAGCGGATTGGATGACGGAATACCTGATACATTGAGATACCTGACGCTTTCACGATCTCGCGGCAGACCGGCAGGATTGACCATTGTTAGACGCAACTGATTACGCGCCCCAGGATCAAGTCGAAATAGAGGAGGTGAAACAAGCAACTCAGGTGCACTGGTCTGCATGGACACATCTCTTGCCACACGGGCTTTAATCAACAAGAGATTGTCCTGAGGGCTGCTTATCACCTGGATAGTCGATATTTTGCCCTCTTCCATAATGACCCTCGTCCCCCCCAGAACAAATGCATGTGCCGGTACGGCAACAACACCTGCCAGAACTACAACGCTGGTAAATACCCCTTTAAGGCACACCACCATCCAGTCTGACCACCGGTATCTGTTATTTTTCCTGCTCATTCTTTCGTCCACGTAAGGTATTGCTTCATTCATAGACCACTGAAAAAACCAGCGGTATCATTAAATTCTTTCCAGGTTTCACCCTGCTGTGTTCCCAGGAGTAAATTTCAGGTTGCATGACCAGCTCATCTTCTCCGGCATGTCGCAGATGGTGCTTCTCAGGTGCCCGGTTAACTTCTATTTGATTATTATTCGGGCCTATCTGCAGGTATTTCAGGAAGCCTGAGGAGCGATAACGTAAACGCACACCCCATGCCAGGTCTTCATTCCGGTCGCCCCAGGCTTCTCCATGACCGCCTAAACCGACAGGACCGAGAACCATAAGCAATAAACGTCGGTTCAGGACCACTGGTGTCTTCTGACATCCCTTTCCACGCAGTGACAGAACCACCGGCGGGCTTTCCAGCATCGTCATGCTCTTCTGTTGAAAATCTTCAGGTGTAAATGGCGAAAAATGGAGCGAGGATGGGCTAATCATCGGCATGTCACAGGTTGGCGAACTGATGGACACCTTTAACATCACCGTGGTCGGCGCAGCCATCAACGCTGAATGCCCCATGGGCAACATAATCACTGCCGCGCACAACCTGATGATCTTTTTTTCCAGCATTTCTCAATCCTCTCACCTTCCGGTGTCATCCCTGACGTCCATCCCTGCCCTGTATATCCTGCCCTTCACACATTCAGGTGATTAGTTGTACACCACAGCGACTGAAACGGTGGTGTCGAGCGATGCATCGCCCACATCGGCCGCATTCCATGTAAAGAAGCGAGGAGTGACCGTTACGTTAGGCAGGTCGTTTTTAAGGTCCCCAGGCGTTGTAGCGGCTTTAGCCCTGTAGATATCTACAGTCGAATGACTCGGATCGAGAACACCCTTTGTCGCAGTGATATCGGATTTTGAAGCGTCATTTTGCCAGGTGAGCGACAGGTCAAAGCCCACCTTTTGGTCTGTCCCCGCATCACCGTAAGCTGTTTTTGAAGAGCCTGCTGCAGTCGGCCCCTGCCCCTGAAGCGAAACAGTACCATCCTGCGCAACCGAATCGCCTGCGCAGTCTGCAAATGAAATTGTAAACGGTTTAGAAAACTCAAAAGGAGAAGTTTTTACTTTGCCAGTCAGATCGGCCGGAACAAACGTGCCAAAATCAGCGACAACAGTAGACACTCCCTGGGTATCATTAACCACAACGTTACAGGTGGTTTTCGCCACGGTTGCCTTCATCTCCACACTTGCAGCCGATTTACCCGGATCGGCGTGGGCTGCACTCATGCCCCCCATCATTCCCATCACCGTAACTGCCATAGCCGTCATATTAAGAATTTGCTTTTTCATACTTTTGTCTCATTACGTTTTTTTTCATTTGCCCCCCCAGGAAGGAGGACGTAACCGGCCCTTCAGACGCGTCGAAGAGTTGCCAATTAGGACCATTTTGACAAGCATTGGGACATATCAGAGTTTTTAACCTAAAATTTTCATTTTTTAGGTTAAATAAACCAAAATTATAAAATATTATGGAATTATTTACTTCACAAAAGGAAAATGAACACCATGGGAACAGAATTTTTGGAAGCTATTGTGGGGATTGAAATACTGTAGAAGATTGAAAAAAAACAGTAGGTTAGTAAGATGGGGGCGTTTTTATCTATATTTTACAAATGGTTATATTTTTTGGGATTAATCCAATTTTAAATTGGATCTTTTTGAAAAGATGAATATAATAGCTTTACAGTTTGGTCCTAATTGTCTACTTTTTTGTTTAATTTTTGAACCCCACACGCCCTCGAAACGTTCCGCATTACTGGCCGTATAGCGCACTGTATGGCGGATATTACGGTGCCCCAGATAGTCCTGGATCAGCCTGGTATCCACTCCCCGGTCGGCCAGCGCAAAACCACAGGCATGGCGCAACATATGCGGATGCGAAACTACAGAAATATTGGCTAATTTACCCAGTTTACTAATAATCTGATAAATCCGTTGCCGGGTCAATGGGCCGCCATAGCGGGATAAAAACAGCCAGTCACTCTCCGCGCCTGCCATGTTCTGGCGCACCTTCAGCCAGGCCCGGATCGCTTTAACTTCATTGCCCAGTAACGGATGATTGGTGCTGAAACCGTTCTTCAGTCGCTGAACATGCAGATTCCCCCCCTTTAGATCCAGATCAGAAAGACGCAACTGGCAGGCCTCACTGACCCGAAACCCGTGAATGAAACTCATATAGATCAAACAGTAATTCCGTTCAGGATTGCCCCCCTGACGGGCACATACCAGTAAACTTTGTACTTCGCTTTGCGTTAAATGTTTTCGCTGTCCCATAGTGGTTTCCGGTGTTAAAACGTTAAACAGGTAAAATATGAAAAATACATAAACACCCAGGTGTTTCATCCCGCATATAAAATTTTGGCCAATACAAATCTTAATCCTCTTTATTAAGAATGCCTGCCCCCAGTTTCTAATGGGAGCGTAATGTGCCAGTTGTGCTTCAACAGGGTGAAAATGACCCAGCCATCCAGTCTCCAGCCATAGTTTTCCATGTTCCTGGACATCAATATCGACGGTCAGAAAAAACAGCAAGGATATGTCTGGCCGAAAATGAAGGCGTAAAGTTCTGGCTGAACGTGCTGACAGAGATGAAAAACCGACATCCTCATCACCGGTGTGGACGGGCTGAAAAGTTTCCCCGCAGCCATCAACATTGAATCACTGAACAGCGTAATCTGACCAGCGGTCAAAAAACAGAAGAGGTTCCCGAACGAGTGAAAAAAGTGATGAGGCTGACGCTCCAGACTCAGCATGGAAATAGACAATGCCGATGAAGACTGACGCATGGCGATGAGCCGTTTTATTATCGAATGTAGTGACCGCCGGGACGGTCACTTTAGAGACAAGACATCCACCCAGAATCATATGCCAGGGGTTTTTTGGCCCCTGACCAGCATGACGTTGTGCCTGGTAGCCTCTCAGGCCTGATTATTCAGCACCAGTTGACCGTTGTGATCCAGTGGAATACGCGTACCGGGATCATTATTCATGCGGACTTTGCCCTGCTGGTCACCGATTTTATAAGTCACGTCATAACCCAGCATTTTTTCCTGCTTGTCGTAAACGGTTTGACAGCGTTGCTCAGTGGACGTGTAAGTGTCACTGTTTTGCAACGCGCCCTGCACCTGGTTACCGCCGTATCCCCCCGCCAGCGCGCCAGCTATGGTTGCCACACTGCGGCCCCGACCACCACCAATCTGGTGTCCCAGCACACCACCCGCCACCGCCCCCAGGACAGACCCCGCAATACGGTTTTCATCCTGCACCGGACGACGATGAGTCACCGTGATGTTACGACATTCCTGACGCGGATTTTTGAGCGTTTCTTTAATCGGTGTGACTGACAGAACCTGTGCATACTGCGGACTGCGATCAAAGACATTCATACTCGCTACAGCAGCAACACCCAAAGCGGCTGCCACGCCAATTCCAATACCCGCCAACATTGATTTATTCACAGGACGTCCTCCTGAAATTGAACTTGTTACCGCGCATTTTAACCTCTGCCGGGCTCCCGTAGCGGAGGCATCTTACCTGGCGTGCGCGACGCGCCATGGTGGTGTTGCGTTAAATTTTGCGGATCAGGGTTCATCGTGACAATAAGACAACAGGACGAAATAGCGATAACTCACCATAAGAAAAAGCTTTTAAGAGTCTTCTTAATTGCAAGAGTGAGACGGCGGGTAAAAAGAAAAGCTTATGATGTCAGCGACACCATAAGCCTGTGAGAATCACCGTTTCAGCAATATGCTTCGACGAAATAGATTTAATGTTAGTGCAGCTTAAGCCCTGGACGGATAACACGGTTAATGCTGCCCACCAGCATCATCAGGCCGGTTTTGAAATATCCATGTAAAGCGACCTGGTGCATGCGATACAGTGAGATATAAACGAAGCGGGCGATACGGCCTTCCACCATCATTGAACCCCGCATCAGGTTGCCCATCAAACTGCCCACGGTACTAAAACGGGAGAGTGATACCAGCGAGCCGTAATCTTTGTAGACATAGTCTTTCAGCTTTTGCCCTTTCATCCCGGCCAGGATGTTGTGCAGCACCAACGAGGCCATCTGATGGGCCGACTGGGCGCGTGGCGGTACAAACCCACCTGAAGGAAGCGCGCAGGAAGCACAATCGCCAATAGCATAGATATCCGCATCACGCGTGGTCTGCAGTGTCGGCTCAACCATCAATTGATTGATACGGTTGGTTTCCAGGCCGCCAATCTCTTTCATAAAGTCCGGCGCCTTAATTCCGGCAGCCCAGACCATCAACTCAGCATTGATAAACTCACCAGACTTGGTGTGTAAACCGTTTTCATCCGCGCTGGTCACCATCGTCTGAGTCAGCACACGGACGCCCAGCTTGGTGAGTTCCTGATGTGCCGCGGTAGAAATGCGCGGCGGCAGCGCAGGCAGGATTCGCTCTCCCGCTTCCACCAGGGTGACATTCAGCGCCAAATTATCCAGACCTTTGTAACCATAACTGTGTAGTTGTTTTACCGCGTTATGCAGCTCGGCAGAGAGCTCAACCCCGGTAGCGCCCCCCCCAACAATAGCGATATTCACTTTTCCCTGGGGGTCAGCATTGGCTGAAAACTTCAGGAACAGGTTAAGCATTTCATTGTGGAAACGACGGGCCTGATGGGGATTGTCGAGGAAAATACAGTGGTCCTTCACGCCCGGCGTACCGAAGTCGTTAGAGGTACTGCCTAACGCCATCACTAACGTGTCGTACGCCAGCTCGCGCTCAGGCACCAGCAGCTCGCCTTGTGCGTCGCGAATTTCAGCCAGTTGTAACCTTTTCTCTTCACGATTGATATCAGTCAGCGTACCCAGCTGGAACTGGAAGTGATGATTACGGGCGTGAGCCAGATAACTCAGGGCATCGATCCCTTCGTCCAGCGATCCGGTTGCTACCTCATGTAGCAGCGGTTTCCACAGGTGGGTAGAATCGCGATCCACCAGGATGATTTCCGCTTTCTTCTTACGTCCCAATTTATGACCCAATTGAGTCGCCAGCTCCAGTCCACCAGCTCCCCCACCAACAATAACAATCTTCTTCATTTGCGTAGTCAAATGACCCCCTTAAAATGTGAATTAATCGTTAATTTAAAGTTAAAAAACATCCTTAATTAACATAGGGTTGGCGAGTTAATTCGCTATCAGCTGGCAGAATACCACGCCGGAAATCATCAGTCCTGTTAAAAGTGATCTGAATCAACGTTCTTCAGCGTCCTGATTCACTGTCAGTTATTCATTCTCTACAGCGTGTAATTGCCCCTCATTTACTGGCCTGACTCAACTGAAAAAGTAGAAATTTGCAGGGCGCGACAACGCGTCCCTCACTGCACCCGCTCACTCTCTGCGCCACAGGCCAGGCAGGGACGCACTGACTGCGTTCAGCCATATTAACGGGAAAAATCATTCAATATAAAATCAATATCAGAATTAAAATCAGTAAAATAATATCAAGACAGAGAGATATATTTACTATTATTATCTCAGTAAAAGACATATTCCTCGTCAGAATTATCACCCTGCCCCTCCTTAATATCCCTTCATCTTCACCACCCTAAAAACCCCCTTAATGTTATATCCTTACCATTCGTATAAATAACATCATCATTATAAAACTTATAAATAACCTGTTCGGATACCATGCATTCTCTCAATTTTCTTATTTACTCCACTGCCATCCTGTCAAAAAGGCTTTCAGAAAAGACCTGGTTCTGGGGATTTATGGTGGTGTCTACAATTTATATCGGAGGTATTTAAAAAACTCATTCATGAATAAAAAAACAACCCACACTATTCACCTGGGTCGTTATGACGATCACTATGTGAGTGCGCTTCAATCAGTATCTGACCTTCATGCACAATCGCCACATGACCCAGGCAGACTTCCCGCTATTTCACCGCGACCCGGGTCATTCGGATTGAGCGCAGGCCGATATAATCAGCCCGCTTATCCCAGCGTTTTGAACGCTTTAATACGTTGAAGATGAGAAGAAATATTCTTAAACTTATGCCCCTCTACCTCATCCCAGACAATCTCATAGAATGGGTCCAGCGCCGCAACCGAACGCTGAACATCCAACATTTCATCATGGCGCGAGAGAATAACCAGGCAGCGATCACGGTTTTTATCACGAAAATGACTGACACACTTGGTGGCGATATCGACATACTCTTCCGGGCGGTCAATCTTGCCAGGCATATTCTCTTCCGGCCAAAGATTAGGATTGAAAATCACCTGGCGAATATCACTCAGAAAACCAATCCGCTCCGCCCAAAAGCCCCCCAGACCAACGCCACAAATCAGCGGACACTCATCATGGGTACTGCGCAAGAGTTTATCCGTCTCATTAAGCAAGTACTGCATATCGTGTTTCGGGTGTAAGGTACTATAGCTGAGCAACCGCACATCCGGGTCGATAAACTGCAACTGGAGCACCTTTTCGTGATTACCCGGACTGGTTGAATCAAAACCATGCAGATAGATGATCATCGCTATCCTCTCAGTTGATCGCCGTCAACGGCCTTTATGCTCCAGCCAGCGTGTCTGCAACCCAGTCAACGCCTGGTTGGCTTCTTTCCAGCGTGAAGATGCAAGCAGTTGCTGGCGGGTAAATGTACCTTGATGATACAACCGGGTCACTCGCTCAGCATTGATCGGTGACAGATTATCCAGCACGCTTATCGCTCCCTGGCGATTATTACAGACCAGGATCATATCGCAGCCTGCGTCCAGCGAGGCCTGACCACGCTCAGCGTAGCTCCCCATTATCGCCGCGCCTTCCATCGACAAGTCATCCGAAAAAATGACCCCGTCGAAGCCCAGCTCATTGCGCAGCACCGTTTTCAGCCAGTAAGATGAACCGCTAGCCGGTCTGGCATCCATTTCAGTATAGATAACGTGTGCGGGCATAATGGCATCCAGCGCATTTTCATTAATCAATTGCTGAAAAATGTGCATATCATGCTGGCGAATGTCAGCCTCACTCCGGTTATCACGTGGGGTCTCTTTATGCGAATCCGCACTGACCGCGCCATGTCCGGGAAAATGTTTACCGGTCGTTTTCATTCCAGCCTGATGCATACCGTTAATAAAATGGCGGGCCATTTGCAACGCGATGGCAGGATCTTCATGGAAGCTGCGTTCACCGATAGCCGCGCTGCCATGGCCAATATCCAGCACAGGCGCAAAGCTGATATCAATATCCATGCTGATCATTTCAGCCGCCATGACCCACCCTGCCTGATGGGCCAGTACACCAGCTTCAGCGGCGCTGTTCAGCGCGAAAAAAGACTGCATAGCTGGCAAGCGGGTAAAACCCTCCCGGAAACGCTGTACGCGTCCTCCTTCCTGATCGACCGCCACGACCAGCCGGTGTCGCGAGGCCACACGAATTTGTCGCACCAATTCGGCAAGTTGCTCTGGATCGTGATAATTGCGGGTAAACAGGATCAAACCGCCCACCAGCGGGTGCTGCAAAATTTCACGTTCTTCCGCATCCAGCTCGTAGCCGAGCACGTCTAACATTACCGGTCCCACACTTGCCTCTCTTTATTCTGATAACACCCGCTGCCAGGCTTGTTCTGCCAACGTGTAAAATAGCACTTCCCCCCCTCGCTGCCAGCGCAATTCATACCAATTGGCGATCAACAGCTTCAGCCATGGCCGCCAGCGCAACATTTGCCGCTTCAGCAGCATGGCGTCCAGTTTCTGCAACGTGGCGTAATACTCAATCATCTGTTGCTGCTGCGTATCGTTAAGATGATTACCGAGTACGATTGCCGCCAACTCCAGCGCCACATCGCCGTCACTGGCATATTCCCAGTCAATCAGCGTTAAACCATCCTGACCGCGGATAATATTGCCTGGATGAATATCCATATGCAGCAAGGACAACCGCAAAGGCTGAGGTTCTCCTTGCTGCTGTAACCGACGCAACGCGCGCAACCAACGGCAACGCCGCCTTTCCGGCCGGCTAATTTGCCAGTATTGCTCCAATAATCGCAACAATCGCAGACGGTAGCCACTCAACTTCTGTCGGTGTAATTGCGCCACTCGCGCCGTTACCGACAACAGTTCCTGCAAAAAAGCGGCCTCCGAAAAACATTCTCCCGCTTGCCAACGCAGCAGCAGCCAGTTATCAGCGTAACCAATAGCCTCTGGTGCCAGGTCGGTGACGGAAAGCTTACGCAGAATGTGGTATTCACGACGACGATCCACTCCCGGGATGGGAGCCTGTGGTTGCTGATAACGGGCAAGCAATGTTGCCTCTCCCAGCTCTATTTTTCGGCTTAGTCCGGTCAGACCATCCAACGGACAAAAACCAGCAGTGATTTTCACTGCCGGAAAGTGTCGGGCGATTAAACGGCTTAGCTGAGGATCAGTGCTGTACGGCACCGTTACCTGACCAAATGATCTCACCAGTCTGCACCAGCATCAGCTGCATCTGTAATGTCGGGGACTTAATATCACCTTCAACATTGCTGTACAGCACATACTGAGCGCCAACATAACGAGCCAGGCCGACCGCTTTACTGCGCGATCCCAGACTATCTTCAGCCGATAGCCCCAAAGCCTGCTTCGCCGTCGCCAGTTGACCAGGCGGCACGACTTTAAATTGCGTATTGTTCTGCAACGCCTTGTGCAGGGCAGCCGTCGCTTTCGATCTTTGCAGGCTACCATTGGTGCTGTTTTTCACCCCATCCACCAACAGAACACTGCCAGCGGCGATACCATCAGTTTGTAACATCTGTGTCACCAACGGAGTGACACTGGCGTCCCAGTTAATGGATTGCATTTTAGGCGGCTGCGGCACGGTCTCGCTCGGCTGCGGCTGCGCTGGCGGTGGAACCGGCTGAGTCGGCTGAGCCGGTTCCACCGGAGCGGGTTGCTGGTGTTGCTGCTGTGATTCACTGATACATCCACTGAGAAGCAACGCCAGTGATATGATGCCAGAGAGCTTTGTTACCTTCCTTTCCACACCATAATCTCCTAAAGATAAAGGTACAGCCGGACTTTACTGGCCGTCAGGTTACCCGTTTGCGATGATATTTCAACTTTAGCGTGAGCAGGAACACTGACCTGACGTGGTCGTTCAAAGGGCAGAATTTCCAGCCCTTTGTCATCGTACCAGTAAAAACGGTAATGCACGGTGACGGAGGCTCCCTGCTGGTTGAACAGCTCCGCAGAAGCCCGCTGCTGTCCATCATGTTCTGACATCACCGGCTCATCGGTGGTAATCCCCGCTGACAACACTGACGACTCCATCACCAGAGATTGCGAGGTATTGATGACGGTGCGATCGCTGCTACAACCGCTCAAAAATGCCAGAATCACCATCGCCGTTGCGATTGTCCGTTTCATAAATAATGTCCGCATTAACGAGGCATTCAACCCGCCAGCATCGGCCCCAAAGGACGTCCGCCAACCAGATGCAGGTGGATATGATACACCTCCTGCCCACCATGCTTATTACAGTTGATTATCAAGCGATAGCCATCTTCTGCAATGCCTTCGGCTTTAGCGATTTTTGCCGCCACCACAATCATCCGTCCCAGCGCTGCCTCATGACCCGCTACGGTATCATTAGCCGTAGGGATCAAAAGATTAGGCACCACCAAAATATGGGTTGGCGCTTTTGGCGAGATATCACGAAAGGCGGTCACCAGCTCATCCTGGTACACAATATCAGCCGGAATTTCACGACGGATAATTTTACTGAAAATGGTTTCTTCAGCCATGGTTTAAGATCCTGCAGTTAGGCGAGTTAAGTCATCGCAGTATGAGCGAGATATTTGTTTTCTTTCAACCTTCCAGTGTCTTTTCTTTGCCTGATCATATTGGGTTGGCGATTTTACAACCAATCGATGGGCCAAAACGCCTGTATCATCGAAGGCTGCGGCCCCGGAATATATCGACATCGCTTTTTTCTTCAGACTATCGCGCTCCCCCTCTTCTCCTTCTTCACTGCGTCTTTAGGAGGATAAAAAAAGGGCGGCTTTCACCCCCCTCCAGCGCTATAGCTAACCGTTACATGTTACGAATATAATCGTCCATATCGGTTTTCAAGTTATCAGATTTAGTGCCAAAAATAGCCTGAACGCCAGAGCCGGCAATCACCACACCCGCAGCCCCCAACTGTTTCAGTCTGGTCTGATCAACCTTAGACACATCGTCCACACTGACGCGCAAACGGGTGATGCAGGCATCAAGGTTAGTGATGTTCTCTTTTCCCCCAAACGCCGCCACCAAATGAGCGGCCATTTCATTTGACGCAGCGGCTGACTGTTCGGCGCGATTATCTTCACGACCCGGTGTTTTCAGATTCAGTTTGCTGATCAACACGCGGAACACCGTGTAGTAAATCAGAGCGTAGAACATCCCCACCACTGGGAACAGCCAGATTCTGCTGCTGTTACCGCTCAGAACCACGAAGTCGATCAATCCATGCGAGAAGCTGATGCCGTTACGCATGTCGAGCAAAATACAGATGGGAAAAGCCAGTCCAGCCAGCAGGATGTGTATAACGTAGAGGATCGGCGCCACGAACATGAACGAGAACTCAATCGGTTCGGTTATCCCGGTCAGGAATGACGTCAGCGCGGCAGAGATCATGATCCCCCCTACTTTCGCCCGGTTCTCTGGCCTGGCTGAATGCCAAATGGCAATAGCCGCCGCTGGCAAACCGTACATTTTGAACAGGAAGCCGCCAGAAAGTTTACCGGCAGTTGGGTCACCCGCCATATAACGAGGGATATCACCGTGGAAGACCTGCCCCGCAGCATTGGTAAACTCACCAATTTGCATCTGGAATGGCACGTTCCAGATATGGTGCAGACCAAATGGCACCAGCGAGCGCTCGATCAGGCCGTAAAGACCAAAAGCCACCACCGGATTTTGATAGGCTGCCCACTGAGAAAAATCCTGAATGGCAGAACCAACCGGTGGCCAGATAAAGGAGAGTACCACGCCGATAAAAATGGCAGTGAAACCAGAAATAATCGGTACAAAACGCTTACCTGCAAAAAAGCCGAGATATTCCGGCAGTTTGATACGGTAGAAGCGGTTGAACATATACGCCGCAACCGAACCCGCAATGATCCCGCCCAGTACCCCGGTATCGGCCAGGTGCTTCGCTTCTATCTCGCCAACAGGGATATGTAGTACCAGAGGCGCCACGACCGCCATGGTTTTCACCATGATGCCATATGCCACGACTGCCGCCAGCGCAGAAACACCGTCATTATTGGTAAATCCTAACGCCACGCCAATAGCGAAGATCAGCGGCATATTGGCAAAGACGGAACCGCCAGACTCAGCCATCACATGAGAAACCACCGCAGGCAACCAGCTGAAATTCGCTGAGCCAACGCCCAGTAGAATACCGGCTATCGGCAGAACTGAAACCGGTAGCATCAACGATTTACCCACCTTCTGCAGGTTGGCAAAAGCATTTTTAAACATGGTATGTATAACTCCTGAATATGCGTGTTTTTTTTCGCGCATGACGCAAATAACGCCGTGATATCTCGTTATTTATGGCGTAATTTGACACTATCGATATTTATTTTGAACTGTAAAATAAATAATTATTTCCTGATTTGATGGTTATCAAGTTTCCAGCGACATCCCATGAGCCGAGGCGATTTTAATCTGGGTACGACTATTTTTTAACAACAACAAACCGCAGCGCCCATGTTTGGGCGCTGTTCTTTACTGCTTAAAATGACGCATTCGGCGCTAAACGCGCTAAAAAATCAACGTTCAGTCGGTGAGACGAGAAAGCGGCACATGAAACAATCGGGAGAAATTTTCCGTGGTGGTTTCAGCCAATTGTTCAATGCTTACGCCTTTGAGAACCGCCATGTATTCGGCAACATCACGGGTATATGCTGGCTGATTCTCTTTACCCCGGTAAGGTACAGGGGCCAGATAAGGTGAGTC
Organism: Erwinia endophytica; assembly: GCF_009295515.1. Classification (GTDB taxonomy): domain Bacteria; phylum Pseudomonadota; class Gammaproteobacteria; order Enterobacterales; family Enterobacteriaceae; genus Erwinia; species Erwinia endophytica. Next base: position 366,567 of record NZ_RQVV01000011.1, on the reverse strand, counting down.
AGTCTCAAGCAGAATACGATCCAACGGCACATAACGCGCTGCCTCGCGGATCGTCTCCGCATTGCGGAAAGTCACTATGCCGGAGAAAGAGATATAAAACCCCATATCCAGCAGTTTCTCAGCGGTTTCGCGATCTTCGGTGAAGCAATGCAACACGCCGCCACACCCTTCAACCTGCTCTTCCCTGAGGATAGCCAGTGTATCTTCACGCGCATCACGTGTATGAACAATCACCGGTTTCTTCAGATCGCGACCAATACGAATATGTTCACGAAACGAGGCCTGCTGCTGTGCTTTAGTCTCTTGCTGATAATAGTAATCGAGGCCCGTTTCACCCATCGCCACCACACGCTCGTCGGCAGCCAGCTGGCGCAGTTCAGAAAAGTCGTAAGGCTGCTCCTGATTCAGCGGGTGAACGCCGCAAGAAAATGCCACATTGGGGCGATCGCCAATCAACTGGACCATCGTTTGATAACCTGGCAGTGTCGTCGCGACGGCCAGCATAAATTTAACGTCGCGCGCGGCGGCTTTCGCCAGTACATCGCTGACGTCCTGGTGCAAATTTTCATAATCCAGGCCATCAAGATGGCAATGTGAATCCACTAAAAACATAATGACTCTCTAATTCATCAATCCAGACTGCCGGCGAGACAACATTTGCTCCCAATGCAGCAACTGATCGGTCAGTAATAATTCACGGTTAACGGCAACCACCTTCAGTAACCGATCACGGCAGGTCATCCATTGGCGTACGCTTTCATCCAGTACCCGGGCAGACAGTTGCATCGCCATGTCGGCGATCAGCGGTTGCTGGTCAATATTGGCAATAAACTGACTGCCGCCTTGCTGCCACTTCAGAGCATCGACCAGCAGAGCACACAACCAGCCGCAACGTTGCACCACATCGTCATGGTTGAGGACGGTCAGCAAAGAAAGCATATCGCCACGCAACGCAGCAGGCAGGGCGTGGCAAAGCGTCTGCCGGGCCGTCCAGACTTTATCTTCCAGTAACCACTGTGCCGCCGCCGGTGCGCCGCCACAAAGACGTAACGCGCTGAGACCATCCTGTTCTGTCACCCTCATCTGCTTTTGCAACCATGCCAGACTGACCCTTTCATCAGGGGGGGACAGATGAAAATTCAGACAGCGACTGCGTAGCGTCGCCAGTAATTGTGACGGTTGCTGGCAACTCAACAAAAACCAGGTCTTTTGCGGCGGTTCCTCCAGGGTTTTTAATAACGCATTGGCTGCCGCCTCCGTCAGTTGCGCCGCATCAGCCAACCAGACTACCTTTGCCCCACCCTGCTGTGCATGATGATAGAGTTTTTCGGTCACGCTGCGTACAGCATCAATACCCAGTGAACTTTTCCCCTTTTCCACTTCCAATGCATACCAGTCAGGATGAGTATGCGCCTGCATCAACTGGCAAGCGTGGCACTCGCCGCAGCTTTTCAGCCCATCCCGTTGCTGGCACATCAGCCAGCGACTGACTCCCCACATCAACGACGCATCGCCCATGCCGGGCAACGCCTGCACCAGCAGCGCATGGTGACCACGTCCCGCCTGGTGCTGTCCGATAATATGCCGGTAAGGTTGATTCAGCCACGGATACCAGATCATCGCTGTTCCTGCAGCCATTGCACCAGCGTCCGGCTGATTGCCTGCGATACCTGTTCAATGGACTGCGTAGCGTCAATGGTTTTGATCCGATCGTCGCTGGCGGCCAGTGCCAGGTAACGTTCTCGCGTACGAATAAAGAAGTTCAGCGACTCTTGCTCAATGCGATCCAGCTCGCCCCTGGCTCTGGCACGCCGTAGCCCGATTTCTGGCGTAACGTCAAGATACAGGGTCATATCCGGCGCAAAGTCGCCCAGCACGCTCTGCTTTAACTGCTTCATCAGGGCGACATCCATACCACGTCCTCCGCCCTGGTAAGCCTGCGAAGAAAGATCATGGCGATCACCGACTACCCAGGAGCCTCGTGCAAGGGCAGGTTTAATAACGTTTTCCACCAACTGAACACGCGCCGCATAGAGCATCAATAACTCAGCCTGGTCTGTCACCCGTTCGTCTTCAATACCCTGCTTGATCAGGTCACGCAGCTTTTCAGCCAGCGGCGTTCCTCCCGGTTCACGGGTGAAGACGATGTCAGTTATCCCCTGTTGCCGCAGAGTGGTGACAACCACATCACGTGCGGTGGTTTTACCCGCGCCTTCCAGGCCTTCAATGACAATAAATTTACTGTCCATTTTTTTCCTTCAGCGCCAAACGCCATGCCTGCACCGCTTTGTTATGGCTGGCGAGGTTGGTCGTGAAAGTATGCCCACCTTTACCATCGGCCACAAAATAGAGAAAATCTGTCTTTGACGGCTGCGCGGCAGCTTCCAGAGAGGCCTTACCCGGCATCGCAATCGGCCCCGGCGGCAAGCCGTTAATCACATAAGTGTTATACGCAGTTGGCGTCTCAAGATCCTTGCGTGTCAGCGTGCCTTTGTAGCTATCACCCATACCGTAAATTACCGTCGGATCAGTTTGCAGCCGCATTCCAAGACGCAAGCGATTAATAAATACTGAAGCGACCTTACTGCGCTCATCACTCAGCGACGTCTCTTTTTCCACGATCGACGCCATCGTGACCAAATCGTTCTTATCTTTATAAGGTAAATCGACCATTTTATTCTGCCAGAGCGTATCGACCAGTTTCATCATCCGCTCATGCGCGCGTTTGAGGATCGCCACATCGGTGGTATTCGCCGTGTAGGAATAGGTATCAGGATAGAATCCGCCCTCAACCTCTGGTTCCTGTAAATTCAACGCCGCGGCGACCGTCGTCAGCTTATCATCTGCCAGAGTATGTTTGATATACGGTGCGGCACGCAGCTCGCTCAGCCACTCCTTCATTTTGGTGCCTTCCACGAAACGCAACGGAAACTGCGCCTCTTTACCACTGACCAGCAGTTCCAGCATCTGGCGGACCGTCATACCGGGTTTGAAACGATAGGTTCCCGCCTTGAATTTCGCCAGCTCCGGTTCCAACTGTAGCAGACCGCCAAACCAAAAAGTGCGAGGCACAATGTTCTGCTGCTTTAATTCCGCTTCCAGCGCTCCCCTGCCTGATCCCGGCGGCAGGGTGAAGATAGTTTCTTTCTCTATCGATAACGGGGACGTTTCAAACTGTTTGATCTGCCAGTAACTAAAGGAAACTGCCGCCACCACAAGGACGATGATCCCGGTAAAAATTTTTCTTTTTGCTGTCATAAAAATCCCTGCTAATCGTCTTTGAAAGCGCCTATCAGGTTAAATAGTTTTCTTGAGTTGTAGGTCAGTTGCTCAATCTGGATAACCGGCAATACAGGCATCAAGGCGTTGGTTATCAGCACCTCCTCCGCCTCTGCCAGCACCTGGGGAGGCTGTCGGACTTCGAAGACTTCAGTACCCTGCTCGCGCAGCAACTGAATGACCTGCTGACGCTGAATACCCCTGACGCCCGAGTTGGTCAGATCCGGGGTAAATACCTGTTTTCCCTTGCGCCAGAATAAATTTGCCGCACAGCATTCCACCAGCATGCCTTCAGTGTCAAGCACCAACGCCTCGTCAGCATCCGTCTGCTCAAGCTCCGTACGGATCAACACTTGTTCCAGCCGGTTGAGATGTTTGATCCCTGCCAGTACCGGATTACGGCTCAGCCTGATGGAGCTGAGCGCCAGCTTCACGCCATTTTGCCTCAGTTGGTGATAATGGGAGGGATAGTCAGATAACGAGACAATCCGCGTCGGCCTGTCGCACCCACTGGCACTGTAGCCCCGCCCGCCTGCACCTCGGGACAAAATCACTTTCAGCACACCCTCGACGCGCGTAGCGGCGGCGAAAAGCATTTCATCACGCAAAGCATCCCAGTCAACCCCCCGGATCAGCAAGCGCTCACAGGCCAGGGACAGCCGCTGAAGATGGGCACCCAGCGCCACAACTTTGCCGCACAGAATACGCGCCGTGGTGAAACAGCCATCGCCAAACTGAATAGCGCGATCCCCAACCGCGAGGCTGTCCTGCGCTTCACCATTAATCCACACTGGTTCTTCCCCCTGAGTGACTGTTGCACAACGGTAAGATTACCTGCAAGGATGTCTGGATTCATCTGATTGTCCGTGCAGAATTGTATAGAGATGAAAATGGGCGAAAACGACAGGCTGAAAATCACAAAAGGTCCACCGAGATGGACCTTTAAAGCAGTAGAAGACAATCAGACTTTGCGGAAAATCAACGAGCCGTTGGTTCCGCCAAAGCCAAAGGAGTTACATAAGGTGTACTCCAGACCTTTAACCTGGCGAGCGGTGTGCGGCACAAAATCCAGATCGCAACCTTCATCCGGGTTATCCAGATTAATGGTTGGCGGCACGACCTGGTCGCGCAGCGCAAGAATAGAGAAGATCGACTCTACCGCCCCTGCAGCACCTAAAAGATGACCGATCATCGACTTGGTGGAGCTGACCATAACATGATCAGCACTGGCCCCGAAGACTGACTTCACCGCCTGGGCTTCTGCTTTATCACCGATAGAGGTTGAAGTACCGTGCGCATTGATATAACCGATCTGTTCCGGTGACAATTGCGCATCTTGCAAGGCGTTCTTCATTGCCAGCGCAGCACCTGCGCCGTTTTCTGGTGGCGACGTCATGTGGTAAGCATCACTACTCATGCCAAAACCAACCAGTTCAGCATAAATTTTCGCGCCACGTTTTTTCGCGTGCTCATACTCTTCCAGCACCACAATACCCGCACCGTCACCCAGTACAAAACCATCACGCTCTTTATCCCACGGACGGCTTGCCGCCTGCGGATTTTCATTGCGAGTGGACAACGCGCGCGCAGCGCCAAAACCACCAATACCCAGCGGCGTACTGCCTTTTTCGGCACCGCCAGCCAACATCACATCGGCATCGCTATAGGCTATCATACGGGCAGCCTGCCCAATGTTATGCACACCGGAGGTACAGGCGGTTGAAATAGCGATACTCGGACCATAGATGCCGTACATGATAGTCAAATGACCCGCTATCATGTTCACAATCGTGGAAGGAACGAAGAAAGGGCTGATTTTTCGCGGGCCACCATAAACCAACGCAGAGTGGTTCTCTTCTATCAGGCCCAGGCCACCAATACCGGAGCCGACAGCGACGCCGACACGATGGGCATTCTCATCAGTAATAACCAGACCGGAATCCTGCATGGCCTGAATACCAGCCACAACTCCATATTGAATAAAGGCATCCATCTTGCGCTGATCTTTACGCGTGATGAATTCTTCACAGTTAAAGTCCTTTACTAAGCCAGCAAAACGCGTTGCGTAGGCACTAGTATCAAAATGGTCGATCAGGCTGATGCCACTCTGACCGGCAACAAGAGCATTCCAGGTAGACTCTACGGTATTGCCGACAGGAGACAACATGCCAAGACCGGTCACAACTACACGACGCTTAGACACGTTTGTCCTCCAGGGAGGGAAAAAAGAATACGCGGTAATCCAGATAAAACTCAGGCGGTCGAGTGACCGCCTGGAGATGCTCACTTATGCCTGGTGACCATTGATGTAATCAATAGCAGCCTGAACGGTAGTGATTTTCTCAGCTTCTTCGTCCGGAATCTCGGTATCAAACTCTTCTTCCAGAGCCATTACCAGCTCAACGGTATCAAGAGAATCAGCGCCCAGATCTTCTACAAAAGAGGCAGTATTAACAACTTCTTCCTGCTTAACGCCAAGCTGTTCGCCAATGATTTTCTTAACGCGTTCTTCGATAGTGCTCATACTATTAAATTTCCTATCAAAACTCGCTTTCGCGATGGTTTTCGTAGTGTATAAAATGTTGAAAAAGATGCAACTAAATCCCGGCTGGTCAAACCACGAATTTACGCTATTTTGCGGGTATAACCGCAAATAACGCAAATAATTTTCGTGATTATCAGACCATGTACATTCCGCCATTGACATGCAGCGTCTCACCAGTGATGTACGCTGCCTCGTCAGAGGCTAAAAATGCAACGGCATTGGCGATTTCCAGCGGGTCACCAAGACGGCCCGCTGGTACTTCCGCCAGAATGCCCGCACGCTGATCTTCAGTCAACGCACGCGTCATGTCGGTTTCAATGAACCCCGGAGCCACAACGTTAACGGTAATACCACGTGACGCAACTTCACGCGCCAGTGACTTGCTGAAGCCTATCAAACCCGCTTTTGCTGCTGCGTAGTTTGCCTGCCCCGCATTACCCATCGTTCCAACCACTGAACCGATGGTAATAATTCGGCCTGCACGTTTCTTCATCATAGCGCGCATTACCGCTTTTGACAGGCGGAAAACGGAAGTCAGATTCGTGTCCAGGATATCCTGCCATTCATCATCCTTCATTCGCATCAGAAGATTATCACGTGTAATGCCAGCATTATTGACTAAAATGTCCACTTCGCCAAATTCAGCGCGAATATTTTCGAGGGCGCTGTCAACGGATGCGCCGTCGGTCACATTCAGCAGCAGGCCTTTGCCATTGCTGCCCAGATAGCCGCTTATCGCATCAGCACCGCTCTGGCTGGTCGCGGTTCCCACCACTTTAGCACCGCGCGCAACCAGTGTTTCCGCGATAGCACGGCCTATACCACGGCTTGCACCAGTAACCAGCGCGATTTTTCCTTCGAAGTTCATCATCATCCTCGTCTTTTGTTAAAGCGCCGCTGACAGGCTGGCTGGGTCATTCACCGCCGCTGCTGTCAGGGTGTCAACAATACGTTTGGTCAGGCCCGTCAGCACCTTACCTGGACCAACTTCCAGCAGCGATGTCACACCCTGGCCTGCCATAAATTCCACGCATTCGGTCCAGCGAACCGGACTGTATAGCTGGCGAACCAGCGCACTGCGAATGGCTTCTGGCGCTGTTTCACATTTAACATCAACGTTATTCACCACCGGAAATAATGGGACGTTGAAGGTTATTTTTTCTAATGCTACTGCCAGTTTGTCGGCGGCGGGCTTCATTAGCGCGCAGTGTGACGGCACGCTAACCGGCAGCGGCAGAGCCCGTTTGGCGCCAGCCGCCTTACAGGCGGCTCCCGCACGCTCTACCGCTTCTTTATTACCCGCGATCACGACCTGGCCAGGTGAGTTGAAGTTCACCGGTGAAACCACCTGCCCCAGCGCAGACGCTTCACACGCTTTGGCAATAGCCGCATCGTCCAGGCCGATAATGGCCTGCATCGCGCCGGTTCCCGCTGGAACCGCTTCCTGCATCAGTTTGCCACGCAGTTCAACCAGTTTAATCGCTTCACTGAAATCAAGGACATTGGCGCAAACCAGCGCACTATACTCGCCCAGGCTATGTCCCGCCAGCATTGCCGGGGCCTTTCCGCCTTTTTCCTGCCAAATACGGAAAATGGACACCGAAGCGGCCAGCAACGCAGGCTGAGTTTGCCAGGTTTTGTTCAGTTCTTCAGCAGGCCCCTGCTGCACCAGCGCCCACAGATCGTAACCCAGCGCCTCTGAAGCCTCACGGAAAGTCTGCCCGACCAGAGGATTCTCTGCAGCCAACTCGGCCAGCATGCCGACTGTCTGCGATCCCTGTCCCGGGAAAACCATTGCAAATTGCGTCATTGTCATATCCTGTTAATCAAAAACGTACTAATGCCGAACCCCAGGTAAAGCCACCGCCGAAGGCTTCCAGCAAAATCAACTGCCCCTGCTGAATTCGTCCATCCCGTACGGCTTCATCCAGCGCGCTCGGGACAGAGGCAGCAGAAGTGTTGCCATGACGGTCGAGTGTCACCACCACTTTTTCCATCCCCATTCCCAACTTACGCGCTGTCGCGCTGATGATACGCAAATTGGCCTGATGCGGAACCAACCAGTCGATCGCTTCCCGCTCCAGATGGTTTGCCTGTAGCGTTTCTTCGACAATGTGCGCCAGTTCAGTAACCGCGACCTTAAACACTTCGTTACCGGCCATGGTGATATAGGCCGGTTGCTCCTGATGTTCGCGGTCCTGATTGGCCAGCGTCAGCAACTGCCCATAGCGTCCGTCGGCGTGCAGGTGAGTCGAGATGATGCCAGGCTCTTCGCTGGCAGTAAGGACGACCGCGCCCGCGCCGTCGCCAAAAAGAATAATCGTGCCACGATCCTCAGGATCGAGCATACGTGCCAATACATCAGCGCCAATAACCAGCGCGTTTTTCACCGCGCCGCTTTTGATATATTGATCGGCGACACTCAAAGCATAAATAAACCCCGCACAGGCTGCCGCGAGGTCAAAAGACGCTGCATCTTTAATGCCCAGTTGTTGCTGGATCATACAGGCTGAACTTGGAAAAGCGTGGCTGGAAGACGTCGTTGCCACCACAATCAGGCCGATGTCATCCTTGTCAATACCCGCCATTTCCAGCGCCCGCTCAGCGGCGTGGAAGCCCATCGTCGCAACAGTTTCATCCGGTGCGGCAATACGGCGTTCACGGATGCCGGTGCGGGTGACAATCCACTCGTCCGAGGTTTCTACCATTTTTTCCAGATCGGCGTTAGTCCGCACCTGTTCGGGCAAATAGCTGCCCGTACCGATAATCTTCGTATACATGTACGCTCAGTCACTCTTAGGTAATACAGCTCGAAGGCGAGCGGCAATCCGTTCCGGGACTTGCCGCCGCACCGCCTGTTCTGCCTGTTCTATCGCCGCAGCGAACGCGCGTTGATTAGCACTTCCATGACTCTTAATCACGGTACCGCGTAATCCTAACAGACAAGCACCATTGTACTGGTCGGGGTTGAGATGGCCGAAACGCTTCACCAGGCGTTTTTTCAAAAAACGTCCGAGCAGAGTCAGCCACCAGGCCCTTTTTTTACTTTCGCTCTGTGATTTCAACAACGAAAGAAACATTCTTACCACGCCTTCCATGGTTTTCAGCGTGACATTACCCACAAAGCCATCGCAGACAAGGACATCCGTTTTCCCGGTAAGAAGATCGTTACCTTCAAGATATCCAATATAGTTAATTTCCGGCGACTTACGAAGAATTGCCGCAGCCTCGCGAATACTGTCTAACCCTTTGGTCTCTTCCTCGCCAATATTCAGCAACGCCACACGAGGCGTATCTATGGCCAGGACTTCTTCAGCCGCCACTGCGCCCATGATAGCGAACTGCACCAGCATGGCGCTGTCCGATTCCACATTCGCGCCCAAATCCAACACGACGGTTTTACCCTGCTGCTGATTTGGCAAAACGGTCATCAACGCAGGCCGCTCAATACCATCAAGCGGCTTGAGCAGTAATTTTGACAATCCCATCAGCGCCCCAGTATTACCGGCACTGATACAAGCTTCCGCCCGCCCTTCTTTCACCAACTCCAGCGCCACACGCATAGAGGAACCGCGACTATGGCGGATCGCGTGTGAGGGTCTGGCATCACTGGCAATAACCGATTCGGCAGGAATTATCTGCAGACGGGCCATTAAGGCGGAATCAGCTTTTGCAAGTAATGACGAGATATTGTCGGGATTGCCGACCAGAAGAAGATGCAGTTGCGAGTTAGAGGCCAGTGCCTGCATTGCCGCAGGCACCGTCACGCAGGGACCGAAATCCCCGCCCATGGCATCTATCGCCAGGGTCAATCGTGTCAAAGTATCGCCGACTGGACCGCGAATTACTTAGTGATGACCTTGCGACCGCGATAGTAACCATCTGCAGTGATGTGGTGACGCAGATGCGTTTCGCCAGAAACTTTATCTACGGAAAGAGTCGTCGTGGTCAGAGCATCATGTGAACGACGCATGCCACGTTTGGAACGGGTTGGTTTATTCTGTTGTACGGCCATGGACCTTACTCCTATTACTTACGCTTTAAACTGGCTAATACGGCAAATGGGTTTGGTTTTTCCGCCTCTTCAGGCAATTTGCCAAAGACCATGTCCGCCTCGGACACTTCACAGTGTTCAGAATCATGCACCGGAACGACCGGCAGGGCGAGGATAATTTCATCTTCCACCACCGCCAGCAAGTCGATTTCGCCAAACTCATTGACCTCGACCGGCTCGTACGCCTCCGGTAATGCTTCAGCCTGCTCATCAGTGACGACAGGACTGAAACAATACGTTACGTGGACATCGTGCGGAAAAGACTGGCCGCAGCGTTGACAAGACAGCGTAACGGATACCGCCGCAGTACCATTAAGTACCGCTAAACGCTGGTTGTCGATGGCAAACGACATGGTGCAATCCACATCTGTGTCCACACTGACCACCGATTCAGCAAGACGTTCCACCTGTTCAGAGGTGTAAACACCCTGATAATCAAGGCGTTTCTGAGCGCTACGGACCGGATCGAGGGTCAGGGGTAATTTCACTTTTTGCATAGGGCGCGCATATTAACTGTGTCACGACGTAGAGTCAAAGAAAAAGGCCGATTTACAGCATCTTTCACCCATTATTCGCATCCAGTGCGGTGCACAGTTTAAAATGTCCAGAACTGATTCGCTATCTATATCTGGAAAAAAAATGACACAGCTGGTTTTAGCCTCTACTTCCCCGTACAGAAAAGCGCTACTTGAACGACTGGGCATCCCCTTTATTACCGCCGCACCTGAAGTCGATGAAACCGCACAACTGAATGAAAAAGCGACCGATCTTGTTATGCGCCTCGCAACTGCGAAAGCCCAGGCGCTGGCTGAGACGTTTCCACATCATTGCATTATCGGTTCGGATCAAGTGTGTGTTATTGACGGCAGCATCATCGGCAAACCCCATACGGAAGCGAAAGCCTGTGAACAATTACGTCAAGCCAGTGGACGCTGCGTCGTTTTTTATACTGGCCTTGCCCTGTTCGACAGCCGAAATAATAATCTGAATGTTATTTATGAACCGTTTAGTGTCAATTTCCGCCAATTGAGTGAAAAAGAGATCATTAACTATGTACGAAAAGAGCAGCCACTGAACTGCGCGGGGAGTTTTAAAAGTGAAGGGCTGGGGATAACCCTGTTTGAGCGGCTGTCAGGACGTGACCCTAACACCCTGGTGGGGCTGCCACTGATAGCGCTGTGCGAGATGTTGCGGGCAGCAGGCATTGATCCGCTGAAAGAATAAGGTGGATGCGATGTTGAGCGCGGTAAGAGAGTCAATCGCGGTGACAGCTTGTCTCGACAGGACGGATTATCGGAACACGGTCACGCGTAAACTCGGCCATGAGGGCTTGATTCCCCCGTCCATGCGCTCAACAGGCCGCTTATCCACCCCTGCTGCAACTAAAGCCATAGCGTTGCAGCTGCTCAGGCCATTTCATTTATAAATCTGACTTTCACTTGATCGCTAACGAGCCACAGGGGCATTTTTGCGCGGGTTTACCCTTAATTCACTCATTCACTTCGCCGGAGAACTCTTTCGCAGCAATGCGAGACAATGCTTCAGCTCTTCATCCAATGGGGCTTCCACCCGCATAACTTCGCCGCTCTGCGGATGTGTGAACCTCAACGCGGCCGCATGCAAAAAAAGTCGCTTCAGGCCAGTGCCGGCCAATTGTGAGTCAAATTCTTTTTCACCATAACGATCGTCAAAGGCTATCGGATGTCCGGCATATAGCGTATGCACACGAATCTGATGCGTCCGTCCAGTTACCGGGCTGGCTTTAACCAGTGTGGCATGAGCATAGCGCTCTTCCACCTTGAAATGAGTCTCTGAAGGCTTACCCTCGCTGCTCACTCGTACGACTCTTTCACCGCTTTGCAGAATATTCTTCAATAACGGTGCCCGTACTACCTTTAGATGGGCAGGCCACTGACCACGAACCAGCGCGAGATAATCCTTCTGCATCCCTTTTTCACGCAGTTGCTCATGCAATGAACGCAACGCAGAACGCTTCTTCGCCACCAGCAGAATCCCCGACGTATCACGGTCCAGTCGGTGCACCAGCTCAAGAAAACGCGCATCCGGACGCAACGCCCGCAATCCTTCTATCACCCCGAAACTGAGCCCGCTGCCACCATGCACCGCCGTGCCGGATGGCTTGTTCATCACCAGAATGCTGTCGTCCTCAAACAGGATGGCGTCGGCCAGCGCCGCCACTTTTGCCAGTTTGGGTGATACCGTTTCGTCATCACGCTCACTCACACGGACGGGCGGGATCCGCACTTCATCACCCTCTTCCAGTTTATATTCTGGCTTAATTCTGCCTTTATTAATACGCACTTCACCCTTACGTAAAATGCGATAAATCATACTCTTAGGCACACCTTTCAATTGTGTGCGTAAAAAGTTGTCAATGCGCTGTCCTGCCTCATCAGCAGAAATCGTCACAATACGGACTGCGGGGGGATTCGTTTTCATGGCGGCGATTCTAAATACAGCGCCAGGATAGCGCCACTCCTTTTTCTATGCTTAACTGACAGTGTGCCTTGCCAGGCGGTGCTTTACGTCCAGTTTTTAGGCAATTTGCTGAATCACGATGCAAATCGGTCGATAAAGCTGGGATAAACTTCGCAGAGCAAGAAAAGTCACCTTGCTATCACGGGGTTAGCAATGGAATAATGTTTCTGTTTTCCAAAATCTATCCTTGGTTAACAAGAAAATAGCGTAAAAGAAGTTTTGCCGGATAACCCATACACGCAGCAATGGCGTAAGACGTATTGTGTAATCAGGCATTTAGCGGGCTGCGGGTTGCAGCCTGGACGACAAGACGGGATTGGTTCACTCTGGTTATCCACTGGCGGTTCCCCCATTTTTTAAAAGCGCTGTTTTTCCAAATGAAAAACAGGCTGCCGAGATTTTTGCGCCCCTTAGCAAGCGACAACCGGGAGGTTGACGACTTTGCGATGAGACTCGGGGCCATCGGTTGATCGCGTCCAGCGTTACTATTGCCCGTAGCTTTGTCACTAATGTAAGAATAATGAGTAAGTTACGATGAAAAGAATGTTGATAAACGCAACTCAGCAGGAGGAGTTGCGTGTCGCTCTTGTGGACGGGCAGCGTCTGTATGATCTGGATATCGAAAGCCCAGGACACGAACAGAAGAAAGCCAATATTTATAAAGGCAAGATAACCCGCATTGAACCCAGTCTTGAAGCAGCATTTGTTGACTACGGTGCTGAAAGACATGGTTTCCTCCCTCTGAAAGAAATCTCCCGCGAATACTTTCCCAGCAATTATTCCTCCCACGGACGTCCCAATATTAAAGATGTGCTCCGTGAAGGTCAGGAAGTTATTGTACAGATTGACAAAGAAGAACGAGGTAACAAAGGCGCAGCCTTAACCACCTTTATCAGTCTGGCTGGCAGCTATCTGGTGCTGATGCCAAACAATCCACGCGCAGGCGGTATTTCGCGTCGCATTGAAGGCGATGACCGAACTGAACTGAAAGAGGCCCTTTCCTCGCTGGAACTACCTGATGGTATGGGGTTGATTGTGCGTACCGCTGGCGTCGGTAAATCTGCCGAAGCGTTGCAGTGGGACTTAAGCTTTCGACTGAAACATTGGGAAGCTATCAAGAAAGCCGCTGAAAGCCGCCCTGCTCCATTCCTGATTCATCAGGAAAGCAATGTGATTGTCCGGGCTTTTCGCGATTATCTGCGTCAGGACATCGGTGAGATCCTCATCGATAATCCCAAAGTTCTGGAACTGGCGCGTCAGCATATCGCCGCTCTCGGTCGTCCCGACTTCAGCAGCAAAATCAAGCTCTATGCGGGTGAAATCCCGCTGTTCAGCCACTACCAGATCGAATCACAAATTGAATCCGCCTTCCAGCGTGAAGTGCGTCTGCCTTCCGGTGGTTCAATTGTTATTGATACGACAGAAGCACTAACCGCTATCGACATTAACTCCGCACGCGCAACACGCGGTGGCGATATTGAAGAAACCGCTTTCAATACCAACCTGGAAGCAGCCGATGAAATAGCCCGCCAGTTGCGCCTGCGCGATCTCGGTGGCCTGATTGTTATCGACTTTATCGATATGACCCCCGTTCGCCACCAGCGCGCGGTAGAGAATCGCCTGCGTGAAGCTGTCCGTCAGGATCGCGCGCGCATCCAGATCAGCCATATTTCGCGTTTCGGCCTGCTGGAGATGTCACGCCAGCGCCTCAGTCCCTCGCTGGGCGAGTCCAGTCATCATGTGTGCCCTCGCTGTAGTGGAACGGGCACCATTCGTGATAACGAATCGCTGTCACTGTCTATTTTACGTCTGATTGAAGAAGAAGCGCTAAAAGAGAACACCAAAGAAGTCCACGCTATCGTACCGGTACAGATTGCCTCTTACCTGTTGAACGAAAAACGTGACGCCGTAAGTGCCATCGAAAAACGCCAGGGTGGCGTACGGGCGATCATCGTCCCTAACGATCAGATGGAAACCCCACACTACTCCGTGTTGCGCGTGCGCAGCGGTGAAGAGACTCAGACGCTGAGCTACCATCTGCCGAAACTGCATGAAGCAGAAATGGCGCAGCCTTCAGAAGAAGAGAATGGCGAACGTAAACGCCCTGAGCAACCTGCTCTGGCAGCTTTTGTGATGCCTGATGCGCCGCCTGTTCCACAGGAAAGCGAGTCAGCAGCCAGCAAAGCACCAGCCAGTGTCAGTGTAAAAACGACTGTTATCACCAGAGAACCTGGCCTGCTGAATCGCTTTTTCCGCAGCCTGAAGAACCTGTTCGCCAGTGAAGAAAAACCGGTCGAACAATCTGAGCCCGTCATCGTGGAAGCGGAAGTAGCGGAAACGACCGCACCACGTAATGAACGTCGTAACAATCGTCGTCAGAATAACCGCCGTGACCGTAATAGCGGGGAGCGAAGCGAGCGTTCTAACGATCGCCATGGCGATCGCAGCGAACGTAATGAACGCAGTGATCGTAATGAGCGCAGCGGTAGCCGTAACGAGCGTATGGTTCGTGATCGCGCTCCTGCCAACGAAGGTCGCGAAGATAATCGCCGTAACAAACGTAATAATGTTGTTCAGACGGAGACTGAGGCACGTGAAGAACGTCAACCCGTAAACGAAGAGTCTTTCGATCAGCAACCGCAACCATCACGCCGTGGCGATCGCCAACGTCGTCGTCCGGAAGACCGGCGCCAGGCTGTACAAGAAGAGCAATCAGTTGAGGCGCCGCTGGCTACCGAAGCGTCTGTATCTGTAGAAGAGCGTGAAGAACATGTCCAGGTGATGCCACGCCGTAAACCACGCCAACTGAGTCAGAAAGTACGTATCGAAACCGCTGAACAAACCGCAGCCCGTGCCTTCGCTCCGCAAGAAGCCACGCCAACGGAAGAGCCTGACGTCGCATTGCCGGTTGCCACTGTAACCGCACCGGAAGCAGACGAAAGCGAAGATCGTGACAGCAATAGCATGCCGCGCCGTTCACGGCGTTCTCCACGTCATCTGCGTGTCAGTGGACAACGCCGTCGCCGTTATCGTGATGAGCGTTACCCTAATCAGTCGCCAATGCCGCTCACCTTCGCCGTTGCTTCACCTGAATTGGCTTCTGGTAAAGTATGGATCTCCTATCCGGTCGCGCAGGCTAGTGATGAGAGTGAAATTGAGCAATCCATCGTGCCGGAATATGGTCACGAAGAAACGGCTACCGCCATCCCCACAGAGGCCAGTAGTTTGCCGACTGAAGCGCAGGAAGGGGCTAAGGCAGAGCATATCGCCGATCCACAGTCGGAAAATCAACCTGCCATTACGCCAGTGAATGCTGATGAAACCGGCGCTATAGCCGCGCCCGCAGGCGAAGACGCGACGGTTATCCCGGTGACCGCTCAGTCTGCCGCCGAAGCGCGGTCGGTAGACGATAGCCATCCAGCCGTTCAAACCTTCGTTAACGCGGTGGAAGGAATCGTCGCTAATACGAAACAGGCTGAAGAGCAACCTGTTGCTGAAAAAATCAGCCAGCAGACCAGCGCTAACGCGACTGATGTCAGTACAGAAACCAAACTGCGCGGTGAAGCGGAAACACTCGCAGAACCGGTGATCTCTGTGGAGCCTCATGCGCCAGTCCCTACCCGTGATGAACCGGTGATAGCTGCGCCAGTGACGTCAGCCGCGTCGACCGATGCCAAAACGGAGGAAGCCGAGCCTGCCGCCGCAATAGCAGAATCGGTAACACCTGTTACTGAAACAACAGCGCCGCAGGAAACACCTGTACCGTCATCAGTCATGGCTGCGACAAACAGTGTTGCTGCATCGACAGTGACTGATACGGCATCAGTGTCCCAGCGTACTACGGCACTGGCCCCTGCGTTCAAGCATCACGCCACAGCACCAATGACGAAAGCGCCTGCGCCTGAATATCAGCCGGAACCAGTCCGCCACAGTGACTGGATTCGCCCGGCCTTTAACTTTAAAGGTAAAGGTTCCGCTGGGGGACACGCGGCAACACATCATGCCGCGGCTCCGGCAACGCGTCCGCAACACTAAATAAACCATCACCTTGATAAAAAAGCCCCTGTCGAAAGACCGGGGCTTTTTACTGTGTATTCAATGTGAATTTGAGCTGATCAAACCGCTTCCCCGGGCGCTACCTGAACCCTCCGCCCGTTATTGGGCATTGTAAGAATCTCATCAGTCGTTATGTCAGGAAGAAAAACAAAGGGGTCAGCAAGACTGATCCCTTGATTAAAGCCCCGAATATTCGGGACTGAGCGTCTTAACGGGCCAGGTGCAGACAGAACCGGTTATACCGTTGTCCGGGCAAAATCCCGGACGCGAAAACCCAACAACGCCAGTACCGCAAAATAAGCCCCGCCACCGACGGCACAAACTACCGCCAGACGAACCAGCCGCCACAGCATATTGCCCTGCGCCCAGTCCGGCATTACCGATAATAGTCCCAACAACACCGCCGCCATGACGATAACCGCAATGACCAGGCGCAACAGGAAGCTGAACCAGCCCGGCTGAGGCTGAAAAATATTCTGCTTGCGCAGTTGCCAGTAAAGCAACGCGGCATTCAGGCAGGCAGCCAGACCTATCGACAGCGACAAACCAGCATGCTTCAGTGGGCCGATAAACGCCAGATTCATCAGTTGGGTCATCAGCAATGTCACCAGCGCAATTTTGACCGGTGTTTTGATATTCTGTCGGGAATAGAAGCCTGGCGCGAGGATTTTAACCACGATCAATCCCACCAAACCAACCGAATAGGCCACCAACGCACGCTGAGTCATCGCCGCATCGAAAGCGGTAAATTTACCGTACTGAAACAGCGCAATAGTCAACGGCTTAGCGAGTATCCCTAGCGCAACTGCGCTCGGCAACGCCAGCAGAAAGCTCAGACGCAGCCCCCAGTCCATCAGGCGGTTATATTCATGGTGGTTACCGCTGGCAAAACTTTTCGCCAGTGAAGGCAACAGAATGGTCCCCAACGCCACGCCCAGCACACCAGAAGGAAACTCCATCAGGCGGTCAGCATAATACATCCAGGATACGGAGCCGGAAACGAGGAAAGAAGCGAAAATAGTATTGATAATCAGCGAGATCTGACTGACGGAAACCCCCATAATTGCCGGTCCCATCTGACGCATCACTCGCCACACGCCAGCATCTTTCAGGTTGAGACGCGGAAGAACCAGCATCCCGATTTTCTTCAAATGTGGTAATTGATAACCCAGTTGCAACACGCCGCCGACCACCACCGCCCACGCCAGCGCCATGACCGGTGGATGGAAATGCGGCGCGGCAAATAGCGCAAAGGCAATCATACTGATATTCAGTAGTGTCGGAGCAAAAGCCGGGACAGAAAAACGATTCCAGGTATTAAGGATCGCTCCCGCCAGCGAGGCCAGTGAAATCAACATGATATAAGGGAAAGTCACCCGTAGCAGTGAAGACGTCAGGGCAAATTTATCTGCGGTATCGGCAAAACCTGGCGCCGTCACCATGATAACCCACGGCGCGGCAAGCATACCGAGCAGCGTGATCACGGCCAAAGCCAACGTCAATAATCCTGATACATAAGCGACAAACACCCGCGTAGCATCACTGCCTTGCTGACTTTTGTATTCAGCGAGGATCGGTACAAAGGCTTGCGAAAAAGCGCCTTCCGCAAAGATCCGACGCAATAAATTGGGCAATTTGAAAGCAACAAAGAAGGCATCCGTCGCCATCCCTGCACCAAAGACTCTGGCTACAATAGCATCGCGAGCAAATCCCAGCACGCGAGAAAACAGGGTCATTGAGCTGACCGCTGCCAATGATTTCAACAGGTTCATGGGTTTCCTGATTTTTCCTGGGGAACGGTGACATGAGCCACGATTATCATCTGACCCATCTCCTGGGCCAGCAACCAGGATAGTCTACTGATACTGAAGGAAATGACCACATTCGATTGTTACAGCGTTATTCCTGGTCGCTATCGCGCCAGAGTTTTTCCACGATCCGCTGCGCCATCAGTGCCTGTTCACCCGAGGTTTGCGGCATAGTCTGATTTTGCACACAGTCGATAAAATGTCGTACCGCTCCAACGAATCCCCGCTGTTCCAGCGTGCTTTGCCACCCCGGAACCGGGCTGCTGATGACCTGCCCCGCCGTTTCCCACTGAAAATCGCGCATATCATTCACCTGCCAGACAGCCCCATCGGCCACCGCCATCACCGTTTCGCGCTGCGTCCCGGCACGACGGTGCATGCTGGTCGTCATCTGGATATTGGCGTGGCTAAAATGGTGCTCGGCATAAAGCATTTCACCCGCATCACTGGTCAGCAACGCGCCACTTTGCAACCTGGCCTGGCCGCCACTCAACCACAATGCGGTATCCACCACATGGAGATAATCATCCAGCAACGTGAAAAAAAGATCCTGCGGCCCCACGCTGTCGCAACGATGTTTATCCATACGCAGCGAAGCCAACTGGACTAAACCTGCTTTAAGCTGCAGATAACGAGGGGCAAAACGGCGGTTAAAAGCCACCATTAATTTTCGCCCCCGCTTATGTGCCAACTCCACCAGTTGTTCTGCTTCACTCAGTTTCGCCGCCAGCGGCTTATCGACACAGACATCCACGCCAGCCAGCAATAATGACTTTACAATGCTGAAATGGCTTTCAGTCGTGGTATGAACAAAGACGGCGTCACTGACGGCGGCCAGTTGTGCGAGAGAGGGAAATAGCGGGATCCGGTAGCTGTCGCATACTGCCCGCGCTTTCTGTTGATTTGGCGAAAATGCGCCGGCGATCTGCCAGTTATCCGTTCTGCTCACCACCGGTAGCCAGGCTTTCTGCGCAATACTTCCCAGCCCGACGATCCCCACTTGCAGCTCAGCCATGTTACTCTCTCCTGCTCAACTGCCCGTCGTGTCGCATTATTTTCATCGCTGCCCACGTCGCTCAGGCAACCAGTCTCTGGCGATCAGCGCGGTCAGCACATGATCCTGCCAGCGGCCATCAATTAGCAGATAGTCTTTGGCGTAGCCCTCTTTCTCGAAACCGAGCCGGGCCAACAGGTTACCGCTGCGTTGATTGTGCGGCATGTAGTTAGCCATAATGCGGTGCATACGCTGCTGACGTTGCATATAGCGAATGGTCGCCTGCAACGCTTCAAACATCATGCCTTTCCCCTGCCACTTTTCACCCAGCGAATAACCGAGATAGCAGGCATGGAATGAACCTCGCACCACATTGCTGAAATTCGCGACACCGCGTACTTCGTTTTCATCCGGATCCATCACCGCAAAATAGTAAGCGTTACCCTGCTTATGCATCTCTGAGATCAGCCCGAGACGAGCCTGCCAGCCGGAAGGATAACAATGGCTGTCATCGCGAGTGGGCTCCCAGGGTTTGAGAAACACCCGGTTTTCAGCGTAATAATCCGCTAAACGCCAAGCGTCACGTTCATGGACCAGACGGACCACCAGCCGGTCGGTTGTCAGTGATACTTTCGGGGCAGCGGAACGATAGCCAAACATCTTTTCTCCTGAATTCAACCGACAGATGAATAAATTTGATTGATAAATAGCCAGCCTGCATCGCCACTGACCGCTATGTGGTTGCTAATTATCACTATACTCACCACACTTCAAGTAAGATGTGTGTTAGCTGCTCTCATTCATCCCCGTCACCCTGTCGGTCTATGCTCCTGAAAGCTCGCACTCTTACTGTCTTATGCTTCGTGAATATTCAAAGTATATATCCACGTAATGATCGACCGATAAAACACCACCAATAAAATTTCAGCATAATTGTTACACCAACAGATGAAGAATATGACATTTAGCTGCGGCCATCATGGTAAAGAGGCCACTTCCTCTGTTTATTTACGAGCATTGCTCTTTCTGTGTGAAAGGCCGAATGATCTTCGCGCTGAAAAATGTGCCTGTCGCACAGATGCTGCCAGTCTGATTGCCTTCGTTTTCATTTTCCTGTTGTTTTACCGGTAATCCTGGTGACTCCCGCTACAATGTCAGGCAAGCTATACCCCTCGTCAGGAGGGTTACTGACGGCATCACATTATGAGGATTGCTATGAAGAAGTTTTTAGCCGGGTTAAGCGCCTTGCTGTTGGTAGGATTACTGAGCGGCTGTGACAAACTAACGCAGTACACTATCAGTGAACAAGAAGTCAATCAGGCGCTGCAAAAGCATAACAACTACGAGAAGCAGATTGGCGTATCCGGACTGGTCGACGCCCATATTGTCCTGTCCGATCTCAGTAGTCAGATTGGCCGTGAAGAACCGAACAAAATCATGTTAACGGGGAATGCAAAGGTCAATATTAGTTCCCTGTTTGGTCCGCAAAATGCCGAGATGAAACTGACCATGAAAGCCCAGCCGGTCTTCAATCAGGAGCAAGGGGCCGTGTATCTGAAAGATATGGAACTGGTGGATGTACAAGTGCAACCAGAGAAGATGCAAAATGTACTAACGGCCCTGACACCTTATCTGAACCAGTCACTGAAGGATTACTTCAATCAGAAACCGGCTTACGTACTCAGTACCGACCGCAGCAAAGCGGAGTCACTGGCGAAACGCTTCGCTAAAGGGCTTGAAGTGAAACCGGGCGAACTGGTCATCCCCTTTACTGACTAAACGACACGCTCTGACCGCGTTCCTGGTTTGTCACACCGCCGGGAACGCCCTCTTCATCGACTATTTTCCACCACCGGCAATAAAGCAGGTGCAAATACCCGGCTTTATCCTTATGCTTGGAACCCGGCCAAATCAGCCACATCGATTTCACTTCTGCCGGAGCCTGTTATGACTGCAAAACCCGAGGAACTGCTGATCCGTCGCCCTGACGACTGGCATATCCATCTGCGTGATGATGAAATGCTCAAGACCGTGCTGCCTTTCACCAGCGAGGTCTCTGGTCGGGCTGTCGTGATGCCTAATCTGGTTCCACCCGTTACCAGCGTGGCCGCAGCCATTGCCTACCGTGAGCGTATTTTGGCCGCCATCCCGGCCGCTCATAACTTTACCCCATTGATGACCTGCTACCTGACTGATTCACTGGATCCGGATGAAGTGGAAAAGGGTTTTAACGGCAATATTTTCACTGCCGCCAAACTCTACCCGGCACATGCCACCACCAACTCCAGCCATGGCGTGACTAACATTGCCGCCATTGCGAGCGTGCTGGAACGCATGCAGAAAATAGGTATGCCGCTGCTGGTCCACGGTGAAGTAACTGACGCGCATATCGATATTTTTGATCGTGAAGCGCGCTTTATCGAAACGGTCATGGAACCGCTACGTAAACAGTATCCGGAACTGAAAGTGGTGTTTGAGCATATCACCACCAAAGAAGCCGCTGACTATGTACAGGAAGGCAATCGTTTCCTTGGCGCGACCATCACCCCTCAGCATCTGATGTTTAACCGTAATCACATGCTGGTTGGCGGGGTGCGCCCACACTTATACTGCCTGCCAATCCTTAAACGCAATATTCATCAGCAAGCGTTGCGTAAAGCCGTCGCCAGTGGTAGCCCTCGTTTCTTCCTGGGAACGGATACGGCCCCTCACCTGCGGTGCCGTAAAGAAGCCAGTTGTGGCTGTGCCGGAGTATTTAATGCCCCTTCTTCGCTGCCAGCCTACGCCACGGTGTTTGAAGAGATGAACGCGCTACAGCATTTTGAAGCCTTCTGCTCTGAAAACGGCCCGAATTTCTATGGGTTGCCGCTGAATGAAGGTACCGTGAAACTGGTGCGTAAACCGTGGACGGTGCCAGAAAGTGTCTCGTCAGGTGACCAGTCACTGGTGCCGTTCCTTGCTGGTGAAACATTGAACTGGCGTGTTGAACGTTAATCTACGATCAAGCCCACGAAAAATATTGCCCCTGACTAATTTACTGTATATATTTACAGTAAATTAACCGGAGGCTTTTATGCGTGTTGAAGTCACTGTAGCAAAAACCACTGTTCTCCCGTCTGGCGCCATTGATGCGCTGGCTGTGGAACTGGGTAAACGAATCAATAAACAGTTTCCTGAGTCCCCCCACAGCGTTTCTGTCCGCTATGCTGGTGCCAACAACCTGACAGTGATGGGCGGCAACCATGAAGCTAAAAATCGCGTGACTGAAATTCTTCAGGAAACCTGGGAAAGCGCGGACGACTGGTTTATTACTGACTGATATCCCCTGCCCTTCTATTTTTTCCGTTGTTTGCCGGGTTTCGCCATCCGGCTTTTTTGTTTTTCCCGCCGGGAAACACGCTGAATTCTCCTCTGCTAAACAGGTTTCACATGGTTAAGCAACATGCTAAAACTGAATAAGAGGTGATGGTGAATACAGAAAACTCTGAATAAACCAGAAGATTTTATCGAAGATTTTATCAATGACAGGGGGCGATTGCCGATCAACAACCTGGTCCTGTTGTACTGGAAATCTCCCGTGAATGATTAATCATTCACCTGAATCAGCGCCCCCTCTCTCTTTCTGATGTTTTTTTCCTGCGACGTTAATATCAGTTTTCATACAAATAAACCGCAATTAAACATTCATTTTCCGCGATAAAAATTTCATTCTGCACAAATTTAAAATCCTGTTATAATTCCCCTGCTCTATGAAAAAAAGACCGCATTGAACCTCGATAAATCACTTCGTTGTCATCACTAATACGAGTAATAAAGGGGGTTATAATGGACAGAAACAAAGATGTTATCCAGACACATCCCCTCATCGGGTGGGACATTAGTACCGTAGACAGTTACGATGCGATGATGATACGTCTACATTCGCTCACCTCAAACGAGCAACAGGTCGATGAAGCAGAGGTTGGCCAAACATACTGGTTAACCACTGACGTCGCCAGGCAGTTTATTTCTATCCTCGAAGCGGGTATTGCGAAGATCGAAGCAACAGAATATCAGGACCGCGATTACAAAAAGCACTAAGTCCCAACGTGTTACCTGCAAGGCACCCTCCGGGGTGCCTTTTTCATTCCCGCGACATTTTGCTATCCTGCTCAGATTGCCTGATCAACAAAGGAGTCGGAGGCAGATGATTTATGACTTAATCGTGGTGGGCAGTGGCTCCATCGGCGCTGCCGCTGGCTGGTACGCCACACAAGCGGGTCTGAAAGTGCTGATGATTGACCGCGCTCATCCTCCTCATCATCATGGCAGTCATCACGGAGAATCCCGCCTCATCCGCCACGCTTATGGAGAAGGTTCACGTTATGTGCCTATGGTGCTGCGGGCGCAACAACTATGGGATGAACTGGAAGCACAGTGCGGTGAGCGCATTATGCAACGCTGTGGGGTCATTAATCTGGCGCCGGAATCCTCCCAATTTATTCAAAACGTACGTCAGAGCGCCGCCGAATATAACTTGCCAGTGGAAGCATTGCGTGGTGAAGAGATCACCCAGCGCTGGCCACAACTTGTTGTTCCTGATGGGTATGTCGGTATTTTCGAGCCTGATTCCGGCTACCTTAAATCCGAAATAGCTATTCGCCAACTCATTCGTCTCGCCAAACAAGCGGGTTGTGCGCAACTGTTCAATTGCGCAGTAACATCAATAGAAGAACACGATGGGTTGCAACGGGTGAATACGGCAGAGGGCACCTTCCGTGCCCGCAAATTGCTGCTCAGTGCCGGCACATGGGTAAAAACACTGTTTCCGACACTACCAATAACACCCGTAAGAAAAGTTTTTGCATGGCATCAGGCTGATGGTCGTTATAGTGAAAATAACCAGTTTCCAGCTTTCACGGTTGAAATGTCAGATGGCAATCATTTTTACGGCTTCCCGGCAAATAACAATGCGATAAAAATTGGTAAGCACAATGGCGGGCAAACGATTAACTCACCGGAACAGCGTAAACCCTTTGGCGCAGTGGTCGACGATGGCAGCGAACTGTTCGCATTTTTGCGTCACTTTTTACCGGGAGTTGGCGTGTGCCTGAACGGAGAATCCTGCACTTATGATAATACAGTGGATGAGGATTTTATTATTGATACCTTTCCGGGGTCACCAGATCGGCTGTTAATTACCGGATTAAGTGGACATGGTTTTAAATTTTCTACGGTATTAGGCGAAATCGCCGCTCACTTTGCTCAGGGAAAACCAACAGAATTTGATTTATCGCCCTTTTCCATTTCCCGCTTCTGAATTAAAAAAGACGGCTCAAATGAAGCCGTCCTTTAAGATTAAATCGGAATTAAGTTTTTTCTGATTGCCGCCAAATGTTTCACGAAATGAATCGCAGCGTCTCAGTACCTACCCCTATGACTTACTTTTCCGGCATTGGAATTTTTAGCGTCATATTCAACAGGCCACGCGATTTGTTGAAAATTTTATTGCCATTCTCGCGTCCTGCACGACGGGCGCGCTGTTCTTCAGGAGGCAGCGCCAATTCCTCCATACATACCGGACTGCAACAGTGATGGTATTTTTCTGCGCACTCAGCGCACTGAATAAACAACAGATGGCAACCATCATTCTTGCAATTAACGTGTGTATCACAAGGCGCACCGCACTGATGGCACTGAGCAATCACATCATCGGAGATGCGCTCCCCCATTCGCTCATCAAAGACAAAATTTTTACCTTTAAAGCGCACCGGTAATCCCTGTTCACGCGCCCGACGTGCGTATTCGATGATACCGCCTTCAATGTGATAAACGTTGTTAAAGCCATTGTGACGCATCCAGGCACTGGCTTTTTCACAGCGAATACCGCCGGTACAGTACATCACAATTTTTTTGTCTTTGTTTTCCTGCAACATATCAACGGCCATTGGCAACTGCTCACGGAAAGTGTCTGCCGGGATCTCAAGCGCGTTGTCAAAATGTCCCACTTCATACTCATAGTGGTTACGCATATCCACAAATACCGCATGTGGATCGTCGAGCATGGCATTCACTTCGTCTGCTTTCAGATAACCGCCGACATCGCTGGGGTCGAAAGTTTCGTCGTTAATGCCATCAGCCACAATCCGCTCCCGCACTTTCAGACGCAGCACCCAGAAGGATTTGCCATCATCATCCAGCGCAATATTCATCCGCAGATTGTCGAGTGCCGGATCGAAGGCATACAACATCGCCTTCATCTCTTCATAGCGGCTGGCAGGTACACTGATTTGCGCATTGATCCCTTCAGTAGCGACATAGATACGGCCAAAAACATTCAGTTTAGTCAGTTGCAAATAGAGCACATCGCGAAAAGCCAGGGGATCAGCGATGGTGAAATACTTGTAAAAAGAGACGGTAGTACGCGGTTCGGTCTCAGCCAACATCCGCGCTTTCAGCTCTTGATTGGAAACAAGGTTGTGTAACACTGGCATGGTGTACTTTCCTGGGTTCATAAGAGAAATTTTGCGGGCGCTATCATACCTGAAGAATACGCCTATAGTTAGCCTGTTACGTGTCAATTTGACTAACACCGGAGATATTGTATGAGTCGATTGTTCAGCCCGATAACCCTGGGCAAACTCCCCCTTGAAAACCGCATCGTGATCGCTCCAATGTGCCAATATTCCGCTGATCATGGTAAAGCAACCGCCTGGCATCGTATTCATTTGGGCAATCTGGCGCTTTCTGGCGCGGGTCTGCTGATCATTGAGGCAACCGCCGTAGAAGCGGCTGGCAGGATCACACCAGAAGATTTGGGATTGTGGAATGACACGACCGAGCAGGCGCTGGGCGATGTACTCAAGGACGTGCGCAAATATTCGGCGATGCCGCTCGGTATTCAACTGGCACATGCCGGGCGCAAGGCCTCCACTGAAGCCCCCTGGCATGGCGGCGGCTTCTTGCAGCCTGAAGAAGGTGGCTGGCAACCCTCAGCGCCTTCAGCTATCCCTTTTAATGACACAGACCGTCACCCCCTTGCTTTGACCAAAGAGAGAATCGAAGAAATTAAGCAGGCCTTTATCGACAGCGCGATCCGTGCTGACCGACTGGGGATCGACCTGATTGAGATCCACGCGGCACATGGCTACCTGTTGCATGAATTCCTCTCACCTTTATCTAACCTGCGCGACGACGAATACGGCGGTTCGCTGGAGAACCGGCAACGCCTGACGCTGGACATTTTCCGTGAAGTACGTCGCGTTTTTCCTGCCCATAAGCCGGTAGGCGTGCGGATTTCAGCAACGGATTGGGTGGCGGGCGGCTGGGATCTTGAACAGTCGGTCGCGTTAAGCAAAACGCTGGCTGAAGCAGGTTGCGCTTACATTCACGTCTCCAGCGGCGGCCTGTCGCCACAACAGAAAATCAGTGTGGGACCAGGCTATCAGGTGCCTTTTGCGGCTGAGATTAAAAAAGCGGTCACGATCCCCGTTATCGCCGTTGGCCTGATAACCGAACCGGAACAGGCTGAAGCAATACTGACAGAACAGCAGGCAGACCTGGTCGCGCTGGCACGAGGAATGCTCTACAATCCACGCTGGCCATGGCATGCGGCGGCAAATCTGGGCGCAACGGTACATGCCCCGGAACAATACTGGCGCAGCGAACCATCCGCAGTAAAGGGCCTTTTCACACCGAAGAAAGGCTGACGAGTAACGTACCCCATAGCTTGAAAGATGCGGGTATAAACGCGCCTAAAGACAGCGTAATATTTCAGTTTGTCGCTAAAAAATGGCACAATGGGCTATAAATAATAAATCACGGGCACCATAGTCGTGCCCCTTTTTTACGATCTGGAAACTTATGACTCAGTTGCCTCAATTTTCTAGAGCATTGTTGCATCCCCGTTATTGGTTTACCTGGTTGGGTATTGGCTTGCTGTATCTGCTTGTTCTACTGCCTTATCCTGTGCTGTACCATCTGGGATGCAGTCTGGGCCGTCTGTCGATGCGTTTCCTTAAAAGTCGTGTCGACGTGGCCCGGCGCAATCTGGAACTCTGCTTTCCAGATATGCCGGATGCCGAGCGCGAAGCCATGGTGGTACGAAATTTTGAATCTGTCGGCATGGGATTGATCGAAACGGGTATGGCCTGGTTCTGGCCAGACTGGCGTATTATTAAATGGTTCCATGTCAGTGGTCTGGAACATATCGCTAAAGCTCATCAGGATGGTAAAGGGGTGCTGTTAATCGGCATACACTTTCTGACCCTGGAGTTGGGCGCACGAATATTCGGTATCCATAATCCAGGCATTGGCGTTTATCGCCCAAATGATAATCCCCTGTTGGACTGGTTACAGACCAGGGGCCGGATGCGTTCCAATAAAAGCATGCTGGATCGTAAAGATTTAAAAGGCATGATCCGCGCCCTTAAAAATGGCGACATCATCTGGTACGCGCCAGACCATGACTATGGTCCGAAAAGTAGTGTGTTTGTCCCCTTCTTCGCGGTTGAGAAAGCCGCGTCAACCAAAGGCAGCTACCTGCTGATCCGCAGCGGTCAACCGGCGGTGATCCCTTTCGTACCGCGTCGTCTGCCGCACGGTAAAGGCTATGAGATGGTTATCCTGCCTGAAGAACAGGCCATTCCACTGGATGACGAGGCCGCTACCGCTGCCAGAATGAATAAAATCATTGAGCATGGTGTACTGATGGCACCAGAACAGTATATGTGGCTGCATCGTCGTTTCAAAAGTCGCCCAGAGGGTGAACCGTCACTCTATTAATACCCGTGGCGGGCAGCCCTGTCTTCCGCCACCATTCTCAATACCGGCTGTATCTACGCTTTCACTGGCTCCCGCTCTTTTCCACTCTGGCATCAACGCCTCTTCACTCTCCTGTTTTTTCTGCCTACCTTGTTGTTATGTTGGTTATTTAAAGCGCATAATTAGCCTGCTAATAATAAGTCTTACTCTACGGGTCCCTCAGCACGCATGGCTACCACTGACGTTCCACTCTCCGCTGTCAACTGGCAAAAAAATCTCTTTGTCGCCTGGTGCGGCTGTTTTCTTACCGGCGTCGCTTTTAGTCTGGTGATGCCCTTTCTACCGCTGTATGTTGAATTGCTTGGCGTAACCCATCCTGAATCGCTTAATCTGTGGTCTGGGCTGGTGTTCAGTATCACTTTCCTGTTCTCGGCAATCGCTTCACCCTTTTGGGGGGGACTGGCGGACCGTAAAGGCAGAAAAATTATGCTACTGCGTTCGGCGTTGGGGATGTCGATCGTCATGCTGTTAATGGGGATGGCAAACTCGATCTGGCAGTTTCTGGTGCTACGTGCGCTACTCGGCCTGTTAGGGGGCTTTGTACCAAATGCCAATGCCCTGATTGCCACTCAGGTACCACGAAATAAAAGCGGCTGGGCCTTAGGCTGGCTCTCGACTGGCGCAGTAAGCGGCGCCCTGATTGGTCCGTTGATCGGCGGGATTCTCGCCGACAACTTTGGCCTGCGACCCGTGTTTTTTATTACGGCCACGGTGCTGTTCGTCTGTTTTATCATGACCTTGCTGGCCATTCGTGAACAATTTATGCCCGTGAAAAAAAAGGACATGTTGCATGCTCGCCAGGTGTTCACCTCGCTGAAAAAACCCAAATTGGTGCTTTCACTGTTTGTGACCACACTGATTATTCAGGTGGCTACCGGGTCAATTGCCCCGATCCTGACACTGTACGTCAGGGATCTCGCCGGTGATATTCAGAATCTTGCCTTTGTCAGTGGGCTGATCGCTTCAGTTCCCGGTGTGGCCGCCCTAATCAGCGCCCCCCGACTGGGCAAGCTCGGCGATCGTATCGGTCCTGAGCGAATTCTGATCGCCATGTTGCTAGTCTCAGTCTTGTTGTTACTGCCAATGTCGTTGGTACAAAACCCGCTACAGTTGGGGATCCTGCGTTTCCTGCTGGGTGCCGCTGATGGTGCACTACTGCCCGCGGTGCAAACATTGCTTATCTATAATGCCAGCAACCAGGTTGCAGGTCGGGTCTTCAGCTATAATCAGTCTTTTCGTGATATTGGCAATGTGACCGGCCCACTGATCGGGGCGCTGGTATCAGCACACTGGGGATACCGCGCGGTATTTGTGGTAACCGCCAGCGTGGTGGCGTTTAATGCGCTCTATTCATGGCTGAGTCTGCGCAATCGTCACGCGTATCGGGAAGAACTGGATGATAAGTAGAATGGCATTACGTTGATATCAGCCCGCGACTGGCTGAGTATGAACTGTTTATATTTCAACAACGTGGCAAGCGTCCTTTGTCTACTGCCGGTCTAATCTGATCCATCTGGAAATCGGTATTCTGTTAACCATAAACGAATAACATCACATTGCCGGATCATCCTGGCACCATCATGTCAGATATAGCAATAACATATTGCTTTTAAACAATTTTTGACAGAATAATCAATTGCATCTATATCTTTTCTCGTATCTATTTTTACTTTATCAGCAACGACAGGATAAGGGGATAATACCATGTCAATGTATATAACGCTGGAAGAGGCGATAGACGCCGCACGGGAAGAATTCCTGGCTGCAAATCCGGAAATGGAAGAAGATGAAGCGTCAGTGAATCAGTTTAACCTGCAAAAATATATCATGCAGGATGGCGACACCCTGTGGCAGGCAGAGTTTTTTGCCGATGAAGGAGAGGAAGGCGAATGCCTGTCATTGCGTAGCGGTGAAGCAGCGCAGGCCATCTTTGACGGTGATTTCGACGAGGTTGAGTTGCGTCAGGAATGGCTACCAGAAAATACCCTGTATGAATGGGATGAGGGCGAATTCCAGTTGGAACCACCAGCCGACATGGAAGAAAACGAAGCGGCGGAAGAAGAGTGGGAAGATGACAATCCCGACGCGGATAACTACCTCTGATGCCCTTTATTCATAAGGACCGTGATGCGCATCGACCGGCAGCAGCAGTGTATCCACCACCAGCGACAACGGCAGGTCGATAATGGTCAAAAAACGCCAGGGCGTGTCACGAATATCCCACTGCACGCCAGGATAAAACTGGTTGCCATGCCCTTGTCCCGGCACCGTGCGACTGATGATGCTACCACAGCCACTCAGGACCATCATACAAAACCCCAGCAGCAGTCCTCGCGTTATTGTTGCCATCATCTGTTAACCATTAAACTGAATAAAAAGCGCGTTATCATACAGTAATAGTTTGCGCCAGGTTGCGGCTAAAACGCAAAATATCTGTAAAATGATGGATTGCAGCAATAAAAAAACCGGGACATCATGCCCGGTTTTTTAGCGTCCTGAGTTAATTAAGGCTTCACAGTCTGAATCGCCTCTGGGTTAATCTTCAGTGACCGATAGCTCTCGAACCAGTCGTGATACTTATCAGTATGCTGCCATAAACGGTAGTGTATCCGCGACAGTATCACCGGGTCACTGAGCAACGCCAAACGACGATCGCGATCCAGTTTAGCAGGGGATTCACTCAGCGCCTGGTCAACCTGACGCTCACGGGCAAACTCCAGTACTTCACTGCGCAGATGGCGTGAGGTCGCCATCGCGCTGGCGAGCGCATTAAACGACGGGTGGAACAAGGCATGCATAAAGCCATCTTCCAGCGCTCTTGAGCGGTTCAGCTCCAGATAGTTGTCGGTATCCAACAGTTCTTGCGGTGGGTCAGACTCTTCCGGGATCAGGAACAGCTTAGCGTGTTTCGAGGCAATGCCTGCTGTCGACCGGCTGGAATAAACCGACACGAAAGGAGACAGGATCAACGAGAAAACAATTGGCGCCAGCCACCACAGGAAGTTCAGATCAAGCCATCCCATACCCGCAGCCCAGACAATACCCAGCGCCATTTGCGAACCATGGCGTTTAAATGCCTCGCTCCATGGCGTCGCATCATCATCACGCTGTGGTGAATTCCACACCACTTCCCAGCCGAGGAACGCGCTGACCACAAACACGGTATGGAACAGCATGCGCACCGGCGCCAACAGCACGGAGAACAACATCTCAAGGAACAGAGATACGGTCACACGCACCACTCCGCCATATGGCTTAGCGCCCTTGAACCAAATCAGAATAATACTGAGCAATTTGGGCAGGAACAGCAGCACCATCGTGGTGGAGAACAATGCAATAGCCAGTTCAGGACGCCATTGCGGCCATACCGGGAACAACTGTCGCGGCTGCAGGAAGTACTGCGGTTCCATCAGTGTATGCACCACCTGCAACGCCGTAGACAATGCAAGGAACATAAACCATAACGGCGCCGACAAATAGGACATAACGCCGGTCAGGAACACCGCGCGATGAACCGGGTGCATGCCTTTTACCAGGAACAGACGAAAATTCATCAGGTTACCGTGGCACCAGCGGCGGTCACGCTTCAGTTCATCCAGCAGGTTTGGCGGCAATTCCTCATAGGAACCCGGTAAATCATAGGCGATCCACACGCCCCAACCGGCACGGCGCATCAACGCCGCTTCCACAAAATCATGCGACAGAATCGAACCAGCGAATGATCCGGCACCCGGCAGCGGCGCCAGTGCGCAATGTTCGATAAACGGCTTCACACGGATAATAGCGTTGTGTCCCCAGTAATGAGATTCACCCAACTGCCAAAAGTGCAAACCAGCGGTAAACAACGGGCCATAAACGCGGGTGGCGAACTGCTGGCAACGTGCATAGAGCGTATCCATCCCCGAAGCTTTTGGTGAAGACTGGATAATACCGGCGTTCGGGTTGGCTTCCATCATTCGCACCAGCCCCGTCAGACACTCGCCACTCATCACGCTGTCTGCATCCAGCACCACCATATAGCTATACTGGCTGCCCCAACGGCGGCAGAAGTCATCGATATTACCGCTTTTACGCTTCACGCGGCGGCGGCGGCGACGATAAAAAATTCGCCCTTCCCCACCAACATCACGCACCAGCTCCATCCAGGCTTTCTGTTCCGCCATCGCGATATCGGGGTTGTAACTGTCGCTCAGGATATAAACATCAAAATGCTGTTGTTCACCTGTTCTGACCACCGACTCCCACGTCGCCCGCAAACCAGCGAAAACGCGTTCCACATCTTCGTTACAGATAGGCATAATCAGCGCAGTACGGTGCGCCGGATTGATCGGTTCATCCCCCTTCAGTCCATAGGAGATACTGTACTTATCTTTACCTATCAGTAATTGCAGGAACCCCATCAGCGCAGTCCAGAAACCGGCAGAGACCCAACAGAACAGCACCGCAAACAGGAATAATATTCCCGTCTGCAGTACGTAAGGCAGGATCTGCAAAACCGACAACTGCCAATTCTGATCGAGCATTTCCATCGGGTCGATTAACGCCCAGCCCTGGTAAGGCAGAATGGTTTTCATATACCAGGTCGCCACCACCGTCTGCGCAATTGTCAGGATCAGCAGAATATAGCGACGAATGGAGCCAACATTACGCCACTTCTCTTCCACATGCTGCTCTTCAGCATTGCGGTAACGAGGCTTAGACTGACGACCACGCAGAGAATCCCAGGCTCTCCCCAGGGGATTGGTGCGCCAGGCTTCCGGATACATGGATGAACGGGAATGAGGAGGCATCGCCTTCAATGTGGTGCGATCCAGTTTATCTTTATCAAACTGTTCGCCTTTCCCCACAGAGTCTGGCCATGTCATCTCGATACGTGATTTTACTGACTTCAACGCTACATCGTCAGGACGAGCCTCAACGGGGCCATCTTCGCCCAGGGTCTGATGCAGTTGGCTGAAGGCGTCAGCAGGTTGTGCAGACAGCGTTTCAAGCAATGCCTCTTTCCGCGCAGCTGCAAGAGGCAACGCATCGATATATTCAGTGGGTATAGCAGTAGACTTATTCATTGGCAGGCAACTGATAGCTCCAGGTTTCTGTCAGTGTCTTATCACCATTAACCAACGCCGCACGCATTTCGGTTGGCTGTTTGGCATCTTTTACGCGCAGACGGATAATCAGACGCCAGCCTTTGGTGACCGGGTTGTAACGCACGCTGTTTTCCACCAGTTCACCGTTGTTGCCGATACTGACTTGTGGTGTTACTGGCGTATTTTCCGGCAGCTTGCTCATTTCCTGGCCGGTAAAGTCAACAATGAAAGCTACCGTGCCGTCAGGCTGGCGAACCAGATTGGACTGTTTCACGTCGCCCGTTGAACGCAGCGTATCTTTCACGAAAGCCATTTCCGGCGAATGCAGTTGACTTTCGTCACGGGTGAAGTGCAGACGATATTTAACATTCATTTCCTGGCCCGGAGCAGGAAGTTTTTCTGGTGTCCAGAAGGCAACGATATTGTCGTTGGTTTCATCCGCTGTCGGGATCTCAACCAGTTCTACGTGACCTTTACCCCAGTCGCCCAGTGGTTCAACCCAGCCACTTGGTCGCAGATCGTAACGATCATCCAAATCCTGGTACTGGGCAAAATCACGTCCCCGCTGCAGTAAGCCAAAGCCTTTCGGATTCTCAACAGTGAAGGTGCTGACCGCCAGACGTTTCGGATTGTTCAGCGGACGCCAAATCCATTCACCGCTACCGGTATGAATCGACAGGCCATTGGAGTCATGCAGCGCCGGACGGTAATTAATCTGCGGCGAAGGCTGGTTCGCACCAAACAGGAACATACTGGTCAGCGGAGCAACGCCCAACTTGCCAACTTTATCACGTAGATAAACCTTCGCCTGCACGTCCACAGTGGACTCTTTACCCGGAGTTATCAGGAAGCGATAGGCGCCGGTCGCACGGGGCGAATCCAGCAACGCATAGATAACCAGATGCCTGTCCGCTGGTTTTGGTCGTTCGATCCAGAACTCTTTAAAGCGAGGGAACTCTTCACCGGACGGCAACGCTGTGTCGATGGCCAGGCCGCGAGCAGAAAGGCCATACACCTGCCCGGCACCAATCACACGGAAGTAGCTGGCACCGAGAAAACTGGCAATTTCATCGTCTTTCTTATGTTTACTGTTCAGCGGATACAGCACTTTAAATCCGGCAAAACCAAGTTTTTTTACCGTTTCAGCATCGTGCTTTACATTACCGAAATTAAAATAGTCCGGTGAGTATTTAATCTCCCGGACCGTTGATGCGGTGACTTCGTTAATTTTCACCGGCATATCGAAGTACATGCCCTGATGGTAGAACTCCAGCTTGAATGGGGTCTTCAGCTTGCTCCACCAGGCTTTATCTCGATTGAACTGAATCTGTTGATAGTCAGCATATTTCATATCGCGCAATTGAGAGGGTAAATTGCTTTTCGGCACTTCATACCCTTTCCCGGCTAAAATTTTAGCTTGTTTTGCAACGTCATCAATGCCGAAAGCCCAGCTTGAGCTGGCATACATTGACAACAAAACTGTTACGCCAAGCCAGCGTAATTTCATCAGTTTTGACTTATTATTCATTTTAATCAGCACATCCCCCCCTTTCGGGTGCTCAAACAATCCCATCCATCTTAATGGATAATTCAGCTTTCCGACAGCGCAACAACATGATAGTTCCTTCTGTTGCTCGCTTTTAGCGCCCTGTTCTCAAGCGCTTAGCGGATACAGATTCACCTGATAGTATACCGGTGATTTCTGCACTACAGTAAGTGTTAAACTTTAGCGTATTCCAGGCGAGTTAACGCTGCAACATTTTGAATATTGGATGAATATGACTAAAAAAACACAGCAAAGAGAGTATTTTTTTGATTCAATCAGGGCCTATCTGATGCTTTTAGGCGTTCCATTTCACGTCTCACTGATTTATTCAACTCAATCATGGTCGGTGAACAGCCCGGTTCCTTCTGAATGGCTGACACTTTTAAACGACTTTATCCATGCGTTTCGCATGCAGGTTTTCTTCGTTATCTCCGGTTATTTTTCCTACATGTTGTTCTTGCGCTACAGCCGTCAACACTGGGTGAAAGTGCGTCTGGAGCGGATCGGTATCCCGATGCTCGCCGCCATTCCCTTGCTAACACTGCCTCAGTTTTTTCTGATTAAGGCCTGGACCACCAAAATAGGTAACTGGAGTAGCCTGTCGCTTTATGACAAATTCAATGCGCTGACCTGGGATTTAATTTCACATCTGTGGTTTTTACTGGTTCTGATCGTACTCACCCTTGCCGGGGTCTGGATGTTCAAATGGTTGCGAGAGAGTAAAACAGCAAAAACAGAATATTCTGACCTGAACTGGACCAGGCTCAGTATTGCCATTCTGCTCTGCAGTCTTGCCTGGGGGACAGTTCGTCGTCTGTTGTTTATTGTTGCGCCTCAGCTATTGGGTAATGGCCTGTTTAATTATGGTGTAATGCAGTCATTGTTTTACCTGCCATTTTTTATCCTCGGCGCCATGGCGTGGAAATACCCGGCGATTAAAGGACTGTTCGTGAAGCCGGTTCCCTGGACGTTTATCGGTTCTGCTCTGGCCTTTGTCGCTTATGTCGCTAACCAGACTTACAACAGGGGCGACGGCTGGCTCTATGAAATTGATGCCGTCGTATCAATGATGATGGGGTTGTGGATGGTCAATGTGGCGTTCTCATTAGGGCACCGCCTGCTCAACTCCCACTCCCCGCGGGTGACTTATCTGGTGAATGCCTCATTGTTTATTTATCTGGTGCATCATCCGCTGACCATCCTGTACGGTATTTTCTTTGTGCCGGAAATCAGTAATAACACGCTGGGCTTCCTGACGGGATTGGTGTTCGTCTTCGGCATCGCATTTATTCTCTATGAATTCCACCTGCGGGTCCCATTACTGCGCTTTCTGTTTTCTGGCAAACCACAGCGTTAAAAATTAGTCAGACAGAAAGACGAGACAGCCCCTTCCACAACGGGGCCGTTTCGTCTTATGAACGCTCGCACTGGAGATTCTCAGTCAGCAAATCAGACTGAAAACACACGTCATGAAGGGTGATAATTCTCGGGTAAGCAGGTTTGCTGGCTACTGGGTTGAGCTGGAATCCGACGAACATCGGACAGCCAGGTTAACGTAAATAACACCACCACAGTGATCAGTCCGGCAATCAACAAGCCCACCAGGGCCAACAGCCGATCTTCTCTCATATCCATACGGGGCCATTCTCCATTAAGCTCATTACCGTGAAATACGCGGAAAACGCGTTACATCATCAATAAAGTAATGATCAGCTCAGAAATTATAAGAGTAACAGGGATGACTGCAAGCACCGCGACAGCCTGTGAGCATCATTCAACAACGAGTATGCCGCTTTTGTTTCAGGTGGCTCGTGGCGGGTATCGGTCATGATGTCCATCATTATTAGTGCGAGTCAGACACCCTGTCCTCAGCGGCAGTAGCGGCATCTCTCCGCTACTGCGAACAGAAAAACTACTGCGGGTTCCAGCCTCCCCCCAGGGCACGATAAAGATCGATCTGCGCCAGTAGCAGGTTGTTCTTCACCTGGACAACACTCAATTGAGTGCTGAACAAGGTGCGTTGAGCATCCAGCTCATCCAGATAGGATGCATAGCCATTCTGATAACGATTGCGGGCAATACGTAACGCTTCGCTGACCACTTGCTGCTGTTTTTGCAGCTCTACCAGTTGTTCTTTATAACGTGCTATCGCATCCAGGTCGTCATTCACTTCACTGAAGGCATTCCGCACCACTTTTTCATAGCTGTACAACGCCTGATTACGTGAAGCCATCGACATATCAACCTGTGCCGTGAGCGCCTCCCGGTTGAAGATCGGGGCTAATACACTGCCACCAATGCTCCACAAACGGAAAGGGTTATCCACCAACTGATGCAGGACCGAACTCTGCATAGTCCCCGTCGCCGTCAGGTTCAGGGAGGGGAGCAGTTTGGCGCGTGATGAAGCCAGCGTCTCATCAGCTGCTAACAGCAACCGCTCGGCCTGCACAATATCAGGACGACGCTGCAACAGCTCTGACGGCAACACCGACGGCAAATGCTGCGGCACGACGTATTCAAAACGACTTGATCGGGCTATCTCTCTCGGATTCATACCAACCAGAATACTCAGAGCGTTCTCCTGCTGAGCAATCTGATGCTGCAAAACGGGAATCTGTGCTTTGGTCGTCTGGTACTCCGACTGTGACTGTACCCATTCCAGTTTCGAGGTATACCCAGTGGTATACTGCCGCTGGGCGAGATTAAGCGAATTCTCTCGTGTGGCCAGCGTGGCCTGTGTGACACGCAACTGCTCATCCAGAGAAAGCAATGTCATATATCCCGAGGCCACTGAGCTGGCAACTGTCAGCTCCGCAGCAGATGAAGCGGCCTTGACGGCCTCCAGTGAAGCCTTTGCCGCATTGATACTGCTACTACGCGCCCCCCATAGATCAACATTGTAGCTGGCCTGCAACTGGCCCTGAAACACTGCATATTCATAAGGCTGGCCCGTAACGGCAGATAATGATCTGGCATGTGATGCCGCGACCCCGGCATCAAGCGTCGGGAAATTATCACCCTGATCGGCACGTAGCTGAGCACGATACTGATCGACTCGCGCGCGTGCCGTCAGGATATCGAGGTTATTACGTAATGCCTGTTCCACCAGCCGGTTCAAGTTTTCATCACCGAAAGCCCGCCACCATGCTGCTTCAACGGGGGAAGATGGCCCGACCTGGTTACGCCACTGCGGTGGAACAGGCAATGATGTCGGGGCTTTTTCCACATTGGTGGCACAGCCTGACAAGGTTGCCGCCAGCGTCACAACCAGCAGTGAAATCCTCCAGTGCATTACTTCGTCTCCCTGTTTTCCGGTTTTGCAGTCGTATCAATATTCACTTCAACTGACATACCGGGGCGCAGATGAGCGACGTTATCACTGGTAATTTTAATTCTTACCGGGATCCGTTGGGCAATTTTCACAAAGTTACCGGTAGCATTGTCCGGAGAAATAACACTGAATTCAGAACCGGCCGCGGGCGATATATACTCCACCACGCCCTGAAAACGTTCGCCATTGAGGGCATCAACCGTAAAGTTAACCGGCAACCCCTCTCTGATGCGGGCCATCTGGGTTTCTTTCATATTCGCCACTACCCACATCTGTTGCGGAACCAGCGACGTCAGGCGGGTACCGGCGGTGACATATGCCCCCTGCCGTACCGCAATCTGCCCCAGTTGACCGTCTCGTGGCGCGATTATCCGGGTGTTATCCAGGTCAATCTGCGCCAGCTCCAGTGCGGCTTCGGCACTGGCGACATCCGCTTCCAACGAGTCCTGGTTAACAATGACGCTCTGCAGATCCTGGCGGGAAACCTCCAGTGTGGCTTTAGCCTGCTGTACATCGGCGATGGTTTGACTATTGCTGGCACGCGACGCATCTCGCTCACGAACAGAGAGTGAACCATCAGACGTCAAATCCTCCACTCGCTTTAAGTCCAGACCGCTCTTTACCGCCTGGGCTTTGGCATTCGCCAGCGCAGCCTGGTTACGCTCAATCACCGCCTGGGCGCTACGGCGCTGCTGAATATTATTCTCCAGCGCGGCTTTCTTCATCGCCAACTGCGCCTGTGCCTGATGCACGCGTTGTTTATAAATACGGTCATCAATGGTCATCAGTACATCTCCCTGATGTACCGGCTGAAAATCCAGCACGTTGACCGCGGTGATATAGCCATTGACTTGCGGGCTGATGAAGGTCACCTGACCGCGCACATAGGCATTTTCCGTCGACTGGATCTGGCTGGTGAATGGCGGCAACTGCCAAGCATAAAGGATAACCAATACGCCGACGACCGCAATCCCTGCCCCAAAGGCGATCGATAAAATCCGCAACCGGTTGTTTCTTTCGCGTTCAGCGAACTGATTCTGTTCCTGCTGACTCATTATTTCCCCGTACTAATCGACGTTGTAGATTGTTGCATTGCCCGTTGCGCTGCCTCAGCGTCACGCTTCGCTTGCTGCCAGTTGAGATAACGTTGACGAGACAAACGCCAGAGCACCCAGATAAGTGTGACAAACGCCATACCGGCGGTGAGAAGATAAGTGTCGTTATAGGCCAGCACATTCGCCTGCTGCGTCGCCACAGTCTGCAACTGCACCGTACTCTGCGCACTGCGCAACACACTGTCCCCAACATAGCTATTGAATAAATTTGAGTACTGAGTCAGCCGGTCGGTGACATGGGTATTAAGATAGGTAAGCTGGTCGCCCAGTAAGCTGGAGTGATATTTTTCGCGCCAGGTCTGGAAGGTTCCCAATAGCGCCGACCCCATCAGCCCACCAAGGTTCTGGCTCATCCCGAACAACACCACCAGGCTGACCAGGTTTTTTGGCTGAGTCACCACACTGCCAATATTCAGTAACAAAGCTGGAGCGATAAAGAATGCGCTGCTGAAACCCAATAAAAACTGACTGAAATACATGTTGTTAGCACGAGTCAGCGGACTGGACTGCGCATCCATTAATGACGCGATCATAATCAGTATCAGCGACACAACAATCGGCCAACTAAGATGCTTCACATTAATGGTCAGCGCACTGGTAATTATCCCGGCGATCACCCCTGCAAGTATCGCCAAAGCCAGTTCCTGCATCTGATCATTCAGTAGCCCAACCTGTTGCAGATAACCAATCGCGCCAGTGTTTTGCTCAGCCAACGTGACACGCAACATGATCATGACAATGCCCAGCCGGAGAATTGAGCCGGTCCGTAACCAGCGAGTATTGATCAACGGGTTGCTACGGTTGTGCTCCAGTACTACCGCTGCAATGACCAGAACCAGACCAATGGCCAGACAAATGCCCAACCACGGCGTACTGGTCCACCATTCGACACGGCCCAGCGACAGCACCCCACAGAACAACGCCATACCCGGTGCCATCAACATAAAAGTGAGGAAATCTTTTTTCTCGAAAACGTTGATCCGCTCTCCTGGCGGTAGCTTCAATATCAGCACCGCACCAAGGCAAATCATCGCCAGCCCCAGTTCGAATATATACAACCCACGCCACTCATTCAGTTGCAGCAGCCCGGTGGAGAACAGGCGAGCCAGCGGGATCGCCAACTGCGAAGCCCCCAGACCGATGGCCATTGCCTTCATCCGGTGTTTCGCCGGCCACGCCTGAATCTGATAATAAATCCCCAGCGAGCTCAGCGCTGCCGCCACCATCCCGTGAGCGGCTCGCACGACAATAGCTGAACTGAGGTCATTCACCAGCAGATGGAAAAACGAGACAATAACGTACAAAACAAGGAAGGCTTCGGTGAAGACACGTAAACCAAACTGCTGACGGAATTTTACCAATAGCAAGTTAATGGAGATATTGCCCATCACATAGACTGCAGGAAGCCAGGCAATTTCGTTACTGTAAGCACCGAAAACCCCCTGCAAATTGCTCAGGTTGGCAGTGACCAACGCGTTACTCAGGGCGCCAGTAATAGAAATCAGCAAACCAATAATGCCAAAAGCAATACGTTTATGAGTGGGATGCAACGGTGTTGAGGGCGAACCTGGGAGCGTCGGCTTTTCACCAGGGGCCCATTCACGCGGAGCAAAAGGATCGGGGCGGTTATCTGGCACGTTATTTCGCCTCAATGGCTTGCAACAGCCTCTGCAGCACACGCTGGGCTATCGCCAGCTCGTCGCGGTCAATATCAGCCAGAAGTTCATTACGCAGGGTATCCGCCTCAACTTTAAGTTTGAGGTAAAGCGCCTTGCCCTGAGGCGTAACATACAAAAGGCGCTTGCGGCGATCTTCTTTTGGCTGCACGCGTTCAACCAGTTGCAGCCTGACCAGTCTGTCAATCAATGGCACCACGCTGGCATCTTCCAGCCCCAATAACTGCGCCAGCTCTTTCTGGTTCATTGGCGCATCCTGAAGTGCAATGGTGGCGACTGCCAGCCAACTGCTCACACTGAGGCCACTATCTTTCATTCGGCGATCAATCGCCTGCCGCCACGCATGCGCCGTCAGCTGGAGTAAACGAGAAAAATTAAGTTCCTGGGAATTCAAAGTATAGAAACCTGATAATTAGAGATCTAACTAAAATCATACCGCAATTATAATCATGGATGATAGTCGTCAGGAAGAGGGAACTCGGGCTGAAAAGCAAAAAAAAAATAAAAACCACTCTTTTTTTGGACCAGGAAAATGAAGTTTGGTTAAAACCTTTCACACCCCCCTTCGGGTACTTCCCGGCATTAGAAGAGTTGCGTCATTTTGTTTATCACACGAAACCTGAGCATCCTTCCGCTGCTGACGATAGCCAGATTTTGTGTCAAAAGATAAAAATTTTTTGAACCCAGAGGCACCAGCATTAACAAAATAAATCCATCCAGCTGAATTGACTTATTTTTACATGTATTTCCGCCATAAAATGGCCTGTTTAGCCGAGTCACCAGGGACATCCATCGTTCACTTACTATCCGATTACAATAAAAAAACAATCTGTATCTGTAATAACAAAAAACCGGGGATGTCTTCCCCATATAGGGAGATGAAACCTGGCGGGTTTTCTCCTGATAAGACCCACATTGGATTGATAAAAATATTATTTTATTATCATACCGCCTGGATCTTTTAGTGTATTGTTCATATTAACAATATCAATTTATTGTTTCTCCACTCTTTTTATAATCATAATCACCATCCAACAGCAGATTCTTATTGTAATACTTCTTACTGTTAGTGACCAATCTATTAACTTTTTTTAAGGTAAATTCCTTTACATATTCACCAGCAGGAACATTATATTTTCTTGTTGCAATGTAAAAATTATAATCTGGCTGATATTCTGATGCATATTTTATATACGTCCTCACAATTAATGTTCCATCAGTGGCCAATGTTACATTGTCGATCGAACCGTTCATATCATACAACACCTTATATCCGGGTTTATCACTGGCTATACTTTCTTTCAATGAACTTATTATTAATGACTCATAATCATAAGGATTTATTCCTGTTAACGATAACAAATCAACAACATCGCCAGATTTTGTTTTTATACTCAGGACAACATCAACCATCTTATTTTCAGAATAAACCACCCCCAGATTAACATGACCAGAAGGCGTTGTAATAACCTGCCCTTTCTGGAGAGATCCAGCAGGTTGCAAAACCAACCCCTGCTCTACCATAGCAGCATAAATCAAAGATAAACCAAGGATTATTGCCGAACCGACAATGGTATATCCAGTGGTCTTGTTCATTTTTTAACTCCGTATATTAAAGCCAATACATTCTGGTTGGCATTTTAGATGCTAAAATTAAATCTTAACAATGTAATGAGTCAAGACAATTTATAATATTCCAATGCTGATATTTCAGGAAAAAACAAACAACATTTAACCCAATGATTCCGCAAATCGAACGTCAGATAAGTTCAAGCAGAAATCTTCATTTACAATGAATAACTGGAGAGGTAATAGCATTTAATTGAACTAAACTGTTTACTCTGTATATACTTTAATTTATGACAAACGCTGTCCATTATGATGAAAAATGGAGTTTTTTCATGTTAAACAGAAACCAAAAAAAAATTATAATCCCGGCATTATCATTCATCGTACTCATTCTTATCTTATGTTCATGTTATACCATTGATGAAGGAGAACGAGGGGTATTGTTACGTTATGGTAAGTTTGTAAAAACTACCGAACCGGGTCTTGGGTTTAAAATCCCTTTCATCGAAAAAATCGAAAAAATCTCGATTCAGAAACATACCATGGTCTTTGAAAAGATTCAGTCTTACAGTCGGGATCAGCAACCCGCAACAATCTCGGTATCGGTGAATTTCCACGTTCCTTCATCGGAGATCAGGCGTCTTTATACTTCCTATCTGACGCTGGATGGCATGAAAGAGCGATTAATTGCCAGGAAAATTCCCGCTCAGGTTGAAATTGTTTTTGGTCAATATACCGCAATCAGTGCAGTACAAAATCGACAAAAAATGGTTCAGGATGTTCAAGAAGCCTTGGGTACCATCATTACAGGCCCGGTAGTCATCGACAGTTTTCAGATTGAAAACATCAGTTTTTCCGCTGACTATGAAAATTCGATTGAGGACAGGATGAAAGCAGAAGTGGCTATTGCCACACATAAACAAAATCTGGAAACTGCGAAAATTGAAGCACAAATTGCTGTAACACAAGCACAAGCACAAGCGGATAGCCAACTGGTTGCTGCAAAAGCAGAAGCTAATTCAATTAAGTTAAAGGGCGCGGCAGAGGCTGAAGTTATCCGTCTTAGAGGTGAGGCACTGAGAAAAAATCCCGAACTTATCCGCCTGACCACCGCTGAACAATGGGATGGAAAATTACCGAAAACCATGATACCTGGCGGCAGCGTTCCTTTTATCTCCACCAAATAATACAAGGTTCAACTAACGAGTCGTCTCCATGTTATTCGTTGTTGGGTTATCCTGACCATCAACAATATCATGCTGAGATCCTGCTCAAACCCTCTCCAGCCGGTAAAGTCTGCATATTTTCCCTCTCCGACAGACCCGGCTTTTAATGAGATTCAGGTTTTGAAACAGACCGCCACAGTCACGGTGATAAGTCCGCCACTATAATCAGGCTCTAAGTGGCCCTGACATCGAGAGCCAAAAAAATAACTGCCTGCTGTCTCGACAATATTGAAGCCGGTGCGAGAAAAACAGGCAGTTTGACCCCACCAGAGATGACTACTATCTTGTGATCATCACCGATTATTTCGGAACCTCAAAAAAATCGACTTTTCCACCAACAAGGTGATACATACTACCAACAATTTTAATTTTACCTTTATCTTCAAGATCTTTCAGTACAGGGCTGTTACTTCGAATATCCTTGACAGTGAGTTCCACATTTGTTCGGGCAACGGCATCAACAAAATCGTAATTACTTCCCTTACGTTCTCCTGAGTATTCTGTTTTTTCAATTGCCGGTTTTATTTTATCAAGCAGTCCGGTGAGATTCCCCAGTTCCGCATTATCAATAGCGCCTTTTACCGCTCCGCAAGCCGTGTGCCCCATTACAAGAACCAGTTTCGCGCCAGCAACTGCACATGCAAACTCCATGCTTCCAAGCATGTCGTTATTGCTGATGTTACCGGCTACTCGTGAATTAAACGTTTCCCCAATACCCGCATCAAGGATTATTTCTGCCGGTGCTCGGGAGTCTATACACCCCAAAATAACAGCCGCCGGAAACTGGCCGGAGGCACTGCTACGCTTTTGTTCGATATAGTCATGCTTAACTGGT
The DNA here is from genome assembly GCF_009295515.1 of Erwinia endophytica. Lineage (GTDB taxonomy): Bacteria > Pseudomonadota > Gammaproteobacteria > Enterobacterales > Enterobacteriaceae > Erwinia > Erwinia endophytica. Next base: position 322,145 of record NZ_RQVV01000011.1, on the reverse strand, counting down.
CGATTCTCTCTGAAGCGCAAATTACCTTGTTTAAAGCGCTCAATAACATCATCAGGCGTCATTTTATCACGTTCTTCTTTGGACAAAGACGCCGCAAAAGAGACTGTCGGAACAGATAACCCGGCAATACCCGTCAACGTAAGAGCTGAAACGGCCATAGCTTGTTTCAACACCTGTCGTCTTGCAGATGGCTGGGGAAAGTCATTTTTCATGAAAACCTCTCTTTCAGATGTGTGATTTTTATTCACGATCAAAGATACTCTGATAAAGACTAATCATTCCTAAACAACAGCGGGTTACTACAGATTTACCGACAGATATCGCAGAGGGACAGGGTTGGTATCCTCCTGGACGGTCACAAGTGATAATGATATTAGCAATAAAGTGATTTCTTCGCGAATTGCAAGAGTTTATCTCATCCGCCGCGAAGTTCCTGCTTTATGCCCCTACCTCTGGCCGTATGCTGATTTTCAACGTTCTCTGGGTGTAGCCGCCGTTCACCTCAGTGAGGATTAAATAAGCGTGTTGACTGGCAGATAGCCTGAAGGGAACTCAGTCCGAATGGTACGATCTGCTCACTCGCTAAAAATCACAAATCACCCACTGTGTAGTGGCACAAAAGGTTCTCTCTGTCTTTGCCAAAATGCCGGCTGACAGCATCAAGCCTGAGCACGTCCGTAAGTACATGGATAAACGCGGATTAAAAAGTCGCACCCAGGCGAACAGAGAGAAAGCCTCTATGTCGCGTGTTTTCCGCTGGGGATATGAAACGAGGAATGGTCAGGGGAAATCCCACAAAGGGCGTGAAACAATTCAGAGAGGTAGCGAGGGATCGTTATATTACTAATGCTGAGTATCAGGCACTTTACAGCATAGCGCCGCCCGTTGTGCAAATTGCAATGGAACTGGCTTATCTCTGCTGCACCCGACAGGCTGACGTACTGGAAATGAAGAAAAGCCAGTTCATGGAGGAAGGGATACTGATCAAGAAGAGTAAAACGAGTGTTGCACAGATAAAAGCCTGGACTCCACGGCTGGAAAAAACCATACAGCAAGCAGCCGCACTTCCACTCAAAAAGGGCATGAGTAGCATTTACGTGATTCACCAGGAAAGCGGATCGATATATACGCGGGACGGGTTTAACAGTCGCTGGATGAAAACAAAACAGGAAGCAAAGGCGAAATTTCCTGAGCTGGATTTTAACTTTACTTTCCACGATCTGAAAGCTAAAGGGATTTCTGACCTGTCCGGTAATCTGTATGAAAAGCAGGCGATTTCAGGTCATAAAAACATGGAGCAGACGGCCCGTCTACAACAGAAAAATTAGTGTTGTTCCAGTGCCAGGAGGTCAGTAACAGGGAAAGAATATTATGAAGGGATATTCTGAAACGGCATGTCAGACACAAAAAAACCGCCTTGACGGCGGCACAATATTATTGGCTAACTTGTTCTTTTTATTGGTGAATTCGTGATGGTGCCCGGGGCGGGACTTGAACCCGCACAGCCTAATGGCCGAGGGATTTTAAATCCCTTGTGTCTACCGATTTCACCACCCGGGCATGGGGTATAAAGTGGAGGCGCGTCCCGGAGTCGAACCGAGGTCCACGGATTTGCAATCCGCTGCATGGCCACTCTGCCAACGCGCCTTAATCTTGCTGCACCACCAGAACGAATCTGATGACAAAATATGGAGCGGGAAACGAGACTCGAACTCGCGACCCCGACCTTGGCAAGGTCGTGCTCTACCAACTGAGCTATTCCCGCTTTTATCAGCACAACTTCATTGAAGTTGCTGATTTATTTATCTTCTGGCAATCCAGCTGCCTTCCGATGCGTTGCATTCTACTGAGCTGGAGAAATGAGTCAACACAATTATCTCCACTTTCCTTCTGTTTGCTGCTTTTTAAATCGTATCGATCATCGCTCAAACAAATCGCCGCGTGCTGTGTTCAAATACTGGAACATTGACCAAAAAGTCAGTATTGCCGCGATATACAACGCTACCACGCCAATCCCCTCAACGATACGGTCAGGACGCCACAGCAGCGCAAAAAGAGCCAGCATCTGTGCTGTAGTTTTTACCTTACCAATCCACGAAACCGCTACACTGCTGCGTTTACCAATCTCAGCCATCCACTCCCGCAGTGCAGAAATAATAATTTCACGTGCAATCATCGTTGCCGCTGGCAGGGTTATCCACCAGGAGTGAAAATATTCAGCCACCAGTACCAATGCCATCGCCACCATGACTTTATCAGCCACCGGGTCAAGAAAAGCACCAAAACGCGTGGTCTGCTTCCAGCGACGCGCCAGGTAGCCATCAAACCAGTCAGTGATAGCCGCAAAGATAAAGATCAGTGCGCAAACAAGGGGAGCCCATTGAAATGGCAGATAGAATGCCAGCACAAAGAACGGAATCAAAACGACACGAAACAGGGTAAGTAACGTCGGAATGTTAAAATGCATAGGTATACTAACTGTCTGGGCAGAGTAGAATTTGTCCTTATGTTCCTACAATGCCGGAGGCGTTGCAATGTTTAGTGTTTCAGAGAATAAAAGATTTTCTCCGCAAGAAGCTGGGAAATACCGGGCACTTTCGCTATTTCTTCTACAGAGGCATTCATCAGCGGTTGCAGCCCGCCCATGTATTTGAGAAGCATCTGACGTCTTTTTGGTCCAATCCCTTCGATGCTTTCCAGCGCGCTGGTATTCTTCACTTTCGCCCGTTTATTACGATGTCCTGTTATTGCGTGATTGTGAGAGTCATCACGAATATGCTGGATAACATGCAAAGCAGGAGAGTCTGGGGGCAGTGAAAATCCCTCCCCTTCCGGCGCGAAGAACAGCGTTTCCAGGCCGGCTTTACGATCAGTGCCTTTCGCCACTCCCAACAAAATTGGCCGCGCTTTATCCCAGTCGACTTCCAGTTCGGCAAAGACTTTTTTTGCCTGTCCCAGTTGGCCTTTACCACCGTCGATCAGGATAACATCAGGAATTTTGCTCTCTTCGAGCGCCTTGCCATAACGACGGCGTAATACCTGATTCATCGCCGCATAATCGTCTCCCGGCGTAATGCCGGTAATATTGTATCGGCGGTATTCCGAACGCAGCGGCCCATGACTGTCAAATACCACACAAGAGGCCACGGTTTGCTCGCCCATCGTATGGCTGATATCGAAACACTCCATACGATTAATTGTCGGCAGATTAAGCAGCTCAGCCAATGCCTGCAGCCGTTGATGGATGGTGGACTGTTGCGATAAACGACTGACCAACGCAGTACTGGCATTGGTCCGGGCGAGTTTCAGATAACGCGCCCGATCACCGCGTGGTTTGCTCTGAATAGTGACGACCCGACCGGCTATTTCGGTCAGCGACTCAGCCAGCAGGCTTTTTTCCGGCAAGGTAAAATCAAGCAGAATATCAGTAGGTAGCGTACGCGCCTGGCTGCCTTGCAGATAAAATTGTCCGACAAAAGTCTGCACCACTTCAGCCAGTTCGGTTCCTCCCGGTATTTTTGGGAAATAGCTGCGACTTCCCAGTACTTTCCCCTGACGAATAAACAACACATGCAGGCAGGCCATTCCAGCATCAAACGCCACCCCAATAACATCCAGATCGTCACCATTGTTGGAGACAAACTGACGTTCAGTCACCCGTCTGACCGCCTGAATCTGATCACGCAAGCGGGCGGCCTCTTCAAATTTCAGGGCCTGGCTGGCCGACTCCATACTGACAACCAGCTGGTTAAGGACCTGATCATCTTTACCGGAAAGAAACAGGCGAACGTAGTCAACCTGCTGCGCATAGTCTTCCTCGCTAACCAATCCCGTCACACAAGGCCCCAGACAGCGGCCTATTTGATATTGCAGACAGGGACGCGAGCGATTGCGGTAAACGCTGTTTTCACATTGACGAACCGGAAAGATTTTTTGCAACAAAGACAGTGTTTCACGCACAGCATAGCCATTGGGGAAAGGCCCGAAATATTCACCTTTCGCATGTTTAGCGCCACGATGGCTGGCAAGCCGGGGATGCGCATCTGCACTGAGAAAAATGTACGGGTAGGATTTATCATCACGCAACAGCACATTATAGCGCGGCTGATACAGCTTGATATAGTTGTGCTCCAGCAACAGCGCTTCCGTTTCGGTATGCGTCACTGTCACGTCAATCTGGTGAATACTGCCCACCAGCGCTTCCGTTTTACGGTTGCCAGAATTGCCACGAAAATAGCTGGAAAGGCGTTTTTTGAGATCTTTGGCTTTGCCGACGTAAATGACCGTACCGCTCACATCATACATGCGATAGACACCTGGCTGGCTGGTCACCGATTTAAGGAAAGACCTGGCATCGAAAACATCATTCACTACTGCTTAACGACTCCGCATTGAACAGACCATGACGAATGGCCAGGTGCGTTAACTCAACGTCACCACTGATGTTAAGTTTATTGAACATGCGGTAACGGTAACTATTAACTGTTTTTGGGCTCAGATTAAGTTGTTCGGAAATTTCCGCCACTTTCTGCCCTTTCGTGATCATCAGCATAATCTGCAATTCACGCTCCGACAAACAGCCAAAAGGCGAGTCAGTTTTCTGTGGTTCAATCTGGCTGAGCGCCATTTGCTGAGCGATATCAGAAGCGATATAGCGCTGACCGGCATTAACCTGACGAATAGCGTTTACCACCTCTTGTGGTGCCGCACCTTTGCTCAGATAACCAGACGCACCCGCCTGCATAACTCGTGCAGGCAGAGGATTTTCGGTATGGATAGTCAGCATGATTATTTTGATATCCGGGCTGTAACGCACGATCTTACGCGTCGCTTCCAGCCCGCCAATGCCCGGCATATTCATATCCATCAGCACTACGTCCACACGATTGACCCGGCACCATTTCACCGCGTCTTCGCCACAGTTAGCTTCACCAACAACCTGAAAACCTTTGATGTCTTCCAGTATGCGGCGAATGCCTGCGCGCACCAGTTCATGGTCATCAACAAGAAGAACGCTTATCAAACCGGTCTCTCCAAATGGGTAATACCAGGGACGTTCAGAATGGTATTAGAAGAATGATTTTACCTCTTTTTTTGCGGTGTTAGAATAGAAAAAAATGTCATTGTCTTACAGAAAAACCTTATCCTGCGCCTCATACGGTAATCCCCCCATTTTTAACGGAGGACTTAAGTAGAATCAGGCCATATGCTGCATCGGTGTATAACCGTTCAGTGCCATATTAGGTCTTTCGTGATTATAAAACCATTGCCACGGTGTTGCATAAAGCTGTAGCTCGTCCAGTGAGGTAAACAGACGCTGCCCCCGCCAGTCATAACGTACTGTACGGTTATAGCGTTCGATATAAGCATTTTGCTGAGGATTGCCCGGCTGAATAAAATTAAGCGTTATATTATGCGACTCTGCCCATGACAAAAATATTCCGCGGGTATATTCCGGGCCGTTATCACAGCGAATTGCTGCCGGTTTTCCTTTCCACGCCATCAGTTGCTCCAGCGTGCGAATGACCCGGACTGAAGGCAGAGAAAAATCCACCTCAATGGCCAGTGCCTCGCGATTAAAATCATCAATCACATTCAGCAAATGAACAGAGCGCCCGTCTGATAGCTGATCATGCATAAAATCCATTGACCAGCTGATGTTGCTGCTGGCAGGGACTGACAGTATTTCCGGTTTCTCTCTTTTCAGCCGTTGTTTAGGCTTTATCCGCATGTTTAGCGACAGTTCGCAGTAGATACGGTAAATCCGCTTGTGGTTCCAGGCGAAACCTTTAACATTGCGCAGATACAGGTACCAAACCCCAGTTCTTCTGGCTGTCGGTGATGCGCATCAGCCAGTCAGCAATTTGCCAGTTTTCTCTGCTGAGCCGGGGCATACAGTGATAACAGGTTTCACTGACAACAAATATGTGACAGGCAAAACGAATACTGATTTTTCTGCTTTCAACGGCGTTTTTTGCCATCATTCTGCGCTACGATGGCTTTCCCCCTTTTTTGTCATTGCCTCCTGGAGGATTTCAGCTTTAAGCCGTTCTTTCGCATACATCTTTTTCAAGCGGCGGTTTTCCTCTTCCAGCTCTTTGAGGCGAGCCATCATTGACGCGCCTCCATACCACCAAAGCGTGAACGCCATTTCCATTTATAGAAACTGGCCTTGCTCATACCCTGCTCCCGGCACCGCTCAGAAACCGCTGCTCCGGCTTCTGTCTGCTTCAAAATGGTCATGATCTGGCTGTCAGTAAAACGTGATTTTTTCATAAAAATCGCCTCAGTTCAGATTACGAGAAAATTCTACGATGAACACACCGGTTTTCGGGGGGATGACCATACCAGGACAGCCATCTGGATATAAAGTTATGTGATATACTGCTTACAGATGACACTAAATCAACCGCGTACGCGACAGTGCTCATCGAGTTAATGACGGAAAATAAGGAAAAAACATGAGCAATACTGACTTTTCAACCAGCAAAGAAACGCAAACTCTGGCCGAGGAAATGGCCTGCATGAAAGCATTAGTGACATTTATGCTCAAGGGGATGGGACAGGCTGATGCCGGAAAAGTCATCATCAATATGGAGAAATATATTGCCCAGTTGACTGATCGTCAGCAAGCAGACGTATTCACCAGCACTATCAGCCAAATCAAACAGGCCTACCGCCAGTAATTCACACTCGCTTATTATTTTTAGGCCCATGGGTCAACAAGTTAAGGTTTTAACCTGACGCAGGACGGAACAACAGGCTTACTATTCAACGCGATATCCGGTGCGCTGGTTGTGCTTCTTACCGGTATTTTGTCAAAAAAACGCCGTTATTATATCGCAAGACTGCTGCCACTTTTCCCGACCTTTGTTCTGATTGCCCATTGTACCGTCGACAGTGGCCGCAGGATTAAGGCGTTGCACGCCCATCATTGTCTTCGGCATGTGGGCAATTCTCCCCTATTTCATTTATCTGTTTCACTCTGATATTTTATAAAATTATCTCTGGCAGTAACTGCCGGGGTAGCGTACTGCCGCTTTGCCTTGAGGCTGTTAATCATGCTTTGGATAACATTATCCAGTTAACGTCCACGGGCATTCCAACTGCTGGAAACACCCAACGCCGGCAGCACTTCTTCCGGACTGAAACGGCGTGCGCCGCGGTATCTGTTTGCCAAATTAGGCTGCTTAACCGGAATACACACAGCAAAGAGATTATCTTCCGATCGGATGATACCAGCAGTGAGTGGTTCGTAAGCCAACGAATACTGTTCGAATATCTGTACCAACATCGGCGTAGCGGTACTGTAGAGAGACGCAATACCCGATTGCTCCGCCAGTTGCACACAGTGCCAAAGAATACTCAACGGCAACTCTGGATCAATATCCAGTCGGGCCGAAAAACGTGACATTTCCCAGACAGGAAGTACTGTGCCTGCCGTCTGGCGACTATTGACAACCTCGTTTCCAATGGCTTTCTGCGCAGGATCTTCCCACGGCATCAGACGGGCACAACCACAGATCCCTTGCTGTCTATCCCAGGCAATCAACCAGACAACATCCGAGCGGTCAAAGCGGTCATATTCCTGACCCGGCGTACTTAAGCGAGGTGGAATAGACCATCCTTCACCTCGCGCAAAGATACCGTAACGATAACTTCCCAATTCTGCCAACAAAGAGGATGGCATATCCTTTAGCCTGGCCTGGATAATTTTCATCATTATTCTCCTGTTCCCTCCTGATAGCATTCCTCACAGATTAAACAGGGTTGTTATCCTGGATAACAGAATAGACAACCTGTTAACAATCGAAAGCGACCGGTTCTGAACGTCGTAACACACTCAGAATAAAGCGATTACCGCTGCGTTGAAAGCCACCAGGGGATTGTTCGTTACATTGAACCTCTTAGGTATATTTTTTAACGGTATTTTCGAACACAAAAAGGTTCAGGGATATTCCCGCCAGGTTTTGCGCGGCGGCAGCGCACATGAGCATTTCAAGCTTTTCCCGACGTAATGCCATGTTAAACATCGACATCGAAATATCTTTTACAAGTAATAGCGGTATAACAGTGAAATAGTCATCCGTAGTTATTAACACCTCTCGAAAAAAGAGTACAATACCTCATCATGATGATATTGATCGTTAACGGGGGAAAAAATGAATGAGCATGAGCAAAAAATTAATAGCGGTTATCATTCTCTCTGAACGGTATAACAACAAGCAATGCCTCTCTTTTCCCTTTACTCCCTCATAAAAATTGTGCTGAATAATTTTCAGGTTGGATATTTTGCAAAAAACCTCCCTGTCGTTCAAGCCCCGTCATGCTCAGAAAAAACACCAAAATTACAGACGTGAACATCACCAGATCATAATGGGATTATTCTCATGGTAATTCAATAGATTTACCTTGTCTAGCGCTCGGATTTCGTCACTCTTTTTTGCACGAAAAGTACCATAACGTTATGGAATTCATGGGCACAAAAGAAAAAGTAACATACTGATAATTAATAATTTTATATGAAATTAATGAATGTTTGAGTTTTAAGAAATTGTTTAATAAGTCTGTAAAAGCATCTTAAGTGGTTAATTAATGTTCGGTTATGATTATGCCCACCTGGCTCTGTGCGATAACAAAAATACCCTTCTCACAACCTGGCAATTTATTTTCTCTGATACATAATCTAACTATCTGAATTAGTAATATAAATCAAACCTCTCTTTCATTTGCTCATTATCTCGATAAGGAAATAAAGATGTTAGACAGACTGGCAATGTTGTTCATTTTACTGGGAATCTGTACTTCATTGATGATCCTGAAAGATCTTATTCGCACTCCCCAATCCGTCTGGATCATGAACCTGGTCTGGCCGCTGACCGGTCTGTATATGCCTTTTTTCGGGTGGCTGGCCTGGTGGTACTTCGCCCGTCAACGCCGTCCTGTTTCTTCATGGGTAAGCCAAAAAAACGTCCGGTCACCAGGCCTGAACCAGCTTTTCTCTGCTACCAGCCACTGTGCAGCTGGTTGTGTGCTGGGGGATATAATTTCAGCCTCGATAATTTCACAAATGGACTATATTCCTTTTCATTCTGTTGTACTGGCTTTCGCTCTTATTTCATTGCTTCTGTCATTCCTTCTCAGCGTACTGCTGCAGTTTTTTGCGCTGCGGCAGGTTGAAGGTATTTCGGTATTACGGGCACTCTGGCGGGCAATCAAAAGTGATATTTTTTCGCTATTCATGTTTCAGCTCGGGGCGTTTCTCTATATGGCGCTGGCGTTTCGCTTCATTTTGCACGGCCAGATTGAACCACTGGAACTGCACTTCTGGTTTATGATACAGCTGGCATTGTTCACCGGATTCGTCTTTGCCTGGCCCGCCAACAAATTTCTCTTGCAGAGGGGAATCAAACTCGCATTTTAGCGCGACATGCCAACGTCCGGTATTCCCTGTCCCGAATGAAAATAATGACCGGTCAGCGGCAAAAACAGTAAGCTATTTCCTTCAAAAGGGGCTATTTCTCCCTAATCCCGGCGTTACCCCCCGCATCAATATCGTCGCCAGCGCGGGCACTCTTACCCTTTAGCCTCCATAACAAGATTCCACCATACTGAACAGCCTGTCTGCCCTTTTGCAATAAAAGCATTGCAGCATTTTTACACATTTGGAGTGGATATCCCTGCAACGGGTGAAAAAGGGTTAGCTGTTTATGGCTTTATTACACTATCTTATGCCTGCAAACAGGCATTTTTGCCAAATTTAATAACAGCCCGAAGAGCTGGCACAACATCACTACTTTTAAGGATTGAACACCGTTATGGTTGACCCAAAAAAAGAAACATCTCTGGACGGAGATATTCCAAACGAACTCCGCCGTAATCTACATAACCGCCATATCCAGTTGATCGCTATTGGTGGCGCGATCGGGACAGGGCTATTTATGGGCTCAGGCAAAACCATCAGCCTTGCCGGACCATCGATTATTTTTGTCTATATGATCATCGGTTTTATGCTGTTTTTCGTGATGCGCGCGATGGGCGAACTGCTGCTGTCGAACCTCGAATATAAATCCTTCAGCGATTTTGCTGCTGATTTACTTGGCCCCTGGGCAGGCTACTTTACTGGCTGGACCTACTGGTTCTGCTGGGTCGTCACGGGGATCGCCGATGTCGTCGCCATTAGCGCTTATTTCCAGTTGTGGTGGCCGGATTTCTCGATCTGGATGAGCGCCCTGCTGTGCGTCGTGGTTTTCCTGTCACTGAATATTGCCACGGTGAGACTGTTCGGTGAAATGGAGTTCTGGTTTGCGATTATCAAGATAGTCGCCATCGTGGCGCTGATTGCCACCGGTATCGTCTTGATCGTCCTGCACTACCCTGCTCCAGGCGGCGGAAATGCCGCCATCAGCAATATCTGGCAGCATGGCGGCATGTTCCCGAAAGGATTAAGCGGCTTTTTTGCTGGCTTCCAGATTGCGGTGTTTGCGTTTGTTGGTATTGAATTGGTCGGTACGACCGCAGCAGAAACACACGATCCCAAAAAAGTTCTGCCGCGAGCCATTAATGCCATCCCACTGCGAATTATTATTTTTTACGTGTCCGCGCTACTGGTGATCATGGCCGTAACACCGTGGAACCAGGTCGTGCCCGACCATAGCCCATTCGTTGAAATGTTTGTGCTGATTGGCCTGCCAGCCGCTGCCAGTATTGTTAATTTTGTGGTACTGACATCAGCAGCCTCCTCCGCCAACAGCGGTATTTTTTCCACCAGCCGTATGTTGTATGGCTTAGCGCAGCAAGGTGTGGCTCATCGTCGCTTCGGAATGCTTTCTTCCCGGGCTGTCCCCACCACCGGCCTGTTCTTCTCCTGCCTGTGCCTGCTGGCCGGTGTCGCGCTGATTTACCTGATCCCGAATGTGATGAAAGTCTTCACGCTGGTGACCACTGTATCCGCCATTCTGTTTATGTTTGTCTGGACGATCATCCTTTGTTCCTATCTGGCCTATCGCAAAAAACACCCACAGTTGCACAAGGAGTCAACTTATAAGATGCCGCTGGGTAAATTTATGTGCTGGGTATGTATCGCGTTCTTTGTTTTTGTGCTGGTATTACTATCGCTGGAAGTGGATACCCGCCAGGCGCTGGTGGTCACGCCACTGTGGTTTATTATGCTGGGAGCCGGCTGGTGGTTACGCCAAAGAAAAGCGGCCCTCTAACACTGAAAACGGGCCTGCATGGCCCGTTTTTTATCAACGCACACGTATCCCTTCAATGACTATCCGCTGTACATTTTCCACTGTTTGATTGAAAAAGCTTTCATCACTCAGCGTCTGGCCAGTAACTGCCTCAATCTGGCTGGCAAAGTCAGCGTAATGCTGAGTCGTCGCCCACAACATAAAGATCAAGTGGTGAGGTTCCACCGCGACCAGTTTTCCGTCCCTGATCCAACCGGCAATAACCGCCGATTTTTCATCGACCAGCGCTCTCAAATCGCCTTCCAGTTCCCTTTTCAGCAACGGTGCCCCTTGTAGCATTTCCATGCAGAACAACCTTGAAGCCTGAGGGTGATCTCGCGAAACTTCCAGTTTCAGGCGAATGTAATCCCTGATTGCCTCCAGGGGGTGCTGATCCTCACGCAACGCCCGCAACGGCGTCAGCCATACCTCAAGAATGTCCTTGAGTACCGCAATGTAAAGCGCTTCCTTTGAGGGAAAATAATATAACAGATTGGTTTTTGAAACGTCCGCTCCCTCAGCAACCTTATCCAGGCTGGTCCCATGGACGCCATAAAGGGAAAACAACTCCAGCGCCGCCGTCAGAATCGCGACACGCTTTGCGGCTACCGCCCGTGAACGACGGGTCGGTATTTTCACTATTTTATCAGATGAATTCACCGTGACTCCATGATCCATGTGGGTAACGGGGAGTATATCAAACCTTCCCGTACCAACTGGTGCACTTTTATTGACCATGTCTGCCTGCTTTTCGTGCACTGTATTTTTACCAAATGGTCTATTTTAGACCAAATGCTCAACACCAATTTAACCAAATACTCTCAACAAACTGAATATAAAGCAATTCTTATAACATGGCATAACCTTTGCAATCATTCCTTTGAGCGTCGCTTCAAAGGATCCGCAGGATGCACCGTTACACAGAAAAGATAACCCTGATTAAAAATAAGGTATCCCTATGAAAATTGGTGTATTTATCCCAATCGGCAACAACGGCTGGCTAATATCCACGCACGCGCCGCAATACAAACCGACTTTTGAACTGAACAAAGCCATTGTGCTGAAAGCCGAGCATTATCATTTCGATTTCGCCCTGTCGATGATTAAGCTGCGCGGTTTTGGCGGAAAAACGGAATTCTGGGATCATAATCTGGAGTCCTTCACTCTGATGGCTGGACTGGCTGCCGTCACTTCACGCATCGAAATTTATGCAACCGCCGCCACCCTCACCCTTCCTCCGGCAATCGTTGCCCGTATGGCCGCGACAGTGGATTCCATTTCCAACGGCCGTTTTGGCGTAAATCTGGTGACCGGCTGGCAAAAACCCGAATACGACCAGATGGGGCTCTGGCCTGGCGATGAATATTTTTCCCGCCGCTACGACTACCTGACTGAATATGTCACTGTACTGCGCGATCTGTGGGGTACCGGTAAATCTGACCTGAAAGGTGAATTCTTCACCATGAACGACTGCCGACTCAGTCCACTGCCACAAAAGCCGATGAAGGTTATCTGTGCCGGACAAAGTGATGCGGGCATGGCTTTCTCCGCAAAACACGCGGACTACAACTTCTGCTTCGGCAAAGGCGTCAATACGCCAACCGCTTTCGCCCCCACCGCCGCCCGGATGAAAAGCGCGGCCGAGAAGGCGGGTCGCGACGTTGGCTCTTACGTGCTGTTTATGATCATCGCCGATGAAACCGACGAAGCCGCCCGTGCCAAATGGGAGTATTACAAAGCTGGAGCGGATGAAGAAGCCTTGTCCTGGTTGACCACACAAAGCCAGCAGGACAAGCATTCCGGTAGTGATACCAATGTGCGCCAGATGGCTGACCCAACATCAGCAGTCAATATCAATATGGGCACGCTGGTCGGCTCTTATGCCAATGTTGCCCGCATGCTGGATGACGTTGCCACAGTCGAAGGCACCCACGGTGTACTGCTGACTTTTGATGACTTCCTGCAAGGAATTGAGAATTTCGGCGAACGTATTCAGCCACTAATGAAGTGCCGTATCGATACCATCGAAGCCGCAAAGGAGGTTGCATAATGAGCAGTAAAGAAACCGTCATCTGCACCACGGCATCCAGCAAAAACAACGTAAAATTGGCTGCCCGCCCGGAGGCAATCGCTTTTCCTCCCGAACAGACCGCGTTAATCGTGGTTGATATGCAGAATGCCTACGCCACGACCGGTGGTTATCTGGATTTAGCGGGATTTGACGTATCAGCCACCCGCCCGGTCATCGATAAAATTAATCTTGCCGTAAAAGCTGCGCGCGAAGCCGGTATTCAGATTATCTGGTTTCAAAATGGCTGGGACAGCCAATATGTTGAAGCCGGTGGCCCGGGTTCGCCAAACTGGCATAAATCAAACGCGCTGAAAACCATGCGGACCCGGCCAGAACTGGAAGGCAAGCTACTGGCGAAAGGCGGTTGGGACTATGATCTTGTCGATCAGTTACAACCACAACCCGGTGATATTGTGCTGCCGAAACCGCGTTACAGCGGCTTCTTCAATACCCCACTCGACAGCATGTTGCGTAGCCGTGGCATCCGTCATCTGGTCTTCACCGGTATCGCCACCAATGTTTGTGTGGAATCCACCCTGCGCGATGGTTTCTTCCTGGAATATTTCGGCATCGTGCTGGAAGACGCCACTTACCAGGCGGGTCCGCCATTTGCCCAACAAGCGGCGATTTTCAATATTGAAACTTTCTTTGGTTGGGTGTCGGATGTGTCGACATTCTGTTCTGCCCTGCAGGCAGAAAGCGCAACATTACAGCAAACAGCATAAAAACGGCCTATCTGCTGACAGGAGATAATTCAATGCCAAAAACGATCATTACCCCACCAGGAACCAGCGTCCCGATTGCCCCCTTTGTGCCAGGTACACTGGCTGATGGCGTGGTCTATGTCTCCGGTACATTGCCGTTTGATAAAGACAATAATGTGGTACATGTTGGCGATGCGGCGGCGCAGACCCGCCATGTACTGGAAACGATTAAAAGCGTGATCGAAACCGCCGGAGGTACCCTGGATGACGTTACTTTTAACGCCATTTTCGTCACCGACTGGAGTCACTACGCGGCCGTAAACGCCGTCTATGCCGAGTATTTTCCCGGTGAAAAACCCGCACGGTTCTGTATCCAGTGTGGACTGGTGAAACCTGATGCCCTGGTGGAAATCGCCAGCGTCGCTCACATAGGCAAATAACGGAGAACCGTATGCATATTGAGCTGTCAGGTTTGCAACACCCCGAAGCCCAAACACTGGTCCTGTCCGCCGGTCTGGGAGGCTCAGCCTCTTTCTGGCTGCCGCAACTCGACGATTTACGCAAACAGTACCGCGTGGTGCTCTACGACCAGCGTGGTACCGGACGCAGCCCGGATACCCTGCCTGACGGTTATAGCATGCGTGATATGGCCGCCGAACTGGCCACCGCGCTGGCAGATCTCGGCATTGCACAATATACGGTTATCGGTCATGCGCTGGGGGGAATGGTGGCGATGCAGATGGCGTTGGATTATCCCGAACGGCTAACAGGGCTGGTGATCGTCAACGGCTGGCTGCGCCTTAATCCGCATACCCAACGCTGTTTCACTGTCCGCCAGGCGTTGTTGCTTAACGTGGGAGTGGAAGCGTATGTACGGGCGCAACCATTATTCCTCTATCCAGCAGACTGGCTGGCAGAAAATCAGGCACGCATTGAAGCGGAAGACGTACAACATACAGCCCATTTCCAAGGGATGGAAAATTTGCTGCGTCGTTTGAATGCATTGATGCAGTGTGATTTTACCCAGCAGGCACCGTCGATTACTCAGCCTGTTTTGGTTATTTGCGCGCAGGATGATTTGCTGGTCCCCTGGACTTGTTCGGAAACCCTGAGCCAGGTACTGCCCAACGCCACGTTACAAAAAATGCCCTGGGGCGGACATGCTATGAGCGTGACGGACAGCAGCACCTTTAATCAACTTTTACTGAACTGGCTGGCCTCCGCTCTGCCAGTCACCCTCCCACCGGAGCCATTATGGCAGAAGCCCTGAATACCTTTGCTTTGGAAACCCGGTTTACCAGCAGCCCGGCATTAGCCGAGGAAACGGCGTTTCGTAACAGCTCAATGCAAGCGGCTTATCTGATCTATGCCTGTCGGACCATGGGGCTGGATACCGGCCCAATGTCCGGTTTCGATCGCGCAGCGGTGGATGCGACTTTCTTTGCCGAGAACGTCTGGAAAAGCAACCTGCTGATTAACATTGGCTATGGCTGTCCAGATAAAGTCGATGATCGGTTGCCAAGACTGCCGTTCGCCGATGCCTGTACCTTTGAGTAAGGGGAAGACAATGTCGATGGAAACCCTGACAACCGTAGCAACGGTTAACGGCGTTGAAAAACAAGATTTCCGTAACGCGATGGCCCGCCTTGGTGCAGCGGTCAATATCATCACCACTGATGGCCCGGCGGGCCGCGCTGGTTTCACCGCAACTGCGGTGTGTAGCGTTACCGATACTCCACCCACGTTACTGGTGTGCCTGAACCGTTCCGCGTCGGTTTATGAGGTGTTCAAAACCAATCAACAATTGTGCATCAATACCCTGGCGGCTGGCCATGAATCGCTTTCCAATCTGTTTGGCGGTAAAACGCCAATGGCTGAGCGATTTATTGCGGCCGACTGGGCACAATTGGTTACCGGCTCACCGATTCTGACGGGTGCGGTGGCTTCTTTCGACTGCAAAGTCACGAAGATTGTCAGCATTGGCACCCATGACATGCTGCTTTGTGAAGCACAAGCCTTAATTTGTAATGAGCGTCCCCACGGTCTGATCTATTTTGATCGTGGCTATCATCATGTAATGCGGCAGGAAGCCTGATCACACCGTCCTGACGGTCACTGCTTTATTCACTTCCTGGGAGATAGACGATGGCAAGTTCCTGGTTTCCTCAATGGCGTAAACAGTCAGCAACGGCGCAAGGGGTCGTTGCACCTGATGCGACGTTACCGCTGGGACAAACAATGATCATGGGTCTGCAACATGCGGTGGCAATGTTTGGCGCCACCGTACTGATGCCTCTGTTGATGGGGCTCGATCCTAATCTGTCGATATTGATGTCCGGTATCGGTACATTGCTATTTTTCCTGATAACCGGTGGTCGTGTTCCCAGCTATCTTGGCTCCAGTGCGTCATTTGTCGGCGTGGTCATCGCCGTCACTGGTTTTAATGGCCAGGGGCTCAACCCACACCTCGATGTGGCGCTGGGGGGAATTATCGCCTGTGGTCTGGTTTACGCCTTTATCGGACTGGTGGTGCTAAAGGCGGGAACCCGCTGGATTGAAAAACTAATGCCACCCGCGGTAACAGGTGCAGTGGTCATGGCAATTGGTCTGAATCTCGCCCCCATCGCGGTACGTGGCGTTTCCGGCTCAATGTTTGATAGCTGGATAGCCGTGATGACGGTGGTTTGTATTGGTCTGGTCGCCGTATTTACCCGCGGTATGGTGCAGCGTCTGCTGCTCCTCGTCGGCCTGATTGCAGCCTGGGCGATTTATGCCTTGCTGACCAATGGACTTGGCCTGGGCAAACCCGTTGATTTCAGCCTGATCGCCCATGCCCCCTGGTTCGGCCTCCCCCCTACGACCACTCCGGTGTTTAACAGCCACGCGATGATTATGATTGCGCCGGTCGCGATTATCCTGGTCGCGGAAAACCTCGGACATATTAAAGCTGTGGCCGGGATGACCGGCAATAATCTCGACCCCTATATGGGGCGAGCGTTTATCGGTGACGGCCTGGCAACCATGTTATCGGGTAGTGTTGGGGGAAGCGGTGTCACCACTTATGCTGAGAATATCGGCGTGATGGCGGTGACAAAAGTTTATTCCACGCTGGTGTTTGTGGCCGCTGCAGCAATCGCCATCATTCTGGGCTTTTCGCCAAAATTCGGCGCGCTGATTCACACCATCCCTGGTCCGGTGATCGGTGGAGCCTCCATTGTGGTCTTCGGACTGATTGCGGTAGCAGGAGCGCGTATCCTGGTACAGAACCATGTGGATCTTGGGCAAAACAACAACCTGATTATGGTTGCCGTCACGCTGGTACTGGGTGCGGGAGACTTCGCATTGCGAGTCGGCGGTTTTACCATAGGCGGTATCGGTACGGCGACGTTTGGCGCAATTATTCTCAACGCGATTCTCCGTCATCGTCGTACCGACGCTATGAGAGATATAGCCCGTCAGGACAGCTAATCGAACTCTCCGTCTTCCGGCGAAGGCAGCTCCGCCTTCGCATTTTTTTCTTCAACGTCAGTCCGCTCACAGACACAATCCTCATTGCTGAACGGCAAAGGTGAATAACCCCACCCAGAGCAGGAAGATGGGCACAGCAAACGCGAAGCGAAATTTGACGCCAGTGTACGGTGATAGCGTATGAGTCAAGTCTGAATATGACCGCCAGGGCTGGCCCGGCGGTTCAGGAGATGAGATTACCTTACCGTTTAATCCGTTTTAGCCCGATGACCACGGCTGCGACGCCCCCCTTTTTCGCCAGCCAGCGCAGCTCGTTGAGGGTCGTTTTTGAAGTTTCCACCACTGGCCTGACCGCCTTTTCGACCTGCTTCTGATGCTCTTTTACGGTCTTCAGCGAAATTTCCAGATCCACCACGATGTTCTGCCATTTCTTACCTCCGAATCATTAAGCCGTCAAACGGCATTATTGCGGAAAGCATTCGGCCAGCTACCAAGACTTAATCGAGAGCCTACACTCCCCACCACATTATTAAGCATAGATTATCAGTCTGACGACAACCACACTGGAGATTGGAAACCGCAAAATAACGATGCCGTGCGACTTCGTGTCTTCAAAAAAACCGATAAAGACGAACTGATAGGGCGCAGTAAAGTCGTAGAGCGAAAACATGTTTAACAGAAGGCATGACGGCAAAAGCCGGGATCAAAGGCCTGATCCCGGATGGTCACTCATTGTCAGCAAGCGTTCAGGTACGGCTAAACGATCGATATTATGATGTCACCTTCTTTGCCGTCAAAAACAGTCAGGAAGCTTTCTCAACCGCTGGCGGCTGAGGTTGTGTTGATTGCGGTTGTGGTACTGATTGCCCCGTTTTGGCTTTTTCAGCTTTATCTGCTTCGGCTTTCACTTTCGCCGCTTGATCAGCAGCGGCTTTATCAGCAGCAGCCTTCTCTTTTGCCGCTTTATCTGCCGCCGCTTTATCTTCCGCCGCTTTCTCCGCTGAGGCTTTTGCCTGAGCGGCTTTATCGGCAGCCGCCTGATCGGCAGCCGCTTTATCAGCAGCAATTTTATCGGCGGTTGGGACAGCAACAGCAGCAGATGGTGCAGCCGGAACCTCAACCGCAGGCTGAGGCTCTGGCTGAGAAACAGCCATTGGCGTCCCCTGAAGCGCGTTATTCAGAACCTGCGTGAACTGGTTCCACGGACAGAAACCATTAGCATCAATCTTGCAGCCATTCATTTCCAGTGTCACACGCCTGGGCGGCGTCTCCAGTGACAGCGGTGTAACATTACGCAACTGTTCAGTGGTCTGATAAACGTATTCCACCTTCATCAGTTCCTGATTGTTTTTCTTATCGTGCCAGCGTTGAAACTGAATCATACCGCCAATCGGCGTACGCTCGTTCTGTTCTGGCAACGTGTAAGGTTTAAAGTCCAGCGCAGTCAGCAGCGAAGCGATATTGGAGTCATGCCCAACCATCAGAGTCACTTTCGGCGCGTTAGCCTTATCTTCGTCTACCAGCATACTGCGGATATAGTCAACCAACGGAGCAGCAACATCACGGGCTACTGCAGGCGAGGTAAAAAGAGTATCCTGATAGGCGTTTTTGATCGCCGACAGTTCTTTCCACTGCTCAGGCGTTCTAATCTGCCCCCAGGCTACCTGGTCGAGTGGAAAACCCTGGTAATATTGCAGGGTGAAAGCATCAACCAGCGAATTACCCACCTTCAGCGGGCCAGAAACACTGGGCTCTTTGCCATTCTCTGCTGAAAATTTATTTTGCTTGTCACTGGAAAGATCACATTGCTTCTTACCATCGCAAGCCGGGGAGTTTTTGTAATCGATAATTTTTTCAAGACGCTGAAAAGCTGGCTTGAGTTCCAGCTTCTCGCTCGCACTGTTCATCGCGTCCAACGCCTGTTTGTTGAAAGCTTCACTGCCATCAATAATCACCGGATTAAACACCGGATCCATGGTCCCCATTCCATCTTGATGGGAAACCTGGATATCACAACCAGGGAACGCGCCAGTAACAAAGTATTGGGCTGTGGCGACTGTACGCTGCAGGCTATTAGCATAGGCATAGATATCATCACTGGCCGGACATTCTCCACTCGCCACAAGTCCCTGTTGTGCCAGCCACTCACGGGTATAGCGCCCCATATAGACTTCAAGTATGCCGCCCCTGGTTGTCAGTTGTCCCCCTGGCACATCCCATTGCGGCCAGGCTTTTTTTGTGGACTGGGCCAGTACACTGCCATTGTCGGCCAGCGGTGCCCGGAGGTTATGACGACTCATCATCAACACTTGTTCAAGCTGGTAATTGCCATCAGCCGCATAAGCTGATATTCCACTCACTGCTGAGCAGATCGCTAGCGCGCAGAGACTCATCTTTGTAATCATGTGTGTTTTCCATTGATTCAAGGGTAAATCACCCAACCGGGAAAAATCGATGCCGCTGAAAAAAGTTCACAACACCGCAAATCATACTCGCAGCATCACTCCAGGGAAAAGAGGCTGGGCATGGTCTTATCATTCGTGTTGAGAATATAACAGAATATCGTCTTTGCCGTTTAGACACATCAATAGATTGAAAAGAAACAAGATGTTTTAGGAATGCTCTCATCATCACACTGGACTACAGCCCGAGAAAGCAGGAAAAATTGAAAGGAACACAGACCGACATTGATTAACCATTTGAATTTTATAAATAATTTAAAACACCAAAGATTTAAACGGTTTCTCGTCGTCGGCTTTAAACTCTGGGAAAATGATTAACATCAGTATATCTCTGAGTATATTGTTCGAAATTTGTCCCCATCATCCTTCAGACCACCAGTGTGTTGACCACCGTATGTGTCAATAAGGCGCAGTCTGCCCACCGGTCAATACCCGGGCAATATCTGGAGGAGAATAATCTCTTAATGTCCGGGTATCACGACACTGACGGGTGTCATCTGTGCCATTGACCACAGCATCTTGATGTTACGCTCAGTCTGTAGGTTAATTCCCGGGTGAATCTTCCCCCTGAACCGAGATCATTGAACTTTTTGCCACAATATATATGACTCTGACAAGAGTCAGAAAATTGGTTTATTCAACACGGCTTTATCGGTAGATTATTCAGGACATGCGACTGACATTTGAATACCGCACAACTTAATGCAATAAGAAGTGGAACAGATCATGATAACTCATCACTACCGTGATGATACCCGTCATGACCAATACATAGCAGATCACAAACAGCAGGAGTACTGTTATAGAATGTGTATCGGTTTTTTTATGTTTATTTTTCAATATAACTCACAGAAATAACCAATCAGGGCAATTTATAAATCCCGTGCTATTTTAATGGTGCGCTATTAAACATGACCTACAACAGATACTTTTCACAAAAAATGCGAAAATTAAAAAAATAACATGACGGATATTTTACTTACTAAAAAAATTTCGTTGCAAGGTATGCAACTTTAAAATAAACGACTCACAGGACGTAACGATATCCATCTGAACACTCGGTAGTAACCACTATCGAACCCGATGCCCTGCTAAAATACCGCTAACCATACTCCCCCCAGGAGCATCGACAGGATAAAAAACATCTGGGAAAACAAACATAACATCGTTCTAAAATAAATAGTTTTAAAATAAAGCATAATAATCCCTCGAGTTACATCAAAAAGGATAATTATAACGCATAATTATAAACACTCATTCAACAATGAGTAAAAAGACAGGAAGGTCGCATTACAGACTGAGGTAATAAAACTAATTATCTGAATGCGAATTTTTCGAAAGCGATCAATGACTTTTCATGATCCTCAGCAGAACTGAAAATACCAATCGTTTTACAAGAGTGACATTACATCGAAATTTTGTGCTCCATAACACGCATTATCGTCCTTTAATGTTTCCAGGCCTTGGTAACCGGCCCCACGAGATAAAACCGTCAGTTAATCATGTAGTAACACGATAAACTGCAGGCTGGCAGTAAAGGCGCATCCGCCACTCCCACGGCAAATAACAGGCCGAAAATCCGCTGTGGGGCGATAAACATAGCCATCCCGGCGAATATTCCAATAGCAGTAAGGGTACCCCAGCGCGCCAAAAATACTTACAAGAGAAATGCCGGTTACCACGCCCTTGTCAGGACTGGTACTGGTTACACGTTCAGCCACATTGATGAGATTACTCCGGAAAGAAAAACGCCCTGTGCCAGGGGGACGTCATGTCACGTTCCTCATTTCAACCTGGAAATGTCAACAGCAAATACCTTAGCAGCGTTTCAAGCTGCTCCCGCTGTGCTCCAGATAAATTGGCCAGTATTGCGTCTTGCGTTGCAGTGTGAACGAACAACGCTTGCTCAATGCGATGCTGCCCCCGAGACGTCAGGCTAACCAATGTGCTGCGTTTGTCGTCAGGATCGCTGATACGTTCAATGAAACCTTCCTGTTCCAGATGATTAAGACGAATGAGTCATCGCCCCGGAAGTCACAAGCAACGATTTATACAGTTGGGTTGGTGAAAGACAATAAGGCGTACCGGAGCGGCGCAAAGTGGCAAGCCCATCAAATTCACCATCACGAAAGCCAAACGGCTTCAGCACCTGTGCTCGTTTTTTTTCCCAGATGCTTTATCAACCTCAGCATTCGGCCAAAGATTTTCATCGAAGAAACATTCAGTTCCGGCATTGCGCCTGCCCCATTGGCTGACAACGAAGTCGATATGGTCTTGCATTACCCCTCCTTAAAAGTAGGGGTAATGTGTCGAATAGTGCGCTACCTCTTCTTATCCGGCCGTTATCCTCGTTCATTGCCACATCAAGACACCCGTGTAATTTATTTTCTATACGCCAGTGGTTCCTCATCGCTGTGGCAAATCGCTCCGCCGTTAAATCTGATGAACGGATATAATAGCGAACGTGCATTTCTGGCTCTTTCTTTTTCTCTTTTATTTCTGGGAAAAATACCACTGCCACACACCGTTTCTTTAAGCCTTTCCATTCAAATGTAAAATCAATCACATTATCCGGAACATCACTGACAATATGAAGGCGGGTTTCTTCTCTGCCATGACTCTTTTCCGCTGTGCTGTCACTGTCATAGCCTGAATTGTTTATTTCTTTTAACAGGAAATTATCAGAAAATGTTTTATTTAATCGTCCCTGATTTCCCTTTACCGCAAATAAATAGTCACCCTGTTGAGCTCGTATCTTTTCCGCTCTCTCTTTCTGACATCCTATGACATTGGTTGTTATCAGTTTTCCCTTTATATCCAGAAGGTTAATAAGCTCTGGGCTCGCTGTAATCTCGTTAGATTTCTCATCCTTTTTTATCTGGCCCAGTACCCGGTGTGCATTGTGGCGCAGGCACTTATTACATGAATGGCTCCCCGCCGGCGACTTTTATCATAAAAATGACGAAACGTTTTCCCATCAATTGCAATAATGTCATTTTCATGATCTTTCCCTGGCGTGAAGAAACCGGGTTGTCAGCCACTGAATTCAGTCTGCTTACCCCTCTGCCGGTCGCAATGATGGGCTGGCTGCGCTAGACTCGGTGTAATTCGGGGGATTACAGCAGGGCTTTCTATCCTGTTTCTCACCTGTTCACTACGTGGTTTTAGTTCATCCCTTACAGGGTTGATGAGCACAGCTTTAGCCAGCAGGGCGGGCATTGGGCATCATTCAGGCGTTAATGCCTGCGCTGATAAGAAAAGAATACCCGCAATCGGCTAACACGTTAATGTCTCTGTTTAGCACCGGCATGATGGCAGATGCCGCGCTAAATAGCTTTGCATAATAGCGCTACACTCGCTGGAGGCGGCAGGATGAGAAGTGAAGCATCAATGTGCGAAGTTTTAGGTGCCGCCAGCGCCGAACCGTTGTTTTCACGACTTGAGCTGAAGCCTGCACTGGCAATAACAGGTTTATTAGCGCTTGTTGCCCTGATTATTTAGCTGGTGTGGTGGCTATTAACGCAGGATATACCGACCCCCCTAAAACAAGAAGGGGTTACCTTTCGGTAACCCCTTAAAATTTGTTGGCGGAGGAGGAGAGATTCGAACTCTCGAACGGTTTCCCGTCGCCGGTTTTCAAGACCGGTGCCTTCAGCCACTCGGCCACCCCTCCGCAATGACGCGCACTATAAACATCCTCTCTGGCGATGTAAAGTGGGTTTTGATTCAATTGCCTTAAAAATAGCCTATTTGCGTTTTCTTGCCGTTATTATCGCCACCCTGCTCACAGAAACAGCAGTTTATCGCGTAAAGAAGGGTAAAACGTCTTCCCCCGCTCCGTTACAATCCTTATCCTCACGGTTAACTTAGTGACCCTGAGAGGTATTTTTATGGATCGCATTTTAACAAACACACGGCAAAGTTCGTTAATTACCAGCCATAAGGTGCTGCGTAATACCTATTTCTTGCTGGGGTTAACACTGGCCTTTTCCGCAGTAACCGCAACACTGAGTACTGTCTTCGCCCTGCCTGCTCCTGGTTTTATTCTGATGCTGGCTGGCTTCTACGGCCTGATGTTCCTGACTTATCGTCTGGCAGATAGTCCGGCCGGCCTGCTGGCAGCTTTTGCTTTTACGGGATTCCTGGGGTATTGCCTTGGGCCGATGTTAAACAGCCTGTTGTCAGTTGGCATGGGGGAAGTGATCGGTCTGGCACTCGGCGGCACGGCACTGGTGTTCTTCTGTTGTTCTGCTTATGTACTGACTACCCGTAAGGATATGTCTTTCCTGGGTGGAATGATGATGGCTGGCTTTGTCGTACTGTTAGTGGCTGTTGTTGCGAACCTGTTTCTGCATATTCCAGCCCTGCATCTGGCAATTAGCGTAATGTTCGTGTTGTTCTCTTCTGGTGCCATCCTGTGGGAAACCAGCAACATCATCCATGGTGGAGAGACTAACTACATCCGCGCGACTGTCAGCCTGTATATTTCAATTTATAATATCTTTGTCAGTCTGCTAAGTATCCTTGGCATGTCATCACGCAATAATTGATAAAGTAAATCCGCCGATCAACATAGAGCCCCTCCCGTGGGGCTTTTTTTTACCACAGAGAAACTTGTCAAGCCACCAGCCTGGAGTAAACTGCAGAGCGTTAATTAAGTGAGAGGTAAAACGGTGTACTTCGACGGTAAAAAGATTGAGCGCGACGCACAGGGTTATTTGAAATCAACCGCTGACTGGCATGAGGCTATTGCCCTGTTGCTGGCAGAGGAGGAAGGCATCACTCTGAGTGAAGCCCACTGGGAAGTGGTGCGCTTTGTACGTGAATTTTACCTGGAGTTTAATACCTCACCAGCCGTGCGTATGTTGGTCAAAGCGATGGCAAAAAAATATGGTGAGGAAAAAGGCAACAGTCGCTATTTGTTTCGTCTGTTCCCAAAAGGTCCCGCTAAGCAAGCCACTAAAATCGCCGGTTTGCCTAAACCGGCAAAATGTCTGTAATAAACGGGATTTCACGTGGCCGCTAAACTGGCGGTTACCTGGTGGTAAACCCCTGGGGTTCTTGCTGTGGATGATACGGTTCTGCCAGCACTTTATCCACTCTGGCGCTACGCGGCCCCCCTGCTTTCAGCCAGTCCAGTAATGCATCCACCTCGCGTGCTTCACCATAAGCCATCACCTCCACGCTGCCATCATCCAGATTGCGGGCATAACCTTTTAGTCCACGAGCTTTAGCTTCGTTCATCGTGCTGTAGCGAAATCCCACGCCCTGAACCAAACCGTAAACCCAGGCCCGGATACAAACAGTTGCCATTTCCCCTCCTGTAAAGACGCTGATTGCAATTTTGCAGCGGTCACCGGACAATAACGCCTGATTTTCTGACTGTAAGCATAGCAAATATGACTGTTCGTTTGATTCTTGCCAAAGGGCGTGAGAAATCCTTGCTCCGCCGCCATCCATGGGTTTTTTCCGGTGCCATTGCCCGGATGGAAGGAAAAGCCCTGTCGGGAGAAACCATTGACGTCTGTGACTATAATGGTAACTGGCTGGCCAGTGCTGCCTGGTCCCCTGCATCACAAATCCGCGCCCGTGTCTGGAGCTGGCAACAGAATGAGTCCATTGACACCGACTTCTTCGTTCAGCGTCTGCAGACAGCCCAGAAACTGCGTGACTGGCTGGCGTTGCGTGACAATTTAGACAGTTATCGCCTGATTGCCGGTGAATCTGATGGTCTGCCGGGGATAACCATTGACCGCTTCGGCAACTTCCTGGTATTGCAACTGCTCTCCGCTGGAGCTGAGTACCAACGGGCAACGTTAATTACCGCCCTGCAACAGTGCTATCCACACTGCGCCATCTACGATCGCTCTGATGTGTCAGTGCGCAAAAAAGAAGGTCTGGAACTGACTCAAGGCGTAGTGCTGGGTGAAACACCGCCTGAATTGCTGCCGATTACCGAACACGGTATGCAACTGTTGGTGGATATCCAAACCGGTCACAAAACTGGCTACTATCTCGATCAGCGTGACAGTCGCCTCGCTACCCGTCGCTATGCAAGTGGTGCTCGTGTGCTGAACTGCTTCTCATATACGGGGGGATTTGCTGTTTCTGCTCTATTAGGCAATTGCAAACAAGTAATTAGTGTCGATACTTCTCAGGCGGCACTGGATGTCGCACGGCAGAACGTTGAGTTAAACGGGCTGGATGTGTCGAAAGCGGAATTCCTGCGAGATGACGTTTTTAAGTTACTGCGCCGCTACCGCGATAATGGCGAAACGTTCGATTTGATCGTAATGGACCCACCTAAGTTTGTCGAAAATAAAAATCAGTTAAACGCGGCCTGCCGTGGCTATAAAGACATTAATATGCTGGCCATACAGTTACTTAACCCCGGAGGAATGCTGCTGACATTCTCCTGCTCCGGCTTGATGCCAACAGATTTATTCCAGAAGATTATCGCCGATGCGGCGCTGGATGCGCGGCGTGATGTTCAATTTATAGAACAGTTCCGTCAGGCAGCTGATCATCCCGTGCTTGCCAGTTATCCGGAAGGTCTGTACCTGAAAGGTTTTGCCTGCCGCGTTTTGTGACTTGAAAACTCAATCCTTGTCCCCATTTTGGTTGCAGGGCAAGTTTCTCAGGAGGTCACAATATGATTGCCAGCAAATTTGGACTCGGTCAACAGGTACGGCATAAACTGCTCGGTTTCCTTGGCGTCGTGGTGGATGTTGATCCGGTGTACTCTTTAGACAATCCGGACATTGTTGCCACTATTGGTAGCGATTCACTGCTGAATGCTCCCTGGTATCATGTCGTTATGGAAAATGGGGACGGCGAAACGGTACATACCTACCTGGCTGAAGCGCATCTTTCCTGGGAATTACCCGGCGAGCATCCGGAACAACCTTCGATGGACGAACTGGCGGCGTCCATCCGCGAACAGCTTCAGGCCCCACGCTTGAGAAATTAATAAGAACACCGCAGTACGATTACGGTTCTTAACTTTTTTGTAGCCCAAGCCGTGGAATCTCGATTTTTGGACAGCGATCCATCACCACAGTTAATCCGGCATCACCAGCCAGTACTGCGGCCTGCTCGTTAATTACCCCCAACTGCAGCCACAGATATTTGGCACCGATAGCCATCGCCTCTTGGGCAACGCCGTAAGCTGCCTGGGCATTACGAAAAACGTCCACCATATCTACTGGCTCGGGAATATCTTCCAGCTTCGCATAGACCAACTGTCCTTGTAACGTCTGCCCAGCCAGTTTTGGGCTGACAGGCGTTACTTTATACCCCTGAGCCAGCAGGTATGCCATTACGTCGTAGCTTGCACGGGTCGGTTTTTCACTGGCCCCCACCAGCGCGATATGGTGAGTAGACGTCAAAACATCGGCAATCGTTTGATCTTGCACTGGCCACTCCTTATCAATCAGATACCTTGCATTAGATGCTGGTCACCGGACAAAAAATGTTCAACAATCATCGTTGCGGCAATACCAGGAAATAATAGCATGAATAACTATGTTGAAATGTTAATATAGTGCCATACTGAAAGACTTTGATACATTTGGTGTTCCGCTCATCTGGAGAACGTAATGAAGCTGCCTCTGGTCATTACAGGACTGTTCATACTACTGGTTACGACCTTCGCTCAGGCAACTACCCTGAAACTTGCACCTGAAATTGACCTGTTAGTCCTGGATGGTCATAAGATTTCTGGCTCTCTACTGAAAGGTGCTGACGGGCTTGAACTTAATCATGGTCAACATCAAATACTGTTTCGTGTGGAAAAGAACCTGCAAGTCGATCCGCAAATGACTTCGCAGTGGGTTTCCACACCATTGATCGCTACGTTTACTGCACAGACAAAATCCATCACGATTGCCCTACCGACGTTAATGAGCATTCAGCAGGGAACACTATTTAACCAGCATCCAGAATTTCAACTGTACGATGAACATCACCAATTGGTAGACAATCAGCAAGATTACCTGATCGCCCTCACTGATGATAATTATGAACAGGCGATGATGGTTTACAACATGAAAAATAACATCGCCTCCGTCCCCCGCTTCGCGCAACCCACCTCCTCAAGTCATTTTCCGGCTGCGGCCAACGACCTGAACGAGACCCGCGACACGAACGGAGAAGAACACGTAAGCCACCGGATACTGTATCTGTGGTATCAACAGGTAGATACCGCAACACGACAACGCCTGCGCGGGCTGTTAAGAGTGCTACGCACCAGTTGATGTCTTACTGACGTCAGCCTACACTCGACAGGTTTTATCACTGTGCCCTAAACCCTATTTGACACAGAAGCAGGATAACAGAATGGATCAAACTACTCGCAAGATTTCGAGCAAAAAACAGATAGCATTGGTTGCACACGATCACTGCAAATCATCATTGATGCAATGGGTAGACACTCATAAAGAAGCGTTACAGGCCCACACACTATATGCGACAGGTACCACTGGCAACCTTATCCAGCGCGCCACGGGTCTGCCGGTTACCGCGATGTTGAGCGGTCCGATGGGAGGTGATCAGCAAGTAGGCGCGCTGATTTCGGAAGGGAAAATCGATGTGCTGATTTTTTTCTGGGATCCGCTGAACGCCGTCCCGCATGATCCGGATGTAAAAGCACTGCTACGCCTGGCGACCGTCTGGAATATCCCGGTAGCGACGAACCGTTCCACCGCTGATTTCATTATCCATTCGCCGCTGTTTTCACAGCCAGTGGACATTATTATTCCAGACTACCAGCACTATCTGCAGGAGCGTCTGAAACAACCTGAGTGAGCGAGTTCCTTCACACCTGCATGGATTACGGCTTACGCAGTACCGGAACACCCATTCGCTTAAACTCGTCCACGAATACTGACGGGTTTTCAGGGGAGTAAAGCATCCAGACCTGCCGCCGGGCGCGAGTGATTGCCACGTAGGCTAATCGACGCTCTTCCGCATCAGCGAAATTTTCCGGCGGCGGTAGCAACGCCTGTTCTATTACCGATTCTCTGGCGACCGCCGGGAAACCATCTTTCCCACTCTGCAACCCCAGCAGTATCACATAATCTGCCTGCTGCCCCTTACTGGCATGAATCGTTGCAAAATCAATTTTCAGACCAGGCCAGCGTGTTTTAGCTTTATCCAGCATGACCGGGCGCACATGATGGTAACGGGACAACAGCAAAATCCGCTCATCGGCTGTCGCATAACCACTGATTTTGTTCAATAAGGCTTCCAACTGCGTTTCCGGCAGCAACGAAATGGCTTTTTTATTACCTTTATCGAGGCTATTCAGCGGTTTCTTCAACTGATATGGATTACTCTGCACAAACTTATTAGCAATTTCGCCGATCCGGTCATTAAAACGGTAGGTCGTATCCAGTACACAGCGATCCCCTTCGCCAAAGTGATGATGGAATGCCGTGGTCAGGGTCATCTCCGCACCGCTAAACCGGTAAATTGCCTGCCAATCATCCCCTACAGCAAACAACGATGTCTGCCGATTTTGCCTTCTGAGAGCAGCCAGTAGCGCGGCTCGCTGTGGCGAGATATCCTGAAACTCATCAACCAGAATATGCTTCCATGGGGTGATAAAGCGACCTTTATCAAGAATACTCACCGCCTGATGAATCAGCCCGGAGAAATCCACAGCACCTTCTTCTTTCAGTGCGCTTTTCCATGCTTTCATCAGCGGCGCCATTAATTTCACTCGTTTTGAAAACACATCACGCACTTCATCCGGCGCTGATTCAATCATCGCCGCTTGCGCACCGCCATGCATGCGCATCAGTCCCAGCCAGCGCTCAAGCCGACTTGCCAGGCGCTGTGCCAGACGATCATCCAGCCAGTAATTGCCGTCATCAAGCTCCCACATCAGCTCGTCCTGTAGCCATTGCCGCCAACCATTGGCATGCGCCTTTTTTTCGCTACACTGCTGTCGCCAGACATCAATAAGCAGCTTATGTCTCAACGTGGTGTCGGTCTCTAGTTTACTGATGGATGGTGACTTGTTGCTGCCCTGCTGAATAATACTCAGTGCAAGAGAGTGGAATGTCCGGGCCTGAATTCCCTCCGTATTCAGCCGTTGCCTGATACGATCATTCATCTCTTCAGCCGCCTGACGACCAAACGCCAACAACAGGATCTGCTCTGGTGACGCCTGTTTGCGCATCAGCAACCAGCCGGCTCGCGCAACTAACACCGACGTTTTACCACTTCCGGCTCCCGCCAACACCAGTAAACTCTCTTCACCATTAACCACGGCTTTCGCCTGTGACGGATTAAGCGGGGAGGTTTCGACGGTATTAAAAAAGTCAGCGTACTGCGTCAGCATTTTTTCCGACCACTGCGCATTATGCGCTTGCCGCTGTTCATCGCTATTTTCAAGCCACTGCAGACAAAAATGATACGCTTCCCGGCAGTTATCAAACTCATCAAGCCGCACCACAGGCAGTGGCTGAGAGGCGAATGCCTCAAGGATTGCCCCTCGCCAACCTGTAATATCGCTACACTTCAGCCATTTGTCCTGCTGCTCAGACTCACTGATTTTCGCTACCTGCTCAGCAAGAACCTGCGCGGAAACAATACTCATTTCCTCGCTCCAGCGTTGCCATGACTGATTCAGGTAATGAAAGAAACGCTGCGTCTCCTGCCATTCCGTACCATGCAAACGAACGACCTTCTCATCCGGCAACGTAAATTCCAGTTCCCCCCAGACCAGACCGCGTTTACATTTGATGGCTAAAAGTTGATTAAATGGAATGAGGTATTCATGCTTTTCGCCACTGACTTCGACACCAGCAGACAGCAACCTCACCCGGTTATAGGGATGTTGCGCCAAATGCTTGCCCAGCGACGTTGCTTTCAGTTCCATAACCTTCCCCAGGTGCGCCTATCTTCACAGGATGTAGTTTAACTGGCGAGACTGTACCGCTCCAGCCTTAAAACACGGTACAATCAACGAATTGACCTGCCTCGTACCACATACTGTGAGGAAAGTTATCTGATGCGTACAGTTTTAAACATTCTTAATTTCTTTTTAGGTGGTTTTGTCACCACATTTTCCTGGCTGGTGGCGACGCTGGTCAGCATTATTTTCATCTTTACCCTGCCATTAACCCGTTCCTGCTGGGAGATTACAAAACTCTCACTACTCCCCTACGGCAACGAAGCGATACATGTGGATGAACTGCGCCCGGATAACAAAAGTGTGTTGATGAACTCCGGCGGTACGCTGTTAAATATTTTGTGGCTGATATTTTTTGGCTGGTGGCTATGTGTGATGCATATCATCAGCGGCATAGTACAGTGCGTCACTATTATTGGTATCCCGACAGGTATTGCTAACTTAAAGATTGCAGCGATTGCGCTGTGGCCAATAGGACGCCGGGTAGTCAGTGTCGAAGTGGCCAGAGCCGCCCGGGAAGCCAACGCTCGCAGTCAGTTTAACTGAACCCCCGATGCGCTTAACTCTGACGCCCCGCCTACGGCGCTACGCCTATAACTCTGCCCTGTTATATAACCTGCGAATCTTGTTCACGCTGGCGGGAACCACCGGTCTCCCCTGGTGGCTTGGGCAGATTACCTGGACCATCCCTTTAACGTTGGGTGTGGTCGCTGCCGCACTGACCGACCTTGATGACCGACTCAGCGGCAGACTACTCAATTTGCTGATAATCCTGGTCTGTTTCTGCATCGCCTCGATTTCTATCGAACTTCTTTATCCTTATCCCTGGTTGTTTACCCTTGGGCTGACACTGTCGACCTGGGGCTTTATTTTGCTTGGCGCGCTCGGACAACGTTACGCCACCATCGCCTTTGGTGCGTTGCTGATCGCCATTTATACTCTGTTGGGGATAGGGCTGTTTTCGCAGTGGTATCTCCAGCCTTTGCTGCTGCTGATCGGTGCCATCTGGTATAACCTGCTGACATTAACCGGACACGTTATCTTTCCGATCCGTCCGTTGCAGGAAAATATCGCCCGCAGCTTTGAAGGACTCGCCGTCTATCTTGAAGCAAAGGCTGGCTTATTCGATCCCGATCTCGAAGAGCAAGATAATACTCCGCTGATTGAGGTGGCGATGGCTAACAGTCAACTGGTCGCCACGCTAAACCAGACCAAAATATCACTCCAGTCACGTTTGCGTGGAGACCGTGGGCAACGCGGCACCCGTCGCACACTTCATTATTACTTCGTTGCGCAGGATATTCACGAGCGGGCCAGTTCTTCTCATGTCCAGTACCATACTTTGCGCCGCGAATATCGTTACAGCGATATTCTGTTCCGTTTTCAACGTTTACTGTCACTACAAGCTAAAGCTTGTCAGCAACTGGCAGACTGTATCCTGATGCGTGAACCTTACCTGCATGATACCCGCTTCGAACGAGCTTTTGCTCATATCTTCGCCGCACTGGGACGTCTGAACGCTACCCAACCGGGCAGCAGTGATTTGAAAGCGATGAATTACCTGCTGAATAACCTGAAGGCTATTGATGCCCAACTCGCCACCATTGAATCAGAGCAAATCCTGGCAGAAAACGACAGTGGCCGCGATCAGTTGCTCTCCAACGAAGGGCTGACCGGCTGGTCTGACATCAGACTACGCATTAGCAGCCATCTTACGCCAGAATCCGCGTTGTTCCGCCACGCTGTTCGCATGTCTCTGCTGCTGTGCACCGGCTATGTCTTTATTCAGTTGACCGGACTGCAGCACGGCTACTGGATCCTGTTGACCAGCCTGTTCGTCTGTCAGCCCAACTACAATGCCACCAAACGCCGACTGGCCTTGCGTATTGCCGGTACGCTGGCCGGTATTGTGATGGGTCTGCCGCTACTGTGGTTGATTCCCTCCGTTGCAGGACAACTGTTAATGATTGTGATCAGCGGGGTGCTGTTTTTTGCTTTCCGCCAGTCTCGTTACGCCAATGCCACGATGTTTATCACACTATTGGTACTGTGCTGTTTCAACCTGCTGGGAGAAGGGTTCGAAGTAGCGATCCCACGAATTGTCGATACGCTGATTGGCTGTGGAATAGCCTGGATGGCGGTGGCCTTTATCTGGCCTGACTGGCGTTTCCGTCGTCTCTCTTCAGTGATAGAGCGGACACTGAATGCCAACTGCCGCTATCTGGATGCTATCCTCGTGCAATATCACCAGGGGAAAGATAACCGTCTTGACTATCGCATAGCCCGGAGAGATGCACACAACGGTGATGCGGAGCTTGCTTCGGTGGTGTCAAATTTATCAGCCGAAAAAAATGTCAGTGTCACATTGCGGGAAGATGCTTTCCGCTTGTTGTGCCTTAATCACTCTTTTCTGAGCTACATTTCAGCGCTGGGCGCTCATCGCGAAAAAATAACTCACCAGCCAATGCTACAATTAATGGATGATGCCGTCTGCTATGTTGATGATGTCTTGCATATTGATATCGT
This sequence comes from Erwinia endophytica, assembly GCF_009295515.1. GTDB lineage: Bacteria > Pseudomonadota > Gammaproteobacteria > Enterobacterales > Enterobacteriaceae > Erwinia > Erwinia endophytica. Next base: position 288,762 of record NZ_RQVV01000011.1, on the reverse strand, counting down.
CGATGAATCAAAGGCCCTGCGGCTACTGAACAACCTTTCAGAGCGCATTGACGTGATTGAAGCCGACCCGGAAACAAAAGAACCTCTTGTACTACAACAGGTCGGCTTGCTGATCGCATTATTACCGGAAATTGCACAACTGAAATGTCAGATTATTACAGAGTAAAATGCAGTTACCCTGTTTAATGATTTATCTGCAGAGCTTCACTGTACCAGTGGCGCAATTCTGCTTTTAACTCTGGCGGTAACGCCGCATAATGCTGGCCAAGGATGGCGCCTTCCAGAGCAAACAACACATTGATCCCCAGATTTTTATTCCGGGCATGTAATTTTAACCAACTACGTTTGGCCCCTTGCTCTTTCAGCATTCTCACCGTACTTATCCCAACGTGTCGCAGCAAGACTTCCAGACGCATAGTAAGATTGGGTAAATCTTTCAGTCGGGGATCCTTGTGGATGCTCGCTTTCTGCTGTTGCGCCCCTTGCAGGCACAACTTAGAGAGTGCCAAAAGCTGCTGTGGCGCCTGCCACAGAGGATCATCAACCCGATAATAATTAAGCGCAACCGGAATCCCTCTTTTATTTAACGTTAAGATCTCCATTTTCCTTTCTGTCAGGTAAGAATTGACCTGCTCACAGGCCCGTAAATACAGTTCCCCCTCCGAGACCAGCGCAAAGACAGCATGATCCACCGAAAGACTGTAACCGCCAAACTGGCTACGGCATTTAATTTCGCCTAATGCTGCAAGTTTGATTTTGGTGCTGGCGATCCTGCTTTTTGAGCCATTTGAGCCATCCATATTTTTTTCCTTATTTATTAGTCTGATGAAAAAGTCCCTGAAACTTCCTGTCAGCACTGGGAAAATAGGCAATCGCAGTTATAGGTTCAATTACTAATTGCTGTTACGGTCACTTACATTGCGTTTTTGCGAGACATTACCAAAAAATAGGGTTGATCTTTGCCCACTGCCCATATACTGTATATACATACAGTAACCAGCGAGCCATGCCATTATGCAAACTCATTTTCTGAAATCTCAATCTGTTAACGCTAATGTTCATCCGATCTCATCCCACTCTGCCCCGCAGACAGCCAAAGTATCTGGATTAATCAGTGAACTAATCTACAGTGAGAGTCAATCAGGTATGACCCAGATGCTGTTGCTGCCGCTTTTACAGCAACTGGGTACCCAGTCTCGCTGGCAGCTATGGCTGACCCCTCGTCAAAGACTGAGCCGCAGTTGGCTACAGCAGTCTGGTTTACCGCTGGATAAAGTGATGCAGGTACAATCAACCGATGCGATAACCACCGTCGAAGCAATGATTAAAGCTTTGCAGACAGGAAACTACAGTGTGGTGTTGAGCTGGTTACCTGATGAGATAACTGAGGATGATCGTCACAGGTTGCAGAATGCAGCGTCTTGTGGCCAGGCTTTAGGATTGATTATGCGTCCAGACCCCAGCAATATTTCTCAGCGCAGACCCTTTAGCGGCTTAAAAATTCAGTCTAATTTGTATCATTAAGTAAAAATAGGACTAATCTCATCGGGATTTTTCTGGCAGGGCACGATAACCTTCTGATTATGTTATGGCGCGGCGTGACAATGGTTTAGCGGCATTTTTACCACATTGTCCCAGCGCATAACTTGTCCTTAAATGTGTAAAATTGTGTATGAATGCCTGTTTTTTTTCTAGCGTACATCACATCATGCTTGTAAGTTTGCCAGTACGTTGTAGACTTTACGTCGCTAGGGTGCTCAATAATCTCCCTTTTTGGGATGGGTCATAATCGAGCGTCATAACCCAGCGAAGGATTAATCAAAGAGCGAACAAAAGCTCATTGCCTATTTGGATGATAACGAGGCGCAAAAAATGAAAAAGACAGCTATCGCAATTGCAGTGGCACTGGCTGGCTTCGCTACCGTAGCGCAGGCCGCCCCTAAAGATAACACCTGGTATACCGGTGCGAAACTGGGCTGGTCTCAGTACCACGACACTGGTTACTATGGTAACGGTTACGAGAATACCAACAACGGTCCAACTCACGAAAGCCAACTGGGTGCTGGTGCATTCGGTGGCTACCAGGTTAACCAATACCTGGGTTTCGAACTGGGTTATGACTGGTTGGGTCGTATGCCTAATAAAGGTAGTTCGACTAACGGTGCATTTAAAGCACAAGGCGTTCAGTTGGCTGCTAAATTAAGCTACCCAATCATTGACGACCTGGACATCTATACTCGTCTGGGCGGCATGGTATGGCGTGCAGATTCAACGCAGACTAACCCAACGACTGGTCGCATCAGCGATCACGATACCGGTGTTTCTCCACTGGCAGCAATTGGTGTTGAATATGCGTTGACCAAAAACTGGGCTACCCGTCTGGACTACCAGTGGGTTAGCAACATCGGTGATGCAAACACCGTTGGTGCGCGTCCAGATAACAGCATGCTGAGCGTCGGTGTTTCTTACCGCTTTGGTCAGGACGAAGCAGCAGCTCCGGCGCCTGCTCCAGCTCCAGCTCCAGTTGTTGAAACCAAACGTTTCACGCTGAAATCTGACGTTCTGTTCACCTTCAACAAGTCAACATTGAAGCCAGAAGGACAGCAAGCACTGGATCAGCTGTACACCCAGTTGAGCTCTCTTGATCCTAAAGATGGTAGCGTAGTGGTTCTGGGCTTCACTGACCGTATCGGCTCAGAGCAGTACAACCAGAAACTGTCTGAGAAACGTGCTCAGTCCGTAGTTGACTACCTTGTTTCTAAAGGCATCCCTTCAAACAAAATCTCTGCACGCGGTATGGGTAAATCTAACCCAGTTACCGGCAACACCTGTGACAGCGTGAAAGGCCGTAAAGCCCTGATCGATTGCCTGTCACCGGATCGTCGTGTAGAAATTCAGGTTAAAGGTATCAAAGACGTTGTAACTCAGCCTCAGGGCTAAGTTTCTCCTTTGATAAAACCGGACACGGCATCATGTCGGTCGTTTGGGGAAGCTTAAGCTATCCCAGCCGGTAAAAGACAATCAGGCCTAAACATAGTTCAGGCCTGATTTTTTATGTCTATTCTGGCAATAACAATTTATCTCAACGTCCTGCTATTCCTCTGTCAATCCGGCTTACCCAAAATCGCCCTCAGGTCCTGTTTCAGTGAAGACATCTGACTGGCATACTTTTCTTTGTGTTCCGCATCTTCGATCAACTGAACAATCGTTTCCGATAAGGTGCTACCTCTACGCTGTGCTAACCCCGCCAGTCGTTGCCATACCAGATATTCCAGATCGATTGATTTTTTCCGGGTATGCTGATGTTCCGCATTGAAATGGCGCTTACGCCGGGCTCGAATGGTCTGCTTCATGCGGTTTTCCAGCGCCGGATTAATATGACGCGAGATCCACTGCAGCACGTCAACCGGGCGATTTTCCATCACCAGCAGTTCATCCACCGCCGCCTGTGCCGCACTGAATTCCAGATAGCGTGTGATTGCTTCACCTTCCCGGTGTTTTTTGACCAGGTATTTCCATTTCCATCCGCTTTCAAGATTTTCCAGTTGCTGATATTTCATCGGAATCTCACGCTGTTCTTATAACCTATTTAGAATAACAGCTTTTTTTAGCGCTGCCGCATAGAAAACGAAGTTGTCACTACAACCCTAATATCTACTCATAGCGAAGTGCATGTCTACGGTGCTTAACAGGCTGAAATCTTGTATAATGCCGCTTTTACTCATTTCAGAAAATTACGATAACTTTGACCAACAACCGACTCGAATGGCGCGCCCTACAGCCCGATACCAGCAGCGTTCAGCCTCTTTTTTCTCAGCTACCTGAAGATGATTCCAGTTGCTTTGCCGCAATACAATCCCGTCTGTTTAACGGACTGAATTTACTGCTGCAAACACCGGCTAAATTACCTCTGATGCTGGTAAAGATGGCTGAAGACGTTGAATACCAGACTTTGCTACAGAAAGTGCTGAGCGGTATTGCAGCAACGGATGAAACGGAACTCTATGGCGGTCATTACCTGATTGACGGCATGTCAATCAGCTGGCGCCCTGCGGAATCAGAGCAGGACAATTTCGCCAGTGTCGGCGGTATTCAGCACGCGGACTGGATTGAGGCCGAACAGCTGTTCGGCTGCCTCCGGCAGTATAATAATACCCTTACACTGCAACCCGGGTTAGTCCATCAGGCCAACGGCGGCACGTTGATCCTCTCCCTTCGTACCCTGCTGGCACAACCTTTATTGTGGTTGCGACTCAGAAAAATTCTTACTACTCAGCAATTTGACTGGTATTCTCCGGATGAATCCCGACCATTACCGGTAACGGTGCCCTCCATGCCGTTACAATTCCGCCTGGTACTGGCTGGTGAGCGCGATGCGTTGGCTGACTTCCAGGAGATGGAGCCCGAGCTGGCCAGCAAGGCGCTTTATTCTGAATTTGAAGAAAACATTCAAATTGTTGACAATGAAGCATTCGGTCTGTGGATTAAATGGATCCGTACTCTGGCCAACAGCGAGAATATCAAAGCGATTGCTGATGACTTTTGGCCAGTGCTGATCCGTGAAGCCGTCCGTTATACCGGAGATCAGGATACCCTGCCACTTTGTCCTGCATGGATTACCCACCAATTGCAGGATGCGGCGATGTACAGCCCGGATGAAAACCTCGGTGGTGAACATCTGCAAAGTGCGCTTGAGACTCGCGAGTGGCGAGAGGGTTTCCTGGCCGAACGCGTACGCGATGAAATTCTGCTCGATCAAATTTTGATTGAAACCGAAGGGGAAATGGTCGGTCAGATCAATGCCCTTTCGGTGATTGAATTCCCTGGTCATCCACGTGCATTTGGTGAACCTTCCCGTATTAGCTGTGTGGTACATGTCGGTGACGGCGAATTCACAGATGTGGAACGTAAAGCCGAACTGGGTGGCAATATCCATGCAAAAGGTATGATGATCATGCAGGCCTGGTTGATTTCAGAACTGGAACTGGAACAGCAGTTGCCCTTCTCCGCTTCGCTGGTCTTCGAACAGTCGTACTCTGAAGTGGATGGCGACAGCGCCTCTCTTGCTGAGCTTTGTGCGCTGATCAGCGCCCTGTCGGGCCAACCTGTCAATCAGCAAATTGCCGTGACCGGTTCGGTTGATCAGTTTGGCCGAGTGCAACCCGTTGGCGGCTTGAATGAGAAAATTGAAGGCTTTTTCCATATCTGTAACCAACGTAATCTGACTGGCAACCAGGGGGTAATTATCCCGACCGCTAACGTGCGTCATCTCTCGCTACAGCAGGAAGTGGTAGATGCCGTACGTGAAGGAAAATTCACTATTTGGGCGGTCAGCAACGTGGATGAAGCCCTGCCGTTGCTCACCGGTGCAGAATGGGAAAAAGAAAATGCACCTTGCCTGCGACGAACGATACAGGAACGTATTGCACAAATTAATCAGCATGACGGGCGTCAGCGTCCGTGGCTGCTGCGCTGGTTTAACTGGTTCAACCGGAGCTGATCGATTTGTTCAGCTTACTTTGGTTAGCTAACCTTGGTGATTCATTAAAATAAGGCTTATTGAGAACATGGTAGATAAACGCGAATCCTATACAAAAGAAGACCTCATTGCCTCTGGTCGCGGTGAACTGTTTGGCGCCGAAGGTCCACCGTTACCTTCTGGAAGCATGTTGATGATGGACCGCGTAGTGAAAATGACCGAAGACGGCGGTAACTACGGTAAAGGTTTCGTCGAAGCTGAACTGGATATTCATCCAGATCTGTGGTTCTTTGACTGTCATTTTATCGGCGACCCGGTAATGCCGGGTTGTCTGGGGCTGGATGCCATGTGGCAATTGGTAGGTTTCTACCTTGGCTGGTTAGGTGCTGAAGGTAAAGGCCGGGCTCTGGGCGTGGGTGAAGTGAAATTCACTGGTCAGGTTTTACCCACCGCGAAAAAAGTTTCTTATCGTATTCACTTCAAGCGTGTGATTAATCGCAAGCTGGTGATGGGTGTGGCTGACGGTGAAGTGCTGGTAGACGGCCAGGTTATCTATACCGCGACCGATCTGAAAGTGGGCCTGTTTAAAGATACTGCTGCGTTTTAGCCCCATTTCTAAAACGGAAACCTCCGCGTCTGCGGAGGTTCTTCCTTTTAAAACCTGAAGTTCCCCGTTCCACAAACATATCGTTCCCGTTTTACGAACGTGGGTATTCAGGTTATATGACGTGGACAATCGGGTTATACACTAACCGTCCTGTCCTCCATGGCTTGTCGCCAGCCTCCCAACCAGTGAGACCTCGCGTCTATCATTTGATAGGGACACATTTCTTTCGAGCGTCCGGTAAGACCAGCCTGGTAGCCTCTGGAATGTGCCCGTTCGAGTCGATCTCGTTTCTGTCTCTTCATCATGCCTGCAATCCCCTCTTCAGGTCAGGTGGAATCTGGTGGAAAGAAATCAGTGATTGCTTTATTTGCAACCACACTTTAATTTTTAGCGCCATCAGCAGCAGAAATCAATCCGCAAATTTCACGCCAATGTCATATTACCATGAGAAAATGAGGGGAAATTCTCGCCTGAAAAAACCGAAAAAAGACAAATAAACCGCTGTAAAGCAAAAAAAAACCCCATGACCGCGCAAAAATCTGATTTTGCAACAATCAAGGGGTTAGCGTTATAGATTAATTTCTTTTAATTTTTACTGCGGATCGCATCAGCTATTTGTTGCGCTTCCTGCTGCCATCCTTTAGCCAGTGTTCTCACTAACGCATCGTAGCCATCCTCCGCCTGCGGCAACGTCAAGGCAAAGGAATGTTTCAAAATCTGCCCCTGATGCTCCAGTACCCAGTCACCGCTGATCACCACCTGACCATCATAACGTCCCTGGAAACCGGTCACGTTGACGTTCAGCGTATCCTGTTGGGCACCTAATGGCGAACCGGAAACCAGCCAACCCGGCAACGCCGCACTCAAATTCGCCACCAGCGTCTGCTGCAGTTGTTGATCAAGCGGACTGGCCCAAAGGTGGTTACTGGCAATGACATACTTCACATCACTACTCTGATAAACCAGTCCGTTGCCAGCCAGATAATCGGGAACAGAGACCTGCTGCACAAACACAGCAGGACGTAACGTATCTGTACTACTGACCACCGCCGCGGCACTCTTCTCCGCCGCGGGGAGCTGATAGTAAGTCGTTTTGGAGGTACTACCGCTACAGGCCGTCAACGCCAGCGTCAGCACAATGGGTATCCATTTCATCATTGTTTCGCCCTCTTCGGCTGTGGATCCTGTCCGGGTTTCGCTTCAAACACCAATGCATTGCTCTTACTATTCAGCGTTTTCAGTACCGGCTGCAACTCACGCAATACTTGATCAAGCCGCTGCATATTACCCACCATGCGGTTATACGCTGGCGAGCCAGGTTGGAAAGCTTTCATGCTGCTATTCAGCTCACGTAGGGTTTGTTGCATATCCTGCGGCAACTGTTTCATCGACTGGCTTCCGGTTATCTGATTGATGTTATCCAGCGTTTTCTGCAGTTCGCGCAGTGTACTCTGGCTCTCTCTCAAGGTTCCCGTCGCCTGATCGATCATCGGATTCAACGGCAGATTGTTAATCTTATCCAGTGTCGTCACCAGCTTCTGCTGGATCTGCGCCAAACCGCCATTTGTGGTCGGTATCAACGTATAGCCAGCAAAGGCAGACGGCCCGGTATACGGTTTAGCATCGTCATAGAAATCCAAGTCGATGTACAACGAACCAGTCAGCAAATTGGCTGATTTCAGCGATGCGCGCAAGCCAGCTTTAATGCCGTCTTCCAGGTGACGATCGATATTGAAATCCTTATTCAGCATACTGTCAAAACGATCAGGTTCAATACGGATCAGGACAGGAATGCGATAGTCGCTATTCAAATGCTGCGCTATCTCTTTCGATTGATACGGAACCTGAGCAACCGTTCCCAGGCGAATGCCCCGGAACTCGACCGGTGCGCCTGCCTGCAGACCGCGGATAGAATCATTAAAAAACAGCAGGAAATCTTTATGTACGGTGTACAATGAGTCCTGAATACTACGTTGATCGTCGAATAACTTGTATTCAGCTTTATTCTGTGCCAACTGCCCCAGCCCCCAGCCGTCCGGTACGTCAAAGCTGACACCACCGCTGAATAACGTGGTGAGCGATCCCATCTCAACACGCATACCCGAAGCCGACATATTCACGGCAATGCCGCTGTCTTTCCAGAAACGCACATTGGTGGTGACTAACCGATCATAAGGCGAGGTAATAAACAGCTGATAAGTCATCATGCGCTTATCGGCGTCAAAGTCACTGGTTTCCACAGACCCCACTCGATAACCCCGGAACAGTACGGGATCACCGGGGGTTAACTGACCGGCCCGATTACTGTCCAATATAATCCTGATTCCTTTCGCATCAGGTGGCGCGAGCGGTGGTGCGTCCAGTAGGTTGTAATGTCCTGGTTTAGCGCCTTTATTTCCTGGCTGCAGTTCAATATAAGCGCCGGAAAGCAAGGTTCCCAATCCACTCACACCGCCACGACCAATGGTGGGTTTAACGACCCAAAAAGCACTGTCGCCCTTCAATAGCTTTTCCATACCGGAATTCAGACGCGCTTTGACCTCCACATGATGAAGATCGTCAGTCAACACCGCGCTTTCCACTACGCCAACATCCACACTACGGCTTTTTATGGTGGTTTTCCCCTCCACAATACCTTCCGCGTTGGTCGTAATCAGCGTCACCTCTGGCCCTTGATGGCTAAAATGGTAAAACAGAATCCATGCACCGATCAGCACAGTGATAATGGGAATGATCCAGACGGGTGACCAGCGTTTGATTTGATCAACCGTCGCCACACCGTGATTATTTTCCTTCAATGCTCGGCTCCTCAAGACTCTTTTCACGGACACGATCCCAGGTGAGACGGGGGTCGAATGTCATGGCGGCAAACATGGTCAGAATGACCACCACAGCAAACAGTAACGCCCCGGTTGCGGGATAAATACTCATTAGCTGCCCCATTCGTACCAGTGCAGACAACACAGCAATAACAAAGACATCAATCATCGACCAGCGACCGACAAACTCCACCACTTCATAGATTTTATGCATCCTTTCACTGTCCTGATACGGCTTGCTTTTACCGTTAGCATCCCAACACAGCCAGACAATCGCCAGCATTTTCAGCGAGGGCACCATAATACTGGCGATAAAGATAACCAGGGCCACTGGGTATGATCCATCGCTCCATAAGAGCACCACACCCGCCATGATCGTCGAGGTAATCTTATTCCCCAGCGCTTCTGTCACCATAATAGGCAGCAGATTAGCCGGGATATAGAGCAGAAAGGACGTCAGCAATAGAGCCATCGTCCACTGCAGACTATTACGACGACGAACATAGCCCCCCGTACCGCAGCGTGGACAGGTAAACTGGTCTGCCGCCAACACAGCGGTACAACAGCCGCAGGAACGCATACCTTGCTGAATACCACTGATTGCCGGGATAGGACGGGCAGGTAATGCCGGAACCGGCGCAATATGTCCCCACAGCCAACGACGATCGACACACTGGAACGCTCGCAATTGCAACAGGCAAAAGAGGCACCAGGGAATAAAACTGGTACCGATGCCGATGTCACCATAAGCCATCAGCTTCACAAAACTGACCAGCACCCCAGCGAGAAAGATTTCCGCCATTCCCCAACTTTTAAGCTGAAACAATACCCGAGCCATACTGCGCTTTAATGGCAACGGCAAGCTGACCGGATTGATCAACAGCAGGATAACCACCATACAGACTGCGGGCACCGCCTGTACAAACAGCAGAAACAACGTCGCCAGGCTACTATAATTCTCAGATATCATCACCTGAGGGATACGCATCAGCGTGATTTCACTGCTTAATCCCGCGACATGCATGTTGACAAAAGGGAACAGGTTAGCCAGAACCAGCATAAATAACGCCGCCAACGCATAACCGGTAGGCCGCCTCTGCGGCTCTTGCCAATTCGTTGTCAGCGTAGTTTCACAGCGCGGACAATTGGCCTTTGTGCCCGGCTTCAGGTCCGGCAACTGTGTCATCAAGTCACACTGCGGGCAAAGCATCCATTGACAGGCCTGGTGCGATGAACACATAAATTACCTCAATATTAACCGTTCTTCAGCGATTCCAGATATTCCCAGCGCTCAAACGCGACGTCCAAATCTTGCTCTGCCTGCGCCATCGCATCCAACACCGGCTGTGTCACCGCATGGGACTGACTGAAGAAGTCAGCATCTGCTACTTTAGCCTGTAACGAGGCAAGCTGAGCTTCCAACGCCTCCATTTTCTCTGGCAACTGCTCCAATTCGCGCTGCAGATTATAACTTATCTTGCCAGTTGGACGCTTCGCCGGATCGCTTTTTACACTTTCCTGACGAACAGCACTGTCACTGGCCTTTCCCACTGAACGATTCTGCTTATAAGCTGCACGCTGCAACTGCGCATCATGGTAGCCGCCAACAAACGCCCCGATCTCACCGTTACCGTCGAAAATCCAGCATTCAGTCACGGTGTTATCAACAAATTGACGATCGTGGCTGACCAACAGTACCGTCCCCTGATAACCGTCAATCAATTCTTCCAGCAGTTCCAACGTTTCTACATCCAGATCGTTGGTCGGTTCATCGAGGATCAATAAATTACTTGGCTTCAGGAACAAACGAGCCAATAGCAGGCGATTACGTTCACCCCCGGATAAGGCTCGTACTGGCGTCATCGCCCGCTTGGGATGGAACAGGAATTCCTGCAGATAGCCCAATACATGACGTGGCTTCCCATTGACCATCACTTCCTGCTTACCTTCAGCGAGATTATCCATTACCGTCCGGTCGGGATCGAGTTCAGCACGGTGTTGATCAAAATAGGCGACGTCCAGCTTGGTACCAATATGAACACGGCCACTGTCCGCTTTCAATTGATCAAGCATCAACTTCAACAACGTGGTTTTACCACAACCGTTCGGACCAATCAGGGCAATCTTATCACCACGCTGAACCTGAGCTGTAAAGTGACGAACCAGTTGTTTCTCGCCGATACGATAGCTGACGTTTTCCAGCTCAAAGACAATTTTGCCCGAGCGGCTGGCCTCTTCCACCTGCATGTTGGCTTTACCCATCACCTCCCGGCGCTCAGAACGCTCCCGGCGTAAAGCCTTCAGCGCACGGACGCGTCCCTCATTGCGGGTACGACGGGCTTTGATCCCTTGACGTATCCACACTTCTTCCTGCGCCAGCTTGCGATCGAACTCTGCGTTTTGCATCTCTTCCACACGCAGCGCTTCTTCTTTGCCCAGCAAATACTGATCATAATTTCCTGGCCAGGAAACCAGCTTACCGCGGTCAAGATCAACAATACGCGTCGCCATATTGCGGATAAACGAGCGGTCATGGGAAATAAAGATGATGCTGCCCTGGAACGTTTTCAGAAACCCTTCCAGCCAGTCGATAGTTTCAATGTCCAGGTGGTTGGTTGGTTCATCCAGCATCAGTACTCGCGGATTACTGACCAGCGCCCTGCCCAATGCTGCTTTACGCAACCACCCGCCCGACAGTGATGAGAGCGCCGCATCGCCATCCAGACCAATCTGTTTCAGAACATCCTGAATGCGCGTTTCCAACTGCCACAGATTCTGATGATCCAAAATGCCCTGCAGACGCGCCATCTCATTCAGGTTTTTATCGCTCGGATCCGTCATCACCTGATGAGAAATAGCATGATAGGCTTTCAGATACTCAGCCTGCTCTTCCACGCCCTCAGCCACGAAGTCATAAACGGATCCCACCACATTACGCGGTGGATCCTGTTGCAGGCGCGCCACCACCAGGTCCTGCTCATAAATGATGCGACCATCGTCCAACGGTAACTCACGATTGATGATTTTCATCAGCGTGGATTTACCCGCGCCGTTACGGCCTACCAGACAAACTCGTTCATTTTCTTCGATATGCAGTTCGGTGTTATCCAATAACGGCGCATCGCTGAATGACAGGTAAGCCCCATGAATACTGATCAATGACATAAAACTTATCCTTTACTGGCGTGAGTAATCAGCCAGCAGTTATGAATTTGACGGTTACGGGCAAAATCCTGCGACTGAGTTTTGGTGGTGATTTCCTGCGCAGCAAGATTCAAGCTGGTCAGCCCGTCGTGGTCCATTTTGAAACCGCGTTTATTGTTAGAAAACATAATAGTACCGCCTTTACGCAGCAGCCTTTTCAGATCTTTCATCAACAGCAGGTGATCGCGCTGTACATCGAAGCTCTCTTCCATCCGTCTGGAGTTAGAAAAGGTAGGCGGATCGATAAAGATCAGGTCGAACTGCTCATTCGACTCGCGCAACCAGCTCAGACAGTCGGCCTGCAACAAACGATGCTGGCGCCCAGTCAACCCATTCAGCCGCAGGTTACGCTCTGCCCACTCCAGATAAGTGCGGGACATATCCACCGTGGTGGTAGTACGCGCGCCTCCCAGACCTGCATGTACGCTGGCGCTGCCGGTATAGGCAAACAGGTTGAGAAAATCCTTCCCTTTACTCATCTGCCCCAGCATTTTGCGGGCGATACGGTGATCAAGGAACAAACCGGTATCCAAATAATCCGTCAGGTTAACCCACAATTTGGCATTAAATTCAGATACGGCAAAGAAATCGCCCTTCTCAGCCAGTTTCTGATACTGACTTTTGCCCTTCTGCCGCTCACGGGTTTTCAACACCAGTCGGTTAGCCGGCAGATTCAGGACGCTCAACGTAGCAGCTATCACATCAAACAAGCGCTGGCGGGCCTTGCCCGCGTCAATCATTTTCGGCGGGGCATACTCCTGCACCACGATCCATTCGCCGTAACGGTCAACAGCAACGTTGTAATCCGGCAAATCGGCATCGTACAGACGGTAGCATTCAATTCCTTCCTGGCGGGCCCATTTCTCCAGCTTTTTCAGGTTCTTGCGCAGACGGTTGGCATAATCTTCCGCAATCTGACCCTGAGTACCGGATGCCGCGTTAACCGCCAACCGATAGTTTTTCTGCACACAATCCAACGGGCCGTTTTTAGCCTTGAACTGACGGTCAGCCCGTAATTGCAGGCAACTCAGCAATTCAGGAGACGCACTGAACAGCGACAAATTCCAGCCGCCGAAATGCTGTTTCATAATACGCCCAAGCTGGCTGTACAGCGCAATCAGCGCCGGTTCGCTTTCCAGACGCTCGCCATAAGGGGGATTACTCAACACGGTGCCGGTGACGCCGTCCGACAGCGGATTACTCAGCTTCAGCACATCCTGCGCGGTAAAACGGATAATCTCAGCCAGACCGGCTTTGCGGGCGTTGACGCGGGCACGGTCAATGACTCGAGAATCATGGTCATAACCATAAAAGCGCGAGGTTGTTTCTTGCAAACCACGACGGGCACGTTCCTGCGCTTCAGTGGTCACTTCACGCCACAGCATCGGGTCAAACTTGTTCCAGGCGGTAAAGCCCCAGTGATGACGATGCAGACCCGGGGCACGATCGGTGGTAATCATCGCAGCTTCGATCAACAGTGTCCCCGAACCACACATGGGATCGATCAGCGGCGTACCTGACTGCCAGCCTGAGCGCAAAACGATGGCTGCGGCCAGGTTCTCTTTCAGCGGAGCCTCCCCGGTCTGCTGACGGTAGCCGCGCTGATGTAATCCTTCGCCACTCAAGTCCAGCGCGATGCTGGCCTGATCATTATTCAGCCAGACGTTGATCCGAATATCCGGCTGCTCGCGGTCCACATCCGGACGCGGCAGATTTTTCCGGATAAAACTGTCAACGATAGCGTCCTTCACCTTTAGCGCGCCGTACTGACTGTTACGGATCACTTCATTCAGACCACTGAAATGCACGGCGAAGGTTTTATCACTGCTAAATATCGCCGGCCAGTCGATAGCCTGTACGCCCAGATACAGATCCAGGTCACTATAAACGCCGCATTCTGTCAGCGGCAGCAGAATACGGGAAGCCAGACGGCTCCACATCAGGCTCTGGTACATCAGACGATCGTCACCCTCGTAATGTACGCCGCCCTGGACTATCTGACAGGCCTGAGCGCCCATCGCTTCCAGCTCACTTTTTAACAGCTCTTCGAGCCCACGCGCCGTACTGGCAAACAGAGAATTCATAACGCCACTTATCGTCTTCAGAAAATTGTTGCGCATTATAGCTAATCACAGACGCATGTCATAAAGTTAGCTTCTTTTCGTCAGCGCTCCGATTGTATTCTGCTCTGACGCCGCCCTTTTGTCCCTTACTTACTGGCTATTAAGCCCGGAGACTTTGATGATTAGTCTGTCACGTCTGTTTATTCATCCCGTGAAATCAATGCGTGGAACCCAGGTTTCTCATGCGCAGGCACGGGAGAGTGGACTGGCGTTTGACCGGGTTTTTATGATAACTGAGCTGGATGGTACCTTTATAACTGCGCGTCAATACTCAGAAATGGTGCTGTTCACACCGGCGGTGATCCCGGATGGTTTGTTTCTTGCCGCGCCAGATGGCAGCTCAGCAACGGTGCGTTTTGATGATTTCCAGCCAGAGGCGGCGCCGACAGAAGTCTGGGGAAATCAATTTACCGCGCAGATAGCCCCTGTTGCCATTAATGACTGGCTGAGCAGTTTCTTTCCCCGACCGGTACAATTACGCTGGGTGGGCCATGAAATGACGCGGCGGGTTAAACACTTTGAGCACATTCCACTGGGATTTGCTGATGGTTTTCCTTTCCTGCTGATTAACGAAGCTTCGCTCTATGATCTGCGTCAGCGCTGTCCCGCCGGGATTAAACTGGAGCAGTTCCGCCCTAATCTGGTGGTGGCCGGAGCCGCAGCCTGGGCAGAAGACAGTTGGTCAACAGTACAGATTGGCGAGATCCTGTTCGATGTGCCAAAGCCCTGTAGCCGTTGTATTTTCACCACTGTCAGTCCTGAAGGGGGACGCAGGCATCCCAGAGGAGAACCGCTGAGTACGTTACAGACATTCCGTACCGCACAGGATGACAGCGGCGATATCGATTTCGGCATGAATTTGATCGCCCGTAACAGCGGGATACTGCGAGTGGGCGATGAGTTGCAGATCCTTGCCAGCAAGCCGCCTCGCCCTTACGGCGCCAGCAAGTCGGTAGAGCCTCTTGAGGTGGATGCCCGTGCGCAAGAGGAGATAGCAATCAGTTGGCAGGGTGAGACTTTCAAGGGTAACAATCAACAAGTACTACTGGAACAACTGGAGATGGCGGATTACCGCATCCCCTATTCCTGCCGTGCCGGGATTTGTGGCCGTTGCCGGGTTAAGCTGCTCTCCGGCGAGGTGCGTCCATTGAAGAAAGGCGCAGTGCGAGAGGATGGCACCATTCTCAGTTGCAGTTGTGTTCCAGCAAGCCATCTACAGCTGAGCGGAGGCTAGCCTTCAGACAGCCCGGGCGAAAGCCTGATTTTGTTGCTGAGCGTGCGGCAACAAACGATCATGCATCACCTTGATCGCGTCACCCAGTTGCATAGCTCGCCCGGCCAGCGTCAACTGCGGTTGAGCCAGTAGACAAAGCGCGGCACTTTCTCCTGTCTCAACCACCAACAACCTCGCCTCTTCACCGCTTTCACACAAGCGAACCGACACCAGCTCACCATCGGTCGGCTGCCAGTTTCCCTGACCGTGACTCTCAAAATGCCAGCTTTTCGGCATCAGTGGCTTAAGGAAGCGACTGGCCACCAGCGCATTGAGTACCAGTTCTGCTCGCTGGTCAGCATTTAATTCACAGCGGCGGCACTTCTCTTCAAAAGTAAAGAATAGCGCCGCGTCATCAACACAAAATCCTGAAGGATCAAAAGCATCTGGAGTCAGCATCTTACGCGAAAAACGTGAGCGAAATAGCATACCGTCGGCCAGATCCAGCATCATGCGATCATGTTCGGCATCAAAAAACCAGCGCCAGCTATCGTCAGGTTTAATCCTCATGATGTGTCCTGTAATGATAAATGAAGAATCGCTATTATCGATGTTAACGGGTTGGTTAACCTACAACATTAATCCCGCAATCTCTAAATAGACTGAATATGTTTAATACAGAGTAAAATATAAACGAGCCAGAGGCGAAAATAAAGCCCCTGGCATATTTAAGTCAGAATTGACCTAGAGATGAGTCACGATTTCTTTAATCAATGGCGGACCCTGGTAAATAAAACCAGAATATATTTGTACCAAAGAAGCTCCTGCGGCAACTTTTTCTCGTGCGGAAATCAGAGAATCAATTCCACCAACACCAATAATGGGCAGGCGTCCCTGTAGTTCCTGAGACAAACGGCGAATGACTTCAGTACTGCGCGACTGCAGAGGGCGGCCACTTAATCCCCCCGTCTCATTGCTATATTTTAAACCGCTAACCAGCGAACGATCGAGTGTGGTATTGGTGGCTATCACCCCATCAATATTATGGCGGACTAAACTGTCGGCAATTTGGATCAATTCTTCTTCTGAAAGATCCGGCGCGATCTTTACCGCCAGCGGAACATATTTATTATGGATCGTGGCAAGATCCTTCTGCCTGTTTTTTACCGCCAGTAGAAGATCATCCAGCGCCTCACCATATTGTAATGTCCGTAATCCCGGCGTGTTAGGCGAGGAAATATTGATCGCAATATAACCGGCGTAGGGATAAATTTTATCCATGCAGGCTAAATAATCATCCTTGCCCTGCTCCACCGGCGTGTCCTTATTTTTACCAATATTAATCCCTGTCACACCGTCGAATTGAGATTTTTTGACATTTTCAACCAGTCGATCCACACCGAGATTATTAAATCCCATCCGGTTAATGATGCCCTCCGCTTCCAGTACGCGAAAGAGTCTGGGTTTATCATTGCCCGGCTGCGGACGAGGCGTCACCGTGCCAATTTCAATAAAACCAAAACCCATCGCGCCGAAAGCATCGATACACTCGCCATTTTTATCCAACCCCGCAGCCAGACCAAGGGCATTTTTAAAGGTCAACCCCATACAGGTAACTGGCTTAAAAGGAAGGGATTGGCGGATCAGGTGAATGAACGGCGTACCGATCACCCTCTGCAACTGCTGAAGAGTCAGTTCATGCGCACGCTCAGCATCAAGCTGAAACAGCGCTTTACGAACCAGGTTATACATGATCGCTCCTGAATGCCCGAGGTTCCCGGGCCGGGAAAGGACTAACAGTCGATATCTTGCGATATAAACCCTGAAAACTGCGTTATCCGTCTGTGAACAATCTGCCCCATCTTTATTATGTCCAATACTTATGTGGGACAGCACCGGCGAAACCAGGCGGGCGCAGTGACGCTGCAGGCGCGAGGGAAAATGGTAAAGTCCTTTGAACGGAAAGTAAATTGTTTAAACCCTCATCAAGGGATTTGCCCCAATCTACCGGCCATTCTGTTCTTTATTCAGCAATTGACTTATCTATGCCAGAAAAATCATTTAAGCCTCCCCGTTCCCTCTGTCAGGATAGCGTTATTCTTCCAGAAATAAGCTTAATCAATAACTTTTAGTTATAAGGAGTAGTGATGCGCGTTATTACGCTGGCGGGGAGCCCTCGCTATCCTTCACGTTCCGCAGCCTTGCTCAGCCTTTGCCAGCAGGCCCTTGAACAGCGTGGTGCCGAGGTCATTCCGTGGAATCTGCATAATTTTCATCCTGAAGATCTCCTTTATGCCCGTTTCGATTCTCCCGCGCTGTTGGCACTGAAAGAAGATCTGGCCGTCGCCGATGGGCTGATTATCGCCACTCCGGTTTATAAAGCCTCCTTCTCCGGTGCGCTGAAAACGCTTCTTGATCTACTGCCTGAGCGTGCGCTTGAACATAAAGTCGTATTGCCACTGGCGACGGGCGGCACGATCGCGCATATGCTGGCCGTTGATTACGCCCTGAAGCCAGTGTTGAACGCACTTAAAGCGCAGGAAGTGTTACACGGCGTCTTTGCCGAGGACCCGCAAATTACGAATTATGATCGCCAGCCTGAGCTCTCGCCAGTGCTGGCTGCGCGTATTGCCGAATCAGTGGATACTTTCTGGCATGCGCTGGCCCGCCGACGCCAGCCACTCGCCGCCGTGGTTTGAGGAATACACCATGCACCTGTTTTCACGTTTAGTTATGGCGCTGATCCTCAGCAGTATTCTGACCAGCACCGCATTTGCTACGGAGACTGCCGCGCCCAACATTTTCCGCATTGGTTATCAGAAAGGTTCTGTCGGTATGGTATTGGCTCGCGCACATCATTTGCTGGAAAAACGCTTCCCACAGACCCAAATCAAATGGGTTGAATTCCCAGCGGGTCCGCAAATGCTTGAAGCGCTGAATGTGAACAGCATCGATTTGGGCAGTACAGGCGATATTCCACCTATTTTTGCCCAGGCCGCCGGCGCAGACCTGCTGTATGTCGGCTCCGAACCGCCGCAGCCCAAAGCCGAAGTGATTCTGGTCGCCAAAAACAGTCCAATTAAAACCGTGGCGGACCTCAAAGGTCACAAAGTCGCCTTCCAGAAAGGTTCCAGTTCACACAACCTGCTGTTACGAGCGTTGCAGAACGCGGGACTGAAGTTTAGTGATATTCAGCCAGCTTACCTGACACCTGCGGATGCTCGTGCCGCCTTCCAACAAGGCGATGTGGATGCCTGGGCAATCTGGGACCCTTATTATTCTGCCGCGTTACTGCAAGGAGGCGTGCGGGTCTTAACCGATGGTAGCCAGTTGCATCAGACCGGCTCTTTCTATCTCGCCACCCGGCCTTTTACCCAGGCCAATGGCGCCTTTATTACTCAGGTCTTGCAGACATTCAGCCAGGCAGATGCCCTGACCATCAGCGACCGCAATAACAGTATCGCGCTACTTTCCCTGGCGATGGGGCTGCCAAAACCGGTGATAGCCAGTTATCTGGATCATCGCCCACCGACCACTATCACTCCGGTCAGTGAAAAAACAGCGAAACAGCAGCAACAAACCGCAGATCTGTTTTATGCCAATCATTTGATGCCGGTAAAAATCGATGTTGCCAGCCGTATCTGGCATGACACACCGTCCACACTTTGAGGAGTTGTATTATGAGCCTTTCCGTTTTCTGGTTTCTGCCCACCCATGGTGACGGCCACTATTTAGGCACGGCTGAAGGCGCCCGTCCGGTCGATCATGGCTACTTACAGCAAATCGCTCAGGCCGCTGATCGCCTGGGCTTTGGCGGAGTACTCATTCCAACTGGACGCTCATGTGAAGATGCGTGGCTGGTTGCGGCGTCACTGATCCCGGTCACTCAGCGTCTGCGTTTTCTGGTGGCGTTACGCCCTGGCGTCATCTCCCCAACTCAGGCGGCAAGGCAGGCCGCTACGCTGGATCGTCTCTCCAATGGTCGGACGCTATTCAATCTGGTCACCGGTGGCGATGCAGAAGAACTGGCCGGTGATGGCGTATTTCTCGATCACCGTGAACGTTACGTCGAGTCGGCTGAGTTTACCCGTATCTGGCGTCGGGTGCTGGAAGGTGAAACTGTCGATTATGAAGGGAAGTATGTGCAGGTTCGCGGAGCGCGTCTGATGTTTAAACCCGTGCAACAACCCCGTCCCCCCCTGTGGTTTGGCGGTTCATCGGAATCCGCTCAGGATCTGGCCGCTGAACAGGTAGATGTCTATCTGACCTGGGGTGAACCCCCGGCACAGGTAAAAGAGAAAATTGAACAGGTTCGCGCAAAAGCAGCCGCGCAGGGGCGTAAAGTTAAATTTGGCATTCGTCTGCACGTGATCGTACGGGAAACCAGTGAAGAGGCCTGGCGTGCTGCTGACCGTCTGATTTCACATCTTGACGATGCCACCATTGCCAAAGCCCAGGCAGCACTGGCCCGAACGGATTCTGTCGGCCAGCAACGGATGGCCGCGCTGCACGGCGGTCGCCGTGACAAGCTGGTCATCAGTCCGAACCTGTGGGCGGGTGTGGGTCTGGTGCGTGGTGGTGCCGGTACCGCGTTGGTCGGCGACGGCGAAACCGTAGCGGCAAGGATGCAGGAATATGCCGATCTGGGTATTGATACCTTTATTCTTTCCGGCTATCCACATCTTGAAGAAGCGTACCGCGTCGGTGAACTCCTGTTCCCGCATCTGGATCTGGAAGTGCCGAAGATCCCGCAGCCCAGTGCCATCACCGCCCACGGTGAAGCTGTCGCACATGACTTCGTTCCTCAAAAAGTATCGCAGAGTTAAGAGGCATCCATGAACAAACCATTACAGCGCATTGGCAATCAGTTGCTACCGTGGGCGCTACCGGTGCTCCTGGTGGTAGTCTGGCAAATCGCTTCGCAAACCGGTTGGCTCTCAACGCGGATCCTGCCCTCGCCTAAAGCTATTGTGGTGACGTTCTGGAGTCTGTGCGTCAGCGGCGAACTCTGGCAGCATCTGGCCATCAGCAGTTGGCGTGCCGCCGTCGGCTTTACAATCGGCGGCTCGGTTGGCCTGATCCTTGGTCTGATCACCGGCATGTCCCGCCTCGGCGAGCGTCTGCTGGATACCTCAGTGCAAATGTTGCGTAACATACCGCATCTGGCACTGATCCCACTGGTTATTTTATGGTTCGGCATTGATGAGTCGGCCAAAATATTCCTGGTCGCGCTGGGGACACTGTTCCCTATCTACCTCAATACCTATCATGGTATCCGCAATATTGATCGTGGTCTGGTGGAGATGGCCCGCAGCTATGGTCTTTCCGGCTGGAGCTTGTTTATTCAGGTGATTCTGCCCGGTGCGCTGCCATCCATCATGGTCGGTGTGCGGTTCGCGCTGGGACTGATGTGGCTGACGCTGATCGTGGCTGAAACAATTTCAGCGAATTCCGGCATCGGCTATCTGGCCATGAATGCCCGTGAATTTCTGCAAACGGATGTGGTTGTGGTCGCCATCATTCTTTATGCCCTACTCGGTAAACTGGCTGACGTCAGCGCGCAATTACTGGAACGCGTCTGGTTGCGCTGGCATCCGGCTTATCAACTCAAAGAGGAAAACGTATGAGCGAAATCACTCCGTCACCGGCGCGCCTCAATACGGGTACGCCTCTGGTCGTCAACGGCGTCAGCAAACAGTACAAAGGGCGTACCGTACTAAACAACATCAACCTGCATATTCCTTCCGGCCAGTTTGTCGCGGTAGTCGGTCGCAGCGGTTGCGGAAAGAGTACCTTGTTGCGCCTGCTGGCAGGGCTGGAAAAAACCACTTCAGGCGAACTATTGGCGGGTAACGGTCCCCTGAGCGAAGCCCAGGAGGATACCCGTCTGATGTTTCAGGATGATCGTCTGCTCCCCTGGAAAAGCGTGATTGATAATGTCGGACTGGGACTGAAAGGCCGGACATGGAAAGACGCTGCCATGGAGGCCCTGAAAGCCGTGGGGCTGGCAGAAAGAGCCAAAGAGTGGCCAGCGGCGCTGTCGGGAGGACAAAAACAGCGTGTGGCGCTGGCTCGTGCGCTGATCCATCGTCCTGGCCTGCTATTACTGGATGAACCTCTGGGCGCGTTGGATGCGTTAACCCGGATCGAAATGCAGGATTTGATTGAATCGCTGTGGCAACAACATCACTTTACCGTGCTGTTGGTGACGCACGATGTCAGCGAAGCCGTAGTGATGGCTGACCGCGTATTATTGATTGAAGAGGGAAATATCGGGCTGGATTTAATGGTCGATCTGCCCCGTCCCCGGCGAAAAGGCTCGGTGCACCTGGCGGAACTGGAAGCCGAAGTGCTGGATCGGGTAATGAAACGTTCTCCGGTAGAAGTACAAAAACGTTACGGGCAGCGTTAGAAAAAAAGGAGGGGAAGACGAAAACTGATCTCGTCTCCCTCCTTTTTTAACTCCGTGACCCTATCACTCAGGCATTCAGCGCCTTGGTTATCTTCTCATACAAGTCCCCGGACAATTTATCCAGCCCCTGTAACTGTTCCAGCGCTTTTCGCATCAGCGCCTGACGTCCTGCGTCATAACGTTTCAGACGGATCAGCGGCTCAATCATCCGCGCGGCAACCTGGGGATTGCGCGTGTTAAGATCGGTCAGTATTTCGACAAGGAACTGATAACCGCTGCCATCAGCGGCATGGAAAGCCGACGGATTAGCAGATGCAAACGCGCCAATCAGCGAGCGGATACGGTTTGGGTTGCTCAGGGTGAACGAACGGTGATTAAGCAAGGCGCGTACACGGCTCAGCACATCAGCCGCCGGGCTGGTTGCCTGCAAGGTAAACCACTTATCCATCACCAGGCCATCCTGGTGCCAACGCTCGTCAAAGGCGGTCAGCAGGGCATCACGACATGGCAGTTGTGCCGCCACGGCCGCCGCCATCGCCGCGAGCGAATCGGTCATGTTGTTGGCCTGCCCGAACTGGGTTTTAACCAGTTTATCGGCCTGTGCGGCGTCAGCAAAAGCCAGATAACCTAGGCAAACGTTTTTCAACGCGCGCTGACCAATCTCCGCATGTTCAACTCGGTAATCAGCCGAATGATTAGCATGGTAGACTGCCTGCCATTCATCAGCCAGCTCACTTGCCAACAGGCGCACCAGTGATTCACGTACCTCGGCGATCGCCTGCGGATCAATAATGTCAAACAGCTCAGCGATTTCGTTTTCACCCGGCACCGACAGGATCAACGCCATCAACGCGGGATCGCTGTTCTCTTCCAGCAGTACCGCACGGAAAGCATCGACCACATGCAACGGCAGGGATAGCGCTTGTCCCTGCTGTTGACGAGCGACATTCAGCTTAATATAGGTTGCCATCAGGCTTTGTGCCGCATCCCAGCGAGAGAAGTCATTACGGGCATGGCGCATCAGGAAGGTTAACTGTGCGTCACTCCAGTTATATTCCAGCTTCACCGGTGCGGAGAACTCGCGTAATAAAGACGGCACTGGTTTGGCGTAGACGTTGTCAAATACGAAACTCTGACGCTCTTCCGTGACATTGAGCACATGGTGAACCGGATGCCCATTGTGCTGCAACGGGATGACCTTGCCTTCGCCATCATACAGCTCAATATCCAGTGGAATATGCAACGGGAGTTTCTCTTGCTGATCGGCGGTAGGTGGCGTCATCTGCGTCACATGGAGGGTATACTGTTCCCGCTCCGGATTATAATCATCATGCACTGACAGCACAGGCGTACCAGACTGACTGTACCAACGACGGAACTGCGACAGATCGACGTTAGAAGCATCTTCCATCGCCTGCACGAAATCATCGCAGGTCGCCGCGCTGCCGTCGTGACGCTCAAAATAGAGCTGCATCCCCTTCTGGAAGTTTTCTTCGCCCAACAGCGTGTGCATCATGCGGATGACTTCGGATCCTTTTTCATACACCGTCAGGGTATAGAAATTATTCATCTCAATAACCTGTTCAGGACGGATCGGATGCGCCATCGGGCTGGCATCTTCCGCGAACTGCGCGCCGCGCATCACGCGCACGTTATTAATACGATTAACCGCCCGCGAACCAAGATCGGAACTGAATTCCTGGTCACGGAACACCGTCAGCCCTTCTTTCAGACTCAACTGGAACCAGTCGCGGCAAGTCACACGGTTACCGGTCCAGTTGTGGAAATATTCATGCCCGATAACCGCTTCAATACCCAGATAGTCTTTATCCGTGGCCGTTTCAGCCTTCGCCAACACATACTTCGAGTTGAAAACATTCAGTCCTTTATTTTCCATCGCGCCCATGTTGAAGAAATCCACCGCGACGATCATAAAAATATCCAGATCGTATTCGAGGCCAAAACGCTCTTCATCCCACTTCATACTGTTTTTCAGCGAAGTCATTGCCCAGTCGGCACGATCCAAATTGCCGCGATCAACAAAAATCTCCAGCGCGACCTCTCGACCGGAGCGGGTTTTAAAGCGGTCGCGCAGCACATCAAAATCGCCCGCCACCAGCGCAAACAAATAACACGGTTTCGGGAACGGATCTTGCCACTTCACCCAATGGCGACCATCCGCCATCTGCCCGCCATCAATACGGTTACCGTTGGACAACAAATAAGGATAGTGCGCTTGCTCAGCAATAATCGTGGTAGTAAAGCGCGCCAAAACATCAGGGCGATCAAGATACCAGGTGATATGACGAAAACCTTCCGCTTCACACTGGGTACACAGCGCTTCACCTGATTTATACAGGCCTTCCAGCGCGGTGTTTTTATCCGGGTGGATGTCATTGACGATTTTCATCGTGAACGTCTCGGGTAATTGCGCCAGGATTAGCGCCCCCTCTTCCAGCCGGTAATGCGGCCAGGGCTGGTCATCGATATCAAGAGAAACCAGCGTTAAATCTTCCCCATCAAGACGCAATTCTGCACCCGCAGCGCCTAAACGCTTAATACGGCTGACCGCAGTAACCCGGGTAGTACTGGCGTCCAGATTGAATGTCAGGTCGATGTCGGTAATGGTGTAATCCGGCGCACGATAATCATGGCGATTTTTGGCTTGTGGCAATGGCGTCATAAATCCTTCTCACGTCGATAATTAGTTCACTTTTCAAGTCTATTCCTGTTGGCGCAATGTTGCCACGCTGAATGACCTTTGCCCCCGGTCTTCCGTTGAAAATATACATTTCATTAACAATCGCACAGATTGTCCTCGACCCCAACCACTTAATTGTGTTGTGATCAGCTTCAATAAATGAGTATTCACGTTATACTCCTGCGTCTTATCCATTTTTGAACCAGGGTAACGCTCTTCGCCAGAGGATGCTGAAACGCACCATGACACGACATGCTTCCCCGATACTGACCACATTGTTGGATACAGACGCCTATAAGCTGCATATGCAACAGGCGGTGTTCCACCGTTACCAGCAGGTTTCTGTGGTGGCGGAGTTCCGCTGCAGAGGCGATGACCTGCTGGGAATTTACGCTGATGAAATTGTTAGCCAGATTGCCTCAATGCAATCGCTGGCGCTCAGCAAAGAAGAATCCGACTACCTCGCGGGGCTCCCATTCTTTAAGCAGGACTATCTGGATTGGTTAGCTCAGTTCCGCTATGACCCCTCGCAGGTTCGCGTCCGTAATAACCAGGGCAAACTGGATATCCGTATTTCCGGGCCCTGGCTGGAAGTGATCATGTGGGAGGTGCCGCTGCTGGCATTGATCAGTGAAGTAGTTCATCGCCACCGTTCTCCCCAGGTTCAGCCGGAAGAAGCCATTGAACGTCTGCGATATAAACTGGCGGACTTTGAACGACAGACCGCCAGTCTGGATATGTCGCGCTTTAAGCTGATGGATTTTGGTACCCGCCGCCGTTTCTCTCGCGATGTACAGATGGCGATTGTCAGCACACTGCAACAGGAATTCCCATGGCTGGTTGGCTCAAGCAACTATGATCTTGCCCGTCGGTTGCATATCGCTCCGGTTGGTACCCAGGCACACGAATGGTTCCAGGCCCATCAACAGATAAGCCCGGTGCTGGCTAACAGTCAGCGAGCCGCTCTGCAGGCCTGGCTGGAAGAATATCCATACAGTCTGGGAATTGCCCTGACCGACTGTATCACCATGGATGCATTCCTGCGCGACTTTGGCCCGCACTTTGCCAGCCGTTACCAGGGACTGCGCCATGACTCTGGCGATCCGGTGGCATGGGGAGAAAAGGCGATCGCCCATTACCTGAAACTGGGAATCGATCCGCAGAGTAAAACGCTGGTGTTTTCCGATAACCTGGACCTGAA
The DNA here is from genome assembly GCF_009295515.1 of Erwinia endophytica. Lineage (GTDB taxonomy): Bacteria > Pseudomonadota > Gammaproteobacteria > Enterobacterales > Enterobacteriaceae > Erwinia > Erwinia endophytica. The sequence goes on along the minus strand of NZ_RQVV01000011.1, from coordinate 263,003 downwards.
TAAAGCGGTAGAACTGTATCGCCACTTTGGCCAACGTGCGGATGTGATTTTTGGCATTGGTACCCGTCTCACCTGTGATATTCCACAGATCAAACCCCTTAATATCGTCATCAAACTGGTAGAATGTAATGGCAAACCCGTGGCAAAACTTTCCGACAGCCCGGGAAAAACCATCTGTCAGGACAAAGCGTTCGTCCGTGCATTACGCAAAGCTTTCGATTTGCCGTTGGTGAAAAAAGCCAGCTAGTCGCTTACAAGAGCGGGGCGCGCCAACGCCCCCTCTACTTTTTATCCCCCCACCCCGTAATAATTCTCCCGCAATACCACGAATTCTTCTTGTGTCTCGCTTGTCGGCAAGTAACATAGCAATACCTCAAAGATGGGGTAACTTTTCTTAATTCTGATTCAATATAGAGAGACTTTTTATGAGCGTTGTGCCTGTAGCGGATGTACTGCACGGCCGGGTCGCGGTTGACAGCGAAGTCACCGTTCGCGGCTGGGTACGAACCCGAAGAGATTCAAAAGCTGGTATTTCCTTTATCACCGTATATGACGGTTCCTGCTTTAATCCCGTTCAGGCTGTCGTCAATAATGCTCTGAATAATTATCAGAATGAAGTCTTACGCCTGACCACCGGTTGTTCGGTAGTGGTTACCGGTAAAGTGGTTGAATCCCCGGGGGAAGGCCAAAATTATGAAATCCTGGCCAGTACCGTTGAGGTCGTCGGTTGGGTTGAAGATCCTGATACCTATCCCATGGCGGCCAAACGTCACAGTATTGAATATCTTCGTGAAGTGGCTCACCTGCGTCCACGTACCAACCTGATTGGTGCCGTCGCGCGCGTTCGCCATACGCTGGCCCAGGCATTGCACCGCTTCTTTGATGAACAGGGATTTTTTTGGGTGTCTACCCCACTGATCACTGCCTCCGATACAGAAGGCGCCGGTGAAATGTTCCGCGTATCGACGCTGGATTTGGAAAACCTGCCGCGTACCCCGGAAGGAAAAGTGGATTTTGATAAAGACTTTTTTGGTAAAGAAGCCTTCCTGACTGTTTCCGGACAGTTGAACGGTGAAACTTACGCCAGTGCGATTTCAAAAATCTACACCTTCGGTCCCACCTTCCGTGCTGAAAATTCCAATACCAGCCGCCATCTTGCGGAATTCTGGATGTTGGAACCCGAAGTGGCCTTCGCTGATCTGGAAGACAATGCCGCCCTGGCCGAAGCGATGCTGAAGTACGTCTTTAAAGCGGTACTGGAAGAACGAGCCGATGATATGGCCTTCTTTGCTGAGCGCGTAGACAAAGAAGCGATTTCCCGCCTGAAAAAATTTGTAACCACAGATTTTGCTCAGGTGGATTACACACAAGCCATTGAGATCCTGCAAGCGTGTGGTGAAAAATTCGAAAATGCAGTTTCCTGGGGTATCGATCTTTCCTCCGAGCATGAGCGTTACCTGGCCGAAAAACACTTCAAAGCCCCCGTGGTGGTGAAGAACTATCCGAAGGATATTAAAGCCTTTTATATGCGCCTTAACGACGATGGCAAAACCGTCGCGGCAATGGATGTGCTGGCCCCCGGTATTGGTGAAATCATCGGTGGCTCACAGCGTGAAGAACGACTGGACGTGCTTGATGCCCGACTGACTGAAATGGGGCTGAATAAAGAAGATTACAGTTGGTATCGCGATTTACGTCGCTATGGCACGGTACCCCATTCCGGGTTTGGATTAGGTTTCGAACGATTAATAGCCTATGTCACGGGTATTCAAAATGTAAGGGATGTTATCGCTTTCCCTCGTACGCCACGTAACGCCAGTTTCTGATTTTTAGCATTAAACATAAGAAATTCATATATATATTTAAGGTCAGCCATGCTGGCCTTTTTTATTTATGTAAATTATGACATTGTTCACAAAGCTTCGCATTTATTACATTTTGTAATATAAAATTACCAAAAAAAACATAAATGAGATATTAGTAGCATTTTCGAGCTAGATTAACAGCCCGGTGAATGGAAAGATGCGTGCAGACACAGGAAGACACCAAACTCTCTTCAAAGTTCTGTAAAGAATTTTTGACGGCAGTGGCAGGTGTCCAGATAACTCCAATGAGGGTAATAAAATGATGATGAAGCGCAATATTCTGGCACTGGTAATCCCAGCGTTGCTGGCGGCTGGTGCAGCCAATGCAGCGGAAGTATACAACAAAGACGGCAATAAGCTGGATCTCTATGGCAAAGTTGACGCTCTACACTATTTCTCTGATGACGCAAATAACGATGGCGATCAGAGCTATATTCGTTTTGGCTTTAAAGGGGAAACACAGATCAATGATCAACTGACTGGTTACGGTCAGTGGGAATACAACGTCCAGGCCAACAACTCTGAAGGTGATGACGCTCAGGATGGTAACAAAACGCGTCTGGGTTTTGCTGGCCTGAAATTCGCGCAATACGGTTCTTTAGATTACGGACGTAATTACGGCGTGGTTTATGATGCTATCGGCTGGACCGATATGCTGCCAGAGTTTGGTGGCGACTCTGGGTATTCTGATAACTTCATGGCCGGTCGTTCTGGCGGTCTGGCGACCTACCGTAACAGCAACTTCTTTGGACTGGTTGACGGCTGGGACTTTGCAGTCCAGTACCAGGGTAAAAATGACCGTAGTGACATCCGTCGCGCTAACGGCGATGGCTGGGGTCTGTCAACCTCTTATACTTCTCCAATCGGTATTAGCATCGTAGGTGCTTATGCCTCTGGTGACCGTACCAACGAGCAGAACCTGGCTGCTTATGGCCGTGGTGACAAAGCTCAGCAATGGGCAACCGCACTGAAATATGATGCGAATAATGTTTACCTGGCGGCGTTGTACAGTGAAACCCGTAATGCGACATATATTGAAGACGCCGCTGGCAATACTGGCTTCGCTAACAAGTCTCAGGTCATTGAATTGGTTGCTCAGTATCAGTTCGACTTCGGTCTGCGTCCATCTCTGGGCTATGTACAGTCTAAAGGTAAAGACATCGAAAACGTTGGCGATGCCGACCTGTACAAATATGTTGATGTCGGCGCGACTTACTACTTCAACAAAAACATGTCTACCTATGTCGACTACAAAATCAACCTGCTGAATAACAACAATCCACTGGGTCTGAACACCGATGATATCGTCGCGGTAGGTCTGGTTTATCAGTTCTAATTACCCGTGATATCCATTATGGCACTATCACAAAACGGGGCTGTACGCCCCGTTTTCAATCTATTTAACTATATGATTTAAAAAATATCCACACAGTAACCATGCTTCGGGAAAACGGTGTATCTGAACCTGCCACATGCTAGCGCTCCCCTCTCAGCAAACCCAGCCCCAGTGTGAGTAAATACCCAAGGATAAAAAATCCCACGAATCCCACTAACTTCATCACACCACCATCAAGCAGAAACAGTGACAGAAAGGCCGCTATTGAGCACACTCCGGTAATGGTAGCTTCAAGAATATGAGAAGCCCCCAGCTAACAAATTTACCCACCTTAGTGAGGGAGGATTTTACAGAGTTCATTCTGAATTCCCTTGCAGATCATTGGATGACTGTTGATGTACTTAAGATATGGTTCAAGTTGTGGCTCAACGAGAAAGTAAACCATATCAAGGTTTTCACGCGAAACCTTATAGTAAGTCTGAGGATAATTGCGCTGCATTTGCCTGGATGCTTCGGCAGCTTCCTCTATCAGCCCTTGCGTCATAAGCATGTTTAAGGAGAAAGTTACACGTAACGGATAAACTTACGCCATGCATAGGTCGAAACTGATTTACGTAACATCAAACTTGCTGCTGTATGTGCAAGCATAAATTGCGCACCCGTTTTCCCACCCAATCTACCTGCCCCATATCCGATTTTATTATTTATGCCCTCTTTTCCGTTATCGTCCAGCTTTTGGTAAAAGTCAGTTATAACCACAGTAATCAAACGACGCACAGGTTCTTCCCTGTTACCCAATGATTTTCCCGTGGGCAATTTGCTTTACGTCCATACCTTTTCCTTGCAGGGAGCTAATATTTAACATTAAGAATATCTAATTTTAAATGGCATTTCCATGGGTTGTTTTTTTCAGTAAAAAATCAGTTCATAAGAAAAAGCGTATTGAAATATATAACGTTATTAAAAATCATTTCATTACCTCAGGCACCAGAAGATCCAGCAATTATGCTCAACAAAAAAATACGATCTTTTGTGCAATGTTTTGCAGAACGTTGCGCTGATTGCAAAACCGCATATAGCACGGAAGCCCCGCACTGGCGCGGTCTGGCGGATTCATTTGCCACATTTTTCTTTTGCAAAAAAATTAAGATCCAAATAGTGCAGGCGGGTGCGGTGTAGCGCCGTTTACGTCCGGGATGGGTTTCCGTATGCCGGTTTTTACTCCACATGCGGGGTTCTGTCAGGAGATTGTGATCTCAGGCAGAAAGAGAGATGACTTGCACATAAAACCCCCCTGAGGAAATTACAGGGTGTCAGGATGGATAGTGATTGAAATCAGGCAATGGAAGGAGAATATTTTTCGTTAAGACTGACGGTCGCCGCAATGGCGCTGCTGTTCTGCGGTGCGCCGGTATTACTGTACGTATGACTGGCGGTCTGCTCCGCCAGTTGCTGAATATAACACCGAGGATGTCAGCCATCAGGGCCAGGATATTGGTTTCCGCGCTGCCGATGCGCACAGAGGGCGCCAGCAGCTCCTGAACCGGTGCGACACTTGAACGGATGTCGCTGATTGTCTCCGTCAGATTACCGCCGACCGCCAGACTGCCATTCTGGCCAACATCGCCGATTCTGAGGGGCCTCAGCGGGCTGAATGGTAACAAACTGATCAAGGCGCTGATTGAACGGCTGCGGCCGGAAGAACGACAAATCGCCCTTGATTTGCTACAGGCCCGATAACAGAGACCCCGCGAAAGCGGGGTTTTTCCGTACTGGCAGTACAGATCACTCTACCTGCAGGCGCACCGTTTTACCGGCACTGCCCAGCATTCCAACCAGTGAATCCAGTGTAAATTTATCCGTTTTCTGGTTCACCAGATCAGAAATCCGGGGGCGGGAAACATGCAGGATGTTTGCAGCATCCAGCTGCCTGTAGCCGCTTTCCTGTATCCATTCAGAGATCGCCTGCATAAGCTGTTTTTTGAGTTCATCAGCCCTTGCAATCTCGGCGTTTGACTGAGCAAGAAGCCGGGTCGCTTCTTCCGGTTCAAATCCGAGATCAGCAAAAACATTCCCGTCAGCTTTGGTCACGTGGGTGGTTCCTGTTTCAATTTTATCAGTCACTTTTTTTCCTCCGCTCCTGCTCCAGATCTTTATAACGCTGCTTAATAATCACCACATCGCCAGGGCTGGTTTTTTGGGTCTTTTTCTGGAAGCTGTGGAGTACATAAACAGCCTCTTCAAACTTCGCAACATATACCATGCGAAAGATACCATCTTCTCCCCGGAGCCTGATTTCAGTCACTCCCGCGCCCCAGTCACTAATAACCTTAAAATCACCGGGGGTCTTACCTTTTTGTACCTTGTTTAACTCAAAACCGGCCTGTTTTCTGACATCAACGGGAAAAGTCAGCAAGTCAGATAAAGCAGAGCCACGCCATCTGAGTTCTTTATCTGCCATCCGTTTATCTTCCTCTCCCTTTAAATTATGTATAAAATTTTATACATACCAACAAATAATGTCAAGCGACAGTGCTGCTTTCAGCGTCCAATGCGGCGTATTCAGTAGTAAGAAAACTGATAAGTATGGCTATCAGCTAAGAGAGAAAATCTAACATACACCACAGCGCTTACCTGAAAGCGCTGCGAATGATTTATCTACATATTGTATATCGCATATCGTTAAGCCATTGCATCAAGCTCCGCTTTTGTAGTATATAAACCTTTATGAGTTCCATTAATAATTTCATTTAGAGATTCCCTTAATTCCCTATATTTTTCATTTGTTTCAAAGTCAGCTAACATTAAATGAGTAAATAAGTTATAAGGCTTGTCTTTTGATGGTGATTTATGAAGATAAAAACCTTCAAAGTCAGGATTATGAACAACTGTTCTAACTCTCCCGCCTGTTGCATCTGCCAGTTCTCTTATATTTAAGTTAATTTTCCACATACCATTCGGTGCTCCATCCTTTCTAAGTTTTGTATCTAGATCATGAATCGCTATGGCATTCGCATTGAATTGATCAAATATTTTTATAAATGTTGGAATATTTGCCTTTCCTCTACAATTAATAACACAATAGCTTCCCTCAAGACCACTTCTTTCAATAAGATACTGATAGGCCAGATATTCTGTATCACCCTCAACTAATATTGAATTAGGGTAAAAGAAGAATTCATTAACTGTAGGACAGCATCGATTTAGTATCTTTAAGTTATCTTTCTCATCAGGACTAAAACGTGTTTTATCCGTCTGGAAGTAAAAAGTTCCTTTCTGGTTATTAGATACTTTTATTAGTGTAGTGTGGTCTTGCGTAAGGTCAATAAATACTGGAGAGTGTGTAGTACATATAACTTGCCATCCATCCAGATCCGCTAAAGCATAAATAGCTTTTCTAGCAGCTCTAATTATGGATGGATGCAAATTTATTTCCGGCTCATCAATCAATAATACTTTAGGAGCTTCATTTCCAATTATTTTTTTACCTTTTTTATACATTCCCTCGCTACATAGCGCATTCACTGCAGACCATAAAAAAGCTCTTTTTATGCCTGTCCCCTGATGCTCTAAGGGTGACGGATGATCACTCGTTTTAACAATAAACTTACTACCATCTCTAATCGCATCCTCTGCTTTAAATCTCCCAACACCAGTTTCAAAGCTAACAGTAGCATCTAGAAATAACTTTTTTAATTCCAACTCTATTTTATCACTTAACTTCCCAATATCTCCAGATAATTCTTCATCGACCTCTTTAGCAAGCTTTTCTATTTCCGCAACAATTCCAGATATTTTACTTTTATCATCTTTTAACTTTTTAGCAGCATTTTTTGATGCTAAATCTTTTACTACCTTCTCTAGTTCATCATAATTATCATTGGGATTTAATCGTACTGGAATTGGCAATCTACTTTGCAGTAATGTGTCCCATCCACCAGCTCCGCCTTTCTTCCAATCATTTATTTTGTTGCTAAAGCTATACTTGAAACCATCTTCATCTGGAGTTTCCCAACGGATTTGAAATTTTGCACAGTCACCAAACTCAGGATCGTTCTGCAAGTGCCATTCTTGCCCTAAAGTGTCAATATCCTCCTTAGTTATATCATTAAAAATTCCAGTAATTACCACCGGCTTATTAGCCTCTCGACCATGATAGTGGTCAAGTGTTAATGACTTCCCCATCGAAACATAGGCTTCGTATGCATCCAGAATAGTGGACTTACAACTGTTATTAGGCCCCACCAGCACAACAATGTTGTCGATGAGTATTTTTACTTCATCCTTTATGCCTTTAAAGTTTGAGATCAGTAATGCAGACAATTTCATAGGAACATCCTTATTGATAATTAATTGAACTTAACATCATGAAAATGGATAGAAATTTTCGTCAGTAAATTTCCATCCATCATTCTATGGATTTAAATATAAAACCCAGAAGAATATGTCAATAGGAATGAAAATTAATATCATGATATTCATCACCTAGTTATGACTAACTTGCTCTAAATAGCTTCTCCTAATACTGCTATACCTACATAGCCTTTGTAGTATAAGGAGGATCCGTTTTCCATTCCGAAAGTCTCTGATATCAAGGTTCCAAAGCCGTAGTGATTAATAATGAAATAATCACTATTAATTACTAAGTAATCTACTATATGGAACAGCTATTTGGCTGGATTTTTTTACTCGTATGAAGTTAATACCTATATATTTATAATTCAATACTTTTTTATCTTTATGATGTATCAGCCATTAAATTATGTATAAACTGATCTGAACCTGCTGCATTATTGCGTTCTAAGTTTATGACCACCATCGATACTCGTTATCCCAAATAAATCAGTCGCCCGGCGGTAATCTTGAACGTATGACCCGCGCCAAAATCTACCACAGAACCAGAAATCAGCGCACCCAGCTCCCACGGTTCCGGCGCTATCCCAATCCGGGTCAGTTGCTCAGCCAGTTTCACGGCAACAGGGCTGCTGTCAGGCGGATATCGCGTTTCCAGTCCTCGCGTTTTATACCGTTTTTTGATGGTTTTCCTCAGTCTGTCCGCCAGTTCACGGCGTTCCTGCCGCGTCATCTTGTCGAAATCACAGCCGACACAGTCGTTTATGACCGGGTCTGATGGCGACGCCGCCGGATCGCTGCGATCGGTCGGCGTACAGTTATTGACAGAACTCCAAGGGGGCGCGGCTGCGCCCTGAAGGTCAACATCACCCCCATCGCTTTTAGAGCGGGAACAATTTTGTAAGTGGTGGCGCGGGTATAAATAAGAGAATTCGGCCTCGCTGCCGGTGCGTAGATACCCGCCACCCGCGTAACATCATCGCCGTAAGCGTTGCCGTTTTTGGTTATTTCGTAATTAAGGCGAACCGGGATAGCGTCGCGCGTGACCAGTGGTCCGCCCTGTGCGTTGGTGTATCCGGCCCAGTCCCCCTCATCTGCGGCCATATGGGCCGGGGAAATTTCCGGGTGCAGTGTAAGAGTAACCGGCGTAACTCGCGATAAACGGTGACCGGCGCGCCGCCTATCTGTTGGAACTGGCGAATACGCCAGCGTGATGCCCACGCGCTGACTCGCCGGGCGGTCTCTTTCAGCGGCTGACCGCTCTCATCGTCGATCTCGCCATCCAGCGCGTAACCATCAATATTTTTTGAGATATATTTCGCTATATATCTCGTGGCACTGCCGCGTGATTTATCAATCGGTTTGGCATGAAAACGGGCTACCCGCGCGTCATCCGTCAGCAGCTCTTCGGCGTCATCACGTCGCGCATATGCGCAAAAAATATCGCTGGCCTCGTCTACATGTTCCGGCGCCATAAACAGGAGTAAATGCCAGTGCGGCGTTCCATCATGATGTGGTTCAACAACACGAAACCCAAAAACGCGGATCCTCCTGCGCCGCCAGGCTGCACGGGTACGCGCCCAGACTCCACATAAGTATTTTTGCGTATCGCGGGGATAATGATAATGGCCCGTGGATTTAACTGGCTATAGTGTCCACTTTTTGCCCAAATCACCTTGTTTTTGGCGGTTTCCCCTGGGTTTATTGACCATATAAGCCATTGATTGTATTATAACTTATTGTTTTTGTTGACCATGTTATCGGGGCTTTACGCCCCGTTTTCATTTTCTTTGATTTATGCCCGATTTTGCGCCTTCTTTTTCGTGCAAACGGTTGGCAATTTGTGCGCCATGGCGGTACCCTGAGTCCTCATTTCGCTTCATACGCTAACGGACTTTGACTATGTTTGAACGCATTGCCGCTGCCCCTGCAGACCCCATTCTTGGTTTAGCCGATCTTTTTCGTGCTGATGACCGCCCAAATAAAATCAACCTCGGCATCGGCGTGTATAAAGATGAAACCGGCAAAACGCCGGTGCTGACCAGCGTAAAAAAAGCTGAGCAATATCTGCTGGAAAATGAAACCACTAAAAACTACCTGAGCATTGATGGCCTGCCCGACTTCGCCGCCTGTACCCAGGAACTGCTGTTTGGTAAAGAGAATGCCATCATCAGCACAAAACGTGCCCGGACTGCGCAGACGCCAGGTGGCACCGGTGCCCTGCGTGTCGCTGCCGATTTCATCGCCACTCAGACCCACGCCAAACGTATTTGGGTCAGTCAGCCAAGTTGGCCAAATCATAAAAATGTCTTTGAGTCCGCCGGACTGGAGGTTTGTGAATACCGTTATTACGATGCGGTCAATCACTCGCTGGATTTCGATGGAATGCTGAACGCACTGCGTGAAGCCAAAGCTGGCGATATTGTGTTGTTCCACGGCTGCTGCCACAACCCGACCGGTGTCGATCCTTCCGTGGAACAATGGTCGCAGTTGGCCGAATTGTCGAAAAACAGCGGCTGGTTGCCACTGTTCGATTTTGCCTATCAGGGATTTGCCCGGGGTCTGGAAGAAGATGCTGAAGGCCTGCGTATTTTTGCTGCCGACCATCAGGAACTGCTCGTCGCCAGCTCTTATTCCAAGAACTTTGGCCTCTATAACGAACGCGTCGGTGCATTCACCCTGGTCTCCAGTGAGTCAGGTATTGCTGATACTGCCTTCAGCCAGGTCAAAGCCACCATCCGCGCCAACTATTCCAACCCACCGGCTCACGGCGCTGCCATAGTGGCGACGATCCTGGGTAACGATGCGCTGCGGGCGCTCTGGGAACAGGAACTGAGTGATATGCGTCAGCGTATTCATCGTATGCGTCAGTTGTTCGTGAATACTCTGCAGGAGAAAGGCGCGAAAGATGACTTCCGTTTTATTATCAGCCAGAACGGCATGTTCTCGTTCAGTGGCCTGACCAAAGAGCAAGTTATCCGCTTACGTGAGGAGTTCGCCATCTATGCGGTTAATTCTGGTCGCGTCAATGTGGCGGGGATGACGCCGGACAATATGTCGGCGCTGTGCGAAGCCATCGTCGCAGTGCTGTAATTCCTCCTGATGGTGGGTGGTAAAAGCACACTGGCGTGTATTAAAAAGCAGGGTCAAAAATCTATTGATAACCACGTCCACAAGACGTGGTTTTTAGCTGGCAACAAAAATCCGCAAGCAGGAAACTGATCCCAGGCTCTCTCTTACAGACAGAAGAGTTCAGGTACGCTTAAACGATTGGCATACCTGGAAGCTGTTTTTTTACTTCAGACAATTACTGTAAAAAGGGATTAGAGATTCGTTCACGTCCCAGCGTTGACATCGGACCATGGCCCGGCAAAAAGGTGACGTTATCTCCCAGTGGCAACAGCTTGTGCTTGATGGCCGCGATCAAATCCGTATGGCTGCCTTGCGGAAAGTCAGTACGCCCTACCCCCCCATTGAAAATCACGTCCCCCGATACCAGCAAACGATCCGTCCGGTCAAAGAACACGATATGCCCTGGCGTATGACCTGGACAATGCAGGATCTCCAGCGTGGTTTCCCCTAGCTGAACAGTATCCCCCTCTTCCAGCCAACGATCCGGTTGCACTGGCGTACAGTCCGACAGACCGAACAGTTGACTCTGCACGGATAAGCTGTCCAGCCAGAAAGCATCAGCCCGATGAGGCCCCACCACCGGAACACCATAAAACGTCGCCAGGTCGGTCGCTGCCCCCACATGATCCAAATGACCATGCGTTAGCAAAATTTGTGTGACGTTAACACCGCTTTCTGCCACAGCCGCCCGAATTTTTTCCGCATCCCCACCCGGATCGACCACCGCAGCTTGTAAAGTTACCGGACACCAAATTAACGAGCAGTTCTGTGCGAACGAGGTTACCGGAATAATTTGATAGTCCATAACGCTCCATTACCACCAGCACACTGCTGAACGGGTTTCATTTTATTGCCAGTGCCGCGCGGGCCCGGTATCAATATGCACAAAGTTGCTGCTCGGGTAGTATCCTACTCCCCCCGCCTTCATGGCAAGTGCGGCTTTGCGAACGTTACTCAATGAAATGCCTTCAATATGGAAATCCATCGCCTGCCCCAGGGTATGATAACTGTGTTTCGCCACCCCTCTTCTGTTCTGGCGCATTGAATTATTGGTTGCCACCGAGCGGTAACCGGAAATCAGCTGTACCGGTTTGCGGCTATCCAGCAGGGTCTGCAAACAGTAAAGCTGATCGAAAAGGTGAGGATCGATACTCTTAATTTTGTTCACCCGGTAATCACGGAAAAAATGGTTAAGACGTGTCAACTCACCCTTATCATAACTTTTACCGTTGAAAAATTCCGTTTTCAAGCTTTCGCCGGTATTCAGGTTATTCAGTGTCAGCACACGAGGACGGGAAGTGGAAAATGAGGCAAAGGCCTGTCCGGGAAGTAGCGCTAAACCCAATGCAGCGCCTCCCATAATCAGCCATTTACGGCGGTGGGAATCGAATTTATCCATTAAGCTGTATTACCCAGTTGCATTGTCTGAAAATGGTGCGAAAAAAAGTTACCGTCAGAGACCATACCTGGGGAAAAATGCGGAGTCAACTCAAGAAATGTGATGGAGCACGACAAATAGCAAATCTCCTGTCGTGCCCACCATACAGACTTCAATGACGATGAAGTCAAATCCTGCCCGATTACGCGACTAAAGTAATAATTGGCCCGCGACGGACATCAGCTGCGCACCGGAACGGGCAGTCATGTCATAATTGTAGATATCTGTGCGATATTGCGCCTTCCCATCGTCAGATACCCATGCCGTCAAATAGTAGAGATTAACGGGAATACGATGCCGAATCGGCACATAGCGGGTATTCCCTTCCTTCAGCGTGCTGGAAATCCGCGTATTATTCCAGCCAGCATCCTGCAACAGCAGGTTGGCCAACTCAGACGCTTTGTTAACGCGTACGCAGCCCGAACTCAGAGCACGAATATCCTTCTGGAACAGATTGTGATTTGGCGTATCGTGCAGATAAATCGCATCCGAACTGGGCATATTAAATTTATAGCGCCCCAGCGAGTTCGTCGCCCCTGGCGCCTGACGGATACGGTAAGGAAACGATGCAGCAGAGATCATCCGCCAGTCGATCATCGACGGGTCAATCACTTGCGCATCACTGCTCCAGCCTGATAGCAACGTATAGTTGTGCTTATATAAATAGCTCGGATCCTGTTTCACTTTCGGAATAATATCCTGGCGTACCAGTGTGGTTGGCACATTCCACGGTGGATTGAGCACCACATTATTCAACGCACTACGCATCAATGGCGTTTTACGATCAGGACGACCAACAATCACCCGTGACTTAAGTATCTGATTACCATTGAGGTAATAGATCAGCGAATAGTTAGGAATATTGACCATAATGCCGTTGTGCATGTCATCCGGCAATAAACGCAGACGCTGAATATTCAGCGCCAGCAACGCAGCCCGTAACTGTGGTGAAGCATTCAACCATTCACGGGTCCGCGGACCAATCACGCCATCCGCTTCCAACCCTTGCCAGCGCTGAAAACGCTTCACACCATCGACTAAATCCTCTGCATAAACGTGAGGTGAGGCGACAGGCATTGCCGTTCCCTGCACCTGACCAACAGCCAGTGGCGTCGTCACCAGCCCGTTTTCAGGTAGTGTTGTCGCTGACGGACTGACCACCACATTCTTATCAACAACTGAAGCCGCCACACTGGCCGTTGGGACCGCATCATCATTGGGCCTGGGAGAATCATTACCCGGCGTCATCATCCCGGTACGCTGTAATATTTCCCTCAGGGCTGGAATATCCTCACTCAGTTGACCAGGACGCAACGATTGTTTATCCATCAGTTGCGGCCAGGGACGATTGTCTGCCAGCAAGGTCTTCAACGCCTGATGCATCAGGGAATATTGTGGATGCTGTGGCGCAAGCGATGCGACGAACACGCTACTGTTGCCCTGCCGTACCGCGCGTTGCCACTGTTCGATAACTGACATTGCCGGTGCCTCAAGTTTGTAAGGCGCGCTACTGTACAGCCAGGTTTCACCTTTCACAGGGACAGACGAGACAAATTGCAGGTAACCGAGCATGGCATCGGACAGCACCACATCGCGGGCCATTCCGGTTATCGACGGATCGGTGAGCATTTTAACCCATTGGGTAAACTGCGGCTGCACGCCAGAAATGGCCACTTCGGCCAGTTGCTGCTGAAATTGTTGTACTGCCTGACGATCCTGCCACATCGGCTGCATCCCGGACGAAGCATACAACGGCGCTAACGCATTCAGGAAAAAAGGACGATAACCAGTGTGAACGGCAGATAACAGCCGTGACTTCGCCTGAGCCACAGTGAATGAGGAAGCCACGGCTGCAGATACTGGAGCAATACTTACCGTGGCAGGAAAAACCACCCCAAAAGCCAGCGTCAGGCAAGCACCCGACAGTGTTAACCTTGCAAAAAATGATTTTGTCAGCAACATCCTGTGTCTCCTGTAACTGACGAAAGAGACGATGACCATCGGTGGATTAGTCATTGTTATTTATAATTATAGAAAAAGAAAACGGCATTTGTCCTAACTGCTGCAAATACCATAGAGTAGAGTAATGCGCTGGCAGGTTTTTTTCTATATCTGGCAGCGCATTATTTCAATGGTCATCCTCAGGAAGAAGCCTGTGGGCTCTCTGCATGCACGACGGAATGAGCCGCTGACGGCTCAGCGGTAAAACCGCGCAACCCAACGACATGGACGTGCTCAGTATTGTTAATGACCTTACGAACCAACTTGTAGGTAGTGCCTTTTTCCGGACTGATATTTTCCGGCGCAGCAATAATCAACTGCATTTCCAGACGATCGCAAAGTTCAAACAATGTCGCGATGGATTTTGCATCCAGACGGGCCGCCTCATCAAGGAACAGCAGACGACAAGGGGAGATATCTTTGCCGCGCAGGCGACGTGATTCTTCTTCCCAGCTCTGTACCACCATCACCAGAATCGACATCCCGGTACCAATCGCTTCCCCTGTTGACAACGCGCCGCTTTCCGCACGCAACCAACCATCAGAACCACGATTAACTTCCACTTCCATTTCAAGGTAGTTACGGTAATCCAGTAACTCCTCACCGATGGTCTGCGGCGTACGCTGGCCCATATCGACCTGCGGATTCAGACGCTGATACAACTTCGCCAGCGCTTCAGAGAAGGTCAGGCGATTACTGTTGAACAGGTCCTGATGCTGCTCGTGCTGCTCAGACAGGACATCCAGCAGTGTCGCATGCGACTCACGCACGTTAACATTCAGGCGAACGCTATGCACCTGACCAAAGCTGACGCTCTGCAAGCCCTGGTTCAACTGGCGGATACGGTTCTGCTCTCGCTGGATCGTCTTGCGAATAATATTCGATACGCTGCGCGCGCTGATCGCCAGCATCTGCTCACGCGCTGTCAGTTCTTCTGTCAGACGGCCCAGCTCGATTTCCATCTGTTCGATGGCGTCGACCGGATCATCAGTACGAATAATATCCTGACGAATACGCTCACGCAGATGCTGATACACCGCGATAAAAAACTGAATTTTGCGCTCAGGACGTTTAGGATCCTCGGAAAGACGCAACACATCGCGCAGATGTTCGTTATCGGCTACCGCCAGGCGTAAAGCTCCCAGCGCCTTATCCGACATCGAACGCAGTTCGTCACCGCCCAGATAAGCCAGCTCACGGCGGTGTAATCGACGCTCCACGCCGTTGTCTTTCACCATGCGTAATACCGCGACCCAACCCGCTTTGGCACTGACAACCTGTTCACGGCTTTGATGATAATCACGCTCCACACGCTTCAGTTTTTTCTGCAGCGCATCCATTTCCGCCTCACAGAAGGTCAACTGTTTCTCCAGTTGATTACGGCGGGCGCGGTTGTTACTTAAGGCGGAATACAGTTCATCACGACGCAGACGTGCACGCTCTTCCGCACTGGCATCGGCCTGTACGCCAATATCCTGCATTTCCTGCTGCAGTTCTTTCAGCATATCTCGCTTGGCATCGTAAGAACTTTTCAGCGAGGCCAGAACCTGAGAATACTGAGTCAGTTGCGCCTGATGTGCGCGAAGATGCTCACGCGCACGGGCTCGCTCGGCTTCAGCCTGCTCCAGACGCTGACGCAGTTTTTCATTCAGATCGCTATTGCCATCCAGCATCCCGGCGGAATCAACATAGCTGAAATGCGCACGACGCTGGACCACCTCTGTAATCGCAAAAGCCTGCTGACGTGCATCGCGCTGAATTTGCTGCGCCTGCTGATAATCCAGTTTGAGTTGTTCGTACTGTTCCGGATCGCTCTGCAACACGGAAATTAATGGCTCCAGTTTCTCCAACTGGTTGCCATGCTGTTGCAGGAAACGTGAGGCCTCCTGTGCTTCATCCAGTCGTTCCAGAATCTCGTCATAGCGATCCTGTAAGGTTTCATCCATCAGCAAGTTGATGCGAGGCAGCAGGCGGTTCAGTTGCGCGATCCCCTCTTTCGCCTGCTCAAACTGCTGACGCTGCTGCTGGTTTTCGCTTTCATGCGCGGCTAACGCACGCTCCAGCTCGCTGCGACGGCTACTGAGTGTGCGGATTTGCGCTTCCGGGTCTGGCTCAAACGCCACGCCCAGATGACTACCGATAAAGCGACTGAAAGACTGATGCAAACGTTGCGTTTTCTGTACATCGAATGACAATGTGGCATAACGTTCAGCCAGCGTTTCCCTTTCAGCATGCAGGCGTTCAAGCTGGTTTTCCCGGGCCGCGCGGCCAAAGAGAGGGACTTTCGGGAAACGGGAATAACGCCACTGACGATCGCCTGTCACCACCACCGCTTTTTGCAGTTCTTCTACATTGAATACGCTGTCATCGAAAGATTGCGGGTCCCCCTCAATCAGGTAAAGATCTTCCGGACAATCTTCCAGACCATCCAGTAGATCGCGTACCCGTGACAGATCCGGCACCACGATGCCATGCCGTGCAGGCCCATAAAGCGCCGAGAAATACGGTGCATCTTCAATAGTCACATCATCATAAATTTCGGACAGCAGCACGCCGCCAAAACGCTCAGCCAGGTTATTCAGGCGTGCATCTTCTGCTCCACCAGGCTGACTGAGACGCTCAATTTGCTTTTCGACCTCACGTTTACGGGCGGCGACGTCGTCGCGCTCAACCGTCGTTTCGCGCTCGCGCTCCAGCAACTGCTGCATGAACGCCGTAACCTGCTGGCTGTTTTCCAGCGACTGCCCGGTCTGTTCAGCAAGTTGGGTGAGGATTTCCTGTGCTGCCAGCCACTGCGGAGCCTGTTTGGTCAGCCGGGCAATACGTTCACGCACCAGCTCCAGTTCCTGGCGCATCTCCATCCGCCGTTCACCGGCTTCCGATACGCTCTCAGAAAGCTGTTCAATACGCGCTTCCAGTTCGTGTTGCAGCGCTTCCAGCTCTTGCGGATCAAACTGCCGACCATGGCGTTTACAGAACTCATTCAGCAGGCGTTCGGCCTCCTGCTGCTCGCGCAGACGCTGCTCCATCTCAGACAAACGCCCGCGCAGCGATTGCAACTGTTCGGCGTGATAGCGCTGGTTGCTGGCATCACGCAACAACGCTCGCCCGGTCGGGTACGCTTCGCTACGGCTGACTGGCCCGGCGATGCGGGTAACCAGTTCAAAAGCCTGCTCAAACTGACTATGAGCCGCCTCCGCGACGCTCATTTTCTGCTCAAGCATCAGCAGATTGTTGGTGGCTTCCTGCTCTTTCGCCTGGAATGTTTCCTGCCAGCTTTCAGCATTTTCCACGTTCAGATCATGGATCTGACAAATTTGTTGCGCCCGTTGCAAAGCGGCAAGCGCCTGCTGATACTGGATGGCCCGGGTCTGCTGTACGTCCAGAGCCTGTTGGTAATCCGCCAGTTGGCTTTTCAGCTCATCGACTTCCAACTCAGCCGCTTCAGCACGCGCTTCGTTTTCATCCTGTACTGCCCGCGCTTCTGCCACGACCTCATTTTGCTCTTCCAGACGGTAGGTCAGCTCATCGATATCACCTTCGTAGCGCTCGATTTTTTCCTGCTGACGTACCGCCGTTTGCACCAGATTCAGGTGGTCGCTGGCGCTCTGATAATCAATTTCCAGAGAACTTTCCGCAGCATTCAGCTCACTAAGCTCACGTGCCATTTCAATATGGCGATACTGCTCTGCCGCCAATTGCTGGCGGCTACCAAACAGTTCGCTACGCTGCAACATGGCGCTATCGAGATGGATCCGCCGCTCATTGGCATGACGCATATAATCGGCAGCCACATAGTTGGTCGCTTCGGAAATCAAGTGCTTGAACAGATCGCGGTCAGACTGCGTAACGCGGATCGCCTCCAGCGTCATGCGGTTTTCACGCAGCGCAGCTTCCATATCCTGGAAAGCCTTACGCACCCCGCTATTTTCCGGCAACAGATAATCACGCAGCGAACGGGTAATAGCACTGGAGATCCCGCCATACAACGAGGCCTCAATCAGACGGTAATATTTGCTACGATCAGCCGCTGAGCGTAAACGACGCGCCACAATCCCCTGATCGAACATCAGTGAGTGATAATCGATGATCGAGTTAAATTGCTTAAACTGTACGCTCTCCATCGCCTCGAACTTATCTTTAAGCTCGCTAAGAGGCAGTACGCGCGCCTGACGGGCATTAACCGTCTCGGTAAGCACTTCGGTCGGGTTTATTGCCATCGGTAAACCGTGAATACTAAACGGCTTGATGTCCACCTTACGATCACGGCCGGCAACCTGTTGCAAACGAACACCCACGATCACTCGCTGATGCAGTGAGTTAACCACATCCAACACCGCATAACAGACTCCCGGACGCAGCTTACCGTGCAATCCTTTATCCCGTGAGCCGGAAGTTGCGCCCGCTTCGGTGGTGTTACGAAAGTGCAGCAACGTCAGATCGGGGATCAACGCGGTGATAAAGGCCGCCATGGTGGTGGATTTTCCCGCTCCGTTTCCTCCTGATAGCGTAGTGACCAACTCATCAAGATCGAAGGTCCGGGCAAAAAAACCGTTCCAGTTAATCAGCGTCAGGGAACGAAACTTTCCGCGTTCAATCATTGTCATTCTCCGCGTTATCGTTATCGGACGCGTTACTGTCCTCATCGCTGTCGTCGGACAAAACCAACCCGCTTTCAATCGACATGGCTTCACCATCCCTGATCATTCTCAGTTGGGCTTCACGGGCATCATCACCGCTACGAACATCCGCGCCAAAACGAAAAACTGACTCCATAATACGGAACTTGCTGTTGTCGTTTCCCATAAACCACACCATCCCCAGACGACGCAGGCGGTTTAACGATGCGCGCATTTTTTCCTGTAATTTCTGGCGGTCAAGGTCAGAACCGGTTGAACGCTGGTTAACCAACTTCAGCAATTTGCTTTCATCAGCCAGCGATAACAGTTCGTCATACAATTCCTGCTGGGTGAAGATCCCCTCGTTGGCCAGACGTTCCGGGCTAAGGTAGAGATAACAGAGGATTTTTCCAACCATCATATCCAGTTCAGAAAGCACCGAACGAGGGATCAAGGTGGTGGAGCGAGGACGCAAATAGAAAAAACCTTCCGGTGCGCGGATCAACTCAACATTGTATCGCGCATAGAACTCTTCCAGATATTCCTGATAATCCATCAGGAAGGCATGATTATCCAGCTCTTCGATACCCACATGGCGACCAGCACGCAGTTGACTGTCCAGGGCTGGGAAAAGGGAGTTAGCCAGCGCTTGCGCCAGTTTGACTGGCATCATTTGTTCAATATTTATCGATGACATGCGCCTGTACCTTGGCTCCGTAATCATTAATGACCTGCCATTCTGCAGGCAGGCCGGAAAAATCTGCTTCGGCCACGCCTAAACGCACAGCCTGATCGACGACAATTCTGGCCACGTCAAAATGACGGGCGCGAGGATACTGTGTCAGGTACTCACGCATCACCTCGGCCAGATTGAGTGGTTTTTTCTGCACTTGATAGATTGCCAGCGCTTCTTCAATCATTGCCGCCAACTGTTCACGAATTTCATTAAATTCTTCATATTCCAGTTCGGAAGGCAGCTCTCCGGTGACTTCTTCATTGCGCAGCGTCAACTCTTCATCGCGGAGGTCGAACAGACGATCCGCATTGGCATAAGTTAAAGCCCACGGACTGTCAAAGTAGTTTTGTACCGACTGACGCAAGCGCTGAGCAAAGACCCGATTTTTATCCATATCGATAGCGGTACGGATAAATTTATGCACGTGGCGATCGTAACCGATCCACAGATCAATCGCCTGTTGGCCCCAACTGATGATACGATCCAGTTTGTTCTGCAAATCAAACACCAGCTTATCGATAAAGCCAAGATCCGGGCTGCTCATCGTCGCCTCCTGGATACGCAGCAAGTTAGCCTGTAACTTATCGCCCGCAGCCTCCAGCGTATCCTGCAGCTCACGCAACGTGCCGGAGGTTTCATTCAGCAACAACTCACAGCTGGAAATCGCTGCACGCCAGTCTTTATTCAGCAACTGCGCAATATCGTCTTTCACCGCCTGCTGCTGCTCATCCATGATGCGCTGGGTGATATCGATGCTGTCAAATATCTCCGCCACGGAATATTTCAACGGCGCGAAGACATTACGGTGCCAATGGAAATCATCACCATCTTCATCGGCCGCATCAGCCGCGCGCTTCAGCTCACCAGCCACGATAGACAACTGCATGGAAAGTCGCAGCGTAGAGAATTCACGCTGACGGATGTAATAGTCGGTGATGCCGATAGCCAACGGCGTCAGACGATAAATGGCATTGCCTTGCGCATGCTCACTGGTAAAGCGGTTGAGCAACCGCTGCCGCACCATATCATTAATCGCGTTGTTGGCGCGAGCTACGACCGTTTCGCTGGTCTGCTCAAATCCTTCACTCACGTGACGGAACGCATCGGTCAGTTCGCCTTCGCTCATCTCACCATCCATGCGTTCCCCGTTTAGGGTGGCAATTGCCAGCAAAAATGCCAGACGTTCGGTAGGCAATGTGACGGAAAAGTCATTTTTTCGCGCCCAGGCAACCAGTTCCGGTACCGTCTGGGAAAATTCACTCATAGTTCTTCCTGTCGATGGGTTTCCGTGCTGTAACGTGGATATAACGGCCTAAACTTAAAAATGGCTCCTGGCGGCAGAAGCGTTTTTCCAGCGCCAGAACTTCCTCAAAGCGTTCAGTCTGTTTGTGCTTGTCGCGCATATAATCATGAAAGACACGGATGCCGGCTTTACCTTCCAGCGTAAACCCAACCTCTTCCAACCAGCGATAAACCTGCTCCGGCTCACGAGGGTAGTCCGGCGACAGTGTCTTCCGCTTCCGTTTACGCAAGTCAGCCTGCATATAGCCAAAGTTGCCCAATATCAGGGTTTGCATCATCAAGCCGTTGAGGTTGTAAAACATCAATGAAAGCACGCCGCCTGGCGCCAGCACCTCATACAACGCGGCCAAAACCGCTTCAGGCTCAGCCACCCACTCAAGCACAGCATGAAACAATACCAGATCGACGCGCTTATCCAAATGTTGACCGACCTGTTGCGCGCTAATTTGTTTAAATTGCATATGATCACTCACGCCTTTTTCTTCAGCATGAAGCCGCGCACGCTGCAACATCTCTAAGGACAAATCACAGAGAAAAATCTGATGCCCTCTGGCAGCAAGCCCACAAGCGATTTGCCCTTCTCCGCCGCCCGCATCCAGTACCTGTAACGGACGGTCTGGCAATGTCGTTAAAATAGCGTCCAGCTCTTGCCAAACAATAGCCTGGCGAATGCGGCCTTTGCTGGTACCGTAGATATTCTGCGAAAATTTTTCCGCGATATCATCAAAGTTGCGATCCTGCATAGTCAGGCTCCGGACGGGTCAATGGATGAATCTACAGTCTATTTTGGCATACACTGGCAGAGAATGAACCTTTCAGTCACTGCTTCGCTTTCGGGTGGTGTTTTTTCGAACAAAAGGAGTCCATTTTCATGCTTTTTGTACTTAAAAAAGTGATCGGTAGCCTGTTACTGCCCTTGCCTCTCCTGCTGTTGATGATGGCAGGCGGACTTTTATTCCTCTGGTTCAGCCGCTGGCAGAAAACCGGCAAAATCATCCTCTCCTGCGCCTGGCTTATCCTGATGCTGATTAGCCTGCAACCTGTCGCTGATGGCCTGCTGAAGCCAATAGAAAATCGCTATACTACCTGGCAGGGAAGTCAGAAAGTAGATTATGTGGTGGTACTCGGCGGCGGCTATACGTGGAACCCACAGTGGGCGCCCAGCTCAAATATGCTCAACAACAGCCTGCCAAGACTGGCTGAAGGTATCCGCCTGTGGCGGGAAAATCCTGGCGCTAAGATGGTCTTTACGGGTGCGGCGACCCAGAATAATCCGCTAAGTTCAGCAGAGGTCACTTCCCGTGTGGCGCAATCGCTGGGGGTGCCGGCAGACGACATCATCACACTCAGCCAGCCGCGCGACACCCGCCAGGAAGCCCACTACGTGGCACAGGTCGTCGGCAATCGTCCTTTCCTGCTGGTGACCTCAGCTTCGCATCTGCCACGGGCGATGATTTTCTTCCAACAACAAGGACTGCACCCATTGCCTGCTCCCGCGAATCAACTGGCGATCACCTCTCCGCTGAATCTGTGGGAAAAAGCCATTCCATCCTCCTTGTGGCTGAGTCACAGCGATCGGGCGATTTACGAGGCGCTTGGCCGATGGTGGCAGGCTATCACCCTGCCTTCAGTTGAGCCAGGGAAGCAGTAATGCCGCAGCACGATCAACGCGGGAGCGATCAAACTGCCCCGTCTGGATCAGTCGGCTTATTTCATCCCACAACATATAAAGCCAGCGACGGGCGATAAACCCTTCGGCAACCGGAGCCTGCTGCAAATAGTGAAACAACAATGTTTCCGCTGGACCTTCCTCAGACAAACGGAAAAGCTCGTATTCACGGGGAGCCCACAAAACGGTGCCAGGATTGATCATGGCGAACAATTCATCGCTGCGGGTCTGTTTTAACATGTTACGTAATGAAAGATTGCCATGTACCAACACACAGGGATCGTCAAAATCATCGAACAAGTGCGCCAGATTCTGACGACTGCGAAACAGCACCTGCCGCACCTCCATGCTCAACGTCTCTGGCCGCAAAAAACCCAGCGTCGACCATAACACTTCGACACGCTGCATAAACCAGGCTACCCAGTGATTTTCCTGGGTGCTGTCGACATTGCCGACCAGTCCATGGCTGTCGATGCGGTGCCAGGCCAGCAGCGCCCCGACAACCTGCTCCTGCAGTTGTAGCCAGCGCTGCGGCGTACGGGTTGGCGCCTCCACAGACATCCCCCCCATCCGCTCAATCAGCAAAACTTCATGCATTGGCTGCTGCTGACTGACGATCAGACCATAGACCGCCGGTATGCGAATGGTGCTGTCGCGGGCCAGCATTGACAACTTGTAGGCTTCCTGGGAGGCAATACCTTTAGCGTTATAGTATTTTGCCACCAACGGCAAAGAGCGACCTTGCTGATCATAAAGTGAATAAAGGCTGGCATCAGGCTGTTCACTGATACAATCAAGACGACTGAGTGTCTCGCCCAGCACCAGCGAAAGTTCTGAACGAAGTTGTTCCATCTGCTGTTCCTTAGTCACACAAAGTAACACTCATCATACTTCAAGCCGCTGGCGCATTGACGCATTCAGTTACCTGAATCACTTACCTATGTAGGCTAATCGGGATCCCTTTTCTTGTGGTGTCATTCGGCCTGCCAGCTTCACCTCATTGAGACCAGAACCCACAGGTGGGGTGGCCCGGCAGAAAAATTACCGCATTGCGTCTCGTACTCGTGCCAAATCTTCTGGCGTATCAACACCTACGCTCGGGATCGCTTTTGCCACATCCACGTGAATTTTCTCGCCGTACCACAGTACGCGCAATTGTTCCAACAGCTCAATCTGCTCAAGCGGGCTGGGTTCCCAACTGACGTAACGGCGAATAAAGCCCGCACGATAGCCGTAGATCCCAATGTGGCGCAGGAAGTGATCGCCAATCGTCTCACGCGAAGCGGCAAAGCGTTCACGATCCCATGGGATCGTCGCGCGAGAAAAATACAAAGCATAACCCTGCGCATCCCTCACCACCTTCACCGCATTCGGATTGAAAGCTTCTCCTGCCGACACTATCGGCACCGCCAGTGTCGCCATCCCCGCCGTGCTTTTTGCCAGATTATCAGCCACCTGACGAATAATCACTGGCGGGATCAGTGGCTCATCGCCCTGCACATTAACAATCACCGTATCATCCGGGAACTGATAGCGTTCAATAACCTCAGCCAGTCGTTCCGTACCAGAATGATGGTCAGCGCGGGTCATGCAGACTTCTCCGCCCGCAGCGTGTACTGCACGCGCCACCTGTTCATTATCAGTCGCCACGATCACTCTTTCGGCCCCCGATTCCAGTGCACGCTCCATCACATGAACCACCATCGGCTTGCCGTGGATATCTAGCAGCGGCTTCCCTGGCAGTCGCGTGGAAGCAAAACGGGCAGGAATGATTGCGACAAAACTCATGGATGGATCTCTTCCATCGTCAATGAACGCGCTTCCGTCTCCAACAGAACAGGAATACCGTCGCGTACCGGATAAGCCAGACCATCCGGTTTACAAATCAGTTCCTGCTGGTCTTTGATGTAATACAGCTTGCCGTGGCAGACAGGACAAGCAACGATTTCGAGTAAACGGTGATCCATAATATCTCCCTTGTGGGCCTGATCAAACAGGCCATCAGAATACCATAGCTCGATACCGGAAACCCACCGCGATAAAGACGTCAAGCCAGTCAGTTTTTGGTTTTATCGCATTAGCGGTTCAGGCCAGCAAACATTGCACTGCCTGACTGTGATACCTTCCTCTTTTTCCTTACCGGCATTGAGTGTGGTCAGCGCTACCGTGTTGGCACCGTTCTTAGCGACGGTTACAACTTCCAGGTTGCGCAAGTTGGTTATGTATTCAAGATGGTGATGAGTATTACGATACATAATGCTCACGCGCGATAAACGTACCAATGATCCTGTCATGCATTTCAGCTGATGTTGAGTCCCCCTGTAACGTGCGGAGTGTTTTCTTGCTCCGGTGACCAAAAGCATGGACAACAATACGTTTTAGACGAGGCTCCCATGCCTACCACAGCTTTTTATTGCCGACAAATGACCACATTTCATCCACTTCGCCAATGCGCTGAATGAGCTGAATGCGCAGATTATCCAGTGGAAGAGAGGTGACGGTTTTCGGCGAGAGTTTTTTAGCGTGCGCGCAACGGCATTAACAATGCTCGTGCGGTGTCGCGGATGCCAGCATTATTCATGGCAAGATCAAGGGTCTGATCCTTCATGCCCTGCTGGCAGGCAACAGTATTTATATTCAAGTTGAACGCTTCGGCTGCATGCCTGACAGCGATAACGTTGATGCCCGGCACTCCCCTGTCCATGCTTTTTCACTGGGTCTGTTTGCTTACAAAACGGACATTTTACCTCAACCTTAGCCATCAGAATCCCTTTGATAAAAACGGGGCGTTTATATGATGTTCACGGATTGAATACACGCCCCTTAATACGCCAAAAACGCGTTTATGCCATGGATTAGCGCCTAATTAGCCCGCAGGGCAACAATGCGGTCCAGCAAGGCGGCACTTTCCGCCATGGGAAACTGTGCGTCAACCGGTAGATACCACCAGTTATCAGCTGCGAAATGGCGAGCTTTCACCGCGTCCTTTTCCGTCATCAGCAACACGTGCCCTTCAGTCGCCAATGCAGCCAACAGTGGCTGGGTGTACTCCTGATGATCGGCAAATGATACTTCTCTGACCGGCTCGATCCCCTGCTGACGCAGCGTAGCAAAGAAGCGCGGAGGGTGACCAATCCCCGCCATTGCCACTACATTTTCCAGTGTGTTCACCGGACGCATTTCGTGTGTTTTGAGATTTACAGCCTGCCCCGGTTGCAGTTGCATTGGCAGTTCGCCTGATCGCGCATTACCGCCATTAGTAATCACCGCATCCACACTTTTCAGGCGCGATACACGTTCACGCATCGGTCCAGCTGGCAACCACCAACCATTGCCAAAACGCCGCTGACCATCCACTACCACAATTTCGAAATCCCGCGCCAGTGCATAATGCTGCAACCCATCATCGGTGATGACAATATCTATATCACCACCTGACAGCAATGCCTGAACAGCCTCTTTTCTGACAGGAGAAACCGCCACTGGCGCACCAGTACGCTGATAAATCAATACCGGCTCATCACCAGCCTGCTGAGAGGACGTCTGGTCGTTAAGCAGCAACGGATAATGATCAGCTTTCCCGCCATAGCCACGTGAAACAACCCCTGGACGCAGACCTCGTTGTTGCAGTGCCTGAACCAGCCAGACGACCACCGGTGTTTTACCGTTGCCCCCGACAGTCAGGTTACCCACAATAACCACCGGCACTGGTGCTCGCCAGGCCTTACGCCACCCACGAACGTAACTGAGGCGGATAAGATTAGTGACCAAACCATATAACCAGCTGAGCGGCAACAGCAGCACATACAGTACCGAACGCCCACTCCACAGCGTCTCAATCATTGACCGAACTGCATTTTGTGTAGCTGAGCATAGACACCGTTATGCTCCAACAGGTCAGCGTGGCTGCCACGCTCAACAATATGGCCATCTTCAACAACCACTATCTCATTGGCTTTCTCAATGGTGGAAAGGCGGTGAGCAATAACCAGTGAAGTACGATTTTTTTGCAACTCATCCAATGCGGCCTGAATAGCGCGCTCTGACTCAGTATCCAGTGCAGACGTCGCCTCATCCAGAATCAGAATCGGGCTATCACGCAGCAACGCACGAGCAATAGCAATACGCTGACGCTGACCACCGGAAAGCAGCACACCGTTCTCACCAATCACCGTATCCAAACCGTTCTCCATCTTATTGATGAAGTCCATCGCGTGGGCCATGGTCGCCGCTTTCTCAATATCTTTCCGGGTGTACTGTTCACCGCGGGCATAGGCGATATTGTTGGCAATCGTATCATTGAACAAGTGGACATTCTGCGATACCAGAGCAACCTGGTTACGCAGCGAACTGAGGGTGTACTCCCGCAGATCATGGCCATCTATCAGAATTTCACCCTGCTGGATATCATAAAAACGCGTCATCAGACTAGCGATAGTCGATTTACCAGAGCCGGAGCGACCAACCAGAGCCACTGTTTTACCCTTGGGTATCAACAAGTTGATATTATGTAATGCTGGTGCTTCACGCCCTGGATAGGTAAAGGTCACGTTGCGGAATTCCACATCACCCTCAGCTCGCTCAATAACGCGAGTACCGGTATCGGTTTCCTGCTCACTGTCAAGAATAGAGAAAAGAGTCTGGCAGGCTGCCATTCCGCGCTGGAATTGAGCATTGACGTTAGTCAACGATTTCAACGGACGCATCAACGCAATCATAGAGGAAAAGACCACAGTAATCGTCCCGGCTGTCAGCGTATCCATCACACTTGGGAAACTCGCCGCATAAAGCACAAACGCCAGCGCCAGGGAAGCGATCAACTGAATAATCGGATCAGAGATTGAAGAAGCGGAAACCAGCTTCATTCCTTGCTGGCGCATGCGATTACTGACGCGATTAAAACGCTGGCTCTCGATTTCCTGACCGCCAAAAATCAATACTTCTTTATGCCCTTTCAGCATTTGCTCCGCACTGGTGGTCACCTGCCCCATGGTGTTCTGCATGCTTTTACTGATATTACGAAAACGTCTGGAAACCGTGCGGATCGCGAAGGACACAATCGGCGCCAGTAAAATCAAGATTAACGACAACTGCCAGCTATAGTAAAACATCATAATGAACAGGCCGATGATGGAGGCACCTTCACGTACCACCGTCACCAACGCACTGGAAGAAGATGAAGCAACCTGTTCAGAATCATAAGTGATACGAGACAACAAGGTCCCGGTTGATTGTTGATCGAAAAAGGCGACGGGCATGCCCATCATATGGCTAAACAATCGGCGACGCATTGACATCACCACATTTCCTGAAACCCAAGAAATACAGTAACTTGATATATAGCTGGTGACACCGCGTATTAACATCAAGCCGATGACGGCCAACGGCATCCAAATCAGAACCGAAGAGTTCGCCTTGCCGAATCCATCATCCAGTAACGGTTTCAGCAGTGACAGCATTAGTGTATCGCCCGCTGCATTGAGTATCAGCGCGACCGCAGCCACAATCAGTCCTGCCTTGAAGGGCTTGATCATCGGCCAAAGACGACGAAATGTCTGCCAGGTGGAGAGATCTTTATCCTGATGCATTATTTAACCAGTTCAATTGAAATAGCCGCTCATTCTACCTGGAATAGCGTGGGACGCCAAACCACTGATGATACCAACGAGGCAAAATTTTCGCTCTTAAACCATAAACCTGCCAGCCATCGCGGAAAAAGGCTATGCTGATTTGCCCATCTGCCGCCGTGTCATACCAGCGGTAATGATTGTCAGCATAGCGACGGATAATGCGTTCTGCTGGCAGTTTCCAGGCGCTGTAACGTGCTGCCGACGCAATTGCCACCTTAGCGGTAACGGCTCTGAGCAATGGTGGCGAAGACGAGGTCCCGCTACCATGATGGGGCACCTGCAACACATCCGCTGCAAGTTGGTCACGGTAATGACTCACCATCTTAAGCTCTGCACGGGCTTCAATATCCCCCGTCAACAGAACCCGCCATTTACCATCACTAACGACAATCACACAAGACTGGTTATTGACGGACTGTTTTGCCCCCACCTCAGGCCAGAGTACCTGAAACGTTAACGACTGCCACTGCCAACTTACCCCCCGATGGCAGGGTAAATGCTCTTCCCGGCCCATCTCACTGCGCATTGTTGCCAGGGGAAATGCCTTATGCAGACTTTCAAGCCCACCTGTATGGTCAAGATGGTCATGACTGAGAATAATTTGCTGCACACTCAGCCCTTGCCAATTCAACCACGGCAGAATCTGACTTGTTGCCGCATCTCCACCCTCCCAACGATTCCCGGTATCATAAATAACGGCGTTTTGCTGACGAGATATCACCACAGCCAGACCATGCCCGACGTCCAGCATATCCACTCGCCAATCGGGTGTCCTGACGTTCATGCGCCATAATGCAACCACCAGACACAAGCTGAGCACCGTTATTGGTGAACTTCGCCACCAACAGAACCGCCAGACCACGACCATCAGCCAGGCCAGCAAACTCAGCCACAACGCCGATTGACTAACGTGAACCCAGCCCGCAGGTAACGCCCTTAGAGGAATAAACACCAGCTCAAGGGAGCGATCAGCGGCCCACCAGAGCAGCACGCTGACGGGCGTCAGGGCATTGCATACCACGGCACAGAGGATCAGTGGTACAGTCAGCAAAGTCACGACCGGCACCGCCCAAAGATTCGCCACTAAAGCACTGACGCTGATGGCATGAAATATCAGTATCTGCAATGGCATCAATAGCAGGAACATCCCCAATTGCAAGTGCAATAACCGTAAAATCAACCAGCGTTTCTTACCCATAAAACGCCTCGGCAGAGGAAACCAGTGAAACCAAAACAACAAACCAGCGACTGCCATGGCCGACAGCCACAAGCTGTCTGACAGCATGCTCAACGGATCGAAGAAAAGGATGCTGCCAATACAGAATCCCCATACCTGCCAGTTGCTACAACATTTACCGCTTAGCCGAAGCGTACTCCACATGCTGAGTGCCAGTATCGCTCGTACAGCTGGCGGGTTTCCCCCCGAAAGCCAGGTGTAAGCCATCGCCGACAGTAAACTGAACAATAACGGAAAACGATACCCTATCCAGGCGGCGGGAAAGAACAGTTGCAGTAAACGTGCCGCCAGCCAGCCCAGGCTGGCGGCCAGACTGATATGCATCCCGGAAATAGCCATCAGGTGGGCCGTACCGGTTTCCCTCAGCAGTTGATTCATTTCACGACTGACATTCCCGCGATCTCCGAATGCCAGTGCTGTAATTATCGCCTGCCGTGGCAAATCGCCATAATTTTTCTGACTGCTGCTGATAACCTGCTGGCGCCAGTTACAGCTGGCTTTAGTGGGGTGTAGGGACAAAACCCTGCCCGTCAGTGGCATGCTGTTGGCTAACACATATCTCTGAGAGTCAAAACTTCCTTCATTAAGCTGGGCGTGTACGGCCCTTAGCCGGAGTTTCATCCGCCAACGCTGACCGGCGCAAAAAGGTTGCTGATGTTCCGGCATGCTGACCGTGGCGTAGATCGGTGGAAAGAGGACCCTTCCCGCGACACTCAGGATCCTGAGTTTTATTCGCTCTGACCGTAACTGTTCAATTCTGACTATTGCCTCCTGCGGCCTTGCCGTCAGAAAGTCAATTTGCTGCAGCAACGTGCGGGCTGGCGATACAGCCCAGAGAAAGAGCAGCAGCACAATCGCCAGTTCATTCAGCAACCGATAACGAACACCGCCCAGGAGCGCGGCAATCAACACCCACAGTAGATCATATTTGGCATCTGGCAGGCGAGGAAGGAAGTTGAGAGGCAGCGTCGCGACGATCGTCCACATCGCCAACCGACTCAGGCTGTAAGGCATGGTTAGCACTCCTGTTTTTCCACCCATCGGAGTGTGCTACATGCTTTGATTTAATACAGCTGGACGTTCAGTTAAGACAGAGAAGGATCGCAAAGTATTTATTATACTTAACCAGGCAGGACAGTGTTATGTGGGCAATATTCCAGTAATTATTTTTCTGTACGTTCGTCAGTAACTGACAACCACCTGCCATGCCCAAGACAAAAAAAAACGACACTACTGTGTCGTTTTTTACTGTAATACGTCAGCCTTAGCCGTAGATATTTGCACGATCACGTAACTCTTTGCCTGGCTTGAAGTGTGGAACGTACTTTCCTTCCAACTCCACCTTGTCACCCGTTTTCGGGTTACGACCAATGCGAGGTGCTCGATAATGCAAAGAAAAGCTGCCAAAGCCCCGGATTTCAATACGTTCGCCTTGCGCCAAAGTGCTCGCCATGTGCTCCAGCATTTCTTTTACCGCATCCTCAACGACTTTCGCCGGAATATGAGAGTGCTGGCCAGCAAGTCTTTCAATCAGTTCTGACTTGGTCATAAATCCTCCGGTTAATCCCTATAGGAAAAAGCCCTGACAGTAATACGGTATTTCATCAGGACAGCTTACGCCGTCCTGATGCAAACGTAATTACTCGCCTTTAGCTGCTTTGAATGCTTCAGCCATCGCGTTAGAGAAATTGCCTTCTTCCTGTTTGGTGTTAACAGTATTGATGGCTTCTTTCTCGTCAGCCTGGTCTTTCGCACGTACAGACAGGCTAACAACACGATTTTTACGGTCAACGCCAGTGAATTTGGCTTCAACATCGTCACCAACATTCAGTACCAGCGTGGCGTCTTCAACGCGATCCAGCGAAGCTTCAGACGCGCGCAGGTAACCCTCAACGCCATCAGCCAGCTCAACTGTTGCACCTTTCGCGTCAACAGCCGTTACTTTACCGTTAACAATAGCACCTTTCTTGTTCAGAGAGATGTAGTTGTTGAACGGATCTTCCGCCAGTTGCTTAACGCCCAGGGAGATACGCTCGCGTTCTGCGTCAACCTGCAGAACCACCGCCGCGATTTCGTCGCCTTTCTTGTATTCACGTACTGCTTCTTCTCCGGTTGCGTTCCAGGAGATGTCAGACAGATGAACCAGGCCGTCGATACCGCCGTCCAGGCCGATGAAGATACCGAAGTCAGTGATTGACTTGATTTTACCTTCAACACGATCACCCTTGTTGTGAGTTTCCGCGAACTGCTGCCATGGGTTAGATTTACACTGCTTCAGACCCAGGGAGATACGACGACGCTCTTCGTCGATATCCAGAACCATAACTTCAACAACATCGCCAACATTAACCACTTTAGATGGATGAATGTTTTTGTTGGTCCAATCCATTTCGGAAACGTGCACCAGACCTTCAACACCTTCTTCGATTTCAACGAAGCAGCCGTAATCAGTCAGGTTGGTCACTCGACCGGTCAGTTTGGTACCTTCTGGGTAACGCTTAGCGATAGCCACCCATGGATCTTCGCCCAGCTGTTTCAGACCCAGAGACACACGGGTACGCTCGCGGTCAAATTTCAGCACTTTAACCGTGATTTCATCACCAACATTGACAATCTCGCTTGGATGCTTAACGCGTTTCCATGCCATGTCAGTAATATGCAGCAGGCCATCAACGCCGCCCAGATCAACAAATGCGCCGTAGTCGGTAAGGTTCTTAACGATACCTTTAACTTCCATGCCTTCCTGCAGGTTTTCCAGCAGTTGATCGCGCTCAGCACTATTTTCGGACTCAATAACCGCACGACGTGAAACCACCACGTTGTTACGTTTCTGATCCAGCTTGATTACTTTAAATTCAAGCTCTTTGCCTTCCAGATGCAGAGTATCACGCACTGGACGGACATCAACCAGGGAACCTGGCAGGAACGCACGAATGCCGTTCAGCTCAACTGTGAAGCCGCCCTTGACTTTGCCGTTGATAACACCGGTAACAGTTTCAGCCTCTTCGTAAGCTTTTTCCAGCGTGATCCAAGCTTCATGGCGTTTAGCTTTCTCACGGGACAGCTGAGTTTCACCGAAGCCGTCTTCAACTGCGTCCAGCGCGACATCAACTTCGTCCCCAACCTGGATTTCCAGTTCGCCAGCCGCGTTCTTGAATTGCTCTGCAGGGATAGCTGACTCAGACTTCAGACCCGCATCAACCAGAACAACATCTTTGTCGATAGCGACAACAACACCACGAACAATGGAACCCGGACGGGTTTCGATTTCTTTCAGGGACTCTTCAAAGAGTTGAGCAAAAGATTCAGTCATATTGATAATCTTATGATTCTTCAATTTTAACGTCCACCTGACATCCTGGCGGGTGGGGTTGTTTCACATACCCCATGACATCCATATCAGAGGGTTAAAAATCAGTTACTACGGCAGCAAGGACAGCTTTTCACGCGCATAATTAAGAGAAGTTTTAATAACTTGCTCAATTGACATACTGGTTGAATCCAGCACCAGCGCATCACTTGCCGGTATCAGCGGCGCGATAGCGCGATTACGATCGCGATCATCACGTTCTTTTATCTCAGATAAAAGGCGCTCAAAGTTAACACTAAAGCCTTTCTCCTGCAACTGTAGCATACGACGGCGAGCACGCTCTTCTGAACTGGCATCAAGAAAGATTTTTACTGGCGCATCAGGGAAAACCACCGTCCCCATATCTCGTCCATCCGCAATCAGGCCCGGCATATCACGGAAGGCTCGCTGACGGCGCAACAGCGCTTCGCGAACACGAGGAAATGCAGCAACTTTTGACGCGGTGTTGCTCACATCTTGCGTACGGATTTCAGCCGATACGTTTTCGCCTTCAAGGATCACCTGCATCTCACCATTGGTGGAAACAAAGCGTACGTCCAGATGAGCGGCGATAGGTACCAGAGCCTCTTCCGAGGTAATATCCACCTGGTGGTGCAAAGCAGCCAGCGCCAATACGCGATAAATCGCGCCTGAATCCAACAGATGCCATTGCAACGCCTCTGCCAGTGCTTTACACAAGGTCCCTTTACCAGCACCGCTGGGGCCATCAATGGTGATCACTGGAGCTAAAGCCGTCATGTCGTTCTCCTGTCGGTAGGATGTCTGTTTAACCTGCTCAGACAAATATCGACGCGTATTATACGCTGCAACAGCCCTGATCGTTACCCCTTAAACATAGACATACTCAAAATTAATCAACCCATTCGGGTGGGGTTCAACGCAAATTCCGCTGGCGAATGTGTGAGCCAGTTCACAATCCGCTGCAGGTTATGCAGCGGTTTTGCAGAATCATGATCATGCCGACTGGCTGAGACGAGCAAACTGCTCAAAGTAGTCTGGGAAGGTTTTAGCAGTACACTTGGGGTCAAGAATAGTCACCGGGGTAGAAGATAACGCCACCAGCGAAAAACACATCGCCATGCGGTGATCATTATAGGTACCAATCTCCGCAAACTGAATAGTTTCCGGTGGCGTAATGCAAATGTAATCATGCCCCTCTTCCACTTTAGCCCCCACTTTACGCAACTCAGTCGCCATGGCAGCCAGACGGTCGGTTTCTTTTACACGCCAGTTATAAATATTACGCATTACCGTCGTACCTTTAGCAAACAACGCCGTCGTGGCGATCGTCATTGCCGCATCCGGAATATGATTCATATCCAGGTCGATAGCCTTCAGTTCACCGCGGGTGCAGGCAATATAGTCGTCACCCCATTCAACGCTCGCGCCCATTTTCTCCAGTACGTCGGCAAAGCGGATATCGCCCTGCATGCTGTTGCGACCAATACCGGTAACTTTGATCGTACCGCCTTTGATTGCCGCTGCGGCCAAAAAGTAAGAAGCAGAGGATGCGTCGCCTTCAACCAAATATGCACCCGGAGAAACATACTGTTGATTACCCGCGACATGGAAAATGGCGTAGCCTTCGTTTTTAACCGTCACGCCAAAAGTTTTCATCAGATTAAGGGTGATATCAATATAAGGTTTGGAAACCAGTTCCCCCTTAATGATAATTTTTGTGTCGTTCGGGGCCAGCGGAGCAGTCATCAGCAACGCCGTCAGGAACTGGCTTGATACACTGCCATCGACAGAAACCTCTCCTCCAACGAAACCGCCCTGGAGATGCAATGGTGGATAATCCTGTTGTTCAAGATAATCCACTTGCGCTCCTCCCTGACGAAGCGCATCAACCAAATGGCCAATGGGACGTTCTTTCATCCTTGGTTCACCGGTCAACACAATGTCGTTTTTCCCCAGGCAAAGCGCGGCAGCAAGAGGACGCATCGCCGTTCCAGCGTTACCTAAAAACAGTTCCAGAGGTTTGTCCGCATGCAGAGCGCCCCCCTTACCGGTCACTTCACACACCGTACGATTGTCCGACAAAGTATAACTGACCCCCAATGCATGCAATGCATTGAGCATATGACGCACGTCATCACTATCCAGCAAATTAGTCAGACGCGTGGTGCCTTTAGCCAGCGCAGCCAGCAACAAAGCGCGATTCGAAACGCTTTTGGAACCGGGTAAGTTAACAGTGCCATTCACCAGTGAAACAGGTTGTAACGTCAGGGATTCCTGCATGTGAAACTTATTCTCCAAATAAAATGCAATGAAACCCCGCAGCTTCGCGAGGTTTCAGATATTTCAGTCGATAATTCACGCTTAACCGTGACGTCGCTCGAAATCGATCATAAAGTCGGTCAACGCCTTCACACCTTCCAGAGGCATCGCATTGTAGATAGATGCACGCATCCCCCCGACAACGCGATGACCTTTCAGCGCATGCAGACCCGCAGCAAATGACTCCTCAAGGAACACCTTATCCAGGGCGGAATCCGCCAGCTGGAAAGGAACATTCATCCGCGAACGATTGCTGATAACCACATCGTTGCGATAGAAACCACTCTTGTCGATCACACCATACAACAGATCAGCTTTTGCCTGATTGCGTTTATCCAGCTCAGCCACGCCACCCTGTTCTTTCAACCATTTAAACACCAACCCGGAAAGATACCACGCAAAGGTAGGCGGCGTATTGAACATGGAATCGTTTTCACTCAGCACCTGGTAATCCAGGATGGAAGGCAATTCTTGCTTCGCTTTACCCAGCAAATCTTCACGCACGACGACCAGTGTGAGGCCAGCCGGACCGATATTTTTCTGGGCTCCAGCATAAATCACCCCATAGCGACTCACATCAATCGGGTACGACAGGATGGTTGATGACATATCGGCCACCACCACTTTATCACCAAAATCCGGCTCTTCATTAATGGCAATACCGTCGATAGTTTCATTAGGACAATAGTGCACATAAGCCGCATTATCAGACAGTGCCCAGCGACTCATTGGGGTTATCGCCCGCAGGCCGTCAACCGTGGTTTTTGCATCAATGACGTTTGGCGTACAGTATTTCAGCGCTTCTTTTACGGCACTGTGCGCCCAGTAACCGCCATCGACATAATCTGCCGTAGTCTGGTTGCCCAGCAGGTTCAGCGGAATCGCAGCAAACTGCGCACGAGCGCCGCCATGACAGAATAAAACGTTATAATTGGAAGGGATTTTTAGCAGATCACGAAAATCTTTTTCCGCCTCTTCAGCAACCTGAATGAACGCCTTACTGCGGTGGCTGATTTCCATCACAGATGTCCCTAACCCCTGCCAGTTACAGAGTTCCTGTTCGGCACGACGCAGTACTTCCACCGGCAGCATCGCTGGACCGGCGCTAAAATTGAAAACCTGGCTCATTTCCCCTCACCACTTTCAGATCAATCGATTTCGACTCTATGTTATCGGTTTTATCATTGCCCTTAACGAGCTGCAATGATTAATCCGGTCAGCCGACCAGTTCTTCACTCAGCCACGCAATAGTTTGTAGGGATAAATGCAACAAAGACGATGTTTTGTGAGGCGTTACAGCAATAAAAAAATACCGCCTCGCATCAGGCTGAAAAACGGCCAGAATAGCACCAATGAAATTCTCCTGCCGGATAGCGAATCGGCCAGAAACCCCGTATCATGGCGCACTTTCGGCACAACCCAAAACAAGTGGGCTTTATGACGCAAACTTATATTCCAGGCAAAGATGCCGCGCTGGAAGATTCCATCGCACGCTTTCAGCAAAAATTACAGGATCTGGGCTTCAATATTGAAGAAGCGTCCTGGCTTAATCCGGTTCCTCACGTTTGGTCCGTTCATATTCGCGATCGTGACTGCCCACTGTGCTTCACTAACGGTAAAGGCGCCAGTAAGAAAGCCGCGCTGGCTTCCGCGTTAGGTGAATACTTCGAGCGCCTGTCTACCAACTACTTCTTTGCCGATTTTTGGCTGGGAAAATCCATTGCTGACAGTGAATTCGTTCACTATCCCAATGAAAAATGGTTCCCACTGCCAGAGGACAACGCTCTGCCGCAGGGCATCCTCGACTCGCGCCTGCGCGCGTTTTATGACCCCGAACAGGAACTGAACGCCAGCGACCTGATCGATCTGCAATCAGGTAACCGCGATCGGGGGATCTGCGCCTTGCCATTTACTCGTCAGTCAGATCAACACACCGTTTATATTCCGGTGAATATCATTGGCAACCTGTACGTGTCTAATGGCATGTCCGCCGGTAACACGGCCAGTGAAGCTCGTGTACAGGGTCTGTCCGAGGTCTTTGAGCGCTACATTAAAAACCGTATCATCGCCGAGTCCATCAGCCTGCCAG
This sequence comes from Erwinia endophytica, assembly GCF_009295515.1. Classification (GTDB taxonomy): domain Bacteria; phylum Pseudomonadota; class Gammaproteobacteria; order Enterobacterales; family Enterobacteriaceae; genus Erwinia; species Erwinia endophytica. The sequence goes on along the minus strand of NZ_RQVV01000011.1, from coordinate 225,946 downwards.
CCATCCCTGATAACGTACTCAACCGTTACCCCGGCGTGGTAGAAGCCATCGCCAGACTGGAAGCTGAAGGATTCCCTATCTTCACTTATGACGCATCGCTGGGCGGCAAGTATCCGGTCATTTGCGTGGTCCTGTTCAACCCTGACAATGGTACCTGTTTTGCCTCTTTTGGCGCTCACCCTGACTTTGGCGTGGCACTGGAACGTACCGTGACCGAACTGCTGCAGGGTCGTAGCCTGAAAGATCTGGATGTGTTTACGCCCCCCACTTTTGATGATGAAGAAGTGGCTGAGCATGCTAACCTGGAAACACACTTTATCGATTCCAGCGGGCTGATCTCCTGGGATATGTTTAAAGACGAAGCGGACTATCCATTTACTGACTGGAGTTTCGCCGGCACCACCGAAGAAGAATTCGCCACACTGATGGCCATTTTCAATGCCGAAGGCCAGGAAGTCTATGTCGCTGATTATCAGCATCTGGATGTTTACGCTTGCCGGATCATCGTGCCTGGCATGTCTGATATCTATCCGGCGGAAGATTTACTGCTGGCTAATAACAATATGGGAGCCGAACTGCGTGACGTCCTCCTTGCATTGCCTGAAAGTCAGTGGGAAAAAGCAGACTATCTGGCATTGATTGAGCGCCTGGATGAAGAAGGCCTTGATGACTTCACCCGTGTTCGTGAACTACTGGGCCTGGCGACCGGTAAAGATAACGGCTGGTACACCTTGCGCATCGGGGAACTGAAAGCGATGCTGGCCCTGGCCGGTGGCGACCTTGACCAGGCACTGGTGTGGACCGAATGGACCATGGAATTCAATGCTTCCATTTTTACTCCAGCCCGCGCCAACTACTACCGCTGCCTGCAAACTTTGTTGCTGCTGAGCATGGAAGACGAACGAGATCCACTGCAATATTACCACGCCTTCGTACGTATGTACGGTCAGGAAACTGTTGTCGCCGCATCGGCTGCCATCAGCGGTGAAGCGCCATTCAACGGACTGCAGAGCGTGGATGGCGATTTACTGGCATTCCCGGCTCATCAATCCCTGCTGGCCGCTTATGAAAAACTCCAGCAGGCTAAACGCCGCTACTGGAAATAAATGCTGATCTGGCGGTTTGTGTGAGATAATGCACACCGCCAGCTATTTTAGATCCAGCGAAAAAAATAAAAGTGACAAATAGTTTCAGTAAAGGTTAATAAAAGGTGAGTTAAATATTTTTAAAAACCAAACAATTAACAAGCAGGACATATTTTTTCTGTTTGCCATCAGTTTTACTTAATGTGCTGTATGTTCCCTTCAACTTTTATTTAGTATATTAAAAAAAATTTAGTCTTTATATATCAGCTGGTTAAATCAATAAACCACAGTAAAAACAGTGTATTAAGCAACGATATGCTGGCGCAATATGATCCACATCAATTTCCCCTCTATACTCCTTTGTTAGTATTTCAGCGTTGATTAATTTTGGGAGTAGTTAGTGTGAAAACTGGCAACCCGTTCGATTTACTTTTACCGTCTGAAATGGCCAAAGTTGCCGAAGAAGCGGGTGTCTATAAAGCAATGAAGCGCCCCTTCACAACATTTTTCCTGGCCATTACTGCGGGCGTCTTTATTTCCATTGCCTTTGTTTTCTATATCACCGCCACCACCGGCACAGAGACCATCCCCTATGGCCTGGCAAAGCTGGTTGGCGGTATTTGCTTCTCACTTGGGTTGATGCTGGTCGTGGTATGTGGTGCGGATCTCTTCACCTCAACCGTACTAACCATGGTGGCAAAAGCCAGTGGCCGTATCAGTTGGGGACAACTTGGTCGCAACTGGATTAATGTTTATATCGGAAATTTTTTCGGCGCAATGTTTTTCGTTGGGCTGATCTGGTTTGCCGGACAATATATGTCGGCGAATGGTGCATGGGGATTAAATGTTCTGCAGACAGCTGACCATAAAATGCACCATACTTTCTTCGAAGCAGTCTGCCTGGGTACGCTGGCCAATCTGATGGTATGTCTGGCGGTGTGGATGAGCTATTCCGGTCGCAGCCTGACGGACAAAATGTTAGCCATGGTATTGCCAGTAGCGATGTTTGTCGCCAGCGGATTTGAACACAGCATTGCCAACATGTTTCTTATTCCAATGGCTATCGTTATCAAAGATTTTGCTTCCCCGGAATTCTGGCAGACGACGGGCGCCACTGCCGCCCACTTTTCCGAGCTGACAGTACGTAACTTTGTGATGAATAACCTTATCCCGGTCACACTTGGGAATATTATTGGTGGCGGATTATTAGTCGGTCTGACGTACTGGGTTATCTATCTGCGCGATGGCGATCATCACTGACAGCAACAATAAGATTTGGCGTCCGTCGCCTGAAATCGGGCAACGGGAACGAAAGAACTCAACGTAATTAAGGTAGGTTCAAATGAGCGAACTCAATGAAAAACAGGCTGCGGCCTGGGCAGGCTTTGCACAAGGCGAATGGCAGAACAGTGTTAATGTTCGTGACTTTATCCAGAAAAACTACACCCCTTATGAAGGTGATGAAACATTCCTGAGTGGTGCCACTGAAGCTACCACCGCGCTGTGGAACCAGGTTATGGAAGGCATCAAGCTGGAGAACCGTACCCATTCCCCTGTCGATTTTGATACTGACCTGGCCTCGACCATCACGTCTCACGATGCGGGTTACATCAATAAAAAACTGGAAACCATTGTTGGTTTGCAAACTGAAGCCCCACTGAAACGTGCGTTGATCCCATTCGGCGGGATAAAAATGGTGGAAGGCTCCTGTAAGGTCTATGGTCGCGAACTGGATCCGGGCCTGAAAAAAATCTTCACTGAATACCGTAAAACTCACAACCAGGGGGTATTTGATGTTTATACCCCAGATATTCTGCGCTGCCGTAAATCCGGTGTATTGACGGGTCTGCCAGACGCATATGGCCGTGGTCGCATCATTGGTGACTATCGTCGTGTCGCGCTGTACGGTATCGACCTGCTGATGAAAGACAAATTCGCCCAGTTCACTTCACTGCAAAGCGATCTGGAAAATGGTGTAAATCTTGAAGCCACCATTCGTCTGCGTGAAGAAATTGCCGATCAGCACCGGGCGTTGCAACAGATTAAAGAAATGGCCGCTAAATACGGCTGTGATATTTCGGGTCCGGCGACCACCGCACAGGAAGCTGTCCAGTGGACCTATTTCGGCTACCTGGCCGCAGTGAAATCCCAAAACGGTGCCGCGATGTCCTTTGGTCGCGTATCGACCTTCCTCGATATATATATCGAACGCGACCTGCAGGCGGGTAAAATCACCGAGCAGCAGGCTCAGGAATTGATTGACCACCTGGTGATGAAACTGCGTATGGTTCGTTTCCTGCGGACCCCAGAGTACGATGAACTGTTCTCAGGCGATCCCATCTGGGCCACTGAATCACTGGCTGGCATGGGACTGGACGGTCGCACTCTGGTGACCAAAACCAGCTTCCGTTTCTTGAACACTCTCTACACTATGGGACCGTCTCCGGAGCCAAACATGACCATTCTATGGTCTGAAAAGCTACCGCTGAACTTCAAGAAATTCGCCGCTAAAGTGTCCATTGATACCTCGTCTATTCAGTACGAAAATGACGATCTGATGCGTCCGGACTTCAACAATGATGACTATGCTATCGCCTGCTGCGTCAGCCCAATGGTAGTCGGTAAGCAAATGCAGTTTTTCGGCGCACGTGCCAACCTGGCGAAAACCATGCTGTATGCCATCAACGGTGGTGTAGACGAAAAACTGAAAATGCAGGTGGGTCCAAAAGAAGCGCCAATGATGGATGATGTGCTGGATTATGACAAAGTGATGGATCGCATGGATCACTTCATGGACTGGCTGGCAAAACAGTATGTCACCGCACTGAACATCATCCATTACATGCACGACAAATACAGCTACGAAGCTTCACTGATGGCGCTGCATGATCGTGACGTTTACCGTACCATGGCCTGTGGTATTGCTGGTTTATCAGTAGCAGCTGATTCCCTGTCTGCTATCAAGTATGCCAAAGTGTCCACCATTCGTGATGAAGATGGTCTGGCTATCGACTTCAAAATCGAAGGTGAATATCCGCAGTTTGGCAACAACGATGCTCGTGTGGATGATATTGCCTGTGACCTGGTTGAACGTTTCATGAAGAAAATTCAGAAACTGCAAACTTATCGCCACGCGATACCAACTCAGTCAGTACTGACTATTACATCTAACGTGGTGTATGGTAAAAAAACCGGCAATACTCCAGATGGTCGTCGTGCTGGCGCACCATTCGGACCCGGTGCCAACCCAATGCATGGTCGTGATCAAAAAGGTGCTGTCGCCTCACTGACCTCTGTAGCGAAACTGCCGTTTGCCTACGCCAAAGATGGTATCTCCTACACCTTCTCCATCGTGCCAAACGCGCTGGGTAAAGATGATAATGTGCGTAAAGCTAACCTTGCCGGCCTGATGGATGGTTATTTTCACCATGAAGCCAGCATTGAAGGGGGTCAGCATCTGAACGTTAACGTGATGAACCGTGAAATGCTGCTGGATGCGATGGACAATCCGGAGAAATATCCTCAGTTGACTATTCGTGTATCCGGTTATGCCGTTCGGTTCAACTCACTGACTAAAGAACAGCAGCAGGATGTCATTACCCGTACCTTCACGCAGACGATATAGGCCGGGCCTCCACGCTACAGAAAGAAGGTGACCCGCGAGCAAAACTCAAGTGACTGAGTATGTTCGTGTGGTTAATGCCTCTACAGCTTGAAGTATGACGGATAGATACTTTGACACATAAAAGGCTCCTTAACCGGAGCCTTTTCATAGCCTTGTTTGCCAGCTCTCTATTTTTCTCAGGTAGCTGGCAAAACAGACTTAACGCAGCTAAAGACTGCGTTCCTGCCAAAGGCGGGTTTAACGTGGAGAATTCATCGCGATGTCAATTAAAGGCCGTATCCATTCATTTGAATCCTGTGGAACCGTTGACGGTCCCGGTATCCGTTTTATTACCTTCTTCCAGGGTTGCCTGATGCGCTGCCTGTATTGTCACAACCGAGATACCTGGGATACCCACGGAGGCAAAGAAGTCACCGTCGAAGAACTGATGAAAGACGTGGTGTCTTATCGTCACTTTATGAATGCGTCCGGCGGTGGCGTCACAGCTTCCGGCGGCGAGGCAATTTTGCAGGCTGAGTTTGTACGTGACTGGTTCCGTGCCTGCCATGCCGAAGGGATCAATACCTGCCTCGATACCAACGGCTTTGTGCGTCGTTATGATCCGGTGATTGACGAACTGCTGGAAGTGACCGATTTAGTGATGCTGGATCTGAAACAGATCAACGATGATATTCATCAGATTCTGGTTGGTGTCTCCAATCATCGAACACTTGATTTTGCCCGCTATCTGGCAAAGAAAAATGTCCGCACATGGATCCGCTACGTCGTGGTTCCTGGTTACTCAGATGATGATAAGTCAGTGCATCTTTTGGGCGAATTCACCCGAGACATGGCTAACATAGAAAAAATCGAACTGCTGCCCTATCACGAACTGGGTAAACATAAGTGGGTAGCGATGGGCGAAGAATATAAGCTGAATGACGTTCACCCCCCCAAGGCCGAAACGATGGAGCGGGTCAAACATATTCTGGAAGGATATGGTCACAAAGTAATGTATTGAGTGATACGACAATAATATGCACACGATGACGTGCATGTGCCACGTCATCGCTATTGTGTTATCAGTCATGAAAATGTGGGTAACGAGTCCCTTGAATCATTTGAAGGACTATGCGTGAGCGACAGGCGTGGCATGCTGGTCGGCTTTACGTAATAGCATCATCAGGTAAACCAGCGCGACAGCGGCAATCATCACAAACAGCACCCGATCGGAATAATTCTGCATCAGCATTGAGGTCATGGCTGGGCCAATCAGGCTGCCAATGGTATAACTCAGCAGCAACGCCTGATTCATTGCTACCAGTTCATGGTGGGCAACTTTCTCACACGCCCAGGACATCGCTACCGGATACAGTGTAAAACCGGCCCCACCCAGTACAAACAACGCAGGTGCCATGACGGTATTGCTCAGCATCGCCAGTGCCCCGATAATAACAACAAAGACCTGCACCCGCAGCACCAATAAACGACCATAACGATCGGCCAGACGTCCAACCGGCCACTGACCAACGATTCCGGAGCTCACCAACAGTGCCATCCAATAGCCGACTGTCGCGTCACTCATTCCCTGATGCGAAAGATACAGCGGCATCAGGCCGTAAAGAGACCCCAACAAGATACCGGAAATAATACAACCGTGAATCCCCAGGCGTGCGCTGCGACGCCGCAACATCGGCCACATCCGTCCCGCGGCAGACTCCTCATCATGCTCGTTCGCAGTCACTTTGGTGAAAACCAGCGGCAGGATCGCAGCCAGCACCATCCCCGTGACCCACGGCAGTACGTGCAACAGTTCAGTAGAAACCTTACTAACCAGCAGTTGTCCTACAACGGTTCCGACATAATAGAAAATCATATAAGCAGCCAACAGTTGACCACGGTTATGTATGGTGCCACTACGCAACAAGGCGCTTTCCACTACTACCCAAATTAATGCACAACCAATACCAGCAATAAATCGCCATACAGACCATGCCCAAAAACCGTGTTCAAAACCCAGGGCTGCGGTAGCCACAGCAAATATTATCGAGGCGATATAGTAACTACAATTAAAAGCAAAGTGTTTGATTATCCTGCCGGCCAGTAATGTTCCAACCAGATTGCCCGTATAGTAGGAAGAACTCACTATGCCGACCTGCCAGGTCGGCAGTGAATCATGCGTGAGCCACAGCGGTACCAGGGTATTTAGCACGGCGATAGAGATCGTCAGCATCAGCAGACCACAGAGCAGCAAAATAACAGGGCGGGAGCAAATGGACATTGTCAGAAACAACCAAAACGGCGGAGGATTTTGCGCGCATAATGCCATTCGCTAATTAATTGTCAACGACCCGAAATCGGCCACCGCACAATTTGCCTGATAGCGATTTAATTTTTTTATCTACAATAGCTTAGCGGAACTGTCTTTCCGCAGAAAAGACAGATTATCTCTATGATAAATTACGATTTTATCGATATGCTTCGAAAACCCGTCGATAATTTTTATTTTTGGTCTTTTAACACGACATTGACGGAATATCTGTGTAAGTTCAGCACTGTTTTATCATTTATCGTTCGCCAGAAGCAAAAAACCTGCGGGCGAATAGCCAGCAGGTTTTTCAGCGCCATAATTACCTGAAAATCACCCGATAAACGCCAGGCCTTTCATATAAGGACGCAACACATCAGGTACCGCAATACGACCATCGGCCTGCTGGTAGTTTTCCAGAACCGCAACCAGAGTGCGGCCAACGGCCAATCCGGAACCATTCAAAGTATGAACCAGACGCGGCTTTTTCTCGGTCTTACTGCGGCAACGAGCCTGCATGCGACGAGCCTGAAAATCACCCATGTTGGAACAGGAAGAAATTTCACGGTAAGTGTTCTGTGCAGGTAACCACACTTCCAGATCGTAAGTCTTGCAGGAACCGAACCCCATATCCCCCGTGCATAACAACACTTTACGGTATGGCAGGTTTAGCAACTGCAACACTTTTTCTGCGTGACCAACCAACTCTTCCAGCGCCTGCATCGAGTCTTCCGGGCGGGTAATTTGTACCAATTCAACCTTGTCGAACTGATGCATACGGATCAGACCACGCGTGTCTCGTCCATAAGCCCCAGCTTCAGAACGAAAACAAGGAGTATGGGCAGTGAACTTCAACGGCAGTGATTCTTCTTCAAGGATTTCGTCGCGTACCATGTTAGTCAGAGGCACTTCTGACGTAGGGATCAGCGCATAGTCGCTACTGGAGGCTTCTTCTTCCAGTGGGCGGGTATGAAACAGATCTTCACTAAACTTAGGCAATTGCCCCGTGCCATACAAAGACGCGTGGTTGACCAAATATGGTACGCTGGTTTCCAGATAGCCATGCTGTTCACTGTGCAAATCCAGCATGAACTGGCTTAGCGCACGATGCATCAGGGCAATGTGTCCCTGCATCACCACAAAGCGGGAACCGGTTAGCTTAGCCCCCATGGCAAAATCCAACCCAGAGGCCATTTCACCCAGTTCAACATGATCGCGCACTGCGAAATCAAATTTACGTGGTTCTCCCCATCGGCTGACTTCCAGATTTTCACTGTCATCTTTGCCTGAAGGTACTTCGTCTACCGGGATATTCGGTATCGCTAATGCGACATTACGAATTTCATTCTGCAGTGCGTCCAGTTCCGCTTTGGCCGCATCCAGGCGTTCACCCAGCGCGTTCACTTCCTGACGTAATGGCTCAATATCTTCCCCACGCGCCTTAGCCTGCCCGATAGTTTTGGATCGGGCGTTACGTTCAGCCTGCAGGGTTTCCGTTTCAACCTGCAGAACTTTACGGCGTTCTTCCTGTGAGCGCAGCGTTTCAACGTCCAGCTTAAAGCCCCGGCGTGCCAGTTTTTCAGCGACTGCGTCTGGCTCATTACGCAGCAGATTGGGATCGAGCATGCTTGTCCTGTGAATATTTATAGAGTAATAAAGAGAAACGCATCCGACAGGCGAATGCGTTGAATTCCTTGCTAACCTTACCGCAACGTCCGTTTCAGCGATAGCGTTTTATCGGGCTATTTTGATCCAGTTCAGCAAGCCAGGCCAGCTTTTCACCAATCTTCCCTTCAAGTCCCCGTGAAGTGGGCTGATAGTAGCGTGTTTGCGCCATCGGTGATGGGAAGTAGTCCTCTCCTGCGGCATAAGCATTGGGTTCATCGTGAGCATAACGGTACCCGTCCCCCACGCCCATTTCCTGCATGAGCTTAGTGGGCGCGTTGCGCAGATGATCCGGTACGTCGTAATCCGGATTTTCACGCGCATCGCGCATCGCCGCTTTGAAAGCGGTATAAACAGCATTACTTTTCGGCGCACAGGCCAGATAGACTATCGCCTGCGCGATAGCGCGCTCACCTTCCGCAGGACCAACACGCGTGAAACAATCCCAGGCCGAAATAGCCACCTGCATCCCTCGTGGATCCGCATTACCCACATCTTCTGAAGCAATAGCCAGTAGACGACGCGCCACGTACAGGGGATCCCCTCCGGCAGTGATGATCCGTGCATACCAATATAATGCCGCATCCGGCGCTGAGCCACGCACCGATTTATGCAAGGCGGATATCAGGTCATAATAACGATCACCTTTATTATCGAACCTCGCACTGCGTTCACCTGATACCTCACTCAGCAGTTGCGCCGTCAATTCACGCTTTCCCTGGCGGTTTACTTCGGCCATATCAGCCATCATTTCCAGGGTATTCAACGCACGGCGGGCATCACCATTGACCAGTTCAGCCACCATCCGGCGGGTATTATCAGGTAACACGATGTTATCAGCGCCATAGCCTCTTTCACTGTCCTTCATTGCCTGATCCAGTACCGTCTCAATATCCTGGCTGGTCAGGGATTTCAGTAAATAAACGCGGGCGCGAGAAAGCAAAGCAGAATTTAGTTCAAAGGAGGGATTTTCCGTCGTGGCGCCAATAAAGGTAATGGTGCCATCTTCGATATGCGGCAAAAAAGCATCCTGCTGGCTTTTGTTAAAACGATGCACCTCATCAACAAACAGGATAGTACGATGCCCGGCATGACGATTTTGTCGCGCACGTTCAATCGCCTCACGGATCTCTTTGACACCCGAAGTCACGGCGGAAATACGCTCAACATCCGCCTGCGCATAGCGAGCAATGATCTCAGCCAGAGTGGTTTTACCTGTTCCTGGCGGCCCCCACAAAATCATTGAATGCAGATGCCCCGCTTCTATCGCCCGTGGCAAAGGCTTACCGGCGGCTAACAAGTGCTGCTGTCCGATATATTCTGCCAGCGAACGCGGACGCATACGCGCGGCCAGCGGCTGAAACGCATTGTGGGAGAAATCCAGAGACAGATTACTCACATTGACCTCACTGACGTTGATCGTCCACCGTCACACCTTTTGGCGGCGTAAACTGGAATTTATCGGCGCTGATCGCGCCATTCTGCTGACTTTTCAGCACATAGCGACTACGCTGACCGTCCTGCTCAACGGCACTGAACTGATTGATCGTACCGTTGGTGGAAACATTAATAGTGAACTGCTTCAGATTGCCATCAGCTGATTTAGGCGTCAGCTCAAAGCTGTCCCCCTGCTGCTTGATATTGTACTGCTGCCAGTCGCTGTGCTGGTTACGGGCTATCAGCATGAAGGGCGTGTTGCTGGTGGCGTCTTTCAGCCAGGTCGCACTGACCTGTTCAACAAACGGATTATAAAACCATAAGGTTTTACCATCGGAAATCAATATGCTTTCATCCGGCGCCGTCATATGCCAGTTAAACAGATTAGGACGTTTGACCCACAGTTCACCTTCACCATCCTGTACTGACTGACCACTGCCATCAGTCACTTTCTGCGTAAAGGTCGCATGGAAACTTTTCACTTTATCCAGACGCTGCTGCAAATCGGCAGAAGCATCGGCCAATACGCTGGCGGAAGAGAAAACCGCCAGCAGGCAGCAGGAGATCATTAATCTTTTCATCACGGCATCCTTATTGAAACTTTTAGATCCCTGCCATCAGGGAAGCTTACGTGAATAACTGTAGCCAGGCTGGAACAATAGCAACAGAAGATTAGCCTGAATGAGAGACCGGCCTGTCTGCTGGATATGGGGATTTCCCCTGAAAACTCAACGGGCCGGGTCACCCCAGCCCGCTGTAACGGTGAAATCACAGAAGGTGACGACATCACATCTCATGTGGCGGTGGAGAAAGCACCTCACGGTTACCGTTATGACCCGGTGAAGAAACAATCCCCTGCACTTCCATCTGCTCAATAATGCGCGCTGCACGGTTATAGCCAATGCGGAACTGACGCTGTACACCGGAAATGGACGCCCGACGTTTTTCAACCACGAACGCCACCGCCTGATCGAACAACGGATCCAACTCTTCATCACCATCCAGCCCCAGCCCACCACCTTCACTTTCTTCACCGGCGGTAATACTGTCGATGTACTGTGGACGCCCGCGCGCTTTCCAGTCCTGAACCACAGCATGGACTTCCTGATCGCGGACAAAGGCACCATGTACACGCACCGGCATGGAGGAGTTAGGCGGCATATACAGCATATCCCCCATCCCCAGCAACGATTCCGCCCCTCCCTGATCGAGAATAGTACGGGAATCAATCTTACTTGATACGGTGAAAGCGATACGGGTTGGAATGTTAGCCTTGATCAGGCCGGTTATCACATCCACCGATGGACGCTGAGTGGCCAGAACGAGGTGAATACCTGCCGCACGCGCTTTCTGCGCCAGTCGGGCAATCAACTCTTCAACTTTCTTACCTACCGCCATCATCAGATCGGCAAATTCATCGACCATAACCACGATATACGGCAGTTTTTCCAGTACCGGCGGCGTGGTATCCATGCTGTCGCCTGGTTTCCAGAATGGATCGGGTATTGGCCGTCCCATCGCGTCGGCCTGCTCAACCTTCTCATTGTAACCCGCCAGGTTACGCACACCCAACGCCGACATCAGCTTATAACGACGCTCCATCTCACCGACGCTCCAGCGCAACGCGTTAGCGGCATCCTTCATATCGGTGACGACTTCTGTCAGCAAGTGCGGAATACCTTCGTAAACCGACAGTTCAAGCATTTTCGGGTCGATCATGATAAAGCGCACTTCTTCTGGCGTGGCTTTATACAGCATACTGATGATCATCGCGTTCACACCAACCGACTTACCAGAACCGGTCGTCCCGGCAACCAGCAGATGCGGCATTTTCGCCAAATCAGCCACCACTGGCTGACCCGCAATGTCTTTACCCAACACCACAGCCAGCGGTGAAGGGTTGTCGCGGAATTTGTCACACTCCAGCACTTCACGCATATAAACGGTCTGGCGATGCTTGTTAGGCAGTTCCAGGCCCACATACGGTTTACCCGGGATAACCTCCACCACACGTACCGCGACAGCGGAAAGTGAACGGGCCAGATCCCGCGACAGGTTGGAAATGCGTGCCGCTTTAACACCCGGTGCCAAATCCAGCTCGAAACGAGTAATAACCGGACCCGGCGAAATCCCCACCACTTCCGCTTTAACCCGATAGTCCGCCAGACGGGCTTCCACCAGACGGGCGGTCTGCTCCAGAGCAAACATATCCACCGGTTCCGCTTCCGCAGGAGGTGCAGTCAGCAGATCTAATGTCGGCAACGGCGTGGTCGGTTTTTCCAATGGCTGCTCATGGCGCACCAGGAATGGGTGGAACAGGCTGTCAGCCATAGGTTGAGCAGGAACGTCAGACGCTGGAGGAACAATTACGGTCGGCTCCGGCTGGGCAGGAGGAGGCGTTTGCCATGCTGGCGCAGTTGGCTGCTGCGAGGAGGTCGGCTGTGGCTGATGCTGCAGCTGTTCGACCCGCGCATCAGGTTCCGGCATCGCTGATAATGTAAACAGAGGCTCGCCAGGGCCGTCGTCCACCAGATCATCCATCGGTGAAAAATCAAACGCCCCGGAGGTATCCAGGCGGAAAGTCGGACCACCATCCAGTTCCGCTTTCTGCGCGTAACGTTGACTCTGCTGCTCCGCGAATTGCCGGGCCAGTATTGCTTGCTGCAGAGCGTCTTCGTCATCTTCAGCATACGTCTCGCCGTAACGATCCCGTTGCTGAGTCATAAAGGCCTCACGCAATTTCGTCTGCTCCAGCGCGTCATCTTCATGCCCCGCGTCAGTAGACGGTGCTAATGTATTTTGCTGACGCAGTTGTTGTTCTCTTTTCGCTTTTTCTTCTGCCATACGCTGCGATGGCAGTTTGATACCGTAAGAAGCCAACTCACGCCGCGTAGGCAGCTTCACCGGATTAGGACGCGGCAATGCGGGACCAATCCCCTGCTTCACCTGGGTATTAGCCGCTTCGCTGGTGGCACTGAGACCTGACATCAATGGTGCGGCAATTGAAGCTGTCGCCGCTACTTTTGCCGCATCGGTCAGGCCTTTTGCCGCCACAATCGATGGCGAGAGCGGCTGGGTCTGAGGTGGGGAGGATAAATCAGATGGCGATGACGACACTTCACGCCAGTTGCCCATTTGCGGACCGTCATCTTCTTCGTCGACCACTGGCACTGTAGGGGGGGGCGTTTCTTCCGGAATCTCAAAACGATATAATTCAGGCGTCGCGACTGGCGGAGGCGTCACAGAAGGAGATATCTCATGAGTCGGCTGAGAAAATACCGGCGCTGAGGTCACCGCAGTATCAGAGGCTATAGCCGGTTGCGAGGCTTCAGCTATCGGTTCCACTGCACCAACAGCAGTTGTTGTGGCAACCTCGGTCTTACTCAGCAGGGGATCGCTTTCCTCTTCATCATCATCGTATTCCTCACGCTCTTTTGCTATGTGCTTCGGCGCGACCAGTAACACATCATCGTCATCATCACGATGCACGCTTTGCTTGCGCTCCGGAACCGGCAACTCTTCGTCATCATCCTCTTCTTCATGCCAACGCTGATCATCACGCGAACGATTACTGGCAAACATCAGCACACCCATCACGGCACCGCCGATTTTCTCAGCAATAGTCAGCCACGACCAGCCAGTGTATAAGGTGAGGCCAGCCGCCCAGATAAACAACAGCGCCAGGGTGCCTCCGGCTCCACTGAACCAGGGTGACATGGCACTACTTAGCAGGCTACCAATCACCCCGCCCGAGGCAAAATACCAGATATCATCGGCATTCAACGCGGCCAGCCCACAGGAAGTCACCACCAGCGCAAGAACACCAATCAGACGCAGTGCAACGGCAAAGTAGTCGATATAATCCTGAGCATGACGCTGGCGGAACGTTATCCAGCACAGGCCTAAAATAACTGGCGGAATGGCATAGGCCATCACACCAAAAATGAAAAACAGTGTATCGGCCAGCCACGCTCCCACACTCCCCCCCAAATTATGGATGGGTTCGTGCCAGGCGGTTTGCGACCAACTGGGATCGGAAGGATTGAAGCTCATCAGCGCCATCATCAGATAGACGGCGAAAAGAGCAACAATAATCAGCAACGCTTCCAGCAGCCGACGTCCACTGCTCAGCGGTTGTAACGAAACGTCTTTATCTTCTGTGTATTCCTGGCTCAAGCGCATCTCCAGGTGCCTGTAAACTTATGAAGGCAACAGCGCCGGGCAAGCCCGACGCTGAACCTGTATGAATTCACAGGAGTGTACCGAAATCTTTCAGGTTTTGCACCTGCCCTGTGTTACCGCGTTTTAATCACCAAACGGTTACTTTGTTTCACTTCTTCCATCACCACATAGGTCCGCGTATCATTCACGCCCGGCAGGCGTAATAAGGTCTCACCCAGCAGTTTACGGTAAGCTGACATATCCGGCACCCGGGTTTTTAGCAGATAATCGAAATCGCCTGAAACCAAATGACACTCTTGAGTTTCCTCAAGTTTTTGCACCGCAGCGTTAAATTGCTCAAACACATCGGGCGCACCACGATTCAGAGTAATCTCAACAAATACCAATAGCGAAGCATCCAGATAATGTGGATTCAACTGGGCGGTATAGCCAAGAATGAAGCCCTGTCGTTCAAGACGGCGAACCCGCTCAAGGCAAGGTGTCGGTGATAAACCTACGCGTTTGGAAAGCTCAACGTTCGAGATACGTCCATCCTTTTGCAGTTCATTCAGGATGTTGCGATCAATTCTATCGAGATCTTTACCGGGTCGTTTTTTATTGTCTACCATTATTATTGTCTCTCTTAATACCTTCCCTTTAACCTGCCATACCCTGGAACGTGTTCACTGTTGCAAGGGTGTTATAAGTGAAGACTGAGGCCTGCTGCGATGTTAAACGCACATCCGTATGACGTATGCTGTCTGTCCACACCATGCGTCATGACCAATGACAGGCTGGGCTTATCGGGCGAAAAAGACAAAAAACCGGAATGGAAACCTGCTTTGCACGCCGAAAAACCCTTTGCTTCCTACACTGTTTTCGCAAAAGAGCAGCCGATTGTCAAAGCAAAACAACTAAAATCAGTACAACATGCCAAATGTATCTCTGCATGACTGTTTTTTAATGGGTATTTTTATTATTTTGCACCGTAATGAGTCAATATTCGCCTCATTTTAGCGCACGTTTCTCTTACTCCAGGTTCAGCGTAAATTGGCTAAACCTTTCACAGCTATTGTTAACAAAATTGCAGAATGCTTTTTTTGCTCCGTTAAATTCCCTACAATCGGAACAGGGTTGCCAGTCAACAATTGAGGGTCTCATGAGCACCGCCAAACACAGTAAATTGCTTATCCTGGGTTCAGGCCCAGCAGGTTATACCGCCGCCATCTATGCGGCACGGGCGAATTTAAATCCGGTTCTGATTACCGGATTGGAAAAAGGCGGTCAGTTGACCACCACCACTGAAGTGGAAAACTGGCCTGGCGATCCGCACGACCTTACCGGTCCACTGCTGATGGAACGTATGCAGGAGCATGCGGAGAAATTCAACACCGAGATCATTGTCGACCACATCCACCGTGTCGATCTGCAAAACCGCCCATTTCGTCTGACGGGAGACAGCGGTGAATATACTGCCGATGCACTGATTATTGCGACCGGCGCCTCTGCCCGCTATCTGGGATTGCCGTCAGAAGAAGCGTTTAAGGGGCGCGGTGTTTCTGCCTGCGCCACCTGCGACGGCTTTTTCTATCGTAACCAAAAAGTGGCGGTGATCGGCGGGGGCAACACCGCGGTGGAAGAAGCGCTGTACCTGGCAAACATTGCTGCTGAAGTGCATCTGATTCACCGCCGTGACAGCTTCCGTGCGGAAAAAATCCTTATCGACCGGCTAATGGAAAAAGTGCGCAACGGCAATATCGTGCTGCACACTAATCAAACCCTGGATGAAGTAATGGGTGATCAGATGGGGGTTAATGCTCTGCGCCTGCGCTCGGCATTGGATGGAACCCAGACGGAAGAGCTGAACGTTGCTGGCCTGTTCGTGGCCATCGGCCATATCCCTAACACCGCCATCTTCAAAGATCAGCTTGAACTCGAGAATGGCTACATAAAAGTCCAGTCCGGTTTGCAAGGCAACGCCACCCAGACCAGCATCCCGGGCGTGTTCGCCGCAGGCGATGTCATGGATCACACCTACCGCCAGGCCATCACCTCTGCTGGCACTGGCTGTATGGCGGCACTGGATGCAGAACGTTATCTGGATGGTTTAGTTAAAAACTCACAGTAAATTGTTAAATCCTTGCATCAATATAACCAAAGGCGACCCTCACTGGTCGCCTTTTTGCGTTCTGCATTGTAACATTGCCAATAATTCCCCTGAATATACAGGGCTGTTTCGGTTCCGTATGCGGAACGCCCGAGTCTCTGGTAAGGCATGGATAAATCACGGCAGCAACAATTACTTCGCTGGCTGAAAAGTCAGAGCGGGCCTGGCAAACGCTGGTTACGGATTTCACTGTTTCTGGGGCTATGCAGTGCGCTGCTGATCCTCCTCCAGGCCTGGCTACTGGCCAGTCTGTTACAGTCACTGATTGTTGAGCACCTTTCTCGCACCATGTTGATCCCTCAATTTATGCTGCTCTTCGGCTGTTTTGTTCTGCGTGCGCTACTGGTCTGGCTGCGCGAAAAAGCCGGCTTCGAGTATGGTAAAACCATCAGGCAGACACTGCGCCGGACAGTGCTTGACCGACTTGAGGTTCTCGGCGCGGCGTGGATCCAGGGAAAACCAGCCGGAAGTTGGGCCACTTTGCTACTGGAACAAATTGAAGACATGCAGGATTATTACTCACGCTATCAGCCCCAGATGCTGCTGGCGGTTATTATCCCCTGCGTTATCCTGTTAGCCCTGTTTCCGGTGAACTGGGCAGCCGCACTGATTCTGCTGGCTACGGCGCCGCTGATCCCGCTGTTTATGGCCCTGGTCGGTATGGGCGCTGCCGATGCCAATCGCCGTAATTTTCAGGCGCTGGCGCGACTCAGCGGGCATTTCCTCGATCGTCTGCGTGGGCTGGATACACTGCGACTGTTTCACCGTGCGGAAGCTGAAACGGGTCAAATCCGCGCAGCCTCGACCGATTTTCGTCAACGCACTATGGAGGTGTTACGACTCGCTTTCCTTTCCTCCGCCGTCCTGGAATTTTTCGCCTCGCTTTCCATTGCAGTCGTCGCTGTTTACTTTGGTTTCTCCTATCTCGGCGAATTGAACTTCGGTCATTACGGCAGCGGCATCACCCTATTTGCCGGTTTCCTTGCGCTGATCCTCGCCCCTGAATTTTTCCTGCCACTGCGGGATCTTGGCACCTTTTATCACGCGAAAGCACAGGCTGTCGGGGGAGCGGATGCACTGGAAGTCTTTCTGACTGAAACCACCGAGTTGACAGTACAGCATGGCGAACAAAAGCCGGATTTCCACAACGGTCTGACCCTTATCGCCGAAGAGTTGCGAATTGTCTCTCCTCAGGGAACTGTGCTGGCTGGCCCATTGAACTTTAGCGTGAGACCCGGTCAGAGGATTGCTTTGGTGGGTCAAAGCGGCGCAGGGAAAACGTCGCTGCTCAATGTTATCCTGGGTAACCTGCCCTATCAGGGTTCACTGCAGGTGAACGGGGTGGAACTCCGTGATATTCAGCAAGAATACTGGCAACAGCAGTTGGCCTGGGTCGGGCAAAACCCTCATCTGCCGGCGCCCACGCTGGGTGAAAATATCGCCCTGAACGGTAGCCGCGATACGGAAAAATTACAGCAGATTTGCGAGACTGCTGGCGTCTCTGAATTCCTGCCATTACTGCCCCAGGGACTGGAAAGTGACATTGGCGAACAGGCAGCCAACCTCTCGGTAGGACAGGCTCAACGTATTGCTGTCGCCAGGGCGTTATATAAACCCTGCAAACTGCTGTTGCTGGATGAGCCCGGTGCAAGTCTGGACAGCCACAGCGAACATCATGTCAATCAGGCATTGCAGACGGCCTCTCACCAGCAAAGTACACTCCTCATCACCCACCAGCTCAGCCAACTCGCTCAGTGGGATGAGATCTGGTTGATGCGTAACGGTAACATTATTCAGCAAGGCAGCTATCAGCAGCTTTTGCACACTACAGGCGCTTTTGCTGAGCTGGTCTCCCGGCGTCAGGAGGTGGTTGAATGAAAATACTACTGCCCTTTTTAGCTCTTTACCGTCGTCATTTCTGGCGCCTGACGTTAGGAGTGATACTGGCGGTAATGACCTTACTGGCCAGTATCGGGCTGCTGACGTTATCCGGCTGGTTCCTGGCGGCTTCGTCGCTGGCCGGTATCGCGGGTTTATACAGCTTCAACTATATGTTGCCCGCGGCAGGTGTCCGCGGCGCGGCGATCATCCGTACCGTTGCTCGTTATTTTGAGCGCCTGGTCAGCCATGACGGTACCTTCCGGGTACTTGAACATCTGCGCGTATTTACCTTCAGCAAGCTAATGCCGCTTTCTCCTGCCGGACTGGCTGGCTTTCGCCAGGGCGACCTGCTCAACAGACTGGTGGCGGATGTGGATACCCTTGATCATCTGTATCTGCGCATCATTTCGCCGTTGATCGGGGCTCTGGCCGTTATTCTGGCGGTGTCAGTCGGCCTCAGTTGGCTCGACTGGCAACTGGCCCTGGCCCTGGGAGGGTTGCTGCTCCTGACGCTGTTGCTGCTACCTCCGTTCTTTTATGGCATGGGGCGTCCAACTGGTGCGGCGCTGAGCCGACTGCAGGCGCAGTATCGCGACCAGCTTACCGGCTGGTTGCAAGGTCAGACCGAGCTGAAACTGTATGGCGCCGCATCCCGCTTTCGACATTGTCTGGACGATACTGAAACGCAATGGCAAGAGGCTCAACGCGCTCAGGCAAGCCTTGGCGGGCTTTCTCAGGCTTTACTGCTGCTGATCAGCGGTTTTACTTTGGTGCTCATACTCTGGCTCTGTACGGGCGGAACAGGCAGCGAAACACAGCCCGACGCATTGATTGCCCTGTTCGTATTCTGCACCCTTGCCGCTTTTGAAGCTCTGGCGCCAGTGGGCGGCGCATTTCTACACCTCGGACAGGTGATGGCTTCCGCACAACGGGTGAGCCAAATCATGAGTCAACAACCTGCCGTCAGCTTTCCCAGTGCGATGCCCCCCATCGCTCAGGGGGCTCAACTGACCTTGCGTGATGTAACATTCAGCTATGAACGCGGCAGAACCACGTTGCAGAAGATCTCACTGACCCTCAATGCCGGTGAACATATCGCGCTGCTCGGACGAACCGGTTGCGGCAAGTCCACCCTGCTCCAACTGTTAACCCGCGCCTGGGATGTTGATAGCGGTGAAATCATCCTGAACGGTCAGCCGATAAAACACTGGGATGAACCGTCATTACGGGCCATGACCAGCGTGGTGACTCAACGAGTGCATTTATTCAGCAATACGCTAAGAGAAAACCTGCGCCTGGCCTCAGCGGAGAGCGATGATGAACAATTGGTTGCCGTCCTGCACCAGGTTGGGCTGGAAGGATTGCTGGACAACGATCAGGGATTGAACGCCTGGTTAGGTGAAGGTGGCCGTCAGCTCTCAGGAGGCGAGTTACGGCGCCTGGGGCTGGCTCGCGCCCTGCTTCATGGGGGATCCTTGCTGTTGCTGGATGAACCAACGGAAGGGTTGGATGCCGAAACCGAACAGCAAATCCTCGCGCTGTTACAGCAAGTGGCACAGAACAGAACGCTGGTGATGGTGACGCATCGTCTGCAAGGGCTGCATTACTTTGATAAAATCTGCATAATGGACAACGGCAGCATTATCGAGCAGGGAAATCACGCTGAATTAATCGCCAAACGAGGCCGTTACTGGTATTTTCACCAGCAGCTTGCGCTATAGTGCAAAGGCACACATTTGCCAGAGATATTCGCCATGCGTCTGGTCCAGCTTTCCGAATCACTGAATTTCCCCCCGCCAGAAATGGCGCTACGGGAACCTAATGGGTTGCTGGCAATGGGCGGTGACCTCAGTCCTCCGCGACTACTCGCGGCCTATTACCGTGGTATATTCCCGTGGTTTTCTCCCGGCGACCCGATCCTTTGGTGGTCTCCCGATCCTCGTGCGGTACTCTATCCGCAGAAATTTCATCTTAGTCGCAGCATGAGGCGCTTTCATCAGCGTTCACCCTATGTCGTCACCATGAATCAGAACTTTTATCAGGTGATCGAAGGCTGCGCCAGCGATCGCCAGGAAGGCACCTGGATAACCCATGAAGTTAAACGCGCCTGGCTAACGTTGTTTGAGGCAGGTCATGCGCAATCAATCGAAGTCTGGTTTGGCAACGAGCTGGTCGGTGGCATGTACGGGTTAGCACTGGGACAAATTTTCTGTGGCGAGTCGATGTTCAGCCGCCGCGAAAATGCCTCAAAGACGGCACTGCTGGTATTCAGCCGTTATTTTCAGCAGCAGGGCGGCAAGTTAATCGATTGTCAGATACTGAATCCACATACCGCCTCACTTGGCGCGGAAGAAATTGCCAGATCTGATTATCTGCAACAGATAGATTCACTGGCACATCAACCACTGGCGACAGGCTGCTGGCGGCAACAGATCCTTTTTGAGGCGATTTAACGATGTTTTCCACGCAACCGTGAATAACAATGGTATAATATGCGCGTTTGGTATGTCGTCCGCCCTTCGCCTCTGGTTACTGGCGAGCCGGGATTGGCCTGGCTGGGAATATTAACGCACTTCGTCTTTCGGTTTTCATTACGCGCAGGAGCGAATGCAGACCCGCTCTTAGCCCGCTTATCCCCACGCTGACGTCATTACTCTACTCAGTTTTAAGTTAGAGCACCTCTGCGCAGAGCGCGTACAGAGGTGTTGATGCTGGTGAAATCACCAACAATTCTTTACATAATACTTGAAATTCGGCATTATCTTGCCGGTTCAAAACTAAGGTTGTAACCCCCAGAGGATTCGATGGCCAAAGAAGACAATATTGAAATGCAAGGTACCGTACTGGATACGTTGCCTAACACCATGTTCCGCGTTGAGTTAGAAAATGGACACGTGGTTACCGCTCACATCTCCGGTAAAATGCGCAAAAACTATATCCGCATCCTGACGGGCGACAAAGTCACTGTAGAGCTGACCCCGTACGACCTGAGCAAAGGCCGCATTGTCTTCCGTAGTCGCTAATTATACCCATCATCCTTCAAGTTGCAGGTACGCTGGCTGTGTTCAGTCACCCGAATCACTTACCTGAGTAAGCTCATCGAGCGCCTGCCACTTGCCGCATGGTCCGCTCGTCGAAGCTGGCTCAGGTTGCTGTTCAGAAATGCTTCCTGCATTTTTGTCCTGTAACTTGAATGAATCAGGGTATGATTATCAATTAATTGTGCTGCCGCTGATACCGCGCAGTCCCATAAAAAAGGCCGCATAAGATGACTATGCGGCCTTTCGCGTTTCTTTCTGTCCATCATCTTCCAGCCCCTTAAAGGGAGGAATCTGCTGGACATCCGTTGATTTTATTAATGGACTGTGCCTGCGGTTTTACGTTTCTCGGCGCTGAGGAAATGGTAGACCAGCTCGTTCTTCTCTTTATCAAGAGCGACCGAAACCGATCCGCCATCCACCAAGGAACCAAACAATAGTTCGTTCGCCAGCGGTTTCTTCAGGTTTTCCTGCACCGTTCGCGCCATTGGGCGGGCTCCCATCGCCTTGTCATAACCTTTATCTGCCAGCCAGTCGCGGGCTTCATCGCTGACTTCCAGCGACACGCCCTTCGCATCCAGCTGTGCCTGCAGTTCGACAATAAACTTGTCCACCACCTGATGAATCACCTCGGTATCAAGGTGTTTGAACCAGATAATATTATCGAGTCGGTTACGGAACTCCGGCGTAAAGATCTTCTTGATCTCTTCCATGGCATCAGTGCTGTTATCCTGCTGGATCAAACCAATCGATTTTCGCTCGGTTTCCCGCACGCCGGCGTTAGTGGTCATCACCACGACCACATTACGGAAATCGGCTTTACGACCGTTATTATCCGTCAGCATACCGTTATCCATCACCTGTAGCAGAAGGTTAAACACGTCCGGATGCGCTTTCTCAATCTCATCAAGCAACACCACAGCATGCGGGTGTTTTATCACCGCATCGGTCAACAACCCACCCTGATCAAAACCAACATAGCCTGGAGGTGCGCCAATCAGACGGCTCACGGTGTGGCGTTCCATATACTCGGACATATCAAAGCGCAGCAGTTCAATACCCAACGCTTTCGCCAGTTGGACAGTCACCTCGGTTTTCCCGACACCGGTAGGCCCGGCAAACAGAAAAGAACCGACAGGTTTACGCTCCTGTCCCAGACCAGCACGGCTCATCTTAATCGCTTCAGTTAATGCCTCGATCGCATTATCCTGACCAAACACCAGCATTTTCAGACGATCGCCGAGGGTTTTCAGCGTATCACGATCAGTCGCGGATACGCTCTTCTCTGGAATACGCGCAATGCGGGCCACCACAGATTCGATATCAGCCACATTCACCGTTTTCTTACGCTTGCTGACCGGCATCAGACGCGCACGAGCCCCCGCCTCATCAATGACATCAATCGCCTTATCCGGCAGATGACGATCATTGATGTATTTTACCGCCAGCTCTACGGCGGCACGCACCGCTTTCGCGGTATAACGCACATCGTGATGCGCTTCGTATTTCGGCTTCAGACCGTTAAGGATCTGCACCGTTTCGTCGACGGAAGGCTCCGTGATATCAATCTTCTGGAAACGGCGCGCCAGCGCGCGATCTTTCTCAAAGATATTACTGAACTCCTGATAGGTGGTGGACCCCATCACCCGGATTTTCCCACTGGAGAGCAGTGGCTTAATCAGATTAGCGGCATCCACCTGACCGCCGGAAGCGGCGCCTGCACCGATGATCGTATGGATTTCATCAATAAACAGAATGCTGCTGCTGTCCTGCTCCAGTTGTTTGAGCAACGCCTTAAAACGTTTTTCGAAATCACCGCGGTATTTGGTGCCAGCCAGCAGTGAACCGATGTCTAACGCATAAATCGTCGCATCCTGCATCACCTCAGGCACGTCACCCTGGACGATACGCCAGGCCAACCCCTCCGCAATCGCGGTTTTTCCCACGCCGGACTCACCAACCAGCAACGGATTGTTCTTACGGCGGCGACACAGCACCTGAATAGTTCGCTCCAACTCTTTATCGCGCCCGATCAGCGGGTCAATGCCGCCCACGCGAGCAAGCTGATTCAGATTGGTGGTGAAGTTCTCCATACGTTCCTCCCCGCCGGCTTGCTCTTCGTTAACTGGGTTTTCTGCACCTGGCGCCTGGCCCGGCTCATCTTTGCGTGTGCCGTGGGAAATGAAATTCACCACGTCAAGACGGCTGACTTCATGCTTACGCAGCAGATAAGCCGCCTGTGATTCCTGCTCACTGAAAATAGCGACCAGCACATTGGCGCCCGCCACTTCACTGCGCCCCGATGACTGCACATGGAACACGGCACGTTGCAAAACGCGTTGAAAGCTAAGTGTTGGCTGAGTGTCGCGCTCTTCTTCACTGACCGGCAAGACCGGGGTAGTTTGTTCGATGAAGGCTTCGAGCTCCTGTCGAAGAACCACGATATCAACCGTGCAGGCTTCCAGTGCCTCTCTGGCCGATGGGTTACTGAGCAATGCCAGTAACAAATGCTCGACGGTCATAAACTCATGTCGGTGCTCACGCGCTCTGGCGAAAGCCATGTTTAAACTGAGTTCCAGTTCTTGATTGAGCATAGGCACCTCCCCCAATAAATCGCCCTCATTCAGGCTTTTTCTAGCGTACACAGCAACGGATGCTCATTCTCCCGAGCGTACTTATTTACATGAGCGACTTTGGTCTCTGCCACTTCGGCAGTGAAAACACCGCAGACCGCCTTTCCCTGGTAGTGGACCGCAAGCATCAGTTGCGTTGCACGTTCAACATCATAAGAAAAGAACTTTTGCAATACGTCAATAACAAATTCCATGGGTGTATAGTCATCATTGTTCAAAATGACCTTATACATCGAAGGTGGCTTGAGCTCTTCACGGAGTTTATCATCTGCAAGATGTTCAAAGTTAAGCCAATCGTTAGTGTTTCCCATACGTATCCGCTATATGAAAACGTTGCTTACCCGCATCAGCTAACATTACTGAGAGTTAAGTTTAACACGCCCTATAAATACTGGTCAGCGCCGATGAATTTTTGCTACAAATCGCAGCCATGAGACTTCCATCACAAAATTGGCAATAGCGTTAACTACCTCAAATTTTGCCGTTTTTTTCTCCGCCCTGACGCTCAATCACTTGACGCTCTATACCATTTCTCTACAGTACAGACATTAAGCTGAATACGTTTTAACCAGCTTAAATTCACCTCACTCATTCGAACAGATTGCGAGGGATATAAAAGCATGAAGACGGGTACTGTTAAATGGTTCAATAATGCCAAGGGTTTCGGCTTTATCTGTCCTGTCGGTGGCGGCGAGGACATCTTCGCCCACTACTCTACCATCCAGATGGAAGGTTACAGAACGCTGAAAGCCGGGCAGCAAGTCCAGTTTGATGTGCACCAGGGACCAAAAGGCAATCATGCCAGCCTTATTGTTCCAGTGGGAACCACAATGGCAGTCAGTGCCTGACCTTTCCTGCACTCATTCTGACCAACCCTGGTGTAAAATGCCAGTCGTCCCAACTGGCATTTTTATTAACAATAGTAAGATTGGGTTGCCTTGTCATTTTTCAAGTCAATTGAATGTGTCATTAATATGCTGCGTATTCATTGGAATGGGCAGACTTTACCGGTTAGTACGCTGATAACCCCCTGAAAATCCTTGTCTGGATGTTCAAACTCCAGGAAGTCCCGGGAGATAAGCTCCCCCTCGTCTTACCCGCTAAATCCCGGCCTGAACATCGCTTTACTCAAAGTGAAATTTTCGTCAGGATAACGTCTTCCCTTTTTCCACGGACGAACCGTTTCATGTATTCAGGATTACTGATCATTCTTGTGCCGCTTATTGTCGGCTATTCGTTACCGGCCAAAAGCCGCTTTCTACAAAAGTTGGTGAATAAATTACTCAGTTGGATGGTGTATGTGATCCTGTTTTTTATGGGGATCAGCCTGGCTTTTCTCGACAATCTGGCTACCAACCTGCAGGCGATCTTCTATTATTGTCTGATCAGCGCTGCCTGCATACTGATCTGTAATCTGCTGGCTCTGCGTCTGCTGGAATGCCGCCACCCATGGCATCATAATCACCACCAGGAGTCGCTGCCTTCCCGGCTGCATATGGCACTGGAATCCCTCAAGCTTTGTGGCGTGGTGGTTGCTGGTTTTGTAACGGGTCTCAGCCACTGGCCCCCACTGAAACACGCCTCTGAAGCCAGCAATTACGCACTGCTATTACTGCTTTTTCTGGTCGGGCTGCAATTGCGCGGCAGTCGCATGACGTTACAGCAGATAATCCTCAACCGCCGTGGCCTGATGGTCTCACTGGTGGTTCTGATGAGTGCGTTGTTCGGCGGAATAATCGCCGCACTGGTGCTGGATTTTCCGCTGAAAACCGGGCTGGCGCTGGCTTCGGGCTTTGGCTGGTATTCCCTTTCAGGCATTCTGATGAGCGAATCGTTTGGCCCGGTGATCGGCAGTGCCGCCTTTTTTAACGATCTGTTACGCGAGTTGCTGGCGATTATGCTGATCCCGGCGCTGATTACTCACCACCGCTCCAGTGCACTCGGCCTGTGTGGTGCAACCTCGATGGACTTCACGTTGCCCGTGTTGCAACGCAGCGGCGGCATGGAGATGGTCCCTGCAGCTATCGTGCATGGCTTTCTGCTCAGTCTGGCTGCACCTCTCCTTATCGCGCTATTCTCCTCCTGAATGCCCCGGCAGCCACTGCGCGCTGCCCGTCACCGCATTTTTCACCACGGCTATTCCCGGTCTTCTCGCCGCCTTCGACTATGCTTTCCCCGTTAGTTTTAAATTGGGATAAGAATGGAAAAAGGAGTACAACATGAAGCAAACCGTAGCCACTCTGGTGGCGAAAACATTAGAAAATGCAGGCGTCAAGCGCATTTGGGGTGTAACCGGTGACTCACTTAACGGCCTGAGTGACAGTTTAAATCGCATGGGGACTATCGAATGGATGCCGACCCGACACGAAGAAGTCGCCGCTTTCGCCGCCGGTGCGGAAGCGCAAATCAGCGGCGAACTGGCGGTATGCGCGGGGTCCTGCGGGCCAGGTAACCTGCATCTGATTAACGGACTGTTTGACTGCCACCGCAATAACGTTCCGGTGCTGGCCATTGCTGCACATATTCCTTCCAGTGAGATTGGCAGCGGCTACTTCCAGGAGACTCATCCACAAACATTGTTTAAGGAATGCAGCCACTACTGCGAGCTGGTTTCCAATCCTGAACAACTGCCGCAAGTATTGGGGATAGCCATGCGTAGCGCAATCCTGCATCGCGGCGTGTCGGTGGTGGTTTTACCCGGTGATGTGGCTCTGAAGCCCGCACCGGAAGAAGCCCGCGCTGACTGGTATCCCCCTCAGTTTCCGGTGATTCAGCCAACGACCGCTGAGCTGGCAAAGCTGGCCGCGCTCCTGAATGAATCACAGAATATCACCCTGATGTGTGGCAGTGGTTGTGCCGGTGCGCATGACGAAGTGGTCAGGTTGGCGCAAACCCTGAAAGCGCCAGTGGTTCATGCTTTACGCGGCAAAGAATATGTTGAATACGATAACCCTTATGACGTTGGTATGACCGGCCTGATCGGCTTCTCTTCTGGCTATCACGCCATGCTGAATGCCAGTACTCTGGTGTTGCTGGGGACACGCTTCCCATATCGCGCGTTTTACCCGACAGGGGCAAAAATCATCCAAATCGATCTCAATCCCGTCAGTATTGCAGCCCACTGTCATGTCGATATGGCACTGATTGGCGATATCAAAGCCACACTGGCCGCCCTGTTGCCGTTATTAGCAGTAAAACAGGAACGCGACTTTCTCGATAAAGCACTGGAACATTACGCGGATGCCCGCAAAGGCCTTGATGAACTGGCGACCGCCAATGACAAACAACCCATTCATCCACAGTATCTCGCACAACGACTCAGTCTGTATGCTGACGATGACGCAATCTTTACCTGCGACGTGGGAACACCGACGGTCTGGGCCGCACGTTACCTGAAAATGAACGGCAGACGTCGCCTGCTTGGTTCGTTCAATCATGGTTCAATGGCTAACGCCATGCCTCAGGCGCTGGGCGCACAAGCAATTGACCGCCAGCGACAAGTTATCGCCATGTGTGGCGATGGCGGGTTCAGTATGTTGATGGGAGATTTTCTCTCCGTCGCCCAGTTGAAACTGCCGGTTAAGCTGGTGGTGTTTAACAATAGCGTGCTGGGTTTCGTGGCGATGGAAATGAAAGCGGGGGGATATCTGACCGATGGTACTGAGCTCCAGAACCCGAACTTTGCCGATATCGCTAACGCTTGTGGCGTAAAAGGCATTCGTGTTGAGCGAGCTTCTGAACTGGATTCCGCTCTCCAGCAGGCCCTGGCGTACGATGGCCCGGCGCTGATAGATGTGGTGACAGCCGGAACAGAACTGGCGATGCCGCCGCAAATAAAAATGGAGCAAGCCAGAGGCTTCAGCCTCTATATGCTGCGCGCCATTATTAATGGACGCGGCGATGAAGTCGTCGAACTGGCAAAAACCAACTGGCTGCGGTAAAACATGTTGCAGTCTTTTTTATTTTACGGACGCCCCTGCGTCCGTTTTCTTCAGAGGGCATGACCGTGATCGATTTACGCAGTGATACAGTAACCCGTCCGAGTGCCGCCATGTTGTCTGCTATGATGGCGGCTGAAACCGGCGATGACGTGTATGGCGATGATCCCACGGTCAACGCCCTTGAAGCGAAAGTAGCCAGACTCAGCGCCAAAGAAGCGGCGCTGTTTCTGCCGACAGGGACCCAGGCTAATCTGGTTGCCCTGCTCAGTCACTGCCAGCGTGGTGAAGAATACATTGTCGGTCAGCAGGCGCATAACTACAAATATGAAGCCGGCGGTGCCGCGGTATTAGGCAGTATTCAACCGCAACCTGTCGATGCGGACGCAGACGGCACCCTGCCACTGGATGTTATCGCGCAGTTTATCAAGCCCGACGATTTCCACTTCGCCATGACCCGCCTACTCAGCCTTGAAAATACCCATCAGGGTAAAGTCCTGCCGCTGAGTTACCTGGAACAGGCCTGGCATTTCACCCGGGAACGCCAACTGGCGTTACACATCGATGGCGCACGAATTTTCAATGCTGCCGTGGCACTGAGCGTCAATCTGGATGCGCTCACCCGCTATTGCGACACACTGACCCTCTGTCTGTCAAAAGGCCTGGGGACGCCGGTGGGCTCAATGCTGTGCGGCAGTGCGGAATATATCCAGCGTGCACGGCGCTGGCGGAAAATGACCGGAGGCGCGATGCGTCAGTCGGGCATTCTCGCCGCCGCAGGTCTTTATGCGCTGGATAACCATGTAGCCCGACTCCAGGACGACCACGACAACGCCGCCTGGTTAGCCAGCCAACTAAAAATGATTGGTATGGACGTTATCAGTCAGAATACCAACATGGTTTTTGTGCGCTTACCGGAGGATCAAACCGCCCCGCTGAAAAAGTGGATGCATGAAAAAGGTATTCTGCTCAATACCGCTCGCGTCACCCGGCTGGTCACGCATCTGGATGTTGATCGTCAGGCGCTGGAAACCCTGGTGGCTGAATGGCGGTCGTTTTTAGCCAATCAGTAAAGTCAGAAAGCCGCGCCATATTTCTCAAGCAACGCCCCGGCAATGGCTTCGCTTTGCGCATCCGCCAGGCCGCGATAATCCGCCGGGCGAAAGTGCATCTGAAATGCTGCAATCACTTGTTGTTGCTGCTTTGGCGTCATCCCCGGCGTAACTTCATAGCCATAGCGCGCCAGCAAATTAAGCAAATGAGTAGGGTCAGTTCGTTGATCTGGCGCTCTCCCGGCCAGAAAATACCTCACGCGGTCCGTATCTGGCCAGGCGCCAATCCCATGCTCATACAACCAGTACCACGGAAACATCGGTCCCGGATCCTGCTTACGCTGCGGCGCAATATCACTGTGCCCAACCACATCCTGCGGTTGAATATTGTAACGCGTGACGATATCGCGCATCAGCGGCAACAACGCGGCCATCTGCTGTGAATTAAACGGATACCACATGACCCCGGTCGCCGTATGCCTGTAGCCCTGATTTTCCAGTTCAATACCTATTGAAGTATCATTCAACCGTGTCGCACCTCGCCAGAAACTGAACCCGGCATGCCAGGCAAGTTGAGATTCCGGCACCAGACGCAGCACGACCGGCTTATTGCCCTGCCCCTGCGGTTTCGCCGGGATCAAATAATGCGCGCTGACCTCACGCCCCGTCAGGATCGCCAGCGAATGGGGTAAATCCTCAGAAGTGTAGTGAATCACCAGCACCTTGACCCGTGGCCGCGCACCATACGCCGGATGGCGTGTATCCACCACGTAGCCATCATACTTCTCCAGCCCGGATGACACACAACCACTGAGCAGTATCGCCACTGCCAGAGCGAGCAGCAGACGCATCAGCGTTGGGTTTTAACTGCGGTGCCGCTGACGCTGACCATCAGCATACTGCTGTCTTTACCTACGGTTTCATAGTCGATATCAATACCAACTACCGCATTAGCCCCCAACGCTTTTGCCTGCTCTTCCAGCTCAGCAAAAGCAATCTGCCGCGCCTTGCGCAGTTCTTTCTCATAAGCCCCCGAGCGGCCACCGACAATGTCACGAATACCGGCAAAAAAATCGCGGAAAATATTGGCACCAAGGATAGCCTCACCAGTCACCACACCACAGTATTCAGTGATGGGCTGGCCTTCGAGGGTCGGAGTGGTTGAAAATTGCATCGATTTTTCTCCTTAAATGGTTCTTTCCAGGGGGAGCCCTTGTGGTTAAGCTGGGCGGCTATACTTTATGCTAAAAAACGCCATCCAGAAACAATAAGGATATCAAGATGAAATACCAAGCGATTGCTGCACTGGCACCATTAGCGCTATTGCTCAGTGCCTGTACCACTGTTCAACCTGCCTATAAGGACATCGGTACCCGTGCGAGTCCATGTATAGATGGCGGTCCGGATACTGTCGCACAACAGTTTTATGATCTGCGCATCAATCAACCTTCTCAGGGTCTGCCGAATGCCCAACTGTTGGCAAAATATCGCCCTTATCTGAGCGACAAACTGTATCAGACCTTGTTGAAAGCCAGCAGCGAACACAACAAAGAGGTCGCGCTGTCGCAAGGTGACCTGTTTTCCAGCCTGCCGGCCGGTCCCTCCTCCGCCAAAGTGGCAGACGCGTCAACGATCCCGAATACCGACGCGCGAAATATTCCGCTGCGGGTCAGTCTAAGCCGGGATGGTAGCTCGTCAGTTAAATGGCAGGATGAAGTGTTAATGGTACGGGAAGGAACGTGTTGGGCTGTGGACGATGTCCGCTACCTCGCTCCCACCCCGCACATTGATGGCGGTTCTCTTAGCCAGCGTCTGCTGAAGTAATGTTCAGGTTCGTGCTCTCAGCTGAGGCCACGAACCAGCATTTCCACGGCTCTCCTGTGGCTATACCGTCCAACTTCCACGATATTATGCTGCTCTTCACGTTATCAACCATGCTTTCATGAATTTTCATGGCGATGATTGCATAACTATGTCGCCAACGTTAAAATTCGCAGCACTAATTACTATTCAATATTTGCGCATGAGTATTCAACTTAACGCTATTAATTGCTTTTATGGCGCCCACCAGGCGTTGTTCGATATTCAACTGGCGTGCCCTGAGGGTGAAACGTTGGTGTTGCTGGGTCCAAGTGGTGCCGGTAAAAGCTCTCTCCTGCGCGTGCTGAACCTGCTGGAGATGCCGCGTTCCGGCACACTGGCTATCGCTGGTCATCATTTTGATTTCAGCCAACCCCCTTCCGCTCCCGCGATCCGCGAACTGCGTCAGAACGTTGGCATGGTCTTTCAGCAATATAATCTCTGGCCGCACCTGAGCGTCATGCAAAACCTGATTGAAGCGCCTTGCCGTGTGCTGGGGCTGAATAAAGACCTGGCGTACGCTCGCGCGGAAAAATTGCTTGATCGCCTGCGCCTGACCACCTTTGCCGATCGTTTTCCACTGCATCTTTCCGGTGGTCAACAGCAACGTGTCGCTATCGCCCGTGCGCTGATGATGGAACCGGCCGTATTGCTGTTCGATGAACCCACTGCTGCACTGGATCCGGAAATCACTGCGCAGATCGTGTCAATTATTCAGGAACTCGCCCAGACTCATATCACTCAGGTTATCGTGACCCATGAAGTGGAAGTGGCACGAAAAACCGCCAGCCGCGTGGTATACATGGAAAACGGTTATGTTGTCGAACAGGGCGACGCCAGCCACTTTACACAGCCGCAAACCGACGCGTTTGCCAATTATTTATCGCACTAATTGCAGGATATAATGATGAAAAAATTCGTACTTGCTGCGTTGTTAGCCGGCTTAAGTTTGAGCGTCAGCGCCGCGCAGACGATCCGTTTCGCTACTGAGGCCTCTTATCCGCCGTTTGAGTTTGTTGGCGCTGACAACAAAATTCAGGGGTTTGATGTCGATCTGGCTAATGCCTTGTGCCACGAAATGAACGCCTCCTGCACCTTTACCAACCAGTCTTTTGACAGCCTGATCCCCAGTCTGAAATTCCGCCGCTTCGACGCGGTGATGGCCGGAATGGACATCACGCCTGAACGCGAAAAGCAGGTTCTGTTCACCAAGGCCTACTACGACAATTCCGCGCTGTTTATCGCCCAGAAAGGCAAAGTAGACTCGGTTGAGGCGCTGAAAGGCAAACGTGTTGGCGTACAGAACGGCACCACACACCAGAAATACCTGACGGACAAAATGAGCGGGGTCAGTATCGTGCCTTATGACAGCTACCAGAACGCGATCCTTGATTTGAAAAACGGCCGAATCGATGCGGTCTTCGGCGACACCGCCGTCGTCAATGAATGGTTAAAACAGAACGCCAGTCTGGCCCCTGTCGGTGAGAAAGTGACCGACAAATCCTACTTTGGCACCGGTCTGGGTATTGCCGTTCGTCAGGGTAACAGCGAGCTACAGAGCCAGTTCAATGCGGCGCTGGACAAAGTGAAAGCGGATGGTACCTACCAAACCATCTATAAAAAATGGTTCCAGCAGTAAATTCTGAATGAGCGAATTTTATCCTCTTGCAAGCGCCGCTGGGATGACCGTCGGCCTTGCCGTTTCGGCCCTGGTCGTGGGCCTGATACTGGCAATGGTTTTTGCCGTCATGGAATCAGCTCGCTGGCGACCTGTCGCGTGGCTTGCCACCGCTCTGGTGACGCTATTTCGCGGCCTGCCGGAAATCCTCGTGGTGCTTTTTGTCTATTTCGGCGCCTCGCAGCTGCTGCTGACTCTGTCCGATGGATTCACGATTAACCTGGGGCTGGTGACAATCCCGATAAAAATGACCATCGAGAATTTTGACGTCAGTCCGTTTCTTTGCGGGGTTATCGCGCTGTCGCTCCTCTATGCGTCTTATGCTTCGCAGACACTACGCGGCGCGCTGAAAGCCGTACCAATGGGGCAGTGGGAGTCGGGCCAGGCGCTGGGAATGAAGACCCCGGCGATTTTCTTTCGCCTGATCCTACCGCAGATGTGGCGCCATGCGTTGCCCGGTCTCGGTAATCAGTGGCTGGTGTTGCTGAAAGATACAGCGCTGGTTTCACTGATTAGCGTTAACGACATCATGCTGCAGACCAAAAGTATCGCCACCCGTACCCAGGAACCGTTTACCTGGTACATGATTGCCGCAGCAATTTACCTGGTGATTACCTTGCTCAGTCAGCAGGTTCTGAAACGGATTGATGCGCATACCACCCGATTTGAGCAGGGAAATAACGGATGCTGAGCTATTTACCTGAACTACTGAAAGGGCTGCATACCAGTCTGACGTTGACCGGCGCTTCATTGATTTTGGCGTTATTGCTCTCGCTGCTGTTTACAGTGCTCCTGGCGCTTAAAGTTCCGGTGTTGAGACTGATCGTACGCGGTTATATCACCCTGTTTACCGGCACCCCCCTGCTGGTGCAAATCTTCCTGATCTACTACGGGCCGGGACAATTCCCGTCAATTCAGTCGATCCCATGGCTGTGGCATTTTCTCTCCCAACCGTGGCTGTGCGCGCTGTTGGCGCTGGCGCTGAACAGCGCGGCCTATACCACACAGCTATTTTATGGTGCGGTACGGGCAATCCCTGCCGGCCAGTGGCAATCCTGTGCCGCGCTGGGGATGAACCGTAAAGACACCTTAAGCATTCTGCTGCCGTATGCGTTCAAACGCGCCCTCTCCTCCTATTCAAACGAGGTGGTACTGGTGTTTAAAAGCACCTCGCTGGCTTATACCATCACGCTGATGGAAGTGATGGGACATGGGCAGTTGCTGTATGGGCGGACCTATGACGTCACGGTGTTTGCCGCCGCCGGGCTGATTTACCTGTGCGTTAATGGCCTGTTGACGCTGATCATGCGCTTAATTGAACGTCGTGCGCTGGCTTTCGAACGTCGCCACTGATAAACCCGCGAAAATAGCGCCGCTTAGCGGCGCCTTAACAACGTCAGTACTTCACTGTGGGCAGTGTGCGGAAACATATCGAACAGTTGTACTTTTTCCACGGTGTAATCCGCCATTCGGGCGATATCACTGGCCATGGTTTGCGCATTGCAACTGGAATAGAGGATCCACGCGGGCGACATGTTGCTGAGGTAGTGGCAAAGCTGGGCGCCAATGCCCCGCCGAGGAGGATTGACCAGCACCAAATCGGGTACCGTAGTTTCACCCGTGGCAAACATGGTCGAATCCAGGGCGGCAAAATGTACCTTATCCTTCCCCATCGCCGCTGCCGATCGTCTGGCACAAGCAATCGCTTCAGCATTGATTTCGATACCGGTTAAACTGATTTCTTTAGTGGCGCAATGCAAACCGAAGCCTCCTACGCCACAGAACAAATCCCACATGCTGTTTACACCAAGTTCGCTAACCCACTGACGCGCGGTCGCATACAACGCTGCCGCCACCACAGGATTGGTCTGGAAGAAACTTTGCGGACGGATCCACAGCGGCACATCATTCAACTGTTCGGGCAACGCCTGATTTTCCGTCAGCGGGATCTCTTCTTCCCCTTCAAGAATCGCCATATGAACCGGCTGGATATTGGCGGATACGACGCTCAGTTGAGGTAACTGCTGCTGTAAAGTTGGCAACGCCCGTATCAATTGTGCCAGCTTCTGTTTTGAGCGCAGCACGAAACGCAACATCAGCTCGCCGTTACGGGTACTTTCTGTCAACAGGATAAATTTCAGCTCACCCCGCTGGCGGGCGACGTTATACGGCGTCAAACCGGCCTGGGCAATAAAGGGCTTCAGCCGGGCAAAAACATCAGCGAAACTGGCGGGATAAAGTGGACAGTCACAGAGATCGACCGGATGACCATCACGGTGCATGATGCCCAGTACCGGGCGCTCAACGCTGCCACTAACCACCATTTTAGCCTTGTTGCGAAACGCCTGCTCAGGCGATGTCACCGGGGAAAACCACTGCCCAACAGCCTGCTCCGCCAGCAGTTGACGAAGCTGTTCCTGCTTATTTTCAAGCTGACGGGAATAAGGAATATCCAGCCACTGGCAGGAACGACAGCGGTTGGCATCATAGAGGGCGCAGTACATGTGACAGATGATTGTTCCGTTTTCCAAAAGCGGGCGGCGATTGTATCACTGTGCGTTTAACGTTGCCGAAAAAATTCCCGGCTACTGGCAGGAACAAACAGTAATAACAGAATCAGCAAATCGGGTAATGTCAGGGAAACAAGCCGGGGAATAATACGGGCGTTATTGCCGCTACTAATATTGAACAATTCCGGATAAACCCAGCCCATTGAAGCCATAAACAGATAAAACACCACGATCGCCTGCGCGAAAGCATAGCCCAACCGTCCCCAACGGTGACCCTGCATCAGGGCCAGTGCACAGCGTAATTGAACAAAGAACAGCAACTGGCTGGCAATAAAGATCAACGTCGAGTCCCAGGCCCGGGCGCTGCGATAGACAAAGCTCATCAGTTCACTTAATCCCAGCTCGTGCATCTGCAAGCCAACCCCGATACAGCGAACAGCAATGATACCAATCCCCGCAACCATAACGGGTACTGGAATAGCCGGGGATGAGGACAGGACCACTTTATGTTCTCGCAGCATCTCTGACATGGCTTCCTCCTGCTAATGCCCTATGGTAGTGCAACTGCGCTGCCATGGCATTTTTGCTCCCGGCTTCCGCCACCATGAAAGAAAGGCCAGGATAATAAATAAGCAGTAAAATGAAACGATAATTTTTTTTGGGCACCTTACAAACCGTCAATACAGGTTTATTCCGTTCATTCTCAGCACTATCACTTTATTTCCCTGTTCTGGCACGATCCCTGCTAATCACTCTTTGCAATAGCAATACATTATTTTTAGCGTATTGTGGAGAATATTTCCACTATCCGGAAATTTTTATCAACGTTATTAGCATTCAGCTTTATTCAGGGAGTTTTACATGATGCAAAAAGAAAAATTCGTCCCCACTGAACATCACACCACAGGCATTGGCGCCTGGCTCGCGCTTATTGTGGCTCTGTTGTTTTTCTCCGGTTTATTCTTTAAGGTTGATGGTTTCAAATGGCTGGGAGCCTTCGATTTCACTACCCTGGCCGGGAAATTTGGCAGTCTGAAAGATGCTGCGCACAGCACCTTTGTCGGTGAAGGCGGAGTGGGGGCTAAAGGGGGGTTTTTGTTTGCCCTGTCGCTGGTTCCGACGGTCATGCTGGCACTGGGGCTTCTGGAAATTTTCACCCATTATGGCGCGATCCGCGCCGCGCATAAATTACTCACGCCACTACTGAAACCCCTGTTAGGGATCCCCGGCCACTGTGGTCTGGCCTTAATAACCGATCTGCAAAGTACTGATGCTGGCGCGGCATTAACGAAAGAGTTGTACGACGAGAAACAGATCAGCAAAAAAGATGTCATCATTATGGCTGCCTGGCAATATTCCGGCGCGGGGCTAATCAATAACTACTTTGCGATTGGATCCGCCTTATTTATTTCACTTTCATTACCCGTATTGATTCCTCTGCTGGTCATGTTCGTGCTGAAATTTGTCGGTGCCGCGTTTGTCCGATTGATGCTGAATACCTTCTATAAAGGAGATTTCCAGCATGCAGAATAAACCTCAGGGTGTGTTGTCCCAAAATCCTTTCGATATTTTTGTCATCGGGGCACGTAAAGGTTTCCATATTGCCATTCATAATTTAATGCCAAATGTGGTGATGGCGTATGTCATCGCCGAAATGCTAAATTTGCTGGGTGTGATGTCTTGGGTAGGAAAAATCTTTGCCCCGGTGATGGGGGTGTTTGGCCTGCCGGGAGAGGCCATCACCGTGCTGCTCACCGCCTGGCTCTCTTCCTCCGCCGGCACTGGCGTAGCGGTGAGCCTGCTGGCCAGAGGCGCACTAACCGGTACTGATATTACTATCCTGACACCCGCGATTTTTTTGATGGGAGCCCAGTTGCAGTATATGGGTCGCCTGCTCGGTGTGTCGGATGTCCCAAAGAAATACTGGCCGCTACTGATGTTGACCAGCATCCTCAACGCGATTATCGCCATGCTGGTGATGCGCTTTATTGCCTGATAACGGCTAAATGGAGAGCTTAACGTGTTAAACGTTTTGGAACATTACGCTTACCTGCACACTATCCCGGAACTGGGTTTCCAGGAATTTAAAACCTCCGCCTATATCAGCCAGCAGCTAAAAGCCGCCGGTTATCAGGTGCAGGATAATTTTAACGCCACCACGGGGATCGTAGCCGTACTCGACAGCGGCGTTGCTGGCCCAACACTGGCGCTACGGGCCGATATGGACGCGCTGGGCCATATTATCAACGGCGAACCTTGCGCCCGCCACACCTGCGGACACGATGGCCACGCTTCGGTGGTCCTGACCGCCGCGCAGGAACTGATCGCCGAAGGGGCAGTGAAAAAAGGCCGCCTGAAGTTAATTTTCCAGCCAGCAGAAGAGTTAGGCACCGGTGCGCTGGCGATGATTGCCGGCGAGGCAATTGATGATGTCGATATGATCCTCGGCTTCCACCTCCGCCCAGCGGAAGAGTGCGCGGTGGGGACCGCCATTCCCGCCGTGTATTACTCAGCCTGCGTAACCATTGAAGCCACCGTTCGCGGACAGACTGCGCATGGCGCGCGTCCACACTTGGGGATTAACGCCCTGGATGCGGCAAGCAGTGCGGTCCAGGCCGTGAATGCGGTGCATATGGCGCCGGGTAAGAGCTGGAGCGCCAAAGCGACGCGCTTCCTGTGCGATGCCGGCGTAACCAACTCAATTCCCGATGAAGCACGCGTGGTGTTCGATCTGCGCGCAGCGGAAAATCAGGATATGGACATCTTGCAGGCGAAAGTGGAGCAGGCGATCCGGCACAGCGTCGCGGCCTACGGCGCAAACGCGGAAATCCAGGTGCTGAAGTCAATGCCGGCGGCGGAAATTGATGATGAAATGACCACGCTGATCGCTGATTCGATCAAAGACGTTCTGGGGGAAGCCGCCGTAATGCCGGTACGTTCCACACCAGGCAGCGAAGACTTCTTCCACTATGCCGTGCAGCGTCCACAGATCAAATCAGGGTTCTGGGGGTTGGGAACCGGTCTGGTGCCAGGCCTGCATCACCCGGATATGCATTTTGATCTGAACTCGCTGCCAATAGGCATTAAGATATTCAAAGCCTGCGTAGTGAAGGTGCTGGGATAATCGTCTTCCCCTGGACGCTGTTGTCCCCTTTGGCGCAGCAAGATGGGTGCTTGCAGTATGGAGCCCCCTCCCAGATCCCCAAATGCACAGCGTCCCTGATCAGGTCTACCTTACCGGCGCCGATCTACTGCGCCGGTTTTCACTTCACCGCCACCGCGCCATAAAGTGGATTTAACCTCGTCCGTGTGACCAACGCCCTACCCTCAGTGCCCGCTCCAAACCTTCTGCCGGTCCTTCAGCCGCTGTTTCTCCTCGTGGGCCATCAACCGCCAGGCAATAAACCCAACGATGCCTACCACAAACAAAATCAGCGAAGCCAACGCGTTAATCTCCGGATTCACCCCTCGTCGCACGGTAGCGAAGATCTGCATTGGCAAGGTCGTCGCGCCAGGTCCGGTGACAAAGCTGGCAATCACCAGATCATCCAGCGACAGCGTGAAGGCCAGCAACCACCCCGTCACCATCGCGGGAGCAATCATTGGTACGGTGATAACAAAGAACACCTTCAGCGGCGTCGCGCCCAGATCCATCGCCGCTTCTTCAATCGAGTTATCCAGCTCGCGTAATCTGGCGTTAATCACTACCGCGACATACGCCGTGCAGAAGGTCACATGCGCCAGCCAGATGGTTAACATGCCGCGATCTGCTGGCCAGCCCAGAGCATTCCCCATCGCCACAAATAACAGCAACAGCGACAAACCGGTTATTACATCCGGCATCACCAGCGGCGCGGTCAGCATAAAGGCAAAACCGGTCGAACCTTTAAAACGGCCAAAACGCACCATCGCCACCGCGGCGATAGTGCCGAGTACGGAGGCTGCCGTAGCCGCCAGCGCCGCGATACTCAGACTCAGCGTCACTGCGCTTATCATCGCATCATCATGGAACAGCACGTTATACCAGTGCAGGGAGAAATGCTCCCATGCCGCCAGTTGCGATGCGTTAAAGGAGTAAAACACCAGTAACACCATGGGCGCATACAAAAAGAAAAAACACACCACCAAAATAGCCATACGCCACGGCGAACGAATAGTCGGCAACGAGGTCATTCCTTCTCCCCTATCGTTTTATTCTGATACTTATGGAACCAGATAATCGGCAGGATCAGGATCAGCAGGATAATCACCGCCAGTGCTGAGGCGACCGGCCAGTCACGGTTATTGAAGAACTCCTGCCATAACACACGGCCAATCATAATACTGTCCGGACCGCCCAGTAATTCAGGTATAACGTACTCCCCAACCGCCGGAATAAACACCAACATAGACCCCGCGATAATCCCCCCTTTGGTCAGTGGCACAATCACCCGAAAGAACGTTTTCAACGGACGCGCGCCCAAATCCAGCGAGGCTTCCACTAACGAATAATCAATACGTGTCAGGGCGGTGTAAATGGGCAATACCATAAACGGTAGATAGCAGTACACAATGCCGATATACACCGCCAGATTGGTATACAGAATCGTTACCGGATGATCGATTATCCCCGTCCACAACAGAAAACGATTAAGCACCCCATTATCATTGAGGATCCCCATCCACGCGTAAACGCGCACCAGGAAGGATGTCCACGATGGCAGGATAACCAACAGCAGCAAGATATTGCGCGTAGAGGGGGGACTATGCGCTATCGCCCATGCCAGCGGATAACCAATCAACAGACAAATCACCGTTGAAATAGCCGCCACCTGCAACGAATGCAGATACGCATCGATATACAGTGGATCGTCGGTCAGCGTCAGATAATTGCCCAGATTAACCACCATCGTCAGCTCGCCATCCGCCCATTTGAGCAAATCAGTATAAGGCGGGATAGCGCGGGCGATATCAGCAAAGCTGATTTTCAGCACGATCAAAAACGGCAGCAGGAACAACAGGATCAACCAGAGATAAGGTAACGCGATGACCAGTTTACGGCCATGTCTACGCTGTAACCGCCGCAGGAAAGAGTGAAGCGGCCCCGACAGACGGCCTGGCGGTTCAGTCGTATTTGAAGAATGCGGGTTCATAACGCCTCCACTACACCGTCAACACCACGCAACTGTCCGCGTCCCAACAGAGACGAACTTCATCTCCCCAGGTCGGCGTCCCCTTGCGAAAGCGATGGGCATTCTGCAACTGAGCGCTGATCATCAGACCGCTGGGCAGACGCACATGATAAATCGACAAATCGCCGAGATAGGCAATATGCACCACTTCTCCTACCGCAAAATTACAGCCATCAGCCGGCTTGTCTGTGCACAACATGACCTTTTCCGGACGCAGCGCCACATGCACCGGCACGCCATCGATGACGGAGGTATCAGCATCCACCTTCAGCGGATGAATAAGTCCCGGGCTGTCGACGATCAGCCCATCGGCCTGACGTTCACGCAGCAGGCCTTCAAACAGATTCACCGAACCAATAAATTCAGCGCTGTAGCGCGTCGTCGGGTGTTCGTAAATTTCTTCCGGTTCGCCAATCTGCACAAACTTACCGCGATTCATGATAGCAATACGGCCAGCCATGGTCATTGCCTCCTCCTGGTCATGCGTCACCATCACACAGGTGGCCCCCACTCGTTCAAGGATATCGACCACTTCCAGTTGCATCCGGTCACGCAGTTTTTTATCCAGCGCGCCCATGGGCTCATCCAGTAGCAGCAGCTTTGGCCGCTTGGCCAGACTACGCGCCAGCGCCACACGTTGACGTTGACCGCCTGAAAGCTGATGCGGCTTACGTTTGGCATATTCCTGCATGTGGACCAGGGCCAGCATCTCTGCTACGCGGCTGCTAATCTCACTTTTCGACAAACGGTCCTGTTTCAAACCAAACGCGATATTCTGCTCAACCGTCAGATGCGGAAACAGAGCGTAGGACTGAAACATCATATTAATTGGACGCTGGTAAGGCGGCACGTGGGCAAGATCCTGGCCATCAAGCATAATCTGTCCTGATGTCGGTGGTTCAAAACCAGCCAGCATCCGCAGTAGGGTAGATTTCCCACAGCCAGAAGCGCCCAGCAACGCAAAAATCTCACCTTTATAGATGGTCAGGTTGACATCATCAACCGCATGCTGCCCATCAAAAGACTTGGTCAGATTGCGGATTTCCAGCAGCGGCGTTAATGCCTTACCTGCTTTTTGCTGCGGTCGGGGGATCGCGTCGCTCACTTCCATCACTCTCCGGCGTTTAACTGTCAGCCATGTCGTAAAAAAACAAAACAGAGGCCAGGTCAGGCACCTCTGTTATTCAGTCAAAAAAGAGTCAGACTCTTTTCAGTTACTTGCCACTCTTAACTTTAGTCCATGCACGTGTACGCACCCGATCGAGTTTCGGATCCTGCACTTTCAACACAAACAATTTCGCCATGGTATCGGGTGGCGGGAAGATGCCAGGGTTGTTACGAATATCAGCCTTAATAAAAGGTAATGAAGCCTTATTACCGTTGGCATAGAACATCTTGTCAGAAATATCCGCGATCACTTTGGGTTCCATCAAATAGTTGAGGAACTGATAGGCTTCATCAACATTTTTGGCATCTTTCGGGATTGCCAACATATCGAAGAACGCCAGTGCCCCTTCTTTCGGGATGCTGTAGGCAATATTCACGCCATTTTTTGCTTCAATCGCACGGTTCTTCGCCTGTAGCACGTCCCCCGCCCAACCGATCGCCACACAAATGTTACCATTAGCCAAATCGTTGATGTACTGGGAAGAATGAAAATAACGAATGTTTGGACGCAACTTCAGCAGCAAATCAGTCGCCGCAGTGGAATAATCTTGTGGATTGCTGCTGTTAGGATCTTTGCCCAGGTAATTCAGTACCGTCGCAAAAATTTCTTCCGGCGCATCAAGGAAAGACACTCCGCAGCTCTTCAGCTTTTCAAGATTCTCCGGCTTCAGCACCAAATCCCAACTGTTGACCGGCGCATCTTTGCCCAGCACGGCTTTTACTTTATCTACGTTATAGCCGATCCCCGTCGTCGCCCACAGATACGGGATGGCATATTTATTACCGGGATCGTGCTGCTCTAACTTTTTCAGCAGATCAGGATCAAGATTCTTGTAATTAGGCAGCTTACTCTTATCCAGCGGCTGAAATACCCCTGACTGCAATTGTCGGGCGAGGAAACTGGAAGATGGCACGACAATGTCATACCCCGTGCTGCCCGCCATCAGTTTGCCTTCCAACACTTCGTTGGAATCAAATACGTCGTACACGACGTGAATACCGGTCTGTTTTTCAAAATTCGGTACGGTATCCGGTGATATATAATCTGACCAGTTATAAACATGCAGCGTCTTATCAGCCGCTATTGAGCCAGCGGAAATTGCCATCAGAATCCCAGCAGCCATAGCTGACAACCATTTTTTATTTTGGTTGAACATCGTTCCCCATCCTCACTAAAAGAGATAATTACGCCTTGTCATGACAGCGGATCTGTTAAGACCTCATATAGCCAACATCATTCGGGTTACAGGCGCAAAACGCCAAAAGCATTGTTGAACAGCGCCAGCGCTGGCTCCAACACAACGGCAACACGAAGTCTGACGGATATACAATACAATGAATGATTATTCGCCTTACTGTTAAATATAAAAAACCTATATCTGTAACGATGTTGCAAGTGAAAAACAGCTTCGCAAGAATAATCTCACTCTCAGAGTCTGACCAGATCCGGGCGTAAAAAAATAATCATCG
Source organism: Erwinia endophytica (assembly GCF_009295515.1). Classification (GTDB taxonomy): domain Bacteria; phylum Pseudomonadota; class Gammaproteobacteria; order Enterobacterales; family Enterobacteriaceae; genus Erwinia; species Erwinia endophytica. The sequence goes on along the minus strand of NZ_RQVV01000011.1, from coordinate 183,121 downwards.
CGGGGTGAGGTTGGGGAAAATAGCCGCAAACGGTAAGCGGAGAAACAGGTTCCAGGCAGAATATCCATCGGGCCAATGCGGAGCTGACCCGGACATAAAAAGTGTTTAATGCAGGATCGGTTGTTGTGAAGAGATAAACTCGCTGCGGTCTTCTTCTTCTCCCAGTTGCAGCAAATGATTGGCAAAGGCTTCCATTACCACCATTGAAATCTGTTCTTCACTTTGCTTCATAAAATGAACAAATTGAACATACGTCAGCCCAGCCGCCACACTTAACGACTGGCAGACGATCAATTTAGGCAAATTGTCATCCTGGATATCGACGAACGCCTTAACCGTCAGCGAACTGGCGTTGATCTGCGACAGATCACCAACTAACGGGATTAACGCGGTAGGCTTCACCTCAGCTGAGGCAGAAAACAGAATAACATTCTCCAGCAAATCGAGCTTCGCATCGAACACGCCGTCAAAATTCTGCATATGCGGCAGATGAAGCGCCTGACAGGAGTCACACTCAAACCAGGTAATATTTTGCATATCCAGCCAACGACGAATGACATCAATATCTGGAACGATGAGTGAATCCATGTAAATTTATCTCATACTGCCTTAAAATTGCGCTATATCTTACGGAAAAATGCCCTGAAACACCATGATTGCCACAGAAATATATTGTCATCCTCCCGTTTTCAGACAGAATCCGGGCTGCGCCTGATCTTCAATCCAGGCAATCATCATCGCCGCAATATCCAAACCCGTGGTCTTTTCAATCCCTTCCAGTCCTGGCGAAGCATTGACCTCCATCACCAGCGGTCCACGCGCGGCACGTAAAATATCCACCCCGGCCACCTCCAGCCCCAGGGTCGCAGTCGCGTGGATCGCCATCTCACGCTCACGCTCAGTAATCTCTACGCTACGCGCCGTTCCCCCCCGATGAAGATTGGAACGGAAATCCCCCTCCTTTGCCTCGCGCTCAATGGCGGCGACCACTTCGCCACCAATGACCAGGCAGCGAATATCCCGTCCATGCGCTTCCTTAATAAATTCCTGCACCAGAATATGCGCATTCAGCCCCCGAAAGGCATCAATCACACTCTTCGCTGCCTGTCGCGTTTCAGCCAGTACCACACCAATCCCTTGCGTCCCTTCCACCAATTTCACCACCAGTGGGGCACCGCCAACCATCTCAATTAGATCGCTGGTATCATCCGGTGAATGCGCAAAACCGGTAACCGGCATGTCAATCCCCTGCCGCGCCAGCAATTGCAGCGAACGTAGCTTATCGCGAGCCCGAGTGATGGCTACCGATTCGTTGAGTGGGTAACTGCCACATACCTCAAACTGGCGCAGCACCGCTGTACCGTAAAAGGTAATAGCCGAACCAATGCGCGGGATAACCGCGTCAAAATGGCCCAACCGCCTGCCACGATAATGGATCCCCGATGAACCCGGGTTGATATTCATATAACAGGAAAGCGGGTCAATCACTTCCACGCTGTGACCGCGCTCACGAGCCGCCTGCAACAGCCGTTTGCACGAATAAAGCGAACCGTCCCGGGAGAGTAGCGCAATTTTCACCAGATGCCTCCGGAAGACTTAACGTGTAGCCCAGCCCTGCTGATGCAGATAATCCAGCATAAATGGCCGACTTTCTTTGATTATGGTCTTCTGGATATGCTGGCTCCAACTTTCACGCCGTGGGTTACTCTCGCGGGTCATATAGTACACTTCCTGCTGGCTGTCATAGCTGGCCAGCACATCAGGATCAATCGGCTGATAACGGTTTTCATGCACCAGCATCGCTACCGGCATACGTGGCTTGTGCTGTGGCGACTGCGCTGGCCATCCCAGACAGAGACCAAACAGCGGCAAAACAAATTTTGGTAAGGCCAGCGACGTCGTCACTTCAGCGATATTGTTACGGATACCGCCAATAAATACGCCACCTAACCCAAGAGATTCTGCCGCAATCATGGCATTCTGCCCCATCAGCGCCGTATCAACACAACCTAACAACAGTTGCTCCGCCAGCCCCAGTTGCGCTTGCGGACAAATCTGCAGATGACGATTGAAATCGGCACAGAACACCCAGAATTCTGCCGCCTGACCGACATACGACTGCCCACCGCTCAGGGTGACCAGTTTTTCACGCAGTTGAGAGTCGGTCACACGGATAATGGAAGAACACTGCAGAAAGCTGGAACTGGATGCCGACTGTGCTGCGGCCAGTATTGCCTGCCGTTCAGCCTCGCCAACGGGCTGATCAGTAAAGGCCCGGATAGAGCGGTGAGAACATAACAGATCAATGGTCGGCGTCATGCTTATCTCCTGGTGGGATAGGTTTAAAAAGGTTCGGCGCCAGCGCTTTTGCCGTGCGCCACATCATCATTATCGCCGCGGGCAACATCAGGATAATACCAGTAAAAATCATGACTTGCGCTGTCAGCGGAGCGGAAAACGGCAGTGTAAAAGGTAACATCTGATGAAGCACGAAGTAAGAAAGAACCAGCGTAATGCCGCCGAAAGCTTCCAGCGCCAGTACTGGCCAGGGCATTTTACTGAATGCACGCATAATATCTCCCTGAGACGTTGCTGATGGGTATGACGACCCCATACCCTAAATAATTCGGGTTCCCGCAAGGCGGCAAGTGAAGGCGTCCCGATGAGCTTACTCCGGTAAGTGATTCGGGTGACTGAATGCTGCCAACGCATCGGGAACGTTCAGTATGACGGGTATAGTCTGGACGAATCAGATCAACAGGTAATACCTTCTTCCTTTTCCCTATTGATACGGGCATCATAAAAACCAGTTAAGACTATTCTGTGATTCATATCACACAAAATGTGTGACCTTTGAGGAGAAACTTATGTTTGCAGTAATTTTTGGGCGTCCGGGCTGTCCTTACTGTGTCCGGGCCAAAGAACTGGCGGAAAAGTTGACGGCAGAGCGCGATGATTTCAATTTCCGGTATGTGGATATTCATGCGGAAGGCATCACTAAGGCGGATCTGGAAAAAACCGTTGGCAAGCCGGTTGAAACGGTGCCACAAATTTTCCTCGATCAGCAGCACATCGGTGGTTGCACGGATTTTGAAGCATATGCAAAAGAAAACCTGGGTCTGTTCCAGTAATTCTTTCCGACACGACAAGCCGTTAAAGTCTGGTGGTGGCTGACCCGTCCTGATATTGGATTCATCACATTTTCCTCAGTGTGCGAGTTAAATGTGTCAACGCTATTGAGGACGAGTCACTGAGTTCACCACCCGTCATACGCCTCTTCACCGCAACGCTTCATCTATTATGCGAATGCCAGAAAATCGTTCTTAGCAACATCACCAACAGTGCGCCAGATCCACACCAGAAAACCGCACTGGTATCAAAAGCCAGCTCCTGAACCAGATCGTAACACCATTCTGGGTAACAATGGATAATCACCAAACATATTGGCGTCGCCAGCAAAGCTCCCAGTACCGCCACTGTCAACGGAGACTCTTTCGACGTCAGTGCAGCCAGTGCACCGGGAATGGTCAACATCAGCAGTGTGGGACATGCCTGCATTGTGGCATCACCTCCAAGGAACATGCCATAACGCACCACCAGAAAAACAATGCTATACATGACAACACTACCTGTCATAACAGTCCAGGACAGACCCTTAAACATCATAGGAGCTTCTCTCGGTAATTAATCCAGTCATCTGGACAGACAAAATCCGGTCCATTTTCCCCTGATGATAAATAAAAAACCGCTATAACTGTTTACGGCATCTACTGGCGGAAAAAGAATGAAGCGATTAGAATGACGGCCGTTTTAACTGGCCTGGGCTGTAATTCGCGGATAAACCTGAATGTTGCCGCTGCTCTGCTGGCAGTGAGGCAAATTTAGCGCAAAAGCCCCTTTACTTCAATACGTTACTGGTAAACAAGAAGTTAAACCGTGAATATAAACGTCGCAAATTTGTTAAGTGGAAATGACATTCTGTTATTATTTGTCGTGCTCGCTCTCGGGCTATGCTTAGGTAAATTACGACTGGGTTCTGTCCAACTGGGTAATTCCATTGGCGTTTTAGTCATATCTCTCCTGTTAGGCCAACAACATTTTGCCATTAATCCCAACGCCCTTAATTTGGGTTTTATGTTATTTATTTTTTGTGTGGGTGTTGAAGCCGGACCAAATTTTTTCTCTATTTTCTTTCGTGATGGTAAGAATTATCTGTTGCTGGCTTCGGTAATGGTTGGCAGCGCGGTCATTATTGCGCTTGGATTGGGCAAATTTTTGGGTTGGGATATTGGCCTGACCGCAGGCATGCTGGCGGGTTCAATGACTTCCACCCCAGTGCTGGTGGGTGCAGGAGATACACTGCGGCAAACTTATCCTTCCGGCGCGGTGCTCAGTACCGCTCAGTCTAATCTCAGCCTCGGCTATGCGCTGACTTATCTGATTGGCCTGGTAAGCCTGATTTTCGGCGCGCGTTACTTACCTAAATTACAGCATCAGGATCTGCCCACCAGTGCGCAACAGATCGCCCGCGAACGCGGTCTGGACCCGGACAGTCAACGTAAAGTCTATCTGCCGGTCATTCGCGCCTACCGCGTTGGTCCGGAGTTGGTCGCCTGGGCCGATGGGAAAAACCTGCGGGAACTGGGCATCTATCGCCAGACTGGCTGCTATATTGAGCGTATCCGCCGTAACGGCATTTTGGCGAATCCGGACGGCGATGCTGTGTTGCAACTGGGTGATGAAATTTCACTCGTTGGCTATCCAGATGCACATTCGCGTCTCGATCCCAGCTTTCGCAATGGCAGAGAAGTGTTCGATCGCGATCTGCTTGATATGCGGATCATCAATGAAGAGATTGTGGTCAAAAATAACAATGCAGTAAATAAAAAACTCAGCCAACTTAAATTGACCGACCACGGTTGTTTCCTGAACCGGGTGATCCGTAGTCAGATTGAAATGCCCATTGATGATAATATTATCCTTAATAAAGGCGACATTTTACAAATCAGCGGAGAGACCCGTCGGGTAAAATCCGTTGCCGATCGGATCGGATTCATCTCAATCCACAGTCAGGTTACCGACCTTCTCGCTTTCTGCTCCTTTTTTATTATCGGTTTGATGGTTGGGATGATAACTTTCCAGTTCAACAACCTCAGTTTCAGTATCGGTAATGCGGCCGGATTATTATTTTCTGGCATTATGCTGGGTTTTCTACGCGCCAACCATCCGACATTTGGCTATATTCCCCAGGGTGCGCTGACAATGGTGAAAGAATTTGGCCTGATGGTCTTTATGGCTGGTGTGGGACTCAGCGCGGGCGGTGGTCTGTCGCACGGGTTGGGTGATACCGGGATGATGATGCTGGTCGCCGGGCTGCTGGTCAGCCTGCTGCCGGTGGTACTGTGCTTCCTGTTTGGCGCTTACGTCCTGAAGATGAACCGTGCGTTATTGTTTGGTGCCATTATGGGTGCCCGTACCTGCGCACCGGCCATGGAGATAATCAGTGATACCGCACGCAGCAATATTCCTGCTCTCGGTTACGCGGGTACCTATGCTATTGCTAATGTTTTGCTGACCTTAGCAGGAACATTGATTGTCATCATCTGGCCGATTATCGGACTCTGAAAATAATTTAGAAATTCTGAGAACTTTTATACCCGTCCGTAGTCATAATTAGTGCCACTGCTTTTCTTTGAAATCCCCGAATTGTGGAGCCCGCGAATCCAAATGATTAGCGGGTTTTTTCTTTTTGTTGTCACTTTCTTAATGTTTCCTTAATCGCCTGCCCCCATAATGCGGCGTTGTTTTCCGTTTTCACCTTCATCTGGCGGCCATGAAATCATCATTACCTCTTAACAAAACAACCATCACCCACTCAACCAGGAACAAGGCCATTTACCTTCTTCCTCGTCACTTTTATCTTACCCAACTGATATTACTGACAGTGACTGGGCTGGTCTTTAGCTGGATATCACGTAATGAGGTATGGGATTTTTCCCTCACCCGCATGTGGTTTGACCCTGTATCTCAGCAATTCCCCTGGAAAAATAACTTTTGGCTGGACCTGATTAATCACCGAATAGCTAAGGATGTTATCATTGTCATCGCAGTAATGGCGCTGTTGACAGGGATTATCAAGCGGAATAGTCGCCTGATATTGGTCGCTTTGCTGACTGGCGTCGGTCCGTTAGTCGTTGGAGTACTAAAAGCAACCAGTGCCCATTCATGCCCCTGGGATTTGATTGAGTTTAGTGGTAAAGCGGTGTCGTACCCGTTGTTTTCCGCTATTCCACTGAACAGCGGCCCCGGACGATGCTTCCCCGGAGGCCATGCTTCTAGCGGTTTTGGCGTTATGGCATTATTTTTCTGGTTTTATCCACAGCGTCCGCGGTTAGCCTGGTTATCCCTGCTGCTCGGTGCAGTACTGGGAATGTTGATGGGATATGGCCAAATAATGCGCGGTGCGCACTTTCTTTCCCACAATTTATGGGCTGGCTGGTGGGTTTGGCTGAGCCAGTGTTTTACCTACGGATGCGTTTCGTCTCTGATGAATAGAATGAGGAAGTAATTATGTTGGAAGAGTTGAACCGGCAGTTGTTTCTTTGGATCAACGCCACTGAACAATCTCCGGGTTGGCTGATTTCACTGGCAACCTTTTTTGCCCAGGATCTGATCGCCATCGTTCCCTTGCTCATTGTGGCTTTGTGGCTGTGGGGCCCCAGAAGCCAGCTCGGATCACAACGGGAACTGGTGCTGAAAACCGGCATCGCAATGGCGTATGCGCTGATGATTTCCTGGTGCCTCGCTCATTTATTCCCCCATCCACGCCCATTCGTCATCGGATTAGGTCATCAGTTTTTGTCACATACCGCAGATAATTCTTATCCCAGCAATCACGGCACGGTAATTTTCACCTTCGCCATCGCATTCCTCTGCTGGCACCGGGTCTGGTCTGGTACCTTGCTGATGCTGTTCGGTTCAGCTATCGCCTGGTCCCGGGTTTATCTCGGCGTGCACTGGCCAATGGATATGCTGGGTGGGCTGCTGGTCGGCATGCTCTCTTGTCTGTTTGCTCAGGTTGCCTGGTATTTCTGTGGTCGTCGACTGTTACAGAATATCTCTTCATTGTACCGATTAGTGTTTGCCATCCCTATTCGTAAAGGCTGGGTACAGAATTAAATCACCGACATACCTTTTGAAGGTGGAATAACGTCCACCTTCCTTCAGTTTGATTCCCGCCCCAATAATAACGCCGCAACAGGATAAAAATTTTAAATAAACCGCCCTGGCGATAAAAATGATTATTTCCCCCAGGGGATCTTAACCATTAAAATATCCCCCTGGAATAATAATCCATTGAGTTTCAGTGGAACATTGCCCGTTTATCCTTTCTGATGAAATTTAATGCTCACTGAGGACCGGTTTGGTTCCCCCGGCGCCAACGACCCGCCCCCCCTCGGTGCCGGGTCGTTATCAGAACCATTTCCCGAACCAACCGTCCAATTTCATCATTACAAAATCCCATATTCGGCTAAAGAATCCGCCCTCATGCACCTCTTCCATCACCACCAGCGGGCGTTGATCGATCGTCTTACCATCCAGTTGGAAATCGATAGTGCCCACCACCTGATTTTTCTTCAACGGAGCGGCCAGTTGCGGCTGCAACAAGGTGAAACTGGCCTTCAGGTTTTTTGCCTGTCCTTTGGGTAAGGTGATGGCGGCATCGTTAGCCACCCCAAGGTTGACCTCTTTTTTGTCACCGTACCACACTCGTTGTGTGACAAATGGCTTGTCGGCTTTGATTGGCGTCACCGTGTCATAAAAACGAAAACCCCACGTCAACAGCTTTTCACTTTCACGAAAACGGATGGCATCGGTCGCCGCACCAAGCACCACCGAAATCAAACGCTGATCACCGTCGATCGCCGACGCCACCAGATTGTTCCCGGCCCCGGCGGTGTATCCGGTTTTGATGCCGTCCACATGCAGATTCGTGCTCCACAACAGACGGTTACGGTTGTACTGCTTAATGTGGTTAAAGGTGAATTCTTTTTCCTGATGCAGCGCGTACTCATCCGGTACATCACGGATCAAGGCCTGACTGATGATTGCCATATCACGGGCAGTACTGTATTGCCCGTCAGAGTCCAGTCCATGTACCGTTTTAAAGTGAGTATTTTTCAGTCCCCACGCCTGCACATAGTTGTTCATCATATTGACAAACGCGTCCTGACTACCGGCAACATAATCAGCCAAAGCAATACTGGCATCGTTACCAGACGAGATAATGATGCCTTTATTCAAGTCTGAAACCGAAATGCGATCACCCGGTTTAAGGAACATCAGCGACGATCCCTTCAGGACCGGGTTACCGGTTGCCCAGGCATCTTTCCCCACCGTCACCAGGGCGTTGTTGTTTATCTTGCCGACCTTGAGCGCCTGACCAATCACATAGCTGGCCATGATTTTGGTCAGACTGGCGGGATCGAGACGATCATCCGCATGAGATTCAGCCAGCACTTTCCCGCTGTGATAATCCATCAGGATCCAGGCTTTCGCATTAATCTGTGGAGGGGCCGGAACATCTTCCGCCCGGACAGGAGACATAATGATCAACAGCAATGAAAAAGAAGCGGCCAGTGACGTGATACTGGCAGGAAGACGAGTTTTATTCATGACGAGACCCAAACATCCATTTGAAAGATAAATATCTTTAGCATTTACCAGCACAACCTGACTTACGCTAACGCTTCTGCTACTGAAAAAGAACAGCATTAACGTAAAATTTTTTAGAGTTTATTAGATAAATCTGGGATATGCCGTTCTGATCGGTTTTTTTTAAGCATCCCGCACAGTCGAACCAGGTGAAATTCTGATTTTTCGCAAAACAGTTAAGCCGATCACAAAACTCCGCTAACCTGAATTAAAGGTTGCCAGAGGAGTCATGACGATGGATTTAGCGCTGTTCGATCTTGATGAAACACTGATCTGTGAAGACAGTACGAGTCTGTGGTTACGCTGGCTGGCATCCCAGGGCTATGCACCAACCGCGCTGATAGAACAGGAACAGGCGCTGATGGCACAGTATTACCAGGGGGCGCTGTCGATAGAAGACTATATGAGTACCACGCTCACGCCGTTAACCGGCATGGGTACGCTGACCGTTTCCGGCTGGGTAAGACGCTTTATTCACCGCGATATTATGCCAAGGGTTTACCCTGCTGCGCGGGAGAGAATCGCCTGGCATCAGACGCGAGGCGATACGGTCATGGTGGTCTCCGCCAGTGGAGAGCATCTTGTGGTACCGATAGCCCAGCAGTTGGGAGCTCACGGCGCACTGGCAATCGGCGTGGAAATTGTTGATGACCGTTACAGCGGTCGGACTTACGGCACCATGACCTATCAACAAGGCAAGGTCACCCGGATCAATGACTGGCTGACAGTACAGAAAGACACCCGCTTCAAGCAAACCTGGGCTTACAGTGACTCCATGAACGACTTGCCCCTACTGGAACATGCCGATCACCCCCACGTAATTAACCCCGACGAACCATTACATCAGTTGGCGCAGCAACGTGGTTGGCAAGTGTGTCACTGGAGCCGCTAATAGCGTGCTTTACGCCGGTGCTATTTGCGTCACGCGTCTTCTCTTCTTCCACCGGCATTTCGCCCGGGGAAAAGGTAAATGTCGACACATTTCATATAGCGGTATAAATTTTTCCCCGACATCGGTAAAATCCCGCGCAAATTGCTGTGCTGAACTGGAAATGAGTCATGTCGCAAAATACTACCATGGCGCCGCGCGTTGGTTTCGTCTCGCTCGGTTGCCCAAAAAATCTCGTCGACTCTGAAAGGATCCTCACCGAGTTGCGTACCGAAGGATACGAAGTGGTGCCGCGCTATAATGACGCGGAGCTGGTTATCGTCAACACCTGTGGCTTTATCGACAGTGCGGTGCAGGAATCGCTGGAGGCAATAGGCGAAGCACTGAATGAAAATGGCAAAGTCATTGTCACGGGCTGTCTGGGAGCAAAAGAAAACCAGATCCGTGAAGTGCATCCACGCGTACTGGAAATTACCGGGCCGCACAGCTACGAACAGGTGCTGTCACACGTGCATCAGTACGTGCCAAAGCCTCAGCACAACCCCTTCCTCAGTCTGGTGCCGGAACAGGGCGTAAAACTGACGCCGCGCCACTATGCTTATTTGAAAATTTCCGAAGGCTGTAACCATCGCTGTACTTTCTGCATCATCCCCTCGATGCGTGGCGATCTGGACAGCCGTCCGATCGGCGCAGTGCTGGATGAAGCCAAACGCCTGGTGGAAGCCGGGGTGAAAGAATTGCTGGTTATCTCACAGGATACATCAGCCTATGGCGTGGACGTCAGGCACCGCACCGGCTTCTGGAATGGCGCACCGGTCAAAACCAGTATGGTCAGCCTGTGTGAGCAGTTAGCTAAGCTGGGCGTATGGGTACGCCTGCACTATGTTTATCCTTATCCTCATGTGGATGAGGTCATTCCGTTGATGGCTGCAGGGAAAATCCTGCCTTACCTGGACATTCCCCTGCAACACGCCAGTCCGCGGATCCTCAAGTTGATGAAGCGACCCGGTGCCGTTGAGCGTACCCTGGAGCGCATCAAACGCTGGCGTGAAATCTGCCCGGATCTGACCCTTCGCTCGACCTTTATCGTTGGCTTCCCTGGCGAGACCGAGGAAGATTTCCAGATGCTGCTCGACTTCCTGCAAGAAGCACGACTGGATCGCGTGGGCTGTTTCAAATACAGCCCGGTGGAGGGCGCCACGGCTAACGACCTGCCGGACCCGGTACCTGAATCCGTCAAGGAACAACGCTTCAACCGGTTTATGCAACTCCAGCAAAGCATATCCGCCAGCCGGTTGCAGGAAAAAGTGGGCCGCGAGATTCTGGTGATCATCGACGAAGTTGATGAAGAAGGTGCGATTGGCCGCAGCATGGCGGATGCGCCGGAAATTGACGGCGCGGTGTATCTGAACGGCGAGAAAAACCTACACCCCGGCGATGTTATCCGTGCGCGCGTTGAAAATGCCGACGAATACGATCTCTGGGCCAGCAAAATTTGATCTCAGCCTGGTAGCAACGGGAAAAGTAAAGCGCGCCTGCAGCAAAGCAGGCGCGTAGCCGTAGCGTCAGGTTTTTAATTTAGGATCGAGCGCATCACGCAGGCCGTCACCCAGCAAATTAAACGCCAGCACGGTCAGAAAGATAGCCAGGCTGGGGAAAATCGCCACATGTGGCGCCATCACCATATCAGCCCGCGCTTCATTCAACATCGCCCCCCACTCCGGCGTCGGCGGTTGTGCGCCAAGCCCCAGGAAGGACAGGCTGGCGGCAGTAATAATCGAGGTACCAATCCGCATCGTAAAATAAACCACGATCGAAGAGAGGGTTCCCGGCAGAATATGACGCATGATAATCGTAAAATCAGACGCGCCAATACTGCGAGCCGACTCGATAAAGGTCAACTGCTTCAGCACCAGCGTATTGCCGCGAACCAGGCGGGCAAAGGCCGGAATACTGAAAATCGCCACCGCAATAATCACATTGGACATCCCGCTGCCCATGATCGCCACCACGGCAATCGCCAGCAGGATACCGGGGAAAGCGAACAACACATCACTGATGCGCATAATAATGCGATCCCACCAGCCACCATAATAACCAGCCAGTAAACCGAGAAAGGTCCCCATTGCCGCCCCCAGCGCCACCGACACAAAGCCGGAAATCAATGAGAGCCGCGTTCCCAGCAGCACCCGACTGAAAATATCCCGCCCCAGAGAATCGACGCCAAACCAGTGCATCGCCGACGGTCCTTCAGTCAGGCGGTCATAATCAAAGTAATTTTCCGCATCAAATGGTGCCAGCCAGGGGGCAAAGATCGCCACCAGAATTAACAACAGCACAAATACACCGGCCATCATGGCCAGCGGCTGACGGCGAAAACGCCGCCAGAATTCCCGCCAGGGCGTACGCACGCGATGCTGGTTCAGAATGGGCATAGCGGACAGCGCCGCTTTACGTCGCCAGTTTTTCATCGCGGATCCTTATTTATAACGTATCGCAGGATTAATAGCGGCATACAACATATCGACAATCAGATTGATCAGAATGAACTCCAGCGAAAACAGCAGCACTTCGGCCTGCACCACCGGATAATCGCGCATTTCCACCGAATCCACCAACAGACGCCCTAACCCCGGCCAGTTGAAAACCACTTCCACCACAATCGAGCCGCCCAGCAGGAAACCAAACTGCAACCCCATCATGGTGACAACCGGGATCATCGCATTGCGCAAGCCATGCTTAACCACCACCCATGTCTCGCGTACCCCCTTGGCCCGTGCCGTACGCATGTAATCTTCCTGCATCACCTCCACGAAAGAAGCCCGGGTAAAACGCGCCATCACCGAGGCCACCGCAGCACCAAGGGTGATTGACGGTAAAATATAGTGTTGCCAACTGCCAGCCCCTACCGTTGGCAGCCAACCCAGCTTCACCGAGAACACCTGCATCAACAACATGCCCAATGCGAACGCAGGAAACGAGATCCCCGAGACCGCTAACGTCATACCCAGACGATCAGGCCAACGATTACGCCATACAGCAGAAATAATCCCCACCGCCATACCGAAAATCACCGACCATGCCATGCTGCTGAGCGTTAACCACAGCGTCGGTAAAAACCGCTGCGCTATCTCAGAAGAAACCGGCCGTTTGGAAACCATTGACTGACCGAAATCGCCCTGCACCGCGTTGCTGATAAAGTGCCAAAACTGCACAATTAATGGCTGATCAAGCCCAAGCTGCTGACGGACTAACGCGACCACCGTGCTGTCCGCTTCCTGACCCGCCAGCAACCTTGCCGGATCGCCCGGCAGCAGATGAACAAACAGGAACACCAGCACCGCCACAATCAGCAGTGTGGGGATCAGTCCCAATATGCGTTTAATAAAATAGTTGAGCATAGATTATCCTGCGCCTGTCACCGCCGCGCCTGCCACCAGGCAAGACGCGGCGAATCGTCAGCGGGGGGGTTACTGCAGATCAGCGTCATCAAAACTAAATGAAGTATCAGGCATGACATAGAAACCGGTCAGGTTTTTGCTATTGGCCGAAACCAGTTTTTCCACCACCAGGGGAACCCAGGGCTGATCTTTCCAAATGCGATCCTGGGCATCTTTATACAGCGCGGCTTTCTGTTTGCTGTCGGTGGTTTTCAGTGCGTCAGCCAGATCTTTATCCACCTGAGGATGACTGTAGAAGGCGGTATTAAAAATAGCTGGCGGCCAGGCCTGGGTAGCGAACAACGGCGTCAACGCCCAGTTAGCTTCACCTGTAGAAGCAGACCATCCAGTATAGAACATGCGCACACCGCTCTCTTTCTGCCCTTTATCTTCCACTTCCGCTGCCCGCTGCCCGGCATCCATCGCGGTAACTGTCGCTTTAATGCCTACCTGCGCCAACTGCTGCTGGGTAAACTGCAGCACCTTCTGGGCCGTACTGTTATTATGCGAAGACCACAACGTGGTGGTGAAACCGTTCGGAAAACCCGCTTCCTTCAGCAATTCACGCGCTTTAGCCGGGTTATATTCCGGTGTCGGATAGCTTTGTGCATACTGAATGGCTGGCGGCACAATCCCGGTCGCTGGCGTAGCGTAGCCGGCAAAGGCCACTTTCACCAACGCCTGGCGGTTGATGGCGTAGTTGATTGCCTCACGCACTTTGGGATTATCAAACGGCTTCTGCGTCACGTTAAGACTAATGTAACGCTGCATGATCGAAGGCGCGGTCACCAACTCCAGCTTGTTGTTTTTCTCCAGCAGTTTGGCCTGTTCGTAAGGGATCGGGAAAGCAAAATTCGCTTCGCCGGTCTGTAACATCGCCGCCCGGGTGTTGTTATCCACCACCGGACGCCAGGTAATGCTGTCGAGTTTCGGATAGCCTTTCTTCCAGTAGCCGTCGAATTTCTTCACCTTGACGTAATCAGTCTGGTTCCAGTTATCCAGTTCGTACGGACCCGTACCGACTGGATGAAAGCCGATATCCTTACCGTATTTTTTCAGCGCCGCTGGGGAAATCATGGCTGCTGCCGGGCTGGCCAGGGTATTGATAAACGCCGAGAACGGCTGCTTCAGGGTAATTTTCACCGTATACGGATCAACCACTTCAGTGGCGGCGATAGATTTGAACAGGTTATAGCGCTTCAGATGGTTATCCGGATTGCTGGCCCGATCAAGGTTGGCCTTCACCGCCTCCGCGTTGAAATCCGTACCGTCCTGGAACTTCACTCCCTTCTTCAGCTTGATGGTATAGCTGAGTCCGTCCTTGCTGGCATCAAAACTTTCCGCCAATACATTAATCAGCTTCATATCCTTATCAAAGCCAAACAGCCCCTGATAGAAGGACTTCGCCACCGCCTGCGACAAGGTATCGTTTGCGTCGTAGGGATCGAGGGTGGTGAAGTTGGAACCAACGGCGATTACCGCGTCTTTCGCGGCCCAGACAGGGCTGGCGGCAAAACTGCTCAGTAGGCCAGCCGTTAACCATATACGTTTGCTTTGACTCATCATTTTAGGTGTTTCTCCTGTCATTCCTTGTTGTTTTACAGCAATTCAGGCACCGCCGATCGCATGGCGAGCAACGTAGTGTCCGGCGTTAACTTCAACTAACGGCGCAACTTCTGGTTCATCGTCCAGCGCATGAATCGGGCTGGGGATCTCTTCCACTAGCAATGCCCTCTCGCGCCGACGCTGACGAGGATCCGCCACCGGCACAGCAGACATCAGCTTACGCGTGTAAGGATGCTGGGGGTTTTCAAATACCGCCTGACGGGGGCCTATCTCCACAATCTGGCCGAGATACATCACCGCCACCCGATGGCTGATACGTTCCACCACCGCCATATCATGAGAAATAAATAAGAAAGCAATACCGAATTCCCGCTGCAGATCCAGCATCAAATTGACGATTTGCGCCTGAATAGAGACATCCAGCGCGGAAACGGCTTCGTCGGCAATCACCACCTTCGGATTGAGCGACAAGGCCCTGGCGATACAGATACGCTGACGCTGCCCACCGGAGAACTCATGCGGATAACGCCGCGCGTGTTCCGGCAATAACCCGACCTTCTCCAGCAACCAGGCAACGCGATCGGACGCTTCTTTCCCTTTCGCAATGCCGTGGACCAACAGCGGCTCCATAATGGAAAAACCCACAGTGAGCCGCGGATCGAGAGAAGCATAAGGATCCTGGAAGATAAACTGGATATCACGCCGCAGATGAGACAGCGCGGCTCCCGTCAGATTATCGATGCGCTGACCATTAAAAGTAATGGTTCCCCCCTGGCTTTCCACCAAACGCAGTAGTGATCGCCCGGTCGTGGATTTTCCACATCCTGACTCCCCCACCAACGCCAGAGTTTCACCGGGTCGCAAATCAAAACTGACTTTTTCCACAGCATGAACACGACGAGTAACACGATTAAAAATGCCACTCCGGATATCAAAACGGGTGACTAAATCACGCACCTGTAACACGGGCTCGGCATCAGGTACCACGGTATCCTGCGGCAGCATAATCTCATCAGCACGGTCAGTACTGAACAGGGGAAAATGGGCCGGATAGGGTTTGCCAGTCATTGCGCCCAGTTTCGGCACCGCCTGCAACAACGCTTTCGTGTAATCCTGCTGCGGAGAACGGAAAATAGCCTCCACCGCGGCGGTTTCCACCCCTTCCCCACGGTACATCACCTGCACGCGATCCGCTATTTCCGCGACGACTCCCATGTCGTGAGTGATAAAAATCACCCCCATCTGCATCTCTTTTTGCAGTACGCGGATCAATTGCAAAATTTGCGCCTGGATAGTGACGTCCAGCGCGGTAGTCGGCTCATCGGCAATCAGCAACGCCGGGCGGCAGGAGAGCGCCATTGCAATCATCACGCGCTGACGCATGCCACCAGAAAGTTGATGAGGAAAGCGTGATAACACATTTTTCGCTTCCGGAATACGCACCATATCCAGCATATTTTCCGCTTCTTTCAGCGCTTCACGATGGCTCCTCCCCTGGTGCAGACGGATCGATTCCGCAATCTGCTCACCAACGGTAAATACCGGATTGAGCGAGGTCATGGGTTCCTGAAAGATCATCGCCATGTCGGCACCGCGGATCCGCCTCAGTTGCGCCTGCCTGGCACGGGACAGATCGACAATCTGGCTGTTACGCCGTCGCAGTAGCATTTCACCGCTGTCAATGGTGCCGCCTCCCTGTTCGATCAGACGCATCAAGGCCAGGGAGGTGACGGATTTTCCGGAGCCAGACTCGCCGACGATCGCCAACGTTTCTCCGCGATGAACCTCCAGCGAAAGATTTTTTACCGCCTGAATCACCGTCCCTTCCTGGCTGAAACTGACGTTGAGATTTTTTACCGCCAACACCTGCCCGGCGGGCAAGTCTGACCCGTTGAAAATTGTCACCCCTCCCCCTTACTCTTCGCGGTAGATGCCGACGCTGGGTTCATCACCGACATAGCCGTAGCCACGGTACATTCCCTCACTGTTGAATGGCAACGCCACATTACCTTCCCGGTCTACTGCGATGGCCCCACCACTGCCGCCCAGTACCCTAATCTTTTCCATCACCACCCGGTCGCAGGCTTCCTTCAGTGAAAGTCCACCGTATTCCATCAATGCGGCAATGTCGTAAGCGGCCAGCGAACGCATAAACACTTCACCAGTACCCGTACAGGAAACCGCTACGTTGGCGTTATTGGCGTAGCAACCCGCGCCGATAATCGGTGAATCACCAACCCGTCCTGTCTGTTTGTTAGTCATCCCGCCCGTTGAGGTCGCTGCGGCCAGGTTGCCGTGCAGATCGACCGCGACTGCGCCAACCGTGCCGAATTTGTTCTCAGGATCGATAGGATCGCCAGAAGTCTGCGCCGCCCCATCATGATCCAGCACCATCTGCTCAGCAGACAGCGCTCGCTGTAACTGTTGCCAACGCGCCTGAGTTGAAAAGAAATCTGTGGCTACTTGTTCCAGTCCCTGCTCAAAGGCAAACGCTTCGGCACCCTCGCCAATCAACATCACATGAGGACTGTTTTCCAGCACAGCGCGAGCCGCCAGTACAGGATTACGCACACGCCTGACCCCCGCCACCGCTCCCGCATCCAGCGTACGGCCATCCATTACACTGGCATCCAGTTCATGCGTTCCCTGATGAGTAAATACCGCGCCTTTTCCCGCGTTGAACAACGGGCACTCTTCCAACAGCCGGACGGCTTCAGTGACCGCATCCAGTGCGCTACCGCCAGCGGCCAGTATGGTCTGTCCACTGGTCACTATCGCTGATAATGCCTGAATATAGTGCTGCTCTTTTTCTGCGCTCATACTGGCACGGGCAATCGCTCCCGCACCGCCGTGAATGGCGATCACTGCTCTGACCATAATCCGATTATCCTGCGTGACAAATCAGCATGAAAAACACTGGCTTAGAATGATTTTGATTGAATTCGACTCGTTTTTGACTATAGGCAGGCTGTAAAGTGATGTAAAGCAGAATGTTCGCTGGCGGGTAATAGCAAAAAGTTCTGTCTTATAACGCCACGCTGGGTTTGCGTGACCCCGACGGAAAATCAGGCCATAATACCCACTATCTGACTGTATGCCTGCCCGACGTTTCGGGCATGCCGGAGACATTATGGAAGCCTTTACTGCGGGACTGATTTCCCTGGATGATGCCCTGTCGACCATACTCGCACGCATCTCCCCGGTTAGCGAAACTGAAATATTACCGCTGACTGCCGCCCCTGGCCGCATTACTGCCGAAACAGTAATTTCACCATTAAATGTGCCGCCATTCGACAATTCAGCGATGGACGGTTATGCCGTGCGTCTGGCCGATGTTCAGGCGGGCAAGCCGCTGCCGGTCGCCGGTAAAGCCTTTGCTGGCGCACCATTCAACGGCACATGGCCTGCCGGCAGTTGCATTCGCATTATGACCGGCGCGCCAATGCCCCCAGGCGCCGACGCGGTGGTGATGCAGGAAGAAACACGTCAGGCAGGCGATGCCATAGAGATAACCGCAACCGTCCAGACCGGTCAAAATATTCGCCGGGTGGGGGATGACATTATGCAAGGCGCCAGTGTGCTAAGCAGCGGTGTTCGTCTGGGCGCGGCGGAACTGCCGCTGCTGGCTTCGCTGGGCATTGCCAATGTTAAGGTCTGGCGCAGACCACGCGTGGCGATTTTCTCCACCGGCGATGAATTGCAACCCGTTGGGCAGCCGCTGGCGGCCGGACAGATTTACGACACAAATCGATTTGCCGTCCATCTGATGCTGGATAAACTGGGCTGTGAGGTTATCGACCTCGGCATCATCGTTGACGATCAAACAGCGCTGCGGGCGGCCTTCCGCCAGGCAGACAGCCAGGCTGATGTGGTTATCAGCAGCGGCGGTGTTTCGGTGGGCGAAGCGGATTACACCAAAAAAATGCTGGAAGAGCTGGGCGAAATCACCTTCTGGAAACTGGCAATCAAACCCGGCAAGCCCTTTGCTTTTGGGCGCCTGCACCATAGCTGGTTCTGTGGCCTGCCGGGAAATCCGGTGTCTGCGGCGCTGACTTTCTACCAATTAGTACAACCGCTGCTGACGAAGCTTAGCGGTCAGCAAGGTCCGGCCCTGCCACCCCGTCAGCGCGTCAAAGTTGCCACACCACTGAAGAAAACGCCGGGACGACTGGATTTTCAACGTGGTCGGCTGGTGCATAATGCACACGGTGAACTGGAAGTACACAGTACCGGTCCACAGGGCTCGCACGTGTTTAGCTCGTTCAGTCAGGCTAACTGCTTTATCGTACTGGAACGCAGCCGTGGCAATGTCGAGGTGGGCGAATGGGTTGAGGTTGAGCCGTTCAATCACCTGCTGGAAGGATAAGATGCGCCCTGAACTCAGCGATGAAGAAACCCTGCGCTATAACCGCCAGATAGTGTTGCGCGGCTTTGACTTCGATGGTCAGGAAACGCTGAAAGCGGCGAAAGCGCTGATCGTCGGGCTGGGTGGACTGGGCTGCGCCGCCAGCCCCTACCTGGCGTCGGCGGGCATCGGGCATCTCACGCTGCTGGATTTCGACCGCGTTTCCCACTCTAATCTGCAACGGCAGATCCTGCATCATGACGCCGCCATTGGTCAGTTCAAAGTGGACTCGGCCCGCCAGCAATTGCAAATCATCAACCCGCATATTTCCCTGCGGGCCATAGCGGCTGACCTGGAAGATGCGGCGCTGGCAAAACTGATTGCTGAACACCATGTAGTACTGGATTGTACCGACAATGTGGTCACTCGCGAACAACTTAACCGCCTCTGTTTCAGCAGCAAAACACCACTGGTCTCCGGCGCAGCAATCCGCATGGAAGGACAGATCAGCGTGTTCCGCTGGCAGAAAGATGAACCCTGCTACCGTTGTATCAGTCGGTTGTTCGGTGACAGCGCGCTAAGCTGTGTCGAAGCAGGGGTAATGGCGCCGCTGGTAGGCGTTATCGGCTCGCTACAGGCGATGGAAACCATTCGTCTGCTGACTGATTATGGCGGCAGCGTAGCGGGTAAACTATTGATCTACGATGCCATGACCCTGCAGTTCCGCGAGATAAAACTGGCGAAGGATCCAGACTGTGAAGTCTGTGGCCAGGGATAATCCCCCCACTTTAGTGACCGCGCCAGTGTTGTTCCAGCGCGCCGACATCCGTTTATGCCAGGATCACGAAACGATAGTCACCTTCTCCAGCCATCAGCAGAACCAGGCGGTGTGACCATCAACCCTGGTTACTGCTGGTTAGATATGACATGCAGTTTTAGACAATTCCCCGACTGCGCAAATAGTCTTCGTAATTACCCGTAAAGTCGTTGATTTTACCCGGCGTCATTTCAATTACCCTGGTCGCCAGCGAGCTGACAAATTCCCGGTCGTGCGAGACGAAAATCAACGTGCCCTGGTACATCTCCAGCGCCATATTCAACGCTTCAATAGATTCCATATCCAGGTGATTGGTCGGCTCATCCATCACCAGCACGTTCGGTTTTTCCATCATCAGCTTACCAAACAGCATCCGTCCTTTTTCACCACCGGACAACACTCTGGCGGGTTTTTTAATATCATCCTGACTGAATAGCAAACGCCCGAGGATACTGCGGACCGCCTGTTCATCATCGCCTTCCTGCTTCCACTGGCTCATCCAGTCAAAAACCGTCAGGTCGTTGGCAAAATCATGCGCATGATCCTGAGCGTAATAACCGATACGGGCATTCTCAGACCACTTCACTTCACCGTTATCCGCCTGAATCTCACCCACCAGTGTTTTCAGCAACGTACTTTTACCAATACCGTTCGGGCCAATAATCGCCAGTTTCTCGCCAACCTCCAGCAGCAGATTAAGATTCTTAAACAGCGGCCCCTGATCAAAACCTTTGGTCAGAGACTCAAGTTGTAGCGCGTTGCGGAACAACTTCTTGTCCTGTTCAAAACGGATAAACGGATTCTGCCGACTGGAAACCTTAACCTCTTCCAGCTTGATTTTGTCGATCTGCCTGGCGCGGGAAGTTGCCTGACGGGACTTGGAGGCATTTGCGCTGAAGCGACTGACAAAGGACTGCAGTTCGTTGATCTGCGCTTTTTTCTTGGCGTTATCAGCCAACAGACGCTCGCGAGCCTGGGTGGCCGCCGTCATATATTCGTCATAATTGCCCGGATAGACCCGCAGTTCACCATAATCCAAATCCGCCATATGCGTACAGACCATGTTCAGGAAGTGACGGTCATGCGAAATGATGATCATGGTGCTGTTACGTTCATTCAGCACGTGCTCCAGCCAGCGAATAGTATCGATATCGAGGTTGTTGGTCGGTTCGTCGAGTAGCAGGATTTCCGGGTCAGAGAACAACGCCTGCGCCAGCAACACACGTAGCTTCCAGCCTGGTGCGACTTCGCTCATTGGGCCATAATGCTGTTCCAGTGGGATCCCCACCCCCAGCAGTAATTCACCCGCTCGCGCCTCTGCGGTGTAGCCGTCCATTTCGCCGTATTTCACTTCAAGATCAGCCACTTTATAACCGTCTTCTTCGCTCATTTCCGGCTGCGCATAAATACGGTCACGTTCTTCTTTCACTTCCCACAGCTCACCGTGACCCATGATCACCGTATCCAGCACAGTAAACTGTTCAAAGGCAAACTGATCCTGGCGCAATTTACCAATGCGCTCATTAGGATCGATCGACACATTACCGGCGGACGGAACCAGATCCCCCCCCAGAATTTTCATAAAGGTGGACTTACCGCTACCATTGGCGCCGATCAAGCCATAACGGTTACCGCCGCCAAATTTGACAGAGATGTTTTCGAACAGCGGCTTACTGCCAAACTGCATGGTGACGTTGCTGGAAACTAGCACAGGATTGCCTTTCTTTTGCGATGTGAGAATGTGGACCAGCGCGCATTATGCCAAAAAAAAGGGGCGGCGAATACACCACCACCCGCTAAGAGACCGGCGTATGACTCAGTGACTCTCAACCTTGCGTTTCGATGCCGGCAGTGGGCGAGTTCCGCGGTCGCTGCTCAACCAGTCATGCAAATAGTGTTCGATCTGCTCCAGACTGCGATTACGCGTTTCCGGCACGCATTTGACAACAAAGACCGCGCCAAACAGACCGATAAAAGCAAAGATAAAAAACGCCCCCGCAAGACCTACACTGGCAAGTAATATCGGGAAAGCAAGTGAAATCAGGAAGTTGGCGATCCACATTGAAAAAACGGCACCGCCCATGAAGATGCCGCGCAGACGGGTGGGAAAGATCTCAGACAACAGCAGCCAGGTGACTGGTGAAAGCGCACCCTGCTGGAAACTGAGAAACATCAGCATACCCAACAGCACCATATAACTACGCAGCGTATCAACCTGTCCGTGAACCATCTCCGGCATAAAGTAGCTGACGCCCCCAATAAACAACAAACAGGCGGTACAGCCAAACTGGCCGAGCATGGTCATGGTGCGGCGCCCCAGGCGCCCTAACAACCAGATGCCAACAAACGTCATCAGCACAGAAATCGCCCCATTGGCAATGGTGGCAAACAATGCGGTATTGGTACTCATTCCCACCGATTTCAACATGGTCGGCGCGTAATACATGATGGTATTAACACCGGACAATTGCTGAATAACCGCGACGCCGATACCGATAAGAAACAACTTAAACAACCATGGCTTTTTGAGTTCCTTCAGCCGCGGTTTACTTTTGTTCTCATCTTCGCTCAGCGTTTCTTCGATCTCGGTCAGTTCCCACTCTACATCCTCTGGCGCCCGGGTTCGTTCCAGTACCTTCCTCGCCTCGGCCAGCCGCCCTTTCATTGCGTACCAGCGTGGCGTGTCCGGCATAAACATCATGCCAAACCACAAAGCAACCGCCGGTATGGTGGCAACAGCCAGCATCCAGCGCCAGGTTTCATCTCCTCCCCATGCCGCGTTAAACCCCGCGTTGGAGATATAGGCCAACATCTGACCCGACACAATCATCAGTTCCTGCAGCGTCACCAGTTGTCCACGCTTATTGGCTGGCGCAATTTCAGCGATATAGACCGGCACGGTCGCCGCCGCGCCGCCCACAGCCACCCCCAGTACCAGACGGAAGAAAATCATCCAGTGTACATCCGGCGCCAACGACGTACCCAACGCCCCGACAGCAAAGATCACCGCAAGAATAATGATGATTTTCTTACGCCCGGCAGCGGCGGCAAAATGACCGGAAATCAGCGCACCAAAAGCCGCGCCGAACAGCAACGAACTGGTCACCAGCCCGGTAGTAAAAGGGGTCAGATGAAGCTCTTTACCCATAAATAACAGGGCACCAGAAATGACACCGGTGTCATAACCAAACAGCAGCCCCCCCAGTGTGGCAATGACGGCGATAACTTTAACGAAAGGCTCAGTCCGGCTGTTGCTGTTGGGACCGGACGCCCGACTGGGAGTGAAATACAATTCTTTTGACATAGTGATTTCAGACCTCTTGTTGTTATCTGGCAAGTAGGGAATGTCAGCGTAAGGGGCCGAACTCTTCACCCCACATGGCCTCTAATTTAGTCTGTTTTTTTCATTTTAATTAAGTATGAAAATTAAATTTTGCGGCATGACTCGCATCAATGATGCAGACTTGTGATCAACATCTCATTAAAGAGTTAAGAAATGGCTGGTGACGGAAGAATAAAGTGCAAGAAAAAATCCGCATAAATTTTACACGGATTTTTTAAAATATTTATTTCAAAATAAGATGAAGAATGGTCTGAATTAACCGGCAGGCGCATCTCCACTTGCCGCTGGGCCAAAGACGGAGTAATCAGGTAACGTCACGTTCTGGTAAAGCTCCCAACCGCCGCCGAGTGCTTTATACAAGGCCACAAGGTCAAGACTGCTCTGAACCCTTGCGGAAGCGGCCTGCTGCTTCGCCTGCGCCAACTGACGCTGGGCATCCAACGCATCGAGAAAGGATGACAGCCCCTGCGAGTAACTGTTTTTCGCCAAATTGAAGGTGGTCTGTAAGGCTTCCACCGTCTGATCCAGTCCGTCCACCTGTTGCTGGTCAGTACGGTAGCTGACCAGCGCATTTTCCACGTCCTGCAAAGCAGTCAGTACCGTCTGACGGTAAGCCAACGCTGCGCTGGCCTGCTCAGCCCGCGCCAGTTTCACGCTGGAAACCAGGCGCCCCCCCTGGAAGACAGGAATCGAGATTGACGGACCAAAACTGTAGAAATGGCTGCTCCAGTTATCCAGATAGCTGGCATCAGTGTTACGCACACCAAACTGCCCGGTCAGCGAAATATCGGGAAACAGCTGGGCAACCGACACGCCAATGTTAGCCGTTGCTTCGTGCAGCTTTGCTTCAGCCTGACGCACATCGGGACGACGGCGCGCCAGCGTAGAAGGCAGTCCAACCGGTACTGCTTTCGGTAATACCGGTAGCGGCTTACTGGCCATCAACTCGCCATCCAGCATTCCCGGCGGCTTACCAAGTAACACGGCCAGGCCATTCATCGCCTGATGGATTTGAGATTGATACTGCGGTAACTGCGCCCGCAAGGCATTAAGCTGAGCGCGAGCATTTTCTACGTTCATTTGCGGAGCCAGACCATTACGCTGCTGGCTTTGGGTCAATGCCAACGTCTGCTGCGCCACATCAATCTGGGTCTGCAGTGTCTGGCTGATCAACTGCGCCCCACGCAACTGCAGATAAGTTCGCGCCACTTCCGCCTCAAGTGAGACCAACACATCGTTGCGGCTTTCCAGTGACTCCTGCTGCTGAGCATTGGCCGCTTCTACCTGGCGACGAACCTTCCCCCACAGGTCCAGTTCCCAGGAGGCATCAAAGCTTCCCTGATACAGGCTTATCGGCTTAGTCAGGCTACCCAGCGAGGATTGCAACGCCGGATCGGTTTGATCGATCTGATCGTAAATCCCCCTCGATTCCAGCTCACCTTTTAGACCGGGCTGCTGACGCTGGGCAGAGAGTTCGCCGTTAACCACCGGAAACCATGCCCCACGCGCCTGGTTCAGTTGCTGACGCGAACCGGCGATACGTAGTACAGCCTGCTGTAAACTCAGATTACCGGCAATCGCGCGTTCAATCAGGCTGTCCAGTTGAGGATCATTAAACGACGTCCACCAACGGGGATTGGTCACCGTAGCCTGAGGTTTAGACCCCGCATCCGATTGCAGGGTGTTAAAGGAAGCTGGCGTTGATGGCTCAGGCGCCCGATAATCCGGCCCGACCGAACAAGCGGATAACGCCAGAGCGGCGACCAACAGCACGCTGAGTCGCGAACGTGCAAATAAAAGAGAAACGTTCATGTCAGTGTGCTCCTGCACTGCCCTCGCTCTTAATCGGCGCAAGCAGTAAACAAAAAGGGATAAGAATCAAAGCAATAATACTGAAACACATAAAGACGTCGATATAAGCCAGAATCCGCGACTGAGCTATCATCTCTTTATACAGTTGGCCGGTAGCGATAGTCACAGGATCACCCACCGCCGAGGTAAAGTCCCTGACCCCCTGCGCCCAACGCTCGACTGTCAGGTTAAACGGTTCATTCAGCGGCGTCATGTTATGCACCATGTTGGCACTGCGTACCTGCGTTCGCTCGGTAATCATCGCGGTAGATAATGAAATGCCAATTGACCCCGCAACATTGCGGCACATGGTAAACAACGCCGAGGCATCCGCATTCAGCCGTTGTGGGATCGTGGTATACGCGATGGTCGTCAATGGCACAAACAGAAAGCCCAGCCCGATAGTCTGCACGCTACGCATGATCACCAGCGAGGTAAAATCGATGTTCGGCGTCAGCGTGGATGAATAGAGATACGCCCCCCCAAGACAGGCGAACCCAAAGGCGATAATCAATCGCGTCTGCACCAGCGGCATCAACTTCAGTACCAGAGGAATCGACAACACGATCAATAACGCTCCGGGAGAGAGCACCAACCCCGACCAGGTCGCGGTATATCCCAAATCCTGCTGCGCCAGTTGCGGAATAACCACTGAACTACCATATAGCAATGCCGCCATTCCCGACATTAACACGCTGGAGACCCAAAAGTTTCGGTCCTTGAGGACATATAAATCGACCACCGGCTTTTTAGCGTACAGTAGCCAGTAAACCGCGCCAATCAAACCAATGGCGGTGAGGATGGCAAAGGTAACAATAAAACGAGAAGCGAACCAGTCATCATCTTCACCACGATCAAGCATGACCTGTAAGCAGCCCAGGCCCAGCGTGATTAAACCGATGCCAATATAGTCGATGCTCAGCTTGCCCTTAGCCCATTTGCGCTCCCATGGTGGATCTTCAAGCAGTTGGTAGATGGCCAGGGTACTGAAAATCCCCACCGGGATATTGATAAAGAACACCCAGCGCCAGCTATAGTTATCGGTTATCCAGCCGCCAAAGGTAGGTCCCAGCACCGGTGCCACAATAATCGCGATGGAAGAAAGACCAAACGCTTTGCCTCGATCTTCCGGTTTAAAGTAGTCAAGCAGCACCGACTGCTGCACCGGCTGCAATCCACCACCAAAAAAGCCCTGCAATACCCTGAACAGGATAATCTGCCACAGTTCGGTCGCGATGCCGCACAAGAAGGAACAGATAGTGAACATCACCACGCAGATCAGGAAAAATTGTTTGCGACCGAACAGGCGGCTGAGAAACGCTGAAATCGGCAATACAATACCATTTGCCACCAGGTAGGACGTCAATACCCAGGTGGATTCGTCATAGCTGGAAGACAGCGAACCCGCAATGTGCGGTAACGATACGTTGACGATGGTGGTATCCAGAATCTCCATGAACACCGCCAGCGTCACCGATATGGCCACCAGCCAGGGATTGCTGGTCGGTTTCCAGGTCTCGCGGTGGCTCATTCAACCGTCACCTTAGGCACTACCGACAGCCCCAGCGGCAGAGGATGGTTCGGATCCAGCCCTTTGTCGATGATTATCTTAACCGGCACGCGTTGCACAATCTTCACGTAGTTACCGGTGGCATTCTCTGACGGGAAAGTAGAGAAACGCGAGCCAGACCCCATTTGCACACTGTCAACATGCCCTTGTAGTTTCATATCCGGCCAGGCATCAACGGTTATCTCAACTTTATTGCCTGGTTTCATGCGTTCAAGTTGAGACTCTTTAAAGTTCGCAATAACCCATACATCAGGCGACACCAGCGAGAATAACGCACTCCCGGGCTGCACCAGCGTGCCTACCTGAACATTACGTTTGGTGACGAAACCATCATAGGGTGCGCGTACCTCGGTATAAGAGAGATTCAGATTGGCGGTATTCAGTTGAGCCTGCGCCTGTTGTACCTGCGCCTGGCGTGCTTCAACATTGGTTTCCTGCTGGCGAATCTGCAACTGAATTTGCGAAGCCACTTCGACTTGCGCTGTGGCATTGTCCAGCTCGGCTTTGGCGCTTCTTAACTGCGCGCTAACCGCATCAATATTCTGTTGTGAGGTGGCACGCGGATCGACACCGTGCTGGCGTTTGTAATCCTCCCGCGCATTAAGCAAATTGGCTTCAGCTTTCGCCTGTTGCGCCAGCGCCTGATCTTTCTGCGCCGGATACTGCACCTTAGAAAGCGCCAGCGCGGCCTGAGCCTGATGCAACTGGGCGATCGCCAGATCCAGTTGCGCCTGCGCCTGAGAGTGCTGTGCCATGCTATCCCGCGGATCGATTAGCACCAGTAGCTCGCCCTTCTTCACTTTCTGGTTGTCACGAACCAGCAATTTAGTGACATAACCAGATGTTTTCGGCGCGATAGTAATGGCGTCCGACTCAGTAAAAGCATCGTCTGTGGTTTCAATATTGCGGGTGCTCAGCCAAAACCACAGCGCGACAATCAGGACCACCACCACCACGACTGCGAGGATGACTAGCGGCTTTTTACCGGGTCCTTTACGTTCAGTGTTGTCCTGTTGCGGGTTGTTATCTTGATGATGCTGACCATCATCTGAGAGAGAAGTTGATTGATTAGCCATAGTTCTCATTAGTTTATAGCGAACCCCAATCAGGTCCGTAAGATTCATGCTGCTATAACAATAAAGCGTAAACTGACAATTACCAGCGTTTACTTACAAAGTCAGACTAGCCTGAAACTAAGCCGCATTTATGACTAAAAACAGTGATTAAGTTAACCGTATGGCTTCGGTTACCCGGCATTACGTCCTCCCTTTGCGGGAACAGACATGGCAACCACCACGTTCCTTCTGGCAGGAGAAAACAACGCGTGTGCCACAGCAGAAAAAACCTTCGCAAGATTGGTTGTCATACTGGCTCACACGCAATGCGCCAGAATTATTGGCGGCTTTGATAAAATTTCTGGAAGATTGCCAGCGTTTCATCACTGACGTGATGCTCAAGCCCTTCAGCATCACGGCGCGCGGTATCAGGGCTGATCCCCAGCGCCAGCAGGAAAGTTTCCACAATATGATGACGCTCACGACTCTCTTCCGCCAACGCTTCACCCTCAGCGGTCAGAAAGACCCCCCGGTAAGGAACCTGTTCTACCAGACCCACACTGGCCAGCCTTTTCAGCATTTTGGCGACGGTTGGCTGAGAAACGCCAAGACGCGCCGCCATGTCGACCTGGCGTGCCTCACCAAACTCACGGATCAGATCGGAGATCAACTCAACATAGTCATCAATAAGTTCACGCCGGTGAGCTTCCCGCACCTGACGGAAACCTTCGACATGCTCTTCAATATCTTTCAGTGGCGCGGGCACTGCTGTTTTTGCGCGACGACTCATCCAGCTTCCTCTTTTTATTCTTACTGACGCACGGAACCGCCGCATCAGCCTGTGTGCCACATTGTAAACGAAGCTCAAAGAAGCACAAATTTTCGCGAAATAGCACTGGCTACAAATTATAGCTCTTGCTATATTTTTTGATAAAGTGAACGGGAGGAATCATCATGAACACGCCACTTTTTCTACAATTGCTCTGTCGGTCACCGTTTACCCTGCGGCTTCAGTTACTGGAAATGCTGACCAATAAGTTAACGGAACCCCGTTTAGCGCATAAAAAAATCCGCCACTAAGGACGGATTTTTTATTGCCCGTAGGAACGGGCAAATGATGACCACTTAGAAGCTGTAGCCTACGCCAGCAATCCAGGTGCCAACATCAACACTGCGGATACGGCTCTGCTCGTAGCCAAAATCAAGAGCAACATTTTCGATGCCTGGATTGAACTGCACACCAGCACCGTAAGAGAAGCCAACGTCGCTTTCATCATGTTTGTCACGATCCACGCCGTTAGCCTGGAATTTACCGTAACCAATACCGATGACAGCATAAACGCTAGCCCAGTCGTTCAGACGGTATGCAGGACCACCGGTGAAACCGTAGTACTGACCTTTGTGGTACGTGCCAGACTCAGAACGATCTTTCTCAGTGTAAGTGAAAGATCCGATCCAACCCAGTGGGTTGTTCTCGTCTTCGTAACGGTATTTCAGGTTGAAGCCGTTAGCTTTGTTAGCTACGCCCTGCATATCGCTTTGTGCGTAACCGCCGGTAACGGTGCTTCGTGCCATTGCTGAACCAGCAGTAACAGCCAGTACGCAAGCCAGTGCTGAAAGACATGCAATTTTTTTCATAACCACCTCAAATGTGAAAATACTTATCTCCTGACAACGCTGGAAATATAACAAAACTCAGGAAGAAACTCTGCCCCGAATTTGTTGTCCAATACGAAGTTTGGTGTAACAGGACGTTAATGAAGTCCGCCATGTCATTCTTTTTACTTATAAATCAGGAGTTCCCTCAGTCGCGTCACAAGAATGTAAAAATTTGTTCATTACGGCTATTGTTCATTAAATTTGACGTTTCTTTACCATTCAGCGACTGTTTTTCCGCACCTCACCAATTTTTTTCCACCATTCTACTGCTTAATCTGCTCTTCCATTACACTATGGAGGACTTTTTCTCACACTGATGGACGAATACGATTGAGCTACAGGACGTCAACTTCCGCTACTATCATGCATCACCCTGTCTGGCCAGCCATTTTGGTTCTGCTAATCGCCATGATCTCTATTCAAGGTGGAGCTGCGCTGGCGAAAACACTCTTTCCGGTAGTGGGCGTTCCAGCAACGACCGCCCTGCGACTTGGACTGGGTACCATTATCCTCTGCGCTATTTTTAAGCCCTGGCGTTTGCGTTTCAGCCGTCAGCAAATGTTGCCGCTGGTGCTATATGGTATTGCGCTGGGAGGAATGAACTATTCCTTTTATCTGGCGCTGCACACTGTGCCACTGGGGATTGCTGTGGCGCTGGAGTTTACCGGACCGCTGACCCTGGCGTTGGCCGGTTCACGCCGTCCGCTGGATTTTGTTTGGGTGCTGCTGGCGCTACTGGGTCTGTGGTTCCTGCTGCCCATTGGGCAAAAGATCTCTGGTGTTGACCTCAAAGGCGCGCTGTTAGCCGTGTTGGCGGGGGGGTTCTGGGCCCTGTATATTCTCAGTGGCCAGCGTGCCGGCGCTGAGCATGGTCCTGCCACGGTTGCGGCAGGCTCGCTGATCGCCTCGCTGATTTTTGTTCCGGCGGGTCTGATCTGGGCTGGCAGTGGCGTCTGGAGCTGGTCACTGCTCCCTATCGCACTCGCCATGGCCGTGCTGTCCAGTGCGCTCCCCTATACGTTGGAGATGGTGGCGCTAACCCGCCTTCCAGCCAAAACCTTTGGCACCCTGATGAGTCTGGAACCCGCCATGGCAGCACTGTCCGGAATGGTATTTCTGGGTGAAACGCTGATACCGGCGCAATGGCTGGGGCTGCTGGCCGTCATCCTCGCCTCGGCAGGCTCCACGCTGACCATGCGCCCTAAGAAGACCATCGCCCCCGTTAACGAACTGCGTGAATAACCGCGATTGTTGGCCTGATCTGATCGCTTCGTCCCGTTGCCGCCAGCGCGGTGCAACATGCGCTGGCTGTTTTATCCTGCAATTTTAATTATTTAGGGCATATCAGTTTTATTTATTATTTTTTAGTGAAAGCGAAGTAGCATTTCTGAAAACAAATATTCCGTTATGCTTTAGCATTACAATAACCCTTCAAATTCCCCAGCTATTGTTAATAAAATTCATCAATATAAATCAATAACATAGCCATAAAACTTAATGGTGACATTTATTAACTTCATTTAACCCATTGAATTCGTATAAATACTCGGAGTTATGTTCCGAAAGGCGAATGCTATTCGAGCAATAGACAGTTACTTTCCTGCAGAGTTAAAAAACAATGATATACTTATTCCTGTCATTTTCAGGACAATCGACATTAAGAGGATATGAATGATGAGTACCGCTAAGCTGGTAAAAACAAAATCTTCTGCTCTGATTTATACCCTTAACAACGTGGCTGACGAAGAGAAAAAGGCCACCATTGAGGTGCTTAATCGTCTGGTAACAGAATTCATTGATTTGTCTCTGATAACCAAGCAGGCGCACTGGAATATGCGCGGTGCAAACTTTATCGCGGTACATGAAATGCTTGATGGTTTCCGGACCACCATCAACGAGCACCAGGACACCATCGCGGAACGCGTGGTCCAGTTGGGTGGCGTGGCACTGGGGACAACTCAGGTCGTCAATAACAACACACCACTAAAAAGCTATCCATTGAATATTCATAGCGTACAGGATCATCTTAAAGCCCTGGCCGAACGTTATGCTGTCGTCGCTAACGATACCCGTAAAGCGATTACCGAAGTTGAAGATGAAGACACCGCGGATATTTTTACCGCAGCATCCCGTGATCTGGATAAATTCCTGTGGTTTATCGAAGCTAACATCGAGTAATGTCCCTGCAGGTCGCTTTTCAGGCGGCCTGCCCGTCACCGTACAACAAACGTAGCAGATGACGCCTTTCATCTGATTTTTCTTTGGAGGTTAACCATGGCCAGCGGCTGGGCACGTGATGATGCCGTACAAGAACAAATTGATTCAACCATTGATGACGCGGTTTCCCGGGCGCGCCGCTCACTGCATCAGGGCCACAGCGCGGAGTACTGTGAACACTGCGGTGAACCGATTCCTGAAGCCAGGAGACTGGCCTTGCCCGGGGTAAAATATTGCGTACAGTGCCAACAAGTCCGCGACAAGGCACAAGCCATCAGTCTGTATAATCGCCGCGGCAGCAAAGACAGCCAACTGCGCTAAATAACGATTTATTTAATTTTTAAATCTGCGGCGAAAATTCAGTGACAACACGATGTTGTCTAAAAATCTCTTCTCCTTATCCTGACACATGATTAGCCATCTTCAGGCCCCGGGCTGTCTGCCGCCATATAAATTGACTTAACGTGCTGCTTTCCATATATTCCGCCATAAGTGGCATCCGTTTTTCATACTGACACGGGCATTCAATCAGGCGAAAAATCTTGCCTGAGGGCATAAGGATAAAAAATGAAATCGATGATTAAGTTTTCCCTGGCTGCGCTGACGCTGGCGTTTGCTGTCTCTTCCACTGCCGCAGAAAAGAAGCTGGTGGTCGCGACTGATACTGCCTTCGTGCCTTTCGAGTTTAAGCAGGGTGATAAATATGTTGGTTTCGATGTGGAATTATGGGCCGCTATCGCTAAACAACTGAATATTGATTACACCCTGAAACCGATGGATTTCAGTGGCATCATTCCTGCCCTACAGACCCGCAACATCGATCTTGCGATAGCTGGCATCACCATTACGGATGAGCGCAAGAAAGCCATCGATTTCTCCGACGGCTACTACCAAAGCGGCCTGCAAGTCATGGTGAAAGCCAACAACAATCAGATTAAAGGTATTGATGATCTGAACGGTAAAGTGGTCGCGGTTAAGAGTGGTACCGGTTCGGTAGACTACGCTAAGCAACACATCAAAACGAAAGACCTGCGTCAGTTCCCGAATATCGACAACGCCTATATGGAGCTGGGAACGGGACGGGCTGATGCGGTTCTGCACGACACGCCGAATATCCAGTACTTTATCCATACCGCGGGTAAAGGCCAGTTCAAAGCGGTTGGCGACTCTCTCGAAGCACAGCAGTACGGCATAGCCTTCCCGAAAGGCAGCGACGAACTGCGTGAGAAAGTCAATGGCGCACTGAAAACGCTGCGTGAAAATGGGACTTACAGCGCATTGTATAAAAAATGGTTCGGCACCGAGCCTAAATAATATTTAGTTCTATTTTTTGCAGGCGTACACGCCTGCTTTTTTCCCGTCCTCTAACAAGGAGATGGTTTTGAACCGGAGAATAACTAATGCAGTTTGACTGGAGCGTCATCTGGCCATCGATTCCGGCCCTGCTCGAAGGTGCCAGACTGACGCTGTGGATTTCTGTCCTCGGCCTGATCGGTGGACTGATTATCGGCCTGGTGGCGGGGTTTGCGCGTGCTTACGGCGGCTGGCTGTCACGTAACATCGCCCTGGTGTTCATTGAACTGATCCGCGGGACGCCAATTGTCGTCCAGGTGATGTTTATTTACTTTGCCTTGCCAATGGCTTTTACCGATCTGCGGATTGATCCCTTCAGCGCAGCGGTTATCACCATTATGATTAACTCCGGCGCTTATATCGCAGAAATCACCCGTGGCGCGGTGCTGTCGATCAACAATGGTTTCCGCGAAGCGGGTCTGGCGTTGGGCTTATCGCGCCGCGAGACGTTGCGTTACGTGATTATGCCGCTGGCGCTGCGTCGTATGCTGCCACCGCTGGGCAATCAGTGGATCGTCAGCATCAAGGACACCTCACTGTTTATCGTGATTGGCGTGGCGGAGCTGACCCGTCAGGGCCAGGAAATTATTGCCGGAAACTTCCGGGCGCTGGAAATCTGGAGCGCCGTGGCCGTTATCTATCTGATTATTACCCTGGTGCTGAGCTTTGTTCTGCGTCGTATTGAAAGAAGGATGAAAATCCTGTGATTGAATTTAAAAACGTCTCCAAGCATTTTGGTCCGACTCAGGTTCTGCATGACATCAATCTGACGATCCATCAGGGTGAAGTGGTGGTGATTATCGGTCCTTCTGGTTCCGGTAAGTCCACGCTGCTACGTTGCATCAATAAGCTGGAAGAGATAACCAGCGGAGAGCTGATTGTCGACGGTCTGAAGGTTAACGATCCGAAGGTTGATGAGCGCCTGATCCGCCAGGAGGCAGGAATGGTGTTCCAGCAATTCCACCTGTTTCCCCAGATGAACGCGCTGGATAATGTCGCCTTTGGCCCAATCCGCGTGCGTGGCACGAAAAAGGAAGAAGCCCACCGACTGGCCAAAGAACTGCTGGGTAAAGTGGGACTGGCCGAACGTGCGCATCACTTCCCTTCCGAACTGTCGGGCGGCCAACAGCAGCGCGTGGCGATTGCCCGGGCGCTGGCCGTGAAACCAAAGATGATGCTGTTCGATGAACCAACCTCAGCGCTGGACCCGGAACTGCGCCATGAAGTGCTGAAGGTGATGCAGGATCTGGCTGAAGAGGGTATGACCATGGTTATCGTCACTCATGAAATAGGCTTCGCGAAAAAAGTGGCCTCGCGCCTGATCTTTATCGACAAAGGCCGTATTGCTGAAGATGGCAATCCGCATGAACTGATCGACAATCCCCCCAGCGCCCGTTTGCAGGAGTTTTTGCAGCACGTGACTTGATTTTTGTCGTTTATTGTCGACGTCCTCTTCTCCCTTGAGGGGGACGTCTGGAAGATTTTCTCCCCACCAGCCTGATGACTCTCACTGAAGTGTTTATCCTCTAATGATGGGCGCTCACTCTAAGGTAATCCCCCCGACATCCTTGCAACAATGGCACTGAGTGTCGCCCACTGTATGTCGTATTCAACCTGGCTTTCCAGAACGATGCGGACGGCCTGCGATAAAAGTCGGTACAACAGAATCAGGAGTGACAGGTTGTCCCCGTGAGGTTAGGAACAACACCGGCCCCCTATGCACAATCAACATATCCCTCTCACTACAGACACAGTGACAACCTCGGCGC
Organism: Erwinia endophytica; assembly: GCF_009295515.1. GTDB lineage: Bacteria > Pseudomonadota > Gammaproteobacteria > Enterobacterales > Enterobacteriaceae > Erwinia > Erwinia endophytica. Next base: position 148,532 of record NZ_RQVV01000011.1, on the reverse strand, counting down.
TCAGCTTCCCGTCATTGCCCGCATCCGATTAAACGCGGGACATCAACCGTTCACGCAGTGGTTTATCCATAAAGGTCCAGGCGATGAAGCGGCTTTGCTTCTGGCCCTGGGCCATATCGACGGTGCGCACGGCAATGGCACCAACCTGTTCCAGCGCACGCCACAATTCCGCCAGGTTTTCCTTGCGTGAAACCAGTGAGCTGAACCAGAGACACTGGCGGGCAAAGATGACGCTTTCATCGATCATCCGGGTGATAAAGGCCTTTTCACCGCCTTCGCACCACAATTCATCCTGCTGACCACCAAAGTTGAGCAAGGCGTTCTTACCCAGGCCAAGGTTACGCACTTTACGCTGGTTGCCTTGCAACGCCTCGCTGGCCGAGGCATGAAATGGCGGATTACAGATAACCGCATGATACTGTTCGTTTTTGTGAATGATGTTGTTAAAAATCGCGTGTGGGTTTTTCTGCCGGCGCAGGCGAATAACGCGGTTAAGGCCAGGATTAGCAGCAATAATCGCGTTAGCGGCGCGCATTGCTTCTTCATTGACCTCACTGCCGGTAAAGCGCCAGCCGTATTCGCGATACCCAATCAGCGGATAAATACAGTTCGCACCGCAACCAATATCAAGGACATTGAGATTGCGCGGCACCACGGCATGGTTATCTTCTGCCAGCAGGTCCGCCAAATGGTGGATATAGTCGGCCCGGCCAGGCACCGGCGGGCAGAGAAAACCATCAGGAATGTCCCAGTGTTCAATCTGATAGAAATGATGCAACAGCGCCTGATTCAGCATCCTGACCGCCGCCGGATCGGCAAAATCGACCGATTCAACGCCATACGGGTTAAGCGTCACAAACGCCGCCAGCGGCGGATGACTGGCGATCAGTGCGGAGAAATCATAACGCCCGCGATGGCGGTTGCGGAGATGGAGTTGGCCCTTTTCGGCGGTGTTTTTCATGGTCGATTCCCTTGTCTGAGGCGCGTAAGATACCCGCTGTGGTAAAAATCGTAAACCGCTACCACTGCTTTTCCCCAGGCAGGAGGTGATTTACCCCCTAAATAATACCCATTGCAGGCTGGACGTGCAGACATCTCAACGTGCTTACCCAGCTAAGCGACCAGGCTGGCTGCCTCCCTCATACCGGTGGCTTGAAATATGACGGGACATGGGGAAGTAGATTAATTTTAAGGAGTTAACATGAGTTATTCTTATCAACCCCGCCTCGGTCACGGGCTGCCGCACGACCCGCTGAATGCCATCATTGGCCCCCGGCCGATAGGCTGGATCAGTTCGCAGAGTGCTCAAGGCGAGCGTAATCTGGCCCCGTACAGTTTCTTTAACTGTTTTAATTATCAGCCACCGATCATCGGTTTTTCCAGCCAGGGATGGAAAGACAGCGTGGCGAATATTGCCGAGACGGGTGAGTTTGTCTGGAACCTGGCCACGCGCGAGCTGGCCGTAGCAATGAACGAGAGTTCTGCCACCGTGCCGCACGGTGTGGATGAGTTTGCCCTGACGGGGCTGACTGCCCTGCCCGGCACACAGGTTAACGTCAGTATGGTGGCGGAAAGTCCGGTGAATTTCGAATGCAAGCTGACACAATTAATCCAGTTGCAGACCGCAAATGGCGAAAAACTCGACCAGTGGCTGGTACTGGGCGAAGCAGTGGTCATCCATATTGCTGACGACCTACTGGAAAACGGCATTTACCAGACCGCGAAAGCGCATCCAATTTTACGGGCTGGCGGCCCGAGCGCCTATTACGCCATCAGCGACGATCTGCGGTTCGATATGACCCGGCCAGATGCGCGGAAATAGGATGTTGATGGAAGGGATATCCGGATAAGCGGACGTTTGGCCACGGACGGCGTCAACCGCAGCCGTATTTATCTTACGCGACCTGAGCGCTAAAAAATTAACAGTGTGATGCTGGCCCGGCACACCGCCGCCATGAGAACAAACACCGTGTCTTAATCACCTCCGCCGCTTTCTCAATCTCCGGCGCCAACCAGCGATCTTCCTGCCAGACGGCCACCTGCTCACGCAACATTGCCCAGGCACAGGTTGTTCCTTCCCCCGCGTTATCCACGCCAAGAAAATCCAGCGCCTGTGCGGCGAGTAAATATTCAATCGCGAGGATCTGATAAGTATTCTCCGCCAGCTTCAGCAGCTTCAGCGCCGCGTTGGTTCCCATACTCAGATGATCTTCCTGCAGGCCCGAAGTAACGTAATTATCCAGTACCGCGGGTTGCGCCAGTTGCCGATTCTCTCCGCACAACGAAGCCGCCACGTACTGAGCGATCATCATGCCGGAATTCACTCCTGGCTGAGCCACCAAAAACGCCGGTAACCCACTGACCAACGGATTAATTAACCGGTCAAGACGGCGTTCCGCCACACTGCCTATTTCCGCCAGCGCTATCGCTAACACATCTGCCGCCATCGCCACCGACTGGCCATGTGGATTGGCCTGGGAAACCACTCGCCAGTTAGCCGTCGTCCCCAGCACCAACGGATTATCCGTTGCCGCGTTCAGTTCCGTTTCAATTTGTCGTACGGCATGGTCAAACTGATCACGGCATGCTCCGTGAATTTGCGGGATTGAACGCAGGCTCAGTGCATCCTGGGTCCGTACCCCTTTAGCCCGCGCAATAATTTCACTGCCTGTCAGCAATTGCCGTAGCCTCTCCCCTACCACCTGCACGTTCTCACTCTCCTTCAGTGCAAGAATTTCAGCATCAAAAGCCGCTATCTGACCGCGCAACGCTTCAAAACTCATGGCGCCGGTCACATCGGCCCAATCCAGCAGTCGACTGGCTTCCCCCAGGGCTAAGCAGGCGAGCCCGGTCATACATGGCGTGCCGTTAACCAGACTGAGGCCATCCTTGGCGCCCAGCGGACAGGGCGACAACCCTGCCGACGCCAGCGCTTGTGCGGCGGTCACTGTCTCGCCACGATAGCTCACATTACCGATACCAATGAGCGCCAGCCCAACATGAGCCATATGGGTCAGATAGCCGACCGAGCCCTGCGCCGGGATCAGCGGCGTAATACCATGATTCAGTAATGCCAGTAGCCCCTGAACCACCACGGGCGAAATACCTGATTTACCGTGACTGTAATTTGCTATCGCCGCACAGATGATCGCCCGCGCCTGGACCTCATTCAGTTTTGGCCCCACGCCACAGGCATGGCTCATCAGCGTATTGCGCGACAGCTGGCTGAGTTGATCTTCCGCCAGGGTGATGTTACACAGCGCCCCCAGCCCGGTATTAATGCCATAGGCAATCTGCCCTTCCGCCACAATCAGGCGGACAATCTCCCGTGCAGCATCAATCCGCTGCCATGCCGCTTCGCTCAGTTGCAAGTGGGCGCCTGACTTTGCGACTTTCACGACCTCCTGCCAGTGCAGCCGGCTGTCGCCCCACATCACCTGTTCTGTCGTCGTCATATCAGTTGGCCTGGTGGCTGGAGATAAACTGCTGGAAGCGCGGCGAACCCCATTCGCCGAACATCTCTTCCGGCGTTCCCTGGCAGTCAATTGTTCCCTGATGCATAAATACCACGCGGTTCGATACCGTACGCGCAAACCCCATCTCATGGGTAACCACCAGCATGGTACGTCCCTCTTCCGCCAGGCTGCGCATCACCTTCAGCACCTCGCCCACTAACTCTGGATCCAGCGCCGACGTCGGCTCATCAAACAGCATCACCTCCGGCTCCATCGCCAGCGCCCGCGCAATTGCGACTCGCTGCTGTTGTCCGCCGGAAAGCTGAGCAGGATAGAAATCCTTACGGTTCAACAATCCCACCCGATTCAGGATCTGTTCGGCCTGTTCAATACAGGTTTTACGATTGCGCTTCAATACATACAGCGGCCCTTCAATCACATTCTGCAAAACGGTCATATGCGACCACAGATTAAAGCTCTGAAACACCATTCCCAGTCGCGAGCGCAATGTTTCAATCTGCTTATGACTGGCCACCAACTGATGTCCCTGCGCATGGCGCTTCATGGCGATAGTTTCACCCGCTACGCTTACCACGCCTGAATCCGGCGTTTCCAGCAAATTAATGCAACGTAAAAAGGTACTCTTACCGGAGCCACTGGCGCCCAGAATCGAGATCACATCACCTTTATACGCTTCAAGTGAAATGCCTTTCAGCACTTCCAGTGAGCCAAACGACTTGCAGATTTCGCGCATTGAGAGCGTCACGGGGGCGGAATTAGTCATGTTTCTCTCCGGCAATCACAGGGGGAACAGGCAGGGATGGCGCAGTATCCACCGCACGCAACTGTGGCGTCAGGCGGCGTTCTATCCAGGCGTAAATCTGCACAATAATAAAATTGAGGATCAGGTAAATCAGCGCAGCACAGACGAATACTTCCATGGTGCGGTAAGTTCGCTGAATAATTTGCTGGGCCACGCCGGTCACATCCCACACCGTGACCAGGCTGGCCAGCGCGGTGGATTTCACCAACAGAATCGCTTCGGTGGAGTAAGCCGGCAAGGCGTAACGTAACATCACTGGCGCAATAATCCGCCGTAGCAGCAACCAACGCGACATGCCGCAAGCCATCCCGGCCTCAATCTGCCCCGCGGGGATGGCCAGCAATCCACCACGAAAAATCTCCGCGGTATAAGAAGCGGTACACAGCGCCAGCGCGACCACCGCGCAAAAAAACGGCTCACGCAATACCGGCCAGATAAAACTGTGGCGGACCACGGCAAATTGCCCTAATCCGTAATAAATCAGAAACAGCTGGATCATCAGCGGCGAGCCGCGAAACACCAGAATATAAGCACGGGCAAAACCACTCAGCAGCAGATGACGACTCATGCGCATCGCGAGGATCCCCATCGCCAGCACGCCGCCGAGGAGCAATGAAGAAAAAAACAGCCCCAGCGTCACCGGTAACGCGGTGGCCAGCTTGAGGAACGTGTCGCTCAGAAAAGGAAAATCAATCATCGGCTGCTCCGTTAGCTGTGCGCCGCGGTGCGGCTTTGGTGCGCACGTCCCAGGCGTTTTTCAGCGCGTTTAAACGCGCTGTTAGAGAGCACCGTCAGCAGCAAATAACAACCGCCGCCGATCAGGTAGAAGGTGAAATATTGCCGGGTGGACCCCGCTGCCACCTGGCTGGCGCGCATCAGTTCAACAATACCGGTGACGGAGATCAGTGCGGAATCCTTCAGACTCATCTGCCAGACATTCGCCAGTCCAGGCAGCGCATAACGCGCCACCTGGGGCAAGATAATACGCTGCAAGATGCGCCACGCTGGCATGCCGATCGCTTGTGCAGCCTCAATCTCGCCGTTGTTCAGCGACAGTCTTCCGGCGCGGAACACTTCAGCCTGATAGGAGCCGGAGATCAAGCCAATCGCCAGTGCGCCGATCAGAAAAGGCGGAACGTCGATAAAACCATCCGCCCCCAAGAAATGGCCAATTTGGGTCACTAAACCGGCGCCGCCGAAGTAAAACAGATAGATAATCAACAGCTCCGGGATACCGCGAAAAATCACCGAGTAGACGTCGCCCACCCAGCGTACTGACCGACGCGGCGACAACCTGAGCGCGGCCACGCCACTGCCGACGACAGCGCCCACCGCCATGGCGGCCAGAGACAGCAACAACGTCGTCATTGTGGCGCTGAAGATCAGTTGTCCCCAGCCATTATCACCAAACCCAGCAATAGCCATTTCAGTGCTCCCCGCTTATGGCGTGACATTAGTCTTGAACCATTTCTCACTCAGCTTTTTCACTGTGCCATCGGCCAGGGCAGCGTTGATCGCGCTATCCAGCATCGCTTTCAATGAGCCATCGGATTTGCGGATCCCCAACGCTTCGCCTTCCCCCCAGATCGGGCCGCCCAACTGTGGACCGGCCAACTGCAAATCGTTATTTTCCGGTTTGCTAAGGATGGAATTGGCAAAAGTCACATCATCAAACACCGCATCAATACGCCCGGCCTGCAAATCAAGGATCGCATCAGCGGAAGCGTTGTATTCGCGTATCGTGGCGATATCTTTGAAGTATTTATCGATAAAAGGGGTATAAACCGTGCCGGACGCAATACCGATAGTTTTACCTTTCAGTGCTTGCTGCAGGCTGGCGATAGCGGGTTGAATCTCTTGCGCAGAGTCATGTAATTTGATGATGCCGTCCGGCCCGCTGGCTTTCGGCAGCAAATCACCTTTGGCAGTAATAAAACTGGCGGGCGTCGCAGCATAAGGCACAGTGAAATCAATCACCTTGCGCCGCTCTGGAGTGATCACAATCGCATCCATGATCACGTCATATTTGCCGGCCTGCATCCCGGCAATCATCCCATCCCAGTTCTGTACCACCAGTTTGCAACTGATTTTCATGCGCTGACACAGATCGGCCATCAGTTCGGGTTCAAAGCCGCTGAGTTTGCCGCCCGGCAGCGTGAGGTTCCAGGGTTCGTAGCTGCCCTCGGTGGCGATGGTAATTGATTGCCACTCTTTCGCCTGAGAAGGCAGCGTACAGAGCAGTGCGGAACTGATAAAGGTACTAAGCAAAACCCGGCGAAATAACGAATGTTTCATCAAATACTCCTGGTGGATGAAGACGCCTGCCTGAAGGCAGCAGACCAAATGAATAACCCGCCGTCAGCGACGCGTGCGCTAACAGGATATGTCATGTATATACAACCAGAGCAATTGTTGTGCCACTGTTGATGGCTGGATTAATAAACTGACACCTAAAGCGTTTTTGTCAGCCGTTGCCGCATCATTGCCACAAACCACCACCATCACGCACTATAACAAGGCGTTACGCCCTAAAAGAGGTCAGAAAAAAAAACGCAAAAATTCAGGAAAACACCGTTATTGTAGAGACAGATAGAGACTCGCTAACAGAAGTGCTAATACATCCATTCCGGCAAAAGGTGGCAGCATTGTCAGACCATAAAACGCTTACCGAAACCATCGCCCTGCGTAACCATGAACCTGCCCCGCTGTATCAGCAGGTTAAGCAGGGCATTATTACGCTGATCCGCTCCGGGCAGTGGCTTCCTCGCCAACGGGTGCCGTCAGAAAGCGAGCTGGTCACCGAGCTGGGGGTCAGCAGAATGACCATCAACCGGGCACTGCGTGAACTGACCAGCGAAGGTTTTCTGCTGCGTCTGCAAGGGGTGGGCACCTTCGTCGCGGAAATGAAAGCTTTTACGCCCATGCTGGAAGTGCATAATATCGCCGACGAAATTGCCAGCCGCGGCCATCTCCATGCCAGCAACGTGCTGTTTTTACGCGCCGAACGAGCCAGCGCCAGCGATGCCCGGGCTCTGGGCCTGGCGCCCGGCGCGACGCTGTTCCATTCGCAAATTATTCATTTTGAAAATCAGGTCCCGGTGCAGCTGGAAGACCGTCAGGTTAATCCACAGATAGCCCCTGATTATCTGCAACAGGACTTCACTAAAATGACGCCGCACGCCTGGCTGAGCAAGGTTGCTCCCCTGAGTGCCGGTGAACATGTGGTGGAAGCGGTCAAAGCCAGTGAAGAAGAACGCCAGTTGTTACAGATTACCGCAGCAGAACCCTGCCTGCAGATCCAGCGCCGCACCTGGCATCAGCAAACCGTGGTCACCTGCGCCCGCCTGCTCTATCCTGGCGGCCGATATAAAATGTTTGGCCGCTTTCAGACCTCTTCCTGAACGTTAAGCCGCAAAGTCCGCTTTTTTGTTATGATGTCGCTCTTTCCCCACCGATCATGGAGTGATAAATGAAGAAAATTGCTATCGATATGGATGAAGTCATCGCCGACTTTCATCCTAAAATGGTTAATACCGTCAACCATCACCTCGGACTGACGCTGACCGACGACGAACTTAACCTGTTCAATCTGCGTAACGAAGAACCCGAGATGATGCAGCAGATCATGGCCCTGGTCAGCGATCCCGATTTCTTTAGTGATCTGGCGGTGATCGCCGACAGCCAGCAAGTCATTGCGGATCTGAGCAAGAAATATGAGGTGTTTATCACCACCGCCGCGATGGAAGTACCGAGCTCGTTCAATGCCAAATTCAACTGGCTGAAGACCCATTTCCCGGCGATTAAACCCAGCAATATTGTATTCTGCGGCAATAAAGGGATTATCAACGCCGATTACATGATTGATGATAATGCCTTCAATTTTGATCATTTTTGCGGAGAAGGCCTTCTCTACAGCGCCCCGCATAACCTGCTGGTGACAGGTTACCGGCGAGTGAATAACTGGCAGGAAATCGCCACCCTGCTGCTTTAGGCTGATTGCAGGCCTCTCCAGCGGAGAGGCTGACGATGTGGCTCAGCGCAAAAGAAGCGTTGTGATAATCTTTTTCAATATCGGTTGTAATCTGGCCGCTTTGTCGCCGCGCCAGCTAAACGGCGGTGTTTCATCCATATAATTTATCTGCGCCAGTTCCAGTTGCACTGTATGCTGGTCTTCCTGCGGCTTACCGTAAGCACGGGTAATATAACCGCCTTTGAAACGGCCATTCATCACCCAACTGAAGTCTGACTGCGCGGCGCAGAGGTCGGTCAATTTTTCGCTAATCGACGGGTCACAGCTCAGACCACCGTTGGTTCCCAGGTTCAAATCAGGAAGTTTGCCGTCAAACAGACGGGGGATCACCGAGGCAATAGAGTGAGCATCAAACAGCAGCGCATAGCCAAACTGCTGTTTCATTCGCGCCAGCTCCTGTTGAATTTTTTCATGGTACGGCGTCCAGATGGTCGCAAGATAGCCCTGACGCTGGTCATCCGTAGGGGTCATACCTGGTTTGAACGTTGGCGTGCCGTCGAACAGCGTTTCCGGATACAACCCGGTGGTCGCGGTGGCATAGAGGGCTTCATTATTTGGCGGACGATTGAGGTCGATGACAAAGCGGGAATAATTGCCCACCAGTACACTGGCCCCCATCTCGCGGGCAAAATCATACAGCTGCGGAATATGCCAGTCCGTATCCGGCAGTCCCTGCGCTTGTTCGCTCAGTCCCTGCTCCACTTCAGGGGTCAGCGCGGTACCAGCATGCGGAATGCTCAATAACAACGGCAGCGTTCCCTGGGTAAACTCGAATGGTTTCATTGTATTGCCTCTCCTCTGAATATCACCTGGCAGGGCAATTGCCCGCCAAGCCAGTAGACCAGTTCCGCCGGATGTTGTAACGGCCAGTGAACAAAATCAGCAAATTTTCCGACTGCCAGTGAGCCCTGAGTCTCAGCCAGACCTAATGCCTGTGCGCCATACTGCGTGACGCCCGCCAGCGCTTCTTCCGGCGTCATGCCGAACAACGTACAGGCCATATTCAACATCAGACGCAGGGACAACGCGGGAGAGGTGCCGGGATTGGCATCGCTGGCCAGCGCCATCGGAACCTGGTACTGGCGGAATAATGCCACTGGAGGCCGCTGTTTTTCACGCAACAAATAGAACGCGCCCGGTAGCAGCACAGCGACAGTACCACTTTCAGCCATCGCCGCCACATCACTTTCCGTCGCGTATTCAAGATGATCCGCTGAGAGTGCTTTAAATTTTGCCGCCAACGCGCCGCCGCCCAACGAAGAAAGCTGCTCCGCATGCAATTTAACCGGCAGGCCAAGACGCTGCGCCGCGTCGAATACCCTGCTGACCTGCGCCGGAGAGAACGCCAGATGCTCACAGAAGGCATCCACCGCATCCGCCAATTTCTCCTTCGCGACCTGCGGTAACAACGTTTCACAAATCAGCGTAATCCAGCCGTCCGGATCATTTTTGAACTCTGGCGGCGTGGCGTGGGCGGCCAGGCAGGTCGCCCGCACCTGAGCGGGAACCTGCTGCGCCAACTGGCGGATCGCCTGTAGCATCCGCCGTTCGCTGGCCAGATCCAAACCATAGCCGGATTTGATTTCAACCGTGGTCACCCCTTCCGCCAGCAATCTTTCCAGTCGCCACCGGGCGCTGGCGACCAGTTGCTCCAGCGTGGCGCTGCGGGTGGCATTGACGGTGGCAATAATCCCGCCGCCCTGCGCGGCGATTTCGCTGTAGCTCACCCCATTCAGCCGTTGTTCAAACTCATGGCTGCGATCACCGCCAAACACCAGATGGGTGTGGCAATCAACCAGCCCTGGGGTGATTATCCCGCCGGAAAATTTAGTGTGCTTATCCGCCGTGATCTGCCCGGCTTCCTGCCATGGCCCCAGCCAGACAATTTTATCCTGACGAACCGCGATAGCGCCGTTTTTGATGATGTTATACTTCCCCTCCTGCATGGTGACAATATCAGCCCCATACCACAGGTGGTCACAGCGACATTCTTCGCTCATCTTCTCTCCCGGCTTTACTGTTGATTCGCAAGTATGTATATGTATATACAACCACATTACCTGGGAAGCAACCACCATGCCTCGCTATTTTGCGCCGCGCGTCCTGCTTGAGGACGGCTGGCATCACGATGTACTGATTGACGTTGACGCGACGGGGACCATCAGCGGCCTGACTCCTGACGCCCCGGCGGATAATGCGCAATGCCTGAACGGCGCGGTGCTGCCTGGCATGACTAACCTGCATTCTCATGCCTTCCAGCGGGTGATGGCCGGGCTGGCCGAAGTGGCGGGAGACCCGCAGGACAGCTTCTGGACATGGCGTGAACTGATGTACCGTATGGTACAACGACTCTCGCCTGAGCAGGTCGGCGCCATCGCCAGCCATTTGTATGTGGAAATGCTGAAAGGCGGCTATACCCAGGTAGCAGAATTCCACTATTTACATCACCATACCGACGGCTCGCCTTACCAGGACGAAGCGATGCTGGCACAGTTGATTGCGGCGGCTGGACGGGCTGGCATCGGTCAGACCTTGCTACCGGTACTCTACAGCTATGCCGGATTTGGCGCACAACCCCCACAGGCGGGCCAAAAACGTTTTATTCAGGACAGCCGACGCTACTTGCAACAGCAGCAACGTTTACAAGAAATGATCGCAGGCAAGCCCTTGCATAACCGCGGATTGTGCTTTCATTCGTTGCGTGCCGTCAGCGAAACGCAAATACGCGAGGTGCTGGCCGCCAGTGTGGACTCCCTGCCAGTGCATATTCACATTGCCGAGCAGGAAAAAGAGGTGAACGACTGTCTGGCCTGGAGCGGCGAGCGCCCGGTGGACTGGCTGCTCAATCGTTTTGACATTAATGCCCGCTGGTGCCTGATCCACGCGACCCATCTGGATCAGCGTGAAATTTCCCGTCTGGCCGCCAGTCAGGCCGTGGTTGGACTCTGCCCGACCACGGAAGCGAATCTGGGTGACGGCATTTTCCCGGCGACTGACTATATTGCCCGGGGTGGCCGCTGGGGTATTGGCTCTGACAGCCATGTATCACTGGATGTTGTAGAAGAATTACGCTGGCTGGAATACAGTCAACGCCTGCGGGATCGCCGCCGTAACCGGATTGTCAGCGCTAGCCAGACTTCAGTGGGCGACCTGCTTTATCACCAGGCGCTGGAAGGCGGCGCCCAGGCTTGTGGCGTGAAGACTGGCCGCCTGGCGGTCGGTTATCGGGCTGACTGGCTGGTACTGGCTGATGACGCGCTGTTGAGTAGCACCGCTGACCACTCACTGCTCAATCGCTGGCTTTTCGCCGGTCATCGCGGGCAGATCCAGGATGTTTATGTCGCCGGAAAACAGCTAATACGCCAGGGGCAACATCAGCAGCAACAGCAGATTGACGCGGCGTTGCGCACGGTGATTGAGGCGCTGAAATGATCCATTTCTACGACAGCCAGACATTACCGGTCAGCCAGTGGCGTAATGGCGGCGGCGAAACGCGGGAAATAATCAGCTTTCCACCAGGTGAGCAGACATTCAGTTGGCGTCTCAGTATTGCCACCATTGCCGCCGATGGCCCTTTCTCACTTTTTCCTGGCGTTGACCGGGTGATAACCTTGCTTTCAGGTGCTGGCGTAACGCTGGATGCCCCTGGTCGCTATCGCCAGCTTCTGCAACCTGAGCAACCTTTTGCCTTTGCGGGTGAAGATAATATTGCCGCGCAACTCACGGGCGGCATCAGCCGTGATTTCAATGTGATGACCCGGCGAGCCAGTCATCAGGCCAGAGTGACGGTGATCAATACAAGGTTGGCACCAGAGGCCGCCACCGCCGGAGCCGTCTACGTGCTGGCGGGCGAGTGGCTGAGCGGCGATATAACGCTCAAACCGGGCCAGGGTGTGTGGTGGGACTGCGACGGCTCGGTTATCGAACCGGCCAGCCCGGACGCGGCGTTGCTGGTCACGGTGATCACCGCCCGCATGAGGTAAATACTGCTGATGCGACGTTCTCTACACTCACGGCACGGGCGAAATACCGGGCTGACAGGCGGCACCAGACTGCCCCTGTCTGAATTCCCCCACCGTTCAACCGTGGCCTTTAAACTTGCCCAACAGCTTATAGCGTGAACCGGGATACAGCAGTCGGGCATACGTCACAATCTTCGCTTCACTCCAGGTCTGGCGACGGATCAACAGGCACGGCTCGTGAGACTCCAGCGACAGCAAGTTGCATTGCCTGCGGTCCGGCAGTACCGCCTCCACCACATGTTCCCCCGCCGTCAACGGCGCCACGCGCATCAGATAGGTATACGGTGTCTGGCGATGATAATCCTGCTGCAGATAATCAGGCGCCACCTGCGGGTTAACCAGGCGATCTTCAAGTTGTACCGGCAAGTCGTTCTCGTAATGGACGAGAACCGAATGAAATACCGGACTGCCGCTATTCAGCCCCAGCAACGACGCCTGACCAGGATCGGCTTTCAGCTCTCGCAATTCAATCACCTTGCAACGGTGGCGATGACCACGCTGAGCAATCTCCTCGGCGATATTATGCACTTCCAGCATGGCGGTGTAGCCTTTCGACTCAGCGACAAAGGTGCCGACGCCCTGCATACGGATCAGGTAACCTTCGCTGGTCAATTCCCGCAGCGCACGGTTAATGGTCATGCGGCTGACGCCCAGCTCATTGACCAGCTCACTCTCAGAAGGAACACGCTGATTTGCTTTCCACACCCCTTCGGCAATCTGACTGACTATCGCCTGTTTCACCCGCTGATAAATCGGCGCGGGTTGGTCGCTCATGGCGGCTGAGAGTTGTGAAATGGCAGTCTGCCCGACCATCGTGGTTTCCTTGCTGAAAATAATTGCGTCAGTGTACTGATTACCTTGCCGAATGTATAGACATCTGCCGGGACACGGTTGCACAACTGCAGGGCAAATGCTTCATGATGGCGCATTTTATCCCGACAGCCATCGACGGGAAAAACAGCTTGCAACAAACCTGCCGTACCGCCTGGCGCCGGTAATCCCGTTTTGTGATCGACCTGGCACAAGCATTGCTAATTGTATAGACAAGACTATACACATCTGTTTCACTGCAGAATGTGACCTGTTTGGGGTAAGAGGCCCACGGGCCCCACATCCCGGAATAAGGGATTACAGCACGCGAACTTGTCTATACAGGAGTATACCATGTCAGTCCCCCCGCATTCCTGCCAGTTGACTCCCGGTGAGGTCAGCCTGGCAACGTTGAAACGCATTTATCACGGCGATGTCCAGCTTTCGCTGGATCAGAACGCCCGCGCCAGGGTGCTTAAAGCCCGTGAAACCGTGGACGCTATCGTCAGTGAAGGCAAAGTCACCTATGGCATTAATACCGGTTTCGGTAAGCTGGCGCAAACCTCCATCCCCGCACAACGACTGGCCGAACTGCAACGTAACCTGGTGCTGTCACACAGCGTGGGCATTGGTGACTTGCTGCCGGATAATGTGGTGCGGGTTATCCTCGCCACTAAAATCATCAGTCTGGCCCGCGGCCACTCCGGCGTACGCATTGAAATAATCGACGCTCTGCTGGCGCTGTTCAATGCGGGCGTCATGCCCTGTATTCCGGAAAAAGGTTCCGTCGGCGCGTCAGGTGATCTGGCGCCGCTGGCGCATTTGTCACTGATGCTGCTCGGCGAAGGTGACGTTCGCGTAGCTGGCCGGTTGATGCCTGCCGTTGACGGACTGAAACTGGCGAAGCTGCAACCTTTCGTCCTCGGACCGAAAGAAGGACTGGCCCTGCTCAATGGTACCCAGGTTTCCACCGCACTGGCCCTGCGCGGCCTGTTCGAAGGTGAAAAAGTCTTCGCGGCCGGACTGGTTGCCGGCGCGCTGTCTCTGGAAGCGATTAAAGGATCGATCAAACCGTTCGACCGCCGCATTCATGAAGCGCGAGGACAACAGGGACAGATTGCTGTCGCGGCTGCCGTCACCGCGCTGCTGGACGGCAGCGAGATCCTGCACTCCCACGCCAACTGCGGCCGGGTGCAAGACCCTTACTCCATTCGCTGCGTGCCGCAGGTGATGGGAGCCTGCCTCGATAATCTCCAGCATGCCGCGCGCATCTTACAGATTGAAGCCAATGCCGCATCGGACAACCCGCTGGTGTTCAGCGACACCGGCGACGTTATCTCTGGCGGTAACTTCCATGCCGAACCGGTCGCCTTTGCCGCCGACATTATCGCGCTGGCCATCGCTGAAATCGGCGCTATTTCAGAACGACGCATGGCGCTGTTGCTCGATAGCGGTCTCTCCGGCCTGCCGCCGTTCCTGGTGAATGACGGCGGCGTCAACTCTGGCTTTATGATTGCCCAGGTAACCGCCGCCGCGCTGGCGTCCGAAAACAAGTCGCTGGCCCATCCCGGCAGCGTTGACAGTCTGCCCACCTCGGCCAACCAGGAAGATCATGTGTCAATGGCGACTTACGCGGCCCGTCGCCTTGGCGCGATGTGCTTTAACACCGCGGTGGTGGTAGGGATTGAGGCGATGGCCGCCGCACAAGGCATTGAGTTCCATCGCCCATTGCAAAGCGCCGGACTGATTGAAAACGAGCTGGCGACCCTGCGTCAACGTGTGGCTTTTCTCGACAAGGATCGCCTGATGGCGCCCGATATTGAACAGATGCGGTTATGGGCAAGCAGCGACAATTGGCCAGCCCCTGTCGCCACCCTACTCCCAAGCCATGCTCTAAGCTTCCCGACCCATTAAGGATTAAATGATGAGTGATTCTGTAAGCAACGCTGTGGCCCGTGAAATCCGCGCGCCGCACGGCAGTAACCTGAACTGTGCGAACTGGTTGATTGAAGCCGCTTACCGCATGATCCAGAATAACCTTGACCCGGATGTGGCTGAACGTCCACAAGACCTGGTGGTTTATGGCGGTATCGGTAAAGCCGCCCGTAACTGGGAGTGCTTTGAACAAATCCTGCGTTCGCTGCGGGCCCTGCAACCGGAAGAAACGCTGCTGGTACAGTCCGGCAAACCCGTCGGGGTGTTCCGCACACATGCCGATGCCCCGCGCGTGTTGATCGCCAACTCTAACCTGGTGCCGCACTGGGCCAACTGGGATCATTTCCATCAACTGGATAAAGCCGGATTGATGATGTACGGGCAGATGACCGCCGGTTCATGGATCTACATCGGCGCACAGGGCATCGTACAGGGTACGTTTGAGACTTTCGCGGAAGCGGGCCGTCAGCACTACAACAGCGACCTGAGCGGTAAATGGATCCTGACTGCCGGTCTTGGCGGTATGGGCGGCGCGCAACCGCTGGCTGGCGTGTTAGCTGGCGCATCGGTGTTAGCCATTGAGTGCCAGGAGTCACGCATTGATTTCCGTCTCCGCACCCGCTATCTCGATCATAAGGCTTACACCATTGATGAAGCCCTGGCGATGATCGCGCAGGCGAACCAGGAAAAACGCGCTATTTCTGTTGGTCTGCTGGGCAACGCCGCCGAGATCCTGCCGGAGCTGGTGAAACGCGCCAAAGCGGGGGGGATGAAACCGGATATCGTGACCGATCAGACCTCAGCCCATGATCCGCTTAATGGCTATTTGCCCGCTGGCTGGAGCCTGGAGCATTGGGCCGACGCTCGCCAGTCACAACCGAAAGCGGTGGAGAAAGCCGCCCGCGCGTCAATGGCCGTTCACGTGCAGGCGATGCTCGACTTCTGTCATATGGGCATACCGACGATTGATTACGGCAACAACATCCGTCAGGTGGCGTTGGATGAAGGAGTGCAAAACGCCTTTGATTTCCCAGGATTCGTACCGGCCTATATTCGCCCGCTATTCTGCGAAGGCAAAGGCCCGTTTCGCTGGGTGGCGCTGTCCGGAGATCCCGAAGATATCTACAAGACCGATGCCAAACTGAAAGCGCTGTTCCCGGACAATCGCAACCTGCACCGCTGGCTGGACATGGCGCAGGAGCGCATCGCCTTCCAGGGGTTACCTGCCCGCATCTGCTGGTTGGGGCTGGGTGAGCGGCATCTCGCTGGTCTGGCGTTCAATGAAATGGTGCGCAACGGCGAACTGAAAGCGCCTGTCGTGATTGGCCGTGACCATCTGGACTGCGGCTCTGTCGCTTCACCGAACCGAGAGACTGAAGCGATGAAAGACGGTTCCGATGCGGTTTCCGACTGGCCGTTGCTCAATGCCCTGCTCAATACCGCCGGCGGCGCGACCTGGGTTAGTCTGCATCACGGTGGTGGCGTTGGCATGGGTTTCTCGCAACATGCCGGGATAGTGATCGTCTGTGATGGCAGCGTGGAGGCCGATAAACGTCTGGCCCGTGTGCTGTGGAACGATCCTGCGACCGGCGTGATGCGCCATGCCGATGCCGGGTACGCGCTGGCGCAGCAGTGCGCGGCAAAATACCAGTTGAACCTGCCCATGGTGAAATAATTGCCCTGGCCGGGCAACCGCCCGGCCGCTCTGTTTTCGCCCCCGTTGATGTGCAATCCCCTACCTGTCCCCCTTTTTATGCTACCTTATTTCAGCCAGATATCAGGAATACCCGCCTGGAGAGGAGAGGAAGATATGGCTATTGCCGTTTCGCTGATTGAAGAAGCCACCGCGTGGCGCAGGCAGTTTCACTCGCAACCAGAACTGGGCTACCAGGAACATCAAACCTCGCGCCAGGTCGCGGAACAGCTACGGGCCTGCGGACTACAGGTACATAGCGGACTGGCCGGTACCGGCGTGGTTGGCACGCTGGAAAACGGCCCCGGCCCCGCTATCGGTTTTCGTGCCGATATGGACGCATTACCGATGACTGAACAGGGCGATGTCCCCTGGCGTTCCACCCAGCCAGGGGTGATGCACGCCTGTGGTCACGATGGTCACACCGCGATACTGCTGGCTGCGGCTAAGCACCTCAGCAGCAGCCGTAATTTCAGCGGCACCCTGCATTTCGTCTTTCAGCCCGCCGAAGAAAATCTTGGCGGCGCGCGAAAAATGGTCGCTGACGGCCTGTTTGAGTTGTTCCCGATGACGGCTATTTACGGTCTGCACAACTGGCCGGGTCTGCCGGTTGGTCATCTGGCTATCAACAGCGGCACGATGATGGCCTCGCTGGATGCGTTTGAAATCACACTGCACGGCAAAAGTTGCCATGCGGCGATGCCGGAAAGCGGCGCAGACCCGATTGTGGCTGCCGCGCAGTTGATCCTTGCCTTGCAAACCATTCCGGCTCGTCGTCTTTCGCCGCTGTCCTCCGCGGTGATCAGTATTACGCAAATCAACGCCGGCGAGGCGATTAATGTTATCCCTGACCATGTCGTACTACGCGGCACCTTACGTTGTCTGCAACAGGAAGTGCGGATGAAAGTTCGCAGTATGATCGACGCGTTTGTCACCACCCTCACCGCGCCATTGGGGATTGAGGGCCACATCAATTATCTGTCCGACTACCCGGTGACCTGTAACGATGCCGCTGAAGCTGAAAAAGTACGGGATTGTGCACAGGCATTACTGCCAGAAGAACAGGTACACTGGGGGATCAATCCATCAATGGCCTCAGAAGATTTTGCCTGCATGCTGGAGGCCTGTCCTGGTGCCTACTTCTGGATGGGGGCCGACGGCGCCACGCCGTCCAGACCGCTGCACAATGCGCATTATGATTTTAACGATCAGTTGATCGGGCCTGGCATCGCATTATGGGCCACACTGGCAGAACGCTTGTTGCCACTGGGCTGACTGGAGCGGATAAAGCCTGCTCTGGGTAGTAAGCCCGGCGACAGCGCGCGTGACGGTAATCTGTTGCACTGTTTTCTTGAAAGGTCATTTATGCACACTATTGCTCCAGTTGAACTGGAAAAAGCCTATCGTTTGATTAATCACGGCCCGACTATTCTGGTTTCTGCGCGTGATAACGGCACGGAAGATGTGATGGCGGCGGCCTGGGCCTGTGGTCTGGACTTTGCCCCAGCGAAGCTGACCGTGGTCATTGATAAAATTGCCAAAACCCGTGAACTGGTTGAGGGTAGCGGTATGTTTGTCATTCAGATCCCCACGGTGGCACAGATCCAGATGACGCATGCCGTTGGGACCCGTAGCCTGTTTACCGACCCAGACAAACTGGCGAACTGCGGGGTAGAACTGTTCAGTTTTGCCGGTTTCGATCTGCCCTTTGTCAGCGGCTGTTCCGCCTGGCTGGCCTGTCGTCTGATAGCCGAACCGCATAATCAGCAGGTTTACGATCTGTTTATTGGCGAAGTCGTCGGCGCATGGGCCGACACCCGGGTATTCAGCGACGGTCACTGGCATTTTGAGCAGGCCCCGCCATCGCTGCGCAGCCTGCATTATGTCGCGGGCGGTCAGTTCTATGCCACTGGCGAAGCACTGAACGTTCCTTCAGAAACATAAACGCCGGGCCGCCTTTGCCGTTGATGTAGAGCCCTGCGCTCTTTCCGGGCAGAGCCCGGCTTGATGCAACCTCAGTACCCCGCCTGCGCCAGTTGCTGTAAGCCACTCGCTACATCGGTCGCCCGCCCTGTCGCCACATAGCAGCAGGCGATTTGCTGGCGCAGCGATTGCGGCACCGCCACTTCACGGTTCAGGCAACGGGTTATCCAGGCGGCGGTCGTCTGCGCGTCTTTCCCTTGCGGCAAGGCCTCAGGCGCTATACCGCTCTCTTCCTGCCGGGGCAGTAGCACTGCGGGTTCCGCCCCGGCAATCAAACTGATTGTCGGGCAACGCAGCGGATTGGCATATACCTCCCCTTCGCTACCATTAAGCAACAACGCCCGACCACCAACAGCCTGGAAAAATTTCCCTACTCGCGGGATATATTCCGGATGCGAGACGCTGGATACACGCAACGCCTCGTGTTCAGCAAATGGGGTGAGCAGCTTGGCAAGGGTGTGGGCGCTGTTACGCACCCCCATACGCCAGCGCAGTGCAAGTTGCCTGTCCAGCGGCGGACACAGTGACGCGACGGAGATAAAAACCAGTTGACCCTGTGCCAGCCTGTTCTGCGCGTCTTCAGCCGTGGTCACCGCCGGGATCCCCAACGCCGTAAAAATCTCTTTACTGGTCACCCGGCCAGGATCGTCGCTGACGCCATGAACCACCACCGGAAAACCCAGCGCAGAAAGCAGCAATGCCAGTAACGGCGTCAGGTTGCTCTGCTTACGCGCCCCATTATAGCTGGGGATAACCACTGGCATTGGCCGGCTGACAGGCGGCACCAGCTTGAAAACCCGTTGCTGCATCGCCTGGTAGAACCCGAGCATTTCCTCTTCGCCTTCGCCTTTAATGCGTAAGGCAATCAAAATACTGCCCATTTCCAGATCGGGGACGTCTCCGTCCAGCATACGGCTGTACAGCTCACGGGCCGTGGCGAGATCGCTATCCCGGGCATGATTTTTTCCGCGTCCGACTTCTTTAATTATTTTGCGGTATTCCATACTTTCGCTCTGTCTGGTTGTTAATGATGACACCTGACCACCGGTTGAACGACCAACGCCATAACGTGTTTTTCAGCGCTTAACGGCGACGACGGGTGGCGGGCCGCTGACCACCGGAGAGCGGACTGGCTTTGGGCAACTCACCCTCCGGCATCTCGGGTTGCTCAATCGGGAACACTGGCAAGGCACCCAGCAACCTTGCCCCGTAACGCTTGCTCAGTATGCGTCGGTCATAAATGACCACCTCGCCAAAACATTGATGACTGCGGATCAATCTGCCCACCTGCTGAATCAGGTTGAAGGAGGCACTCGGCAGGCTCTGCACTTCAAACGGGTAACGCTTCAGACTTTTCAGCCATTCGCCCTCGGTCAAAATAACCGGACTGTCCACCGGGGGAAAAGCAATTTTATGAATATGCACCTGCGATAGCAGCTCACCCTTCAGATCCAGCCCCTCGGCAAAGGATTGCAGACCAACCAAAATACTGGTTTCTCCCTGCTCCACTCTTTTGCGATGCAGGGCGATCAGCGCCGAACGGGGTTTATCGCCCTGTACCAGCATTTTCAGACGCAGTTCAGGCAGATAAGCAATAAATTGCTGCATCGCCCGGCCACTGGCAAACAACACCAGAATGCCCTTGTGCGCTCCGGCATGAATCTGTTGACGGAAAAAGTGCGCCATCTCAGCCAAATGTTCAACTTCGTTCGCCAGCATCGGCTCATAGCGCATCTGTGGAATAATCAATTTACCCTGATCGATATGGTTAAATGGCGAGTCCAGTGCAACAAAGCGATCCCCGGCCTGTTCACTCAGCCCGGACATCTCCTGCAGGCGCTGGAAGCTACTCAGCGAGCGCAGCGTAGCCGAAGTCAGTACCACATGGGGAACTTTACGCCACAGCAGTTTCTCCAGTTGCTCACTGACCCGGATACCGGCGCAATGGAAGGTCAGATGTACCGTCCCCTCACGAATATCCCGGGTCACCCATTTGGAGATCGGCGCACCAGAAGCCTGTGCCATGGCCGCCAGACGCCACAACTTGCTACTGGCCTCAAACCAGCCCAACGCACGGTTCATTTGCAATCGCGTGCGGTTCAGACGCACCACGTCGTACTGCCCCGACTTCTCGCTGAGGTCATTAATCAACGCTTCCGCCAGTCCCCGCAGCCCATCGCTGAGTTTGAATAAGCTGGCGCACAGAGTCAGTACCTCGTCCGGCAAGTGCCCCATTTCAAAACGATACTCGCCTGGCTGATGATCTGGCGGCAATAACTGCGTCAGGATCTGCGACAGTTGCTGCAACTGCTCGCTCAGCGCTTCACAATGCGTTTTCAGGCGTTGCGGGTCGCCCAGTCCCGGTATTTTTTTCGGCCGAAACTGCGTCATGCACTGCTCCACCAGTCGGCAGAAAAGATCGAGCTGGATACGGTTCCAACCGGGGGTAATGTCACCGCTCATTTCCAGCGCATCACGCGCCACATCAGGCAGATGGTGGCCTTCATCCAGTACCAACAGCAGGTTTTTGGGCGCAGGCAACACCGATTCACTCTCCAGCGCCGCCATCACCAACGCATGGTTGGCCACCACCACATCGGCATGTTCAATTTCACGTCGCGCCACGTAAAACGGACATTCGCGGAACCAGTGACAATTGCTGCCCAGGCAGTTCGCTCTATCGGTACTCAACCGTTGCCAGAGTGAATCCTCTATCGACTGTTCACAGTGGTCGCGCAAGCCGTCCCAATGGTAACTCGTGAGATTTTTCTCCAACTGGCCGCAAACGGCGCGCTCATCCTTGCTGGCGGTCATCTCATCGTCGAGGAACAACAACAAATCTCCCTGCTGCTGCTCGTCCGTCGCCAGTGCCGACAGGTTGCGCGGACAAACATAGCGCCCACGACCAAAAGCGGCGGCGAACCGTAGATCAGGAATGATTTTCTTCAGCAGCGGCAAATCTTTGCGGTAAATTTGATCCTGTAACGCGACATTCGCGGTACTGACCACCAATGGCTTCTCTTCCGCACGACTTATCGCGATCCCTGGGATCAGGTAGGACAGGGTTTTACCCACTCCGGTCGGCGCCTCTATCGCCAGATGGCGCCCATCGTCCCCCGCCAGAGTTTTAGCCACTTCGGCAATCATCTGCCGTTGTGGGGCGCGGGGAATAAAATCAGGGATTTGCTGCTGGAGGGCTTTGTACCACTCGGCAATTTGCGCTTTTAACGCGGCAGATAGCGCCATAACAACCACTTTTCATCAAAACAGACTGTATTTTTACACAGTATCTTCTCTGCGTCAGCCTCCGGTTTAGTGAATATCGCCGACTAAACCGTCAGTAAGCATTTCCCAAAGCAAAGATCGTGAAATTTTCCGTGAAAAGAGTAAACCAGCCTCAACCGGGCCGGTTATTCTTCTGCGATAACCTGGGATTTGAGCAGATCGCGAAAGGCGCGGATCAACGTCTCCCGACTGCGGCCCCGGCGGAAGATGAGCGAGAACGGCGCCTGATAGCTGAACTGCTGCGGGAATAAAACCCGCAGGCGTCCGTTTTCAACCCAGGGCTGCGCGCAATGCTCCGGCAGGTAACCGATATAGCGCCCGGAGAGGATCAATATCAGTTGCGCTTCGATACTCTCGACCGATGCGGCACTGACTTTGAAACCGCGACGTACCAGCTCTGACTGATTCCAGTAACTGCGGGTGACAAAACCATAGCGGTGCAAATCATCAGCCCTGGCGTCCACATCACTAAACAACTGATGCCGGTCACTACAGTACAACCAGTGCTGCTCGTGGTGCAGCGGCACCGTCAGTAGATTATTCACGTTGAGCGGAAAATGGCCGACCGCCAGATCAAGCCGGTTATCCAGCACCTGCTGCTGCAATTCGTTAGGATCGTGCACCGACAGATTCAGATACACCGCCGGAAAGCGCTCGCTGAACTGATTAATGCTTTCCGCCAACCCCAGTTGACGGTCAGTCACGGTCGAATCCACCACCCCTAGCGAAAAAATGCCGCCCTGCGCCGTTTTCAGACTGTCGACCTGACGATCAAAGTCCGACAGGGTACTCAGCAATTGCAGGCTGTATTGCAAAAACTGTTCCCCTTTCGGCGTTAACGCAAAACCGCCACGCCCACGCTGACAGAGCACAAATCCCAGTTGCGCTTCCAGCTCGCTCATATAACCGCTGATCGCTGGCGTAGTCATATTCAGCGCCTGTTGCGCCCGGGAATAGCCCTGACAACGGGCTACAGTGGCAAAAATAGTCAGCAATTTCAGATTAGGCAGGCGATTGACGCTCACAGCATCTCCTTCAGTTGACAAAAAATAGATCCCCCGATAAATGCAAGTCACCGGATAAAACGCTTTTGCACTGCGCTGCCATTGGCAGTATGGCAGAGATAGTTAAGTAATTCCTGAACTGATTATTTGTTGCCAATGATTTTTTCTCAGTCTTATCCGACAGATGATAGTGACCTGTCATATGATTCAATGGAGAGCTACTGATGGATTCTGATCGCGCTTCCCCTTTTCCACAGCCGCAAAGCGCTAATGACATGCCTCGCTTTGCCGGTCGCAGCACGATGATGCGTCTGCCAGCAGTCGATCAACCCGATGGGCTGGATGCCGCTTTCATCGGTATTCCGCTGGATATCGGCACTTCGCAACGTTCCGGAACCCGCTATGGGCCAAGGGCCATCCGGGCTGATTCAGTGATGATCCGCCCCTATAATATGGCGACCGGCGCAGCGCCATTCGATGCCCTGCGCGTGGCTGATCTCGGCGATGTGCCGATCAACCCCTATAATTTGCATAAGTCGCTGCAAATTATTGAGGACTATTACAGTCGGCTGAACGCCTTTCCGCTGGTGCCGCTGACGATGGGCGGCGATCACACCCTGACGTTGCCAATCTTAAGAGCGTTGGTGAAAAAACAGGGTCCCGTGGGGTTAATCCATGTCGATGCACACACCGACACCAATGATGAAATGTTTGGTGAAAAAATTGCTCACGGCACGACCTTCCGCCGTGCGGTGGAAGAAGGCCTGCTGGACCGGCAACGCGTGGTGCAGATTGGTCAGCGAGCGCAGGGCTACGCAGCCGGAGATTTCCAGTGGGGCGTAGATCAGGGTTTCAATCTGATCCCGGCGGAAAAATGCTGGTACCAGTCGATGACACCGCTGATGGCCGAGGTACGCCAGCGAATGGGAGACGGGCCGGTCTATCTTTCTTATGATATCGACAGTTTCGATCCGGCCTGGGCGCCCGGAACCGGTACCCCGGAAGTTGGCGGCCTGACATCAATACAGGGCCTGGAAATCGTACGCGGTTGCCGGGGACTGAATCTGATTGGCGCCGATCTGGTCGAAGTCTCGCCGCCTTACGATATCAGCGGCACCACGTCCCAATTGGCAGCCAATATTCTGTATGAGATCCTCTGTGTGTTACCCGGAGTAAATTAAAATCACCGCCTGATCCATGCAGGTTACCGGACAAAACGCTAAAAACGGGTTGGGCAGCGCCAGCCCTGGGGAGTCGAACCGACCGGCTGAATCGACTGCTCAGCATCCATCCCCGGCGGCTCACTCAAGGCAGTGAGGGAAGCGTTCGCACCGTCAACCTCCGGCAACCTGACGTATCAAGGCAATCACGGCGCAATGCGCCGAACTACTGAGGCGAAAGTCAGCATGTCTGAACAAAATCTGGTTTTTCCCGCCCGCGTGTTACGGGGTGCCGGGGTGTTACATCAGCTCGGCGAAATTTGTAGTGAGTTGGGGCAGCGCGCGCTGCTGATTGGCGGGCATCAGGCGCTGAAAGCCGTCGAACCCCTGGTGCGCTCGCAACTGGCCGATGCTGGCGTTGCCTTGTCAGGCAGTGAATGGTTTGGTGGCGAGACCTCTCTACAGCAGATTGCCCGGCTGGGCGAACTGGCGACATCGCAGCAAGTGGACGTGATTATTGCCGCGGGCGGTGGCAAATCGCTGGATACCTGTAAGGCGGTTGGCGCTGAACATAACATCCCGGTCATAACCATCCCGACCATCGCCGCCACCTGCTCTGCGGTCACGCCACTGAGCATTCGCTATGACGATAACGGTAACTTCCTTGATATTTTCCCGTTGCCCCAGGCGCCTGCCGCGGTGATTATCGACAGCGAACTGCTGGCCAGAGCGCCCCTGCGCTGGTTGTCCGCGGGACTGGGCGACACGCTGGCAAAGTGGTATGAGTTTCGCGCCGTCAGTCAGCGTCATCCGGCGTTGTATGCCAATGCCCGTTCGTCACTGGCGCACAGTCTGATCTGTTATGAAATCATTGCCGCTCACGGGGCGAAGGCCTGTGCCGCGGTACGCAACATGCTGCCGGATCATCACCTGGATCAGGTGCTGGATGTGATCTTTACCGTTGCCGGACTGACCTCACTGATGAGCAATGGTGCGCACGCGGCGGCGGCCCATGCTATCTACGAAGGGTTCACTTTCTGCGATAAAACCCGCGAGTTCGGTCATGGCCTGCTGGTGGGTTACGGCAATCTGTGCCTGCTGGCGCTGGAACAACGCAGTGATGAAGAACTACGACATGAGATGCAACTGGCGCGGGAATGTGGCGTACCGCTAAGTCTGACAGAGATTGCGGACGTAACGGAAGCGGATCTGGAGGTTATCGTGCGTGGATCCGTTCATGCGCCAGACATGGAGAATATGGCAGAGCCGGTAACCGTCGAGGGGCTGTATCAGGCCATTGCGCGTATTGAAGCGCTGGCGGCTGAACTGACCTGAAACTCAGAGAGCAATGGCAACCGGGCGCGCACCGGTTGCCTGTCTGTTGCATCGCGCTGCCCGCCCCCCTCGCCTAAGCACAGGTTTGCACGCCGTCAGGCGGCATTCCCCCACCACTGCCCAGGACCCGGCGCAAAAAATCCTGGGTACGCAGTTCCTGTGGTTGCAACAGCACCTGCTCTGCCGAGCCCTGTTCAACAATAAGCCCACTGTGCAGAAAACAAACCCGATCCGCCACTTCACGCGCAAAATGCATTTCGTGGGTAACAACAATCATGGTCATGCCTTCCGCCGCCAGAGTGCGCATAACCTGCAATACCTCGCCAACCAACTCGGGATCCAGCGCTGAGGTTGGCTCATCAAACAAAATCGCTTTCGGTTGCAGCGCCAGGGTCCGCGCAATCGCCACGCGTTGTTGCTGCCCCCCTGAAAGTTGAGCGGGGAACGCATTGAACTTTTCAGCCAGACCGACCATGGAGAGCAACGCTTTGGCACGTTTTTCCGCCACACTGCGCGGTTCACCGTTAACGTGTATCGGGCCTTCCATCACGTTTTCCAACACACTACGATGTGGAAAGAGGTTGAAGCGCTGAAAAACCATACCAATCTGTCTTCGCAAATTATTAATATTCTTATCTTTGTTATTCACCCGTTGCCCAAGGACATAAATATCACCTTCTTCGTAGCTTTCCAGGCCATTGATACAACGCAACAGGGTCGATTTTCCTGAACCGGACGGGCCAATCAAACAAACCACTTCACCCTCTGCGACGGTAAAATTCACCCCTTTCAGCACCTCAACATGCGCAAATTTTTTATGAACACCCTTAATTTCAATCATGTCATTTTCCTGTGATCTGGCGTTTTTCCAGCCGCTTCGTCAGCGCCATTAATGGCAAACTCATCAGCAGGTAGAGCAATGCGACCAGGGTATACACGGTGGTATTGTCAAATGTCGACGCGGCGATTAATTGCCCCTGACGCGTCATTTCGGTAACGGCAATGGTTGAGGCCAACGCGGAATCTTTCAGCATCATCACCAGCGTATTGCTGTAGGGCGGTAACGCGATGTGAAAAGCTTGGGGCAGAACCACACGACGCATGGCCTTACTGAAGCTCATCCCCATCGCGCGCGCTGCTTCAAGTTGGCCACCATCGACAGCCTCAATACCGGCACGAAATATCTCGGCAATATAGGTCGAGAAACAAAAGGCGATACCAATAACACTGGCCTCAAAAGAAGTGAGCGTTATGCCGATATCAGGAAAAACAAAATAAATATAAAACAGCACCACGATCATCGGCAGACCACGCGTAATGTTAATCACCGTGGCTGTTGGCCAGGAAATGACTCGCCAGGGACACATTTTGGCAGCCGCGAATAACAACCCTAAAGGCGTACTGATGATCAGGGACAGAATAGTAATGTAAATAGTCATTTCAGCCCCTTTTAATAAAAAGGGTAGATAAATATGAATACTGCCCCAATCCATTATCTTCTCCTGTTCAACGGCTTCTTCCTGCCTGATATTCCGGTCATGCGGCAAGCAACTGCTGCATTGGGCATGAATCAATGACCGATATCATCGCATCGGGCCTTCACCTGTCGCTGACTTATCACGCAAACTCTTCACGGCATCAACGGAATATTCATTATAATGAATATCTTTCTTGCCAAATCGCTGTCAATAAATTACCGCGCCAGGGTAATAGCTTTTACTTATCGGCTTCATATAAATTGGTTATAAATATAAGTTAATCCAATAAAATAAAAGGAATTGGCAGCATAACAACCCACATTGAATTAAAAAATAAAACATTGACAGCAGCTTGATAGTGGCAGTATTAATTTCATTATAATGAAAATACCTTCCCCGTTGTATATAATCCAGGAGAAAGTTATGTCTGTCATGCGTTCACGATTTTTGAGCAGCTGTTACTGTCTGGCGGTCAGTTTTGCTGCGGCGGTCAGTTTTAGCGCACAGTCTGCCGTTCTGACCGCAGGCTCGCCCCCTTCCAGCGCGCCAACGACCTTTCTCAATACGCAAACGGGAAAAATTGAAGGGTTTATGCCAGACGTCGCGGCGGAGGTGATTAAACGTCAGCATCTGGATGTAAACTTTACCGCCATTCCTTTTTCGACCCTGATCCAGTCGGTTATTGCCGGTAAAATCGACCTCATTGTCGCCGGCATGACCCCAACAAAAGAACGGGAAAAACGCATTTCTTTTTCACAACCGGTGACCGCGTTTGGCGCGGGTATCGTCGTGCGGGATGATAACAAAAAAACCTATCATGACTGGCAAGATCTTAAAGGTGAAATTGTTGGCAGTATGGCGGGAACAGACTATACGCAAAGCCTGATGACCAGCGGGATCGCTAAAGAAGTGAAAGTCTATGACAGCCCGGCGGATATGACCCGAGACCTTTCTCTGGGACGTATTAATGTGGGGATGAATGATTACCCTATTCTGAAAGCTCAGCAGAATGCCGGTGGATTAAAAGGCATGCACGTGGTCGACGACTATAAACCGCAGACTATCTCACCGATGGCTTTTGGTGTGAAAAAAGGTAATGACGCCTTACTGGCTAAAATTAATCATGCCCTGACAGAGATGAAAGCGGATGGAACCTTACAGAAAATTAAAAACAAATGGGGAATGCCATAAGTATAAGGTATGACGGCGATATAAAATAAAGAGCCACCGCTTACGGATCGTGTTAAATGAAAAAAATACCTAACTGGAAAACTGACCCGGACGTGTTTGCCGCTGATATTGGTTCACGGCTGAAAACACTGCGTAAGGCGCGTAATATGACCATCACCGAACTGGCCTGTCAGGCGAATGTTTCCGCCGGCGCAATTAGTCAAATTGAACGTAACCTGACGAATCCTACCGTAAGAGTGTTGGAACAATTACGATTGGTGCTGAAAGTCCCCTTATCGGCGTTTCTCGAAGAAACGCCCCGCTTGCACAAGGGGGCTGAACATTATATTCGTCGCTGCCATGCCCGGCCGCATTTCAATGTGGGTAAATACGGTATAGCCAAAGAAATGTTGTCGCCATCTGGCGATCACAACGTACAGTTCATGTTCATTACGGTTCCCCCCGGTGTTCGTTCGGATGAAATGTTGATGGGGATGGGTGAAAAAGCGGGACTGGTCATTGACGGTGAATTGACGCTGGAAATTGGCAATGATGCTGCACCGCTTTTTTCTGGTGATAGTTTCCAGTTTAGCAGTCAGTTACCACACAATATTTTTAACCATAGTGATACCGCAGCCAGAATAGTATGGATTATGTATATTCCGTCTGAATATCATCTCTGAATTTATTCCCTTTTCGTCACCGTATCTGTCAGGAAGGTCAGTCAATGCGTATAAAAGTTAATGCTGTAACCGATAACGCTACGTTTCCCGAAGAGGTTGATGTTGTGGTCATCGGCGGCGGTATCATTGGTACCTCTGTCACCTATGAACTGGCAAAACGCGGGGTGTCAGTAGCGTTGTTTGAAAAAGGCGTCATCGGGGGAGAGCAATCAGGCCGCAACTGGGGCTGGGTAAGGCAACAGAATCGCGATCTGTATGAACTACCTATGGCGATGCGCAGCCTGCAACGCTGGGAAGAATTGGGTAAGGAGACCGGGCTTGACCTTGGTTTTCGCCGTCATGGTATTGCTTATGGCACGCTGAATGAAGCTGATCTTGCCAAATGGGAAGCCTGGGGCGCGCAGGCAAAGCAACTGGGATTTGTCAGCCACCTGCTCACGGCAAGTGAAGCACAGCAACGCATTGGCGATCGTTTACCGTGGCTGGGCGGCGTCTGGTCACCGACCGACGGTCGCGCTGAACCGTCGATGGCCGCTCCCGCGATCGCAACCGGCGCACAGCAACGAGGGGCATTTATTCATCAACACTGTGCGGTGCGCGGTCTGGACATCAGCGCCGGACGCGTCTCTGGCGTCTGGACAGAACGCGGCCTGGTTAAAACCAACCGGGTTATCTGCTGCGGCGGCGCATGGAGTTCACGTTTCTGTAAACAGTATGGCATTGAACTGCCCAGCGCCAACATTCTGGGAACGGCGTTTAAAACCACTGCGGCACCAGAAGTGCTCAACGGTTGCCTGAGTACGCCGAACCTGTGCATCAGACGGCGTCTCGATGGCAGCTACACCGTGGCAATCCCTGGCCGTGGCCGCCTGAATTTAGCGCCGCAGAATATCCGTTATGCGGCAAAATTTTATCCCATGTATCGCAGCAATATCGCCAAGCAATTGAAAGTCCGCCTCAACGGATCCTTCTTTAGCGGCCCTGAAGCCGCAGGCACCTGGTCTAATGATCAAGTCTCGCCCTTTGAGAAAATTCGCGTGCTGGATCCGGCCCCGGATAAACAAATTTTACGCGAAGCGCTGCAAACGCTGGTTGAACTGTTTCCCGATCTCAAAGGAATTGCTATCGATCATGCCTGGGGGGGATGGATTGATACCACGCCGGATTTAGTCCCGGTGATTGATGAAATGGATAATGTTCCCGGACTGTTTATTGCCGCTGGTTTCAGCGGACATGGCTTTGGCATTGGTCCCGGCGCGGGTGAATTGTGCGGACAAATTCTCACTAACAGCCGACCTTATACTGATGTTACGCCATATCGTCTGGCGCGGTTTGCTAAGGGGAATGCCATCCGCGAACCACAGATGATGTAAGAGAGTACGATGCGGGCAGCGTCCGCATAATCTGGACGATTTCATCGTCTGTGTCATAGAGAATTATTGGGCAACCGGAATAATTCTGACGGATGGCAACCCGATAACCTTTTTCCGGTTATCGGGAGAAAAACTGAGTGAGCGAAGGGCTGCTTTGGCTCTTTCCAGGAATATACCTCTGCCATGGCGTCCAATCTCCCCACGGTTAATCCCCTCATTTTAACGGAGGGCTGTCTCTGGGGGGCGGAACCGGCGTTTAAGGGGACGGCAGAGGTGGGATAACTGCTTGTTTTATTAGCCATACATTCCTGTTAAAGGCCCGGAGACTCGGGCCGGTATTTCTTACATGAATGACATTGTGTGATTGACCCTTTTTTATTTTCCCGCCAGTTCTGCGGGAAAGTACGCATTACTTTTGCAACAACCTGACCAGCATCGAAATATCAGCGATCCCGGCTAATCCCAGGCAGCACTCACGCAACAGGTCGCACTGCTCTGCCGCCATGACTCGCGCTGCCAGTCGATTAAATTTTGCTACCAGGGCATCATCGCTGAGCGGATTTTGTGGTGAGCCCAGCGGCACAGTCACCTGCCTGCGCCAACGCTGACCGCTGATCGTTTCCAGCTCGACTATCGGTTCGTCGTTACTGCTCTGCTCAGGATCGATGTGCACCGTAATGCGTGGCAGCATGGCGCTGATTGCCGCGCTGGCCCGTCGATCAGCGTCATAAGCATCCAACCCGGCATGGCCAAACACCACCCGCGCCGCCAGTGCATACGGCAGGCTCATCTGCGCGGCAGCCAGGCTTTGCCTGTCGGTATTGCCGCACATCTCCAGCAGGAACGGATTGAGCCAGACATGAATTCCCGCTATTTGATCGGCTGAACAGTGCTGTTCATCCATCAACAGACCAATAGCATCAATCGCCGAATGCGTCCCCCGGCAGGAGGCGTAGGGTTTAATCGAACAACGGTTCAGCTTCCAGACCTCCCCCAATCCGGCAGTCAGTGCCGCTGGCTGGCTGGTGAGCGGCGCGAACGTTTTCAGGAATCCCCCCCACACATCTTCAAAGGTTTGTGAGGCACCCGTGATACCGTTTGCCGCCAGCATCGCCGCCAACAATCCCCCTTCCGCCGCCCGTCCGGCATGCAATTTTTTACTCTGAGAACCATCGTGGATAAAGCCCCATACCCCACTACTGAAGCTGGCGGCAATCCCCAGTGCCTGCACAATCTGCTGTTCACTGAGCCGCAGCAACGCTGCGACTGCCGCAGCGGCGCCAAACACCCCACAGGTGGCGGTAGAATGCCAGCCCGCCTCGTTATGCGGCGCGTAACCGCCACAGGCTTCCAGCACACGACGCCCGACATCATAGCCCAACACCACCGCGCTGATTAAATGCTGACCAGAAACCGGCCCATCGCACAAGGGCAATGCCGCCAGAACCGCCGGCAACACCACCGCGCCGGAATGATCGCAACCGCCGGTATCATCCAACTCATACATATGCGCAGCGATACCATTGAGCCACGCCGCATTTCGCGGACTGGTTTGCAATGCGCTGCCCCACACCACCGCCTGCGACGTACCCCCTTCAGCAATCACCGTTTGCCGTACTGCCTGCGTTATCGGGCTGTCGCTGCCTGCCAGCGCGGCGCCGAAAGTATCCAGAATATGCCGCTGCGCCCGTTCGACCAGCGACGCAGGCAGATCACTGAAACGGGTTTGCGCGATAAAGCGCGCCAGTTGCTGCATTGCCTGATTCATCCGTTTTGCTCCTGAATCTGCCGCTGGAAGATTTCAGCCGGGTGTTCGCTGACATTATCCGGCTGCGTCTGCCACCAGTCCGCCACGTCTCCCGCTGTCGCCAGCCACACCTGTTGCTGTCCGGTAATAAAGTCCAGCAATTCACTCAGCAGGCCAATTCGCCCTGCCGTGCCGATGATTTCTGGATGAAGACGCAGTACATAACACAAACCAAAACGGTGAAAACCGCGGAAATCCAGCTTGAGGTTCTCCAGCGTTTGTTGATACGAGGCAATTCGTGACTGCCCCGGCGGCACTGCCGGACTTAGATTGAAGGCGAAATAGGGTTCATCTTCCAGTTCATAGTGCAGCGGTAACTCCACCAGCCGGGTAGACGGATGAAAATAGGGTAAGTCGTCACCACGCCATGAGGAAGACCAGCGGATCCCTGCCGCGGCCAGCGCTTCAGCCAGACCGGGTTTCCATTGTCCGGCGGGTGTGCGAAAGCCCACCACCGGATGCCCGCAAGCCGCCTGCAACCGGGCACAACCTTGCTTAACACTGGTAATCTGCTCCTGCAAGGTCAGCGTATCGAAGTTTTGATGACGTTCGCCACTACCGGCAATCTCGTGTCCTGCCGCCACCACCCGGGCAAATATGGCTGGGTTTTCTTCTGCCACAATGGCGGGTAAACACCAGGTGGCTCGCAGATTTTTCCTGGCCATCAACGCCAGCAAGCGATCAACACCGCGCAGCGTACCATAACGCCAGACTGACAGAGTCTTATCCCTGCCAGCCACCGCAGGCGTCTGGGTCAGAATGCCATGAATATCGTTAAAATCGATGGTCAGTACCACCGCCGATTGCTGCCCGGCTGGCCAGCGAGTCTGTTCAGTCATGTCGCTGCTCCTGCAGATACCAGTGGGCGACGTCGCGGCAGCGGGCGAACCAAACATCCCGCTGGCGCATATGGGCGATAAATTGCTCAAGCAACAGGATGCGCCCGGGTTTACCGCTGATTTTAGGGTGAAATAAAGTGGTCAGGCACAGACCTTCGTCCATCGCGCCATCAAATTCACGGCACCAGTTATCCAGCGTCAGCGCATAACTGGCGGTGCGATCCAACCCCTGCGGGAAATTCGGTTCACGGGTATAAGCCAGCGAAGCATAATCGTCCATCTCCCACTTACCGGGGATCTCAACCAACGGCTGCTGATAACCCGGTACGCTGATGGCATAAGGCCGATCATCGCCACGCATACTGCTGGAGTAAGTCACGCCCGCATCCAGTAATACGCTGGGGGTTTCCTGATGCCAGTCGCCCGAAGGGGTTCGGAAACCTTCGGCACGGATGCCCAGCCGCTGCCAAAATATCGCGCGTGATTTTTCCATCACCTGACGCTGCTCATCACCGCTAAGAGCATAAAAAGATTCATGGCGATAACCGTGGTACGCCACCTCATGCCCTTTTTCCACAATCGCGGCGCACTGTTGCGGCCACTGCTCCACCACCCAACTGGGGATGAAGAAAGTGGCTGGAAGGTCATATTGTTCAAGCAAATCCAGCAACCGCCCCAGTGCGCGAAATGGGCCGTAGCCGCCAAACGTGAAATATTCCGGTTTCTGCCAAATGGTGCCGTTGAGCATCGCGTCACCGGTTGGCCCGTCAAGGTCAAAAGCCAGCGCCATACAGCCCACCTTACCCTGCGGCCAGCGTGGGCGAACGTCAGGTGCTATCATGATTATTTCCCGTTAACGGTCGCCGTCTTGACTGCGTTAGCGCCCAGTCCCCATTTATTCAGGATCTTCGCGTAAGTGCCGTCAGCAATCAGCGCATTCACCGCGCCCTGCACGGCAGCGATCAGCGCCGGATCATTTTTGTCGATCGCCATCCCGGTGAACTGCACGGCAATGGCTTTATCCAACGGCTTGTAGGTGTTTTTCTCCAGATTCATCACGTATGGCAACGTTTCGCTGCCCTGTACCGCCCCATCCAGACGCCGCTGACGCAGCTGGGTACGGGCATCCGCAGTACCTTCCGCTCCAACTACCACGATAGCGGGCTTTCCTTTAGCTTCGCAGTTCGCCTGACTCCATTTAGCAATTTCCTGCGGGAAGGTAGTACGACGGCTGGTACCGACTTTTTTACCGCACAAATCGGACGCAGTATTGATGTCTTTACGTGCGACCAGGGTGTAGAACTGCGGACCGGTGGTGAAGTAGTCGATAAAGCTGACCACCTTCTGACGCTCCGGGGTA
This sequence comes from Erwinia endophytica, assembly GCF_009295515.1. Taxonomy (GTDB): domain Bacteria; phylum Pseudomonadota; class Gammaproteobacteria; order Enterobacterales; family Enterobacteriaceae; genus Erwinia; species Erwinia endophytica. The sequence goes on along the minus strand of NZ_RQVV01000011.1, from coordinate 114,287 downwards.
TCGGTCATCCCCGACATCACCATATCGACTCGTTTGGTCGCGACAGCATTCACCATCTGTTCAAAAGCAATTTCCTGCCAGTTGATTTTGATGCCCAGTTTGTTCCCTATGGCATTGCCCAAATCGACATCCACCCCACTCAGCGTGTTGCTGGCTGGATCTTTAAACTCCATTGGCGGGTAGTTCGGCATTATCGCTACCGTCATTTCCCCTTTCGCTTTCAGGGCCGCAGGTAACTCAGCGGACCAGGCGGTGGATTGCAACAATACCGTCGCTACAACGGCAGAAAGTACGATCTTTTTCATCTGGATTCCCCTGGTTATTTAAAGAAGAATGGCGGAAATAAAATTCTGCATCCGCGGATTTTGCGGGTTCAGCAGGATGTCTTCAGGCGCACCGCGTTCAATGATGCGCCCCTCGTCCATGAACACCACCTGGTTAGCCACTTCGCGGGCAAACCCCATTTCGTGAGTCACCACAATCATGGTGGTTCCTTCTTTTGCCAGCGTACGCATCACTGCCAGCACCTCCCCGACCATTTCCGGGTCAAGGGCGGACGTCGGCTCATCAAACAACATCAGTTTGGGTTTCATCGCCAGTGCCCGGGCGATGGCCACACGCTGCTGCTGCCCACCGGATAACGACTGTGGATAAGCGTGCGCTTTATTCGCCAGCCCAACCCTGTCCAGCAGTTGCATCGCTTCTTCCGTCGCTTCGCGCCTGGGTCGTAACAGCACACGGTAGGGCCCTTCGATGACGTTTTCCAGCGCGGTTTTATGCGGAAAAAGATTAAAACGCTGGAATACCATGCCAGTCTGTAAACGCTGGCGAGCGATTTGCCTGTCACTCAATGGATGCAGTTTGTTGCCGACAATGCGGTACCCCGCCAGTTCGTTATCGATCCAGATCCCGCCCTGATCGACCTTTTCCAGTTGGTTGATACAACGCAGGAAAGTACTTTTCCCCGAACCTGATGGCCCGAGAATGCACATCACCTCGCCGTAGTTCACCTCCAGACTGACGTCTTTCAGGGCATGGAAATTGTCAAAATACTTGTTCACCTCAACGGCACGGACGATATTCCTCATCGCGATCCTCCTTAGTTACGGCGGCGCTGGCCGCGAGAGAAATAACGTTCAAGACGGCTTTGCCCGAACGACAGCACGGTGACGATAATCAGGTACCAGATGCCCGCCACGAACAGCAGTTCCATCACCCGCGCGTTGGCGTAGTAGATGTTCTGCGTGTTGTAGAGCAACTCGGAATATTGGATCATGCTCGCCAGACTGGTGGTTTTGATCATGCTGATAAATTCATTGCCCACCGGCGGCAAAATCACCCGCATTGCCTGCGGCAGAATAATGCGATGCAACGCCTGCAAACGTGGCATACCTATCGACTTCGCCGCTTCATATTGACCGGTATCGACCGACAGCAACCCGGCGCGCACCACTTCGGAAGTATAAGCGCCCTGGTTGATACTCAGTCCCAGCAATGCGGCGACAAACGGCGTCATCACATTGACTGTTTCCACACTAAACACGCCAGGGATCGAGATAGTCGGAAACACCAGCGCGAGGTTAAACCACAGCAAAAGTTGCAGGATCAACGGCGTACCGCGAAAAACCCAGGCGTAGACTAGCGAGAGATAATGCAGCACCGGATTGGGTGACATGTACATAATCGCCGCCACCACGCCAAAAACAATCCCCAACGCCATTGCCAGAATCGACATCACCAGGGTGTTAATGACCCCATCAAGGATCGCCCTGGCGGTAAAAAACTGTCCGACATAAGCCCACTCAATTTTGCCCTGAGAGAAGGCGTGAACCAGTGCCGCCAGCAGCAGGATGATCACCACGGTGGCGGTGATACGTCCGTAATAGCGCTTTGGCACGACTTCATACTGTTTAAGATCGTAAGAGGGTTCGCCCGTCCCCCGATTGCCCGTGACTCCAGAATGTTGCGATGTGTTCATGCCGCCTCCAGCGTTGAATTAACGATTACAGACGCGGCCCCTGCCAGGCGCTGACCCAGTCGGCGTGCTGCTGCATGCGCTCCCGCAGGCGAGTAATCTGTTCACTGACGCGTGCTGGCGCAGTGCCGCCAAAACCATCGCGAGAGTGAATAGCCGCCTCCAGCGTCAGGGCGCTGCGCACGTCCGCCGTCAGGCGAGTGTCGACTTCCGCCAACTGCTCATCGCTCAAATCGGACAACCCCTGCTGATGGAATTCACACAACTGCACCAACTTGCCGGTGATTTCGTGCGCTTCCTTAAACGGTACGCCCCGCATCGCCAGCCAGTCGGCGACTTCGGTCGCCAGGGTGAAACCCTCCGGCGCCTGCTTCAGCAATTCAGCCTCATTGACCTTCATGGTGGCAATCATGCCAGCCATCGCCGGCAGAACCAGCAACAACGTGTCGACAGAATCAATCGCGCCGCGTTTGTCTTCACTCAGATCGCGATTGTAGGCAAGCGGCAGCGACTTCATGGTGGCAAGCATCGCGGTCAGGTTACCAATCAGGCGACCACTACGGCCACGGGTGAGTTCAGCAATATCCGGATTCTTTTTCTGCGGCATGATCGAGCTCCCCGTCGCGTAGCTGTCGCTGATTTCCACCCAGCGAAATTGACGGGAGGTCCACAAACAGACTTCTTCACTGATACGCGACAGGTTGACGCCAATCATGCTGGTAATAAACAGGAATTCCGCCACGTAATCACGACTGGCAACAGCATCAATCGAGTTTTCACACGCCCCCAGATAGCCCAGTTCCTGCGCAGCAAGCTCCGGATGGCGGGCAATAGCCGAACCCGCCATCGCCGCCGCCCCCAACGGTGAGAAAGCGCTACGGCGATCCCAGTCCTGCAGACGGTCAATATCCCGTGCAAAAGCCTGCGCGTGCGCCAGCAACTGGTGACCAAACACGATGGGCTGGGCCTGTTGCAAATGGGTAAAGCCTGGCGCGATGGTGTTAATGTGCTGCTGAGCCTGCGCCAGCAATGCCTGCTGTAACGCCAGCAATGCGGAAGTGATTTTCCGCACATGATCACGCAGATAGAGACGCAAATCGTTGACAGTTTGATCATTGCGCGAACGACCGGCACGCAACTTGCCGCCCAGCGCCCCCAACCGTTCAGTCAGCACTCGCTCAATGAAAGTATGTACATCCTCATCCGCCGCGATCGGGGCTACTTTCCCGTCACGGTAATCCGCGTCCAGTTGGTCAATCGCGGCGATCATCGTCACCGTCTCTGCGGCGGTCAGTAACCCTGCGCGTTCAAGTTCATGGGCGTGTGCACGGCAACCGGCCAAATCGTAAGGAGCCAGCGCAAAATAATGTTCCGGACTGCGCGATAGCGCGGTTAAGGCGGCGGCAGGCGCGCTTTTAAAACGGGCTCCCCATAAACGATCGGCACGATCAGACATAATTTATCTCTCCTGGCATAACGTCACAGAGCAGGAATAAAAAAAACATCTGACTGTGGCGTTAGTGATAAATAAAAGTTATTTTCAATCACTATCTGGTAATTAGCGGCTATTTCAGGTTCACTCTTACTTTCACTGCATTTCTTGCGGAGATGAATAGTTATTATGGAAAGTAAGGTTTCCAATATGGGAAACATGAATTATCCCCGTACGGATAATTCCTCAGTATCCATTAACAATGTCGATCTGAAATTATTACGGGTATTTAAATGCGTGGTGGAAGCCGGTGGATTGACCTCGGCCAGCCATGAACTGAATACCGGCCTGGCGACGATCAGTAAACAAGTCTCTGATTTAGAAATCCGCCTGGGGATGACGCTGTGCAGTCGGGGCCGCGAAGGGTTTGAACTGACCGCCTACGGCATTACAGTCTATCAAGCCACGCTGGAGCTTTTTGCCTCGCTAAATACTTTCCGTGACCGTCTGCATCACAGCCGCAATGAACTGCTGGGCGACTTCAGCCTCAGTGTCGTTGATAATACCATTTCAGACCCGCAGTCCCCCGTCACCAAAGCTGTGCAACAGCTACATATAGCTGCACCAAAAGTAAACATTCGCCTGCAAACCGCCCATCTTGACGATATTGAAAAAGGACTCAACGAAGGACGTTTTAATTGCGCCATTGCTCCCGCTTACGAAAAGAAAAGTGATTTTGATTATTATAATATATATGACGAAATATCCTGCTTATATTGTAGCTGTGAGCATGTTTTATTTAATGAAGACCATAATAAGATTACACTGGAACGACTAAAACAGCAGAGGATTATTAATCATACTTACGTCACCCATCGCCACAGTAACAAGCTGTTCGCCTTTAATGAAAGCAACATTCAGGCGGTGCAAGTGGAAGCTGTCGCGATGCTGATTCTGACCGGCCATTTTATTGGTTATCTGCCCGAGCATTATGCACAACGTTACGTCAACGAAAATAAGTTGCGGGCTCTCGGTCCACCTGAATTGCAGATTACCGCGCCCTTTTGCCTGATCATTAAAAAAGGGCGCAAGATTAATCAGATTATTAAAGTGTTCATGGACGCGCTGGGTATCGCCTGATGCACCTTTTCAGTGCAAAAGGCGGATTCGGTCAGTCAGAAAGAATATCCCATACCGATGTTAAAACCACTCATGGTATAACGCTTACCTTTAATGTCTGCCCGGGTTCCTTCATAGCCAAGATCAACCGTCAAAAAGCTGACCGGATTAATTTGCACCCCTCCCCCCCAGGCAAAGCTGTTGGTGTGCTTCATGCCATAAAGGTTGTCGTCCCTGGCAAAGGGACGGGTACCTGAGCTATCCCGCAGGGGAGAATAACTGACCTGACCATTGTTCAGGCCAATCAACCCATAGATACTGACATGACGGTTAATACGATAAGCAGGGCCAACCAGAAAACTAGTCGTTTTCACTCTAACGTTATTTTTCACCGTACGACCCGTGCTGCTCAGCCCATCATAAGGATCACTACCTGAAATAAAGCTGAATGAACTGATCAGTCCATAACGGTGGTTAAACTCATAACGATACTTAAGATTGATACCCGCAAAATGGTTAAAATGCTTTACTTCCTGATAAGCATACCCGGCTGAAAGTGTGTGCCTCTCTGCGTGGGCCTCGCCCATAAAAATAATGACAACAATCGCTGCCTGGGAAAAAGTCTTCAAAATGCTCAATATCCTTATATTTTAATCCAATCATTCAGGCTGCATACCACATCCCTGGTTTATTGAGGCGGCCCCATTGCAGTCAAACTCATTCGACACACCAGGAACGCATCCCCGTTAAATGTCTCGGAAGACAAGGAACTCTAAGAAAAATACCTTGTTAAAGCAATGAATTCCGAATACATTTCAGATAATCGCCCGCCCCAGGCAAACAGTACTTGCCATGCCAATATAGTCTGTCATTTCATGGAAACCGTCAGTACGTTCCCGGGTGGCAAACAGGGGTTGGCAAAAGTGCAGCGATATTTGGAGCACGTATGTACAGATCTTCTTCACTGAAAAACTGCCCTGTCCAGTGCTTCCAGCCGGTTTTTCCAGTACAGCGGACAACATGGTCATCAATTTTTCAGCATCCACACAATGGGCCTCTTCAAGAGCGACGGCCAATCAGGCGGGTGACAAAAATTTGTACATCACAGTGGTGGCATCAAGCACCCCGGCAGGCGATAACGCATAGCGCGGGATCTGACCGCTGACCTGCCAGCCCGCACGCCGATAAATATGTTCCGCTACATCACCACTGCGAGTATCCAGCACCAACAGTGTTCTGCCAGCCTGTCTTGCCAGTGCTTCCGCACCATCAAGCAACGCCCGGGCAATTCCCTGCCGTCTGGCATGTGGATGAACCAGCAGCTTGGCAATTTCTGCCCGGTGTTGCCCGTTTGGCATCATCCCCAATCCCACAATAACCGTGCCGACCAGCGTTCCATTCTGCCGCGCGACCAACAACTGTTGCTCCCCACTGGCCAGACTGCTAACCACGCCCTGCCAGAAGGTACGCATCGGTTGCGGGTCAAGACTGATAAAACCGACGCTCGCATCCTGCGCGACACACGCGCTGAGGACATGGACCAGTGACGTCAGTTCAGCTGTGGCCTGACTGGCATCCAGGCATTGATAGTGAATATGATTCATTGCGTGACTCTCGTTGCGTTCAGAGCATCATGGTGAGAAATGTTCATTGGCGACAGACCACCAACAGGTAATGAGCGCCAACGGTCTCTGGCGCGTGAAAAGAAGAGCGCCCCGTCAGGTGAAAGCGCAGACAGTAGCCAGATATGCTGCTCCATCCCTTCTACTGGCGGCGCGTTATGCGTTATGGCCGATAAAAACGCCGCCCTAAAATATACAGATAAATAGCGCCGCCCTGCAATATACAGATAAATATTGATGGCTTTGCTTTGGTCAGTGGCGACAATCCGGCAGATAGAGAGATTCCCCCCTAAAGGCTTACCCCATGAGGATAAAAGGCGATATACTTTGCCTTCTTGCTGTGACAGCTAAAATGGACAATGTGATGAACTGGCAAAAAATTGGAGTGATCTGTATTTTCGCGATGATGGCGCTTGGCGGCATTGGCGGTGTTATGCTGGTAGGCTATACCATTATTATCCGTTCTTAAACCATTGACCGCTGCAGCACACGGTTAAGTCGCCATCGTTGGCAACGCCTCCGCCCATCCCCGCAAAAGCGGTCTCCGCTAAGCGTGTCCAGACAATGACTATTTGGTTTTAACTTATAACCAGATGGAATTTAAGTCTGTGTCAGGCGAGAGTATTCTCTGGGCTTATTCTGATAAACTTATCCCCCCATCATGACTGATTTAACTTCTTCGGCGCATGTCGCCATGGCAGGTAATACCCCATCTGGCGAGCCTGTTTTTATTCGGCAAGCCGCTGATGTCTCTCATCTGGTCAACACCAGTACCCAGGCACGCAGTAACGCGCGGATCGTGATTGGTATCGCCCTGGGCGGCGTGTTCCTTGATGCTTACGACCTGGGGGCGCTGGCCTTCGGGATGAAAGACGTCACCCACGAATTTGGTCTGTCGCCAACCGGGGCCGGTATCGTCGCATCATCTATTGCTTTCGGGGCTATCGTCGGCGCACTGATTGGCGGCTACCTGACGGACAAGATTGGCCGCTATCGCGTCTTTATGGCGGATATGTTCTTCTTTGTGGTTGCCGCGCTGGCCTGTGCATTTGCACCCAATGCTGCGGTGCTCAGCGCGGCCCGTTTTGTGATGGGACTGGGCGTGGGCATTGATTTACCCGTCGCCATGGCGTTTCTTGCCGAGTTCTCGAAACTCAAAGGGCGCGGCAACAAAGCCGCCAGTATTGCAATGTGGTGTCCGACCTGGTATGCCGCTATTTCGATTTCCTACCTGCTGGTGCTGTTTTTCTATTCGGTCCTGCCCGATGCGCACTCAGGCTGGCTATGGCGTATTATCCTCGGCTTTGGCGCGGTTCCCGCGCTGCTGATTATCATTATCCGCAGCCGTTATATGAGCGAGTCACCCGTATGGGCGGCCAATCAGGGCAATCTGCAAGGGGCTGCGGCGATTCTTCGCTCGGCCTGGGGCATTAACGCCCAGGTGGCAAAAGATGCCGATTTAACGCCGGCAACGCCTGCCCGCCAGGCCAGTTGGCGAAATTATGGTCAGCTGCTGAAAGGCGTGTATTTACGCCGTACTATTCTGGCGACTGTCACCGCTATTGCCTCAGCCTTTGCCTATAATGCCGTGGCTTTTGGGCTGCCCGTGATCATCTCCAGTTTTCTGGCGCAATCAATGCTGACCACCATTCTGGTTTCGCTGGCGCTGAACTTGCTGTTTGCCTTTGTAGGCGGCGTACTGGCGGTACGTCTGGTTCCCCGCTTTGGCGCATGGAAAATGACCGTGCTGGGTTATGGTGTCCAGTTTGTGGCGCTGACTGGACTGGCGCTGGTCGGGAAACCTGCCGATGGCGGCCAGGCCGCTATCTCCATTGCGATGCTGGCGTTATTCCTGCTCGGTCAGGGCTTTGGCCCCGGCTCACACACCATGACTTTTGCCTCGCTGAGCTATCCAACCTCACTGCGCGGCGTGGGGGTAGGCTTTAACCAGACGCTGATGCGCGGCAGTTCAACCGTCTCACTGTTCCTGTTTCCGCTACTGGCAGCAGCACTGAGTACTAACGTATTCTGGGTGATTGCTTTGGCCCCGCTGGCAGGACTGATTGCACTGCTGGCCATCCGCTGGGAGCCGTCAGGCTACGATGTCGATGCAGAGGATTTTGCTGTACAGCCGCAATAACCCCCGCTCTCCGGCCAGCAACATCGCTGCTGGCCGTCTTCCCTCGCCAAATACTCATTTATTAGACAAATGACTGTATCTGCGATATATGCAATATATTCAAGGGAAGCGTCATGTCAGCTAAACTATATCGTCAGAATGCAGCTATTGAGCCGCTGGGGATAAAAATGATCAAATGGTGATCCGCTCGGTTCTGTTGCCGCTGGAAACCACGCTAAATATCTGCTGATCAATGTCGATCAAGCAGAGTCTCACGCTTTCCCTGCATCTGAAAATGACCCGCCGGTGTTGCGAAAATTACTGGAAGATATGGGCCAAAAAGGAACTTTCCTCCTCTCTCTGCCCCACGCCGGTATCCGCATTAACCGGGAAATTTTGTCCGCAGGTTCCACGTTATTCCGTGTTCATCGTTCGCGCTATGCAGGCGATGCATTTAATGGCAGCGCACGTTTCAGTCCCTTGTTTGACGCCAACAGGCAACGTTAGCCAGCCAGACGCTGAGCGGTAAAACGTTGCAGTTCGGCGGGAATACGGGAAAATGTGTGCAGGAACCACGGGGTGAAACGCTCAGGATGCTGATCGATTTCCTGCTGAATTTCTGCCAGCGATGCATAACGCCACCCTTCAGCTTCTTCCTGATTGGGCTGAGGCAGCTCATCACTGAAGGTGAAATAGACATGACCATATTCGTGTTCGGTCAGACCATTATTCAGCGGCAGGTTATAACTCAGTTCAAACATGGGATAAAGCGTCAGACGCAGTCCCATCTCTTCCCACAGACGGCGCTCTGCCGCATGCTGGGTGGATTCCTGCGGATAAGGATGACCACAGGTGGTATTGCTCCATAGTCCGCCGCAGTGGTATTTACTGTTGGCGCGCTGTTGTAATAGTAGTTGATGGCGTGAATTGAAGACATACACGGTAACCGCGCGATGCAGCAGGCCCTTTTTATGTACTTCAAGCTTTTCCATTCTGCCGATGGGACGATCATGACAATCAACCAGGACAACTTCGATCGCAGACATGCATACTCCTTCAGATTTATCCCAGATATTGTGGCATATCTCGCCGCGTTCTGGCTGCATAAAATCGTACAATTATGTGACAAGAAATGCAGTTAAATGCAGCATTTATTCCGTTAAAAACTCATCTTTCTTAGCAGTCTGCCGAAAACGTCCCTTTACACGGACCCGTGTTCAGCGGAGCAAAAAACACAAAAACGAAAAATATTCATGATAATCCCGTACCGGGCAAAACAGCAGACGATGAGCAAGGAGAATCCCGCCATGGCGTTGTCGCGTCTCCCTTTACCAACAACCAACATTGCGCCATACCGTCGCACGGACAAAACTCACAAGTCCCTTCCCATTCGCGCCATCGCACGGTGATAAGCGCCACGGCGAATGCACCAGCGCAGCAAGGTAACCAGCAAATTAAGACGTTTACGGATCAATACACGACGCCACATAGAAAACCGGAAACCAAACTGCTGCTGGGCCCATTCCGGTAGCAGCTCAATACCCGCCATCATCATTATACGCATCGCCGGGCGCGCCTGTCGGCTGGGCGCTGGAGCCTGCAACAACAAAGTTAACACTGCTCTTGTCCGCTCATCGCAACGTAACTGAGGCTGCATCGCCCGTAGATAATCCGCCACCGCCTGGGCTGTTTTTGGCACATTCTCTGCACCCAGCGCTTCCGCCACCACGGCGGCCTCTGCATAGTAACGATCCTGCTCTGCGAGGCTGAGCCGCGGGTTTTTATAGCGCAGATGAGAAGCGAGAAAACGACTGGTTTCCGCCACATGCACCCACGTCAGTAGTGCCGGATCACTGGCGGCATAGGGCTTGCCCAGCGCATCCTCACCGGTCACCTGGCGATGAATACGCTTCACGCGATCAATCAGCATATGAGCGTCAGCAGTATTACCAAACGTGGTGACAGCGATAAACTGACTGGTACGTCGCAGTCTGCCCAGCATATCCTCGCGAAAGGTGGAGTGATCCCAGACACCAGCCAATGCCAGCGGGTGCAGCATCTGTAGCAATAAGGCTGAAATGCCACCGCACAGCATGGAAGAAAAATCGCCGTGTACCCGCCATATTATACTCTCCGGGCCATACAGCCCCGGATCGCCAACCGGCTGAGAAAGATCGAAATCATTGCTTGCCAGGCCATTCAGACGAAAGATCTGTTGCTGAATCCTGTCACGAACCGAAAACATCGTCATCACCGGTTAATCATTTCAAGTGAAAAGGGACGGACAGATGCGTCCCTTCAGTCTCTACAGCGGTACGGGGAAGCCATCCGCGTAATATCAGCATCAGCTACCCCATCATTCAGCATGCAAACGGCGAGTTAAAGATAATCGAATTCCGCGCTATTGGTATGGACTGAATCCAGACCGATCATCACATTGAATTCACCCGGTTCGGCCACCTGCTGCATTCTGGCATTCCAGAACATCAAATCATTGACATCAATCGGGAAGGTAACCGTCTTCGTCTCGCCCGCTTTCAGCATAATGCGCTTAAAGCCCTTAAGCTCTTGTACCGGACGGCTGATACTCGCGACTTCATCATGCAGATACATCTGTACCACCGTCGCGCCATCACGACGACCGGTATTGGTAACCGTCACACTGGCGTTGACTGTACCGTTATGCGGCATGGTTTTCGACGACAGAGTGACTGGCGACACCTTGAAAGTGGTATAACTCAACCCATAGCCGAACGGAAACAGTGGCCCGTTAACGGCATCATAATAATGCGACGTGTACTTGTCCGGGTGGTTTGCATCATACGGACGCCCGGTGTTCAGATGATTGTAATAAATCGGGATCTGTCCGACTGACCGAGGAAACGATATCGGCAACTTACCTGACGGGTTGTAATCACCAAACAACACATCGGCAATGGCATTGCCCCCTTCCGTGCCGCTGAACCAGGTTTCCAGCAAGGCGTCAGCCTGCATGTTCTCCTTCACCAGCGCCAGCGGACGACCATTCATCAATACCAGCACCAACGGTTTCCCGGTGGCCTTCAGCGCATCAATCAACGCCAACTGGCCTGGCGGCAGGGTGATATCACTACGGCTGGAAGCCTCATGCGCCATGCCCTGAGCTTCCCCCACCACCGCCACCACCACGTCAGATTTCTTCGCGGTAGTGACCGCCTCGTCCAGCATTTCTTGCGGCGAATGAGGATCTATCGTTACCGATTTTTCATAGATATTAAGGAAATCCTGCACCCCTTTGTTGTCGGTGATATTGGCCCCTTTGGCATACAACACCGTTGCTTTACCGGCGGTGGCATTTTTTATCCCCTGCAACACGGTGACTGATTGAGAAGCCACACCAGCCGCCGACCAACTGCCCATAATGTCACGCTGACTGTCGGCCAAAGGGCCGATCAACGCGATAGTGCCCGTTTTTTTCAACGGCAACGTTTCAAGCCGGTTTTTCAACAAAACGATACTTTTACGTGCCACATCGCGGGCTTGCTGACGATGCAGGCGACTTTCGGCGTTAGTATCCAGCGGATCGCTGCTTTTCGGGCCGAGATGGCTGTAAGGATCATTAAACAGGCCCATATCGTACTTTACGTTCAATACGTGGCGGGCCGCATCGTCAATCTCCTGCTCGCTGACCGCTCCGCTTTTTACCAGTCCAGGCAAGTACTTGCTGTAGAATTCATCGCTCATACTCATATTAACGCCAGACTGAATAGCGATACGCACCGCATCCTGCGGATCGCGGGCAACACCATGTTTGATCAACTCTTTGATTGCGCCGTGGTCGCTGATGGTAATGCCCTTAAACTTCCAGTCATCACGCAGAAGATCTTTCAACAGCCAGCTATTGGCCGTGGCAGGCACACCGTTCAACGAGATGAGCGCCACCATCACGCCTCCGCTACCGGCATCCAGCGCAGCTTTGTACGGCGGCAAATAATCCTGTGCCAGGCGCTGTGGGCTCATGTCCACCGTATTGTATTCCCGGCCACCTTCCACCGCGCCGTAAGCGGCGAAGTGCTTGACGCTGGTCATCACTGAATAGCGATCTGCCGGGCTTTTCCCCTGCATTGACGTCACCATGGTGCGCCCCATTTGCGAGGTCAGATAAGTGTCTTCACCAAATCCTTCAGAAACCCGGCCCCAGCGAGGTTCGCGCGTCACATCCACCATCGGCGCCCAGGTCATATTCAACCCATCGTCCGCCGCCTCATACGCGGAAATACGCCCCACTTCGGCTACCGCATCCAGATCCCAGCTAGCCGCCAGCCCCAACGGGATGGGAAACACCGTTCGTTGACCGTGTACCACATCGTAAGCAAAAAACAGCGGAATCTTCAGGCGCGAGAGTTGCATCGCCTGATCCTGCATGACGCGGATATCCGGCCGGGTCACCGTATTGAAAATGGCACCGACCTGACCATGCTTAATCATCTCCCGGATCGCCTTTTTCGGGTTATCCGGCCCGACACTGAGCAATCTGAGCTGACCGATTTTCTCGTCAAGGGTCATTTTTTTCAGGAGATCGGTCACAAAGGCATCACGGGCTTCCGGCGTTAACGCGTGTGGACCAATCAGGCTTTCAGCAAAAGCAGGCTGCAGAGTCAAAGCGACAACGAGGCTGACAGAGCACATCCATTTCATCAGGTGATTTCTCTCAAATAACTAAAAAACAAGGAATTATTGTGTAATGACTTCATAAAGCACCCAGTGTGCCATAAGTTGGGGGAAGCCGGTAATTTTCAACACACTGACGCGATCTGGATCTGATTTTATACTCAGCAATTCACTCAGACGAGGCTCTGCCATGACATTGCCGACCATTGAGGATGGATAAAATTCTGTTGTCTGGCGCAGTCGAACAGGTGTGGACATTGCCAGACCACACCTGCTGACCGTTGGCGGCACGCTTCTCGCCGTATCAGGCCCCAGGGAAGGAAGTTAAGGCATCTCGCCGTCGTCCACCACCACTCTCTGGCCATTACGTTGTTCGACAATCATCATCTGCGGCGTAGAAAGCATCACGCCCTCTTTTCGCAGGCGAGTGAGAATGGCAAACAACAACTCGCTCTTCGCTCCTGACACCTGACGCGGGCTGGCGACATTCCCCGTCACCGCCATCACTATCCCCGAAGAAGTCAGATCTTTAAAGGACACCGACGGTTCCGGCGTATCCAGGATACGCTCGTTTTCGCTGTACACATCCAGCAACAACTTACGCACCAAAACCGGATCGATATCCAGAGGAAATGTCAGCGTAATGGTTGCCACCCCCTGCGCATTGCCCATGGTGGCATTACGCACGTTCTGCGAGATGAACTGGGAGTTCGGTACAATCACGGTGGATTTGTCACTCAATTGAATCTCGGTAGCACGTACATTAATACGCCGTATATCCCCTTCGATACCACTAATGCTGACTAAATCGCCCACTTTCACCGGACGTTCGGTCAGCAGGATCAGGCCAGACATAAAGTTTTTCACGATCTCTTGCAGACCGAAACCAATCCCCACCGACAGGGCGCTAACAATCCACGCCAGCTTGTTCCACTGCAGCCCCATCACCGACAAGGCCAGCAGGAACACCACCACATAGCCCACATTGCTGAACAGGGTGATCAACGAAATCCGCATCCCTGCCGCCATTGTGGTCTTTGGCAGGAATTCCTGATCGAGCCAACGCCTGACCGAGCGCAGTACATAAATGCCGACAATCAGGCATATCAATGCATTCAGCACATGGGCAGGCACAATATCCAGGGATTCCAGCCCCTTGCCGCCCCAAAACTCGATCGCTTTTTGTATTAATTCAATCGGCGTTGCGCTGCCAAGCGTACCATTCAACAACGCCATGGCCGCCACCAACACCAGTATGGTTTTACCGATGGCACCCAGCAGTGTCGCAACCTGCGACAGATGACGCGCATCAATATTTAGCGAACGCTGGATGCTTTTACCGGTGGCATTACTAGTGGAAAACAAACTTTCGCTGCTATCAACCACCAATTGGCTGAGAATATAAAACGAGCCAAAGACAATACCCATCCAAATCAGCTCATAGCTGAGGAAGCGTGCGAGGGTGACGTAACCGACAACCAACGTCACCATAATCGCTACCCCACACAGAGTAATAGCCATCTGGATCAGTCCCACCAACATGGATTTTGCTTCCGGTGGCGTACCTGCCAGAATCATTCTGCGCCGTACACGATTGGTACGGAAACTGATCATCAGCGCCGTCGTACCAATCAGTAACGCTGTAATACCGTTGGCAAAAATGGTGGTGCTGACACTGGTATTGGCACTGCTATTGAGCGTTTCCACCGTCTGGAAAACAAACACCAGCATGGCCGCCAATGGCGGAAACGGCCTGAGTGCTAACGCCACTTCATTAGAAATATTCGGCAGTCGCCAGGAGGGACGACGGTTTGACAGGAATGCCCGGCCCAGTCCGGCAATCAACCCGCAAAAAATGCTCAGACCCACCAGCTTATCGGCAAACATCCGTACATCATCCTCCACGCTGTCATGACGGGTGAAAGCATGATCGACGAAGTTAAAGGCCAGTATCACCGAGACCAGGGTGGTCATCGCCACCGCCGCCGCCAGGAAGCTGCGACGCAGGCGACCTTCCGGCAAGTGATGAATCCCCACCCATGCCAGAAATTCTTCAAGATAACGACGTCCCAATGTGGCGACCAGACCCGCCAGTACCACCCAGAATACCGTGCCAATACGCCAGCCTGGTTGCCAGGAAAGTGCTGCGGTATCCGTCAACTCGCTGATAAAATCATCGAGTCTGGCTGAGTCATCGCTCTGATCATTGAACAATGGCGCCCAAAAACGCGGCCCGAAAATACTCCCTGAATTTAGCGCTAACTGAGTTTTAAGTGCATCGCGACGCAAGTTAGCAATCTGCACAGAGAGGTTGATCGCCCCGTTTTTGATGACCGACGCCTGCTGGATCTGGTCATCCATTTTGCGCTTCTGATTTTCCAGATTATTGCGTGTCCTGGTGACCTCGGCGGTTTCTTTCACGCCGCTTTCCGGTTTGGGAGCGGGGCCAAGCACGGCAAGCTGGGCCTGCAATTGAGCCAGTTGGGGCGTGATCCCCTGGATCAAGGTATCAACATCACCCGATAACGCCAGCGCCATATCATTCAGCGCTGACAGGCGGCTATCGTTAGTTTCGCCTGAAACCTGCTGTTTAATATTATCCAGCACCTTTTGCATTTTCGGCAGTTCAACTGCGGCATCAACTTTGGACTGGACCTCACCACTTTGCTGGCTGGCATCGTCGTTGTCAGCAGCCTGCGCCATCAACGGAGAAAAAACAACTAGCGCCAACAAGCACACACGAAAAAAGGTTAACAACGTCGACATGAATATTTCCAGATATAGAGATAATTTCCAGCATAAAAACACCAGAAAACCAACATCAGTCTATGCTTTCGCCCACGCCGAAACTATAGGATTTATTGACTACTCAACAACCTCTGCGGCACTGCCATTACTCACCATTTCTTCTGCCGCTTTCTGTTTCTTATAGCTCAGCGCCGCAGCCGGTATGGGTGAAACCTTGCCGGTTTCTATCCAGGTACGCAGGCGATTAGCATCAGCAAAATGCGTATATTTACCAAAAGCATCCATCACCACCAACGCAACCGGTCGTTGATTAATCACCGTACGCATCACCAGACAATGGCCCGCTTCATTGGTAAATCCCGTTTTGGTCAGTTGTATATTCCAGTCAGGGCGGAACACCAGATGGTTAGTATTGCGAAAAGGCAGAGTGTAGTTCGGACTTTTGAATGTCGCCATATCTTCATGGGTCGTGCTAAGTTGCCCAATCAGGGGATAACGTTTAGTCGCAATCAATAATTTAATCAGATCGCGTGCCGTCGAGACATTCTGAGTCGACAGGCCAGTAGGCTCAACATAACGGGTATGCGTCATGCCCAGCGCACGGGCCTTGGCATTCATTGCACGAATAAAAGCATTGTAGCCACCAGGATAATGGTGTGCCAGGCTGGCTGCCGCACGGTTTTCGGAAGACATCAACGCCAGCAACATCATATTTTTACGACTGATCTGACTGTTCAGACGTACACGGGAATAAACACCCCGCATTTCTGGCGTATGGCTGATATCGACACTCAGCAGCTCATCCAACGGCAGATGAGCATCCAGCGTCACCATGACCGTCATCAGTTTAGTGAGGGAAGCCATGGGACGGACTAAATCGGGGTGACTGGCATAGATAACTTTATTGCTGTTGAGATCGACAACCATGGCGCTACCAGAGGCAATCTGGGGCTGCGAAAGTGTGGCCTCATTGGCCGGACGGGGGCTGGCGTCGGCCTGATGCAGGAAAACCTGCCCAGAAAAAAGCACAGCCAAACTCAGAAGCGACAAGCGAATTTTTGCAGACATCTTGGGAAAACTTAATCAGGTAATGATTCAGGCACGGCAACGCCGCACGCCGCCACCGCAAAAGGCAGGACTCGCGGGGCTAACCGGCGCATAATACGCTGGATATTCAGTTTTTCCCTAAAGGATATTCGTTTCTGAGCGTTAATGAGCAACCGCCGATAAACCAGTGGCGGAAACGTTAGAAAAGCCCGTAAGCATCCCCCCTGAGCACCGCCATCAGCAAACCATACTCAGTCCAAATTCCACGGTAAGTGAACAAATTCCGATGCACTTATTCAGGTGAGTTATCCAGGAGAGTGAATGAAACCCGCGGGAACAGACTCAGATCAGTGGCCAGATTACCTTCGTGCAACCCACGCGCCGGTCGCGTAAAGTATGCAGGATATAGCGCATCAACCGCAGGAGAAAAAGCCTATGGATGCCAATCATCTCATTACACAATATGGTTATCTGGCGCTATTTATTGGCTGCATTGCCGAAGGAGAAACTTTCACGCTGCTGGGTGGTGTGGCAGCGCATGAAGGACTGCTGAACTATGTTCTGGTGGTACTGATTGCTATGGCTGGCGGCGTCCTGGGCGATACCGCCCTGTTTTTTATCGGTCGTCACTACGGTCCGAGAATCCTGGTGCGATTTAAAAAACACCAGAAGCAAATAGACAAAGCGAATACGCTGATCCGCAAACGCCCCGTGCTGTTTGTCATCGGTGTGCGATTTATGTATGGCTTACGGATAATCGGCCCGATTATTATCGGCGCCAGCAAGCTGAAGCCACAAAAATTCCTGCTGCTTAACGTGGTGGGCGCCATGGCGTGGGCGTTAATTTTTGTCACGCTGGGTTACCTTGGCGGTCAGGTTATCGCCCCATGGCTGCACTTGCTGGATCATCATATTAAAAAGATTATCTGGGTGGTGCTGGCCATTGCCGTGGCCTGGGGGATCAGACTCTACATTAAACGCCGTTCTGAACGTGAACCGCAGTAGCGCGTTGCGACCTTTTTTACAAACTGAATAATTTGGCGTCGGGACATTTTATTTACTTCGGTGCCATTTTTGCAGATTATTCTGAGTAAAGTTAGTTCAACTGTTACAAATCCTGGTTTCATCCTAATGGATTATGCCCATATAATGTGCAGCCGGTCACCCCCGAGCTATACTGCCTCATTTATCCACTGATTATAGGCGCTACACCTGAAGAATATGAAAAAGAGCATCCGCGTATTAGTCGCTTTAGCCCTGGCCGTTACCGCATACAGCCACTCAGTCTTTGCCGTTGTTTACCCTCTGCCTGCAGCAAACAGTCGTCTGATTGGTCAGAATCTTGAAATTACCATCCCTCAGGACAGCAAACTTCCTCTGGAAGCCTTTGCCGCACAGTACCAGATGGGCTTGAGCAATATGCTGGAAGCCAACCCAGGTGTGGATGTGTACTTGCCCAAAGCGGGTAGCAAACTGATTATTCCTCAGCAGTTGATCCTGCCAAATGCCCCACGTGAAGGCATCATTATCAACAGCGCTGAAATGCGCCTTTATTACTACCCGAAAGGGAGCAATACGGTAGTTGTGCTACCGATCGGTGTGGGGGAATTGGGTAAAGATACGCCAATTAACTGGACAACTAAGGTAGAAAGAAAAAAAGACGGCCCAACCTGGACGCCGACCAAAAAAATGCATGAAGATGCCGCAGCCGCGGGTACGCCATTGCCCGCCATCTTCCCTGCGGGTCCGGATAACCCGATGGGTCTGTATGCACTGTATATTGGCCGTCTGTATGCTATCCACGGCACCAATGCTAACTTCGGTATCGGTTTGCGCGTAAGCCACGGCTGTGTGCGTCTGCGTGCTGATGATATTAAATGGCTGTTCGATAACGTGCCGGTAGGCACGCGCGTACAGTTTATCGATCAGCCGATTAAAGCCACCGTTGAGCCTGACGGTTCCCGTCTGGTAGAAGTACATAACCCGTTATCCCAGACTGAAGAGCAGTTTAACTCCAACAAACCGCTCCCGCTGACGCTCACCCCGGTGGTGAACAAAGTGGTGTCGGATGCCAGCGTTGATAGCGCTGCACTGGAAGAGGCACTAAAAATCCGTTCGGGGATGCCAACCAAAGTGAACGGTGCTGCCGACAATAGCTTTGCGACCCCAATTCCCGTACAGGAACAGGATGGCGCGATGCCGAAAGAAGGCCCCACAACGCTGATCACTGACCAGAGTACTAACGCGATGGACCAGGATTCTGCTCCAGCACCCGCTGGTGCCAGCTCGCCAGACAATAATGTCCCTGCGGAAAACTCTGCGACAGGAGAACAGGCACCAGCCGCATCGGATAACAACACCTTTGTGGTCCCGAAACAACCCGGCCCGATTTATGAACCTAAACCGTCCTCGGTTTCGGCAAAATCCGCCACGCCAGCAACAACCCGCAGTAACAGCCAGTCTTAATCACCACGGGCCTTAACGGCCCGTGACCGATAACGGCGCAACTCAAAACACAGGAAATATCGGCCATCATGTCGCGTTTTGCGCCCTGACCAGCAATCAACCGAACATCAGGTATAACATGTTTACGTGTTAACCGATGTCCGCGGTTCCCCTCCCCGGGCGAAACCTAATCATGCCGATTACCACTTCACACCCAGCCCAGTGGTAAAATCGCGTTCATTGAGGCTATCCCTCGTACCACTGACCAGATTATGTCCATAAGTAATGTTAAGCGATGACCAGTTAGTCAGTTGATAACGCAGGCCAATCTCCGCATCCAGGGTGAAAATGCCATCCTCATCCAGTGAATGCCCGACATCCCCCTGGGTGAACAGAACGACCTTCCTGCCCTGTAGATAACGTTGATAGTCCCAGCGAACCAAGGCGCCAAAGTGACTGGCAGAGCTGCTATCGCTATAACCATAGGTAAACGCACCGCCCAGTATAGCCAATGAGAAAGAGCCCAACTCATCGTCCCAGAATTGATAGCCCGGCCCCGTGCCAATAACCGCCTGCTGCGATAAATCCTCTACCCAGTCCCGCTTATAACGTGCTCTGCCCTGCCAGAAATACTGGTCCCGGAACATGTAGTCCAGTGCATAGCGCAGGCTATAATTTTCGCTGTCCATGGTGCCGTCTTCTTTATCACGATTCCAGGTACCACCAAAATCATTACGCCATTTACCGACATTGATTTTGTTGTTGTATGCGAAGTGATAGTCCTGGCTCTGGCCTGAATTTTTTTTCAGGTTAACGCCCACATCAATATTACCGGTCCAGTTCAGCGTGTCGGTTTTCGGTTTCGGCTTGATAAATTCTTCCAATTTCGCCACCTGGACCCGTTGGACATCCTCACCGCGCTTCACCATGATATAACCGGGATCGGCCGCCATCAGCTGTGCCTTAGAGACCTGCCTGCTTGTACCGCTATGTACTTCAATGACCTGTTCACTGGAAAGCGTACTGACCGCATTCCAGTTGAGCGACAGCGTCCCACCATAAGTAGTGTCCATCACCAACTTGCCATTGCCAAGAGAACGCACCGTCCCACTGAGTCGGTCGCCATTCTTCATCCAGACAGTATCAGCCAGGGCCGACGCTGGGATTATTGCCAGGTAAGCCAGCAAACCAGCCAGCCGGATTGCGGTGGGACGGGGAGCACTGATCACGGTGCAGCGTTTCCTCAAATTGCGGCGCAGCATGGTTATACCAGGAAATATTGTTCGCCGTATTCAGGGGAATATATCCGATAATAGCCAAATAAGGCGAGTTACAGGAGAAAAATGCTAACCACGTTGCTGAACAATACGGACCATCCATTGCAATCTGAGAGTAATAGCAAAGGCGAACATCACCACCACAGCGGCCACCAGATAAATCGAACCGATTCCCCAATGTCCAATTAATACGCCAGCCAGAGGCCCGGTTATCCCCAGTCCGAAGTCGAGGAAGGCGGAATACAATCCCAATGCCGATCCCTGGTTCTGCGGTTCCACCTGTTTGATCGCCTCCACACCCAGCGCCGGAAAGATCAATGAAAAACCCGATCCGGTCAGAAACGCCCCGATATCCACCAGCAGTGATGACCCACCCTGCCAGATCATGAGCAAGCCGACGCCTTCAATGGCAAAGGAAACCAGAGACACGCGAATACCGCCGAAACGACCAATGGTGTTGCTGAATATCAGCCGCATAGCGACAAAACCGAGACTGAACAGGGTCAGCGAAAATGCGGCGCCGCTCCAGTTGTTGCTGGAAAAATAGAGGGTAATGAAGGTGGCGATCGTCCCGAATCCAACGGTTCCCAACCCCAGACACAGACCGTACAACCAGATACGGGAGAACACTTTGTTGAAGGGGATCCGCTGACCAACAGCGACCACCACCGCAGGACGCTGAGTCGCCAGCCAGAAACCAAAAATCGCCATCAACATAATCAGTACGGCAAAACCAGGAATACCAAAAGCCGTGTTAAGCATCACACCAAGTGGCGCGCCAACGGCCATCGCCAGATAAGTCGCCACACCGTTCCAGGAAATAACACGTGCACTCTGCACCGTACCGACAATATTAATCCCCCACAAAATAGATCCCGTGGCGGTCAGGCTCTCCCCCACGCCCAGCACCACGCGCCCCACTGCCAACAGGATCAATTTGGTTAACGGGCTGGCATCAAACATCACCGCCAACAGGCTAAACAGGCCGCTGGCCCCACAGAGCAACAATCCCACCAACACCACTTTTTTAGGGCCCAGCAAGTCAGCATAACGCCCAGCCTGCGGACGACTGATCAACGTGGCAAAATACTGCAGACTGATAATTAATCCTGCGATAAACGAGCTATAACCCAGGTGGTTATGCACATACCCAGGCAACACCGCCAGCGGTAAACCGATCGACAGATAACAAAAGAAGGTAAAAACGACGACAGAAATAATGCGTTTGTTAAGCTGCGCATTGGATAATGCGGGGATCGAAGACATGTCAGAGCCAAAAATAGGTGTGATGTAAGACTTATCATACCCTTAGGAATCTAATATATCCTGCCAAGAATATTGATAAATGTGACGAATTCCGTCAACAGCAGGCAAAGGCCCCCCTGGCCAGCCACTCAAATTAAATTTAGTATAAAAGACAGTCGTTTCCACCGATCTGAAGCGGGCTGGCAAAATAAAATTTTGAGGCAGATCGTTCACCCCATTTCCAGGGTACTGGAAATAACATAACGTTCAATAAAACCGGCTATTTCACCCGAAGTCTTCAGCGTCCGGATATGGCCGAACAGTTCGCTGGCCTGCTCATACTCTTTGCGCAGAAACCCCAACCACTGCTTAATCCTCGCCACGTGATACTGGCCCGTATTGCCCTGCTTTTCCAACTGTACGTATTTATACAGCAACTTCACCACACCAGGCCACGGCATCCGCGGCTCGTGATACTTAATGACTCTACTGAGATTGGGCATGTTCAACGCGCCGCGACCAATCATCACTGCATCACAGCCGGTCACGCGCAGACACTCCTGAGCACTTTGCCAGTCCCAGATCTCACCATTGGCAATAACCGGAATATTGAGGCGCTGGCGGATTTCGCCAATGGCCGCCCAGTTAATCTTTTCCGCCTTATAACCGTCTTCCCGGGTGCGCCCATGGACTGTCAGCTCGGTAGCACCCGCCTGCTGTACTGCATCAGCAATTTCAAACTGACGCGCGCCAGACTCCCACCCCAGACGCACTTTCACTGTGACGGGCAGATGAGCCGGTACGGCAGCACGCATCGCTTTGGCGCCCTGATAAATAAGTTCAGGATTTTTCAACAGCGTCGCCCCGCCGCCGCTACCATTGACGGTTTTAGATGGGCAACCACAGTTCAGATCAACTCCCCAGGAACCCAATTCCACAGCACGGGCGGCGTTTTCCGCCAACCACTCTGGGTACTGACCTAATAGCTGGACACGTACCAGCGTTCCCGATGGCGTGCGGCTGGCATGAAGAAGTTCAGGACAAAGACGATGAAACAATTTGACTGGCAGCAACTGGTCGACAACCCGCAGAAACTCCGTGACGCAGAGGTCGTAATCATTCACCTCGGTGAGCAGCTCACGCACCAGAGAATCCAGTACGCCTTCCATCGGGGCCAGTAAAACGCGCATGTCACTTCACTACTCGTTCATCGATAAAATAAGGGGATCTGACGATCCCCAGGAGAGAGAATTTTAAGCCGGGTTAGCCCGGCGCTGACGGGTTTTGTTACGAGGCTCGCCAGCAGCACTGCGCCCTTCCGGTCTGGTGCCTCGTGCAGCGCCTGGCGCTCCCTGACGGCGCTGACCCTCAGCCTGACGCCGTTCACCAGCAGCAGGTTGGCTACGCTCACCGTTGCCTCGCTGGCCCTGAGGTGCTCCACGACCACGACTGCCGCCATTACCGCCGCCGCGTTGCTGACGCCCATTCTGAATCGGCTCCGCTTTAATCGACGGGTCCGGCTCATAGCCTGCAATCGCAATACGCGGGATCTCACGCTTCAGCACGCGTTCAATATCACGCAGCAATTTGTGTTCATCGACGCAAACCAGTGACAACGCTTCACCCGTAGCCGCAGCACGCCCCGTACGACCAATGCGGTGTACATAGTCCTCCGGTACGTTTGGCAGCTCGTAATTCACCACGTGCGGCAACTCCGAAATATCAATCCCACGCGCGGCAATATCAGTGGCAACCAGTACACGAATATTATTTTGTTTAAAATCGCTCAGTGCGCGAGTACGCGCGCCCTGACTTTTATTACCGTGGATCGCCGCGGCAGTTATGCCGTCTTTGTTCAGTTGCTCAGCCAGATGGTTCGCGCCATGCTTGGTACGGGTAAACACCAACACCTGTTGCCAGTTATCACGACCGATCAGGAAAGACAGCAGTTCCCGCTTACGCTTCTTATCGACAAAATGCACGTGCTGGGTAATCTGCTCGGAAGCAGTGTTACGGCGAGCCACCGAGACCTGCTCAGGATTGTGCAGCAGTTTAACGGCCAAATCTTTGATTTCATCAGAGAAAGTAGCGGAAAACAGCAGATTCTGACGTTTAGCAGGCAGCCTGGCCAGCACACGGCGGATATCGTGGATAAACCCCATATCCAGCATACGATCGGCTTCGTCCAGCACCAGAATCTCCACCTGAGAGAGATCCAACGCATTCTGATGTTCCAGATCCAGCAAGCGGCCTGGGGTGGCGACCAACACATCCACGCCACCACGCAGTTTCATCATCTGTGGATTGATGCTCACGCCACCGAAGACCACCAGTGAGCGCAGATCGAGATATTTACTGTAAGCCTGAACGTTTTCACCGACCTGCGCCGCCAGTTCACGAGTCGGGGTCAGGATCAGCGCACGTATCGGACGACGTCCTTTCGAATGCTGCGCTGTACTACTGCTCAGCAGTTGTAACAGCGGCAGTGTAAAACCGGCCGTTTTACCGGTTCCGGTCTGGGCGCTGGCCATCAGGTCACGTCCCGCCAGGACCACAGGAATAGCTTGTTGTTGAATGGGCGTGGGCTGGTTATAACCCTGTTCTGCAACAGCACGCAAAATGTCGGCATTCAGGCCGAGAGAATCAAATGACATAAAATTGACTGACTCCGGATCCACCCTGACCGTGATAAACGGTGTAGTTTCCAGGGGGAGAATATGACGCCAGGCTTCGCCTGACGTTTGAAAGGGAGCACAAACCACGGTGCGTAAGGACTGAATTATAACAGAGATTATGTCAGGATAGAGAACGTTTCTTTTAACAGATGTAAAATATCCTGATGGCCAACACGTAAAAAACCTCATTGCCAGACAACGTTCGCCAGGGCTGGAGACCTTTCACCATGCAACCCGGTACGCAGACGCCGGGACATCACGCCCTGCGGCGTAAAGTATGGCCGGGATATATCACTGAAAATCTATGCGACGTTTAGAACCGGTCGGCCAGATATTGCACATTGCCTGAATCAAGCCTGACCCACTCCCATGCCTCGCGCAGATGCGGTGACAAACCGTTCCTTCATATAAATCTGTCCGGTGGCATAAGGGGCGGGATACATCAGGGAAAAAGTGGTAACCCCGACGATCATTCCATTCTCATCACGGCAACAGACCCCTGTCACTCCGGAGAATTCACTAAAAAGGTGGTGTTCCAGAAATGACGTCATCTCAGCAACACTAATGCTGTTATCACCAAAATAATAATCGTTCATTTCTACAAAAATCAGTGCCAGCGCTAACCTGTCCGCACGACGACAAATGACTATATTCACCAGGATGACTCTCCCTGACACGGTGTGATTTCAGGTTAGCGTATGCTGTTTATAACCGGGACAGTGGCTTTGAGATACTGACAACGTAAACCATCCAGTACAGGAGGTTATGTCACATTTTTGCGGGAAAATAACAGCAACGGGCCGCGATAAGGCGACCCGTTGCGCATCAGCGCTGGCGAGCGCGAACCGGCCCTTCTGCCAGCAGAGAGACCACTGCGGGTCCGGTCAGCATCAGCACACCAACCACCCCCAACAACAGGTGGTGGTGGATCACGCGGGAAAGCATATACAGCACCAGCATAGCGGCCCCGAAGTAGTACGTGGTGGTGACATCTTCAAGGAAGTCGCCGATATGACGTAAGCGAGGTAACCGCTGAGTCAGCAACATGACAGTAAATACACTGACATATAACACCAGTAAAACCGTACTAACCTGCAGCAACGCCTGGTGCTTCCATCCCCACACCAACCCGGCAATCAGCAGGAGATGCAGGGTGATATGTACACAGGTTTGTCCGGTGACAATCTGAATACGGTTAGACCATTTCATTGTTTTCTCCTGGCAGACCCAACACAGGTCGCCCAGCCTTGTTAACACCGTGCGTGATAACGAATGTCCTCAGATTAACGCAGTTTTCGGATAATGCCGCAAATATCGCGACGTGTCGGCACTCTTTTGTGACAAAGACTGCACTTTACTCTTCAACCGTCGAAAAGAAGTCCGCGCGCACAGTATGTCACAAAACATGCGAGGATTTTCACTAAAAGCCCTGACGATCAATACGTCACATGGATTTTTACGCTTTTAACTGTCGTTTATCCTGCCTGATCTGCGTGATACGGCCTTGCCATCTCGGCGGAGATCGTATTTCTCCAGGAGGTAATGGGGATTCCATGCGGTCCATAAACCGCAGGTGAAAAACTGACCAGACACCCCAAGATGACAGATTCAACGCACGGCAAGCAAATATCCGCTATTGAGTAAAATATCCCGCGCCAAACCCGGCGCGAGATAAAGGGCCATAAAAGGTATTTTTTATCGCTTGACCAATGGTCGATGTTTTCCAGGCCAATTCGATGCCGATGGCGTCAAAATTTACCGACGATTGCCGAAAATACGCAACAGCATCAGGAACAGGTTAATAAAGTCCAGATACAGCGTCAGAGCCCCCACAATCGAAAAACGACGCAAGTTCTCTTTGTCATCGACATTGATCCCCTCGCCGATATTTTTTAGCTTCTGGGTATCGTAAGCGGTGAGTCCCACAAACACCACTACGCCAATATAGGTTACCGCCCACGTCAGTGTGCTGCTTTTCAGCCATATATTTACCAGCGACGCCAGCACAATCCCAATCAGCGCCATAAACAGCATACTACCCATACCGCTGAGATCACGTTTGGTGGTGTACCCCCAGAAACTCATCGCACCAAACATCCCGCCGGTCACCAGGAAAGTACTGGCGATAGAGGAATAGGTGTAAACCAGGAAGATACTGGCCATGGTGAGTCCGGTGAGCGCCGAATAAAGCATAAACAGGCCGGTCGCTGCCGCGCCGCTTAATTTATGCACCATGCCTGACAGCACGAAAACAAGGCCAAGCTGAACAATAATCAACCCAAAGAAGGTGATACGGTTAGCAAAAACCAGTTCCATCACCGCTGGCGTGCGGGCGGCAAACCACGAGACAAACGCGGTCAGTAACAAACCACAAGTCATCCAGCCATAGACCTGCGCCATATAGGTTTGTATCCCGGTACTGGCCGGTGAAACAATCGAACCGTTGGAACGTGGATATCGATCCATGATGCTCCCCTCTTTATATGCAAGTGAAATTTAATGTTGGTCACGGTAAGTCTGACACATTCAGATGAGATTAAGCCAGCCCCACAGGCCGATTTTCACATCTGGTTAGTCTGCGATTGAAGCAACGATTGATTTATCCGCCCCCAGGCCTTACTTCCCGCGTGCCAGGCACCCCTGATAACGGCTATCGACTCGCTGAGCGAACCAGGCAGTGGTCAGATTACGGGTTATCTTCGGACTTTCCAGTTTGATCCCTGGCAGCATCTCACGTGGCAGTCGCTTCCCGGCGTTTTTATCCGCCAGCGCAAACACCTTCCGCCATAAGTCGGTTTTCTCAAACTCCAGCGTCTGGCCTTTTTCCAGCGAGCGGCGGATAGCGCTGCTGCTGATGCCCAGACGTTTCCCCAACGAGCGTACTGCCAGCTCAGTCGATCCGGCTGCATCAGACCCATACTGGATCAAATCCCCATCCAGCGCCAGGTTAATCCCGCTAAGACGGGCCACAGCGGCCTGAAATGCTGCGTTGCGACTGGCATACCAGCCGGCATTAAAATCGGCAAAACGGTAAATCTGCCGACTGTAATTTGCCGGATAGCCAAGCAAATGCAAAGTACCGAAATATACCCCACCACGGCGGGTGAAGACTTCACGGCGAATCGAGCCATCAACCGGGTATGGATAGTCCCGGGCATGGGCCTCAGCAAATGCGACGCTGACCTGCATCGGACCGGCGGTGTGAATCGGGTTAAGGCTGCCAAACAGCGTCTGTCCCATCGGCACCATGCTGATAAAATCATCAAAAATCTCACTCAGATCTTTTTCACTACGGACGTTATCCAAACGCTCAGCGTAGCTCTTGCCGTTAGGGGATTTAATCAATAATGCGGTATGCACCATGAACGAGGGGATGTGCAGCTTAGCGGCGCGGTTATCGATTTCTTTCCAGGCAATTTTTGGCAGGCCAGGAACATCAGCATCAGCGCTGAAGCCGGATTCCTGATCAGCGATAGCGATGACCGAGCACAAGTTACTGATGGAAGGGTCAATGCCCTGACGAGTAAACGCGACAAAAATATCATTCGCCCAGCCCTGACGATCACCGACTTTCGACGGCAACAATTGGGTAATTCGTGTTTTCACTTCAGCCGGATAACGTGCTGGCGTCTGAGGCGCTGGTTTACTGCTACACCCTGCCAGTACCAATAGCACCAACAAAAACAGATGCTTAATTATTGCGTAACGCATTGCTTTCCTTGTTAATTAACAGCCTTTATCCTGAAGAGACACAAATCGGACGGCAACATTCATCGGAACGAAGAGTCGCCAACGGGCACAATACAACAATGTTCAATTCCGGGCGTCAACGGCCCCAGTGGCGATGCTTCTACCAAGAGAAAAACATCCCCTGCCCTGATAAGCTTATTTCCAGCGCGAAGCGGCCAACTGGTCGCTGTCACGCGACGCCACCCAACGCTTCCCCTCCGACGTGACTTCCCGCTTCCAGAAAGGTGCGCGTGTTTTCAGGTAGTCCATAATAAATTCTGCGGCGGCAAACGCCCCGGATCGATGGGAGCCACTGACGCCGACCATCACGATCTCATCGCCAGGAAACAATTCACCGATGCGATGAATTACTGTGACACGCTGTATCGGCCAGCGCTGGCGAGCCTCGTCGACAATCTCTTGTAGCGCTTTTTCGGTCATGCCCGGATAGTGTTCCAGCGTCAGGGCGGCGACAGTATCGCCGAGATTATGATTGCGGACTTTTCCAGTAAACGTTACCACGGCGCCGTCTTCTGCACTGGCTGACAGCCAGCGATATTCTTCAGCCATATCGAACGGCGCCACACCGACGATAATTCTCGTGTCCATCTTATCCTCCGGTGACCGGTGGGAAGAAGGCCACTTCGTCACCGGGTTCAAGTGGATGTTGCATAGAAACCAACGTCTGGTTTACCGCTGCCAGCAGCTTACCGGACTCCAGCGCCAACGCCCAGCGCTCACCTTTGGCGGCCAGAGCGGTGCGCAGCACGTCCACCGTGGCAAACGCTTCGGTCACGGTGATGCTACCGGTCCCCACCAGCTCTCGCACCTGGGCGAAGAACAGAACCTTAATCATCTTCCACCGCCCGAAAATCACCCGATTTACCGCCACTTTTACTCAGCAGACGACAATGTTCAATGCTGATGTCCTTCTGTACCGCTTTACACATATCGTAGATGGTCAGAGCAGCCACCGAAACCGCCGTCAACGCTTCCATTTCAACACCGGTTTTTCCGCTCAGGCGGCACAGTGATTCAATCCGCACCCGGTGATGTTCCACCTCCGCGCTCAGCATCACTTCAACTTTACTCAACAGCAACGGATGACACAGCGGGATCAACTCCCATGTACGTTTGGCCGCCTGAATACCGGCAATACGCGCGGTAGCGAAAACGTCACCTTTATGGTGACTGCCATCGATAATCATCTGCAGTGTTTCGGGGTTCATCACCACCAACGCTTCAGCCCGTGCTTCACGGACAGTGTCATTTTTAGCCGAGACATCCACCATGTGGGCTTCGCCTGCGGCATTGATATGGGTCAGTTGCGACATAGGATCAGGGTTTCTTGAGATGTGAGACAAAGTTGCACGGGCGGGTTCGGGCATCAAGTTGATCCTTAATAATCCCCTCCCATGCGCTGCGGCAAGCGCCGGTTGAACCGGGCACGGCGAAAATCAGCGTCTGGTTAGCCATCCCGGCTATCGCACGGGACTGGAGTGTTGAGCTGCCTATCTCCTCAAAAGAGATCATCCGGAACAATTCACCAAAGCCAGCAATTTCACGATCAAACAGCGGCGACAGCGCTTCCGGGGTGCTGTTTTTACTGTTAAAACCCGTGCCACCATTAATGATAACCACCTGGACATCGTCACTGGCTATCCAACTGGAGACCACCGCACGGATACGGTAGCGGTTATCCTGCACCAGCGCATGCCCCGTCACCCGATGACCGGCCTCGGCCAGTGCCTCGCGCAGATAGTCACCGGAACTGTCGCTGGCCACGTCGTGGCTGTCAGATACCGTCAGTACCGCCGCATTAAGCGCGATAAATTCAGCCGTAGTTTTTCCCATTTTTTGTCTCCTTAGCGTCAACCGCCAATATAAGAGAGATTCTGCGTAATGCCGGTATTGCCCTGATGCAGGAAATGTGTTTGTTTTTTCGTGCTCAGACAAGCGGCTATCCGCGCCTGCAACTGGTCCTGCTGATCGTCATCCGCCAGTAAATCACGTAGCGAGATGCCGCCGTCGCCGAACAGGCACAGATGGAGTTTGCCGGTGGCGGAAACACGCAAGCGGTTGCAACTGGCGCAGAAGCCCTTTTCATAAGGCATGATCAGGCCAATTTCACCCAGATAATCAGGATGGCGGAATACTTGCGCCGGACCGTCGCTACGCCCACGCGGCTGGCTTACCCATCCCTGCATCAACAGACGGTCACGGATAACCGAGCCGGAGATATGGTGCTCGCGAAACAGTTTACCGCCATCGCCAGTCTCCATCAGCTCAATAAAGCGTAACTGGATGGGACGACTACGGATCCAGTCGAGAAAAGTTTGCAGGCTATTGTGATTGATGTTACGCATCAGCACGGTGTTGACTTTAACCTTGCTGAACCCAGCCGCAAAAGCAGCATCGATGCCGCTCATCACCTGCTGAAATTTATCCTGACCGGTGATGGCATGAAACTGGCGGGCATCCAGGCTGTCGACACTGACATTAATCGAGGTCAGACCGGCATCGCGCCAGGCGGCGACATCGCGTGCCAACCGGTAACCGTTAGTGGTCACCGCCAACTGGCGAATAGCTGAATTTTCGCGCACTGCGGCGATAATATCGATAAAGTCACGCCGCAGCGAAGGCTCGCCACCCGTCAGGCGCACTTTTTCAGTGCCCGCCGCCACAAAGGCACGCGTCACGCGCCGAATTTCATCCAGCGAGAGGAAACTTTTGTTGGCGACGCCCTGTGGTTGATAACCGTCAGGCAGACAGTAGCGACAACGAAAATTGCAGACATCAGTGATCGACAGACGCAGATAATAAAAACTGCGGTCAAAACTATCAGTAAATTGTGACACCACTACACCTTTCCAAAGACGGGAGATGCAGGCATTTCTTTCTGCACCCTGGCAACACTAAGGTTGCGGCCAGGGCACCGTATCCGCAGACTTAGGTACCAAGGCTAAGTGTGACTTACCGCACATCGGTAAATCATTGGTAGAAAAATTCTACCGCTATTGTGAAGCAGTTACCAGAACAGAGTTTCGCTATGTATTTTGATATATAACGTTTTTTTCATCCCCTCTTTACTGTACGTCAGTATAAAACAAGCAAAAATATCGACTGGATTTCCAGTACGCTCTTAACATTTAGAAGGAATTTTATGCGCAATCGCACATTAGCCGATCTCGATCGCGTGGTCGCTCTGGGCGGCGGTCATGGCCTGGGTCGCGTAATGTCAGCACTCTCCGCTTTGGGTTCTCGCCTCACCGGCATTGTCGCCACCACGGATAACGGCGGCTCCACCGGACGAATCCGCCGCGCCGAAGGAGGAATCGCCTGGGGTGACCTGCGTAACTGTCTGAACCAACTGATCACCGAACCCAGCATCGCCTCAGCAATGTTCGAGTACCGCTTTGCTGGCAATGGTGAACTGGCTGGCCATAACCTGGGCAATCTGATGTTAAAAGCGCTGGAAAACCTGAACGTGCGTCCCCTTGAAGCCATCAACGTGCTCCGTAACCTGCTGAAGGTGGATGCGTTTCTGATCCCGATGTCCGAGCAACCCGCCGATCTGGTCGCGGTCGACCACGAAGGGCTGTTGATTTATGGCGAAACCGAGATTGATCAAATGCGGCAGCCGCCGCAAGAACTGATGCTGTCGCCAGCTGTCGATGCCACGCGCGAGGCGATTGAGGTTATCGGAGAAGCTGACCTGATCCTGATTGGTCCAGGCAGCTTTTATACCAGTCTGATGCCACTATTACTCATAGCGGAGCTGGCTCAGGCGCTACGCCGCACACCGGCTACGATGGTTTTTATCGGAAATTTGGGCAAAGAATTAAGCCCGGCGGCAGCACGACTGACACTGGCTGACAAACTGGCGATTTTAGAGAAATACATTGGCAAGAAGGTGATTGATGCCGTGGTCGTCAGCCCACAGGTAGATACCCGCAACGTCACTGACCGACTGATTATCCAACAATCACTGGAAGCTGCCGATATCAAATACCGCCACGATCGCCAACGGCTGCATAACGCGCTGGAACACGTCCTCCAGTCGATTAGCTGAAAGCAAAGTGCCTGTCTCATCAGCGCCAGTGAGCATCAGGACGCGGCGATAAACAATTCGCGCATCTGATGCAGTTGATCGCGGACCTGGGCAGCCTCTTCGAATTCCAGATTCTGCGCATGTTGCTGCATTTTCGCTTCCAGTTCGCGAATTTTTTTCTGTAGCCCTTTGGGTGACATATCCATCAGTGGCGTATCGTCTTCCACGATGCGGCGAGGTGATTTACCGCGCATTTTGCTTTTGTTCTTGTTGATCCCCTGCCCCAACTCAAGAATATCGGCGATTTTCTTGTTGAGTCCCTGTGGCACGATGCCCCTTTCCTGGTTATAGATCTGCTGCTTCTCACGGCGGCGTTCAGTTTCATTAATCGCCCGCGCCATCGACGGCGTGATCCTGTCGCCATAGAGAATCGCTTTACCATTGATGTTACGCGCCGCCCGTCCGATGGTTTGGATCAGCGAACGTTCAGAACGCAGGAAACCTTCTTTATCCGCATCAAGGATCGCCACCAGCGACACTTCCGGCATATCCAGCCCTTCCCTCAGCAAGTTGATCCCCACCAGCACGTCAAACTCTCCCAACCTCAGGTCGCGGATGATCTCCACGCGCTCAACGGTATCAATATCCGAATGCAGATAACGGACTCTCTCGCCATGTTCTTCCAGATATTCCGTCAGATCTTCCGCCATACGCTTGGTCAGTACCGTCACCAACACACGCTCGTTGATTGCCACTCTCTGACGAATTTCCGACAGCAAATCATCAACCTGCGTGCTCACGGGTCGAACCTCAATCAGCGGATCAAGCAATCCGGTAGGACGCACCACCTGATCGATAACCTCGCCTCCCGACTTCTCCAGTTCATAGTTCCCCGGCGTCGCGGAGACATAAATGGTTTGCGGCACCAGGGACTCAAATTCTTCAAATTTCATTGGGCGGTTGTCCAGCGCCGAGGGTAGACGGAAGCCATATTCCACCAGTGTCTCTTTACGCGCCCGGTCACCACGATACATACTGCCAATCTGCGGGACGGTCACATGGGATTCGTCAATGACCAGCAACCCATCGGCTGGCAGGTAGTCAAACAACGTGGGAGGCGGTTCGCCTGGTCCACGACCAGAGAGATAGCGCGAATAGTTTTCAATGCCAGAACAGTAGCCCAACTCGTTCATCATCTCTAGGTCAAACTGAGTGCGCTGCGAGAGGCGTTGTTCTTCCAGCAACTTGTTGTTTTCCAGCAACACCTTACGGCGCTCCGCCAGTTCTGTCTTGATCGCTTCCATCGCCTGCAGAATACGCTCTCGCGGGGTGACGTAGTGTGTTTTCGGGTAGATAGTGTAGCGAGGAACCACAGAGTCGATTTGACCGGTCAGCGGGTCAAAAATCGACAACCGCTCCACTTCCTCATCGAACAACTCGACGCGCAACGCATAGTCATCAGATTCTGCCGGGAAGATATCAATCACTTCGCCGCGAACACGGAAGGTACCGCGCTGGAAGGCCTGATCATTACGGGTATACTGCAACTCGGCCAGCCGCCGCAGGATCGCGCGTTGATCAATCACCATACCGCGCGTCAAATGCAGCATCATTTTCAGATATAAATCCGGATCGCCAAGGCCATAAATGGCCGAAACAGAGGCCACCACGATAACATCTCTCCGTTCCAGTAACGCTTTGGTGGCCGAAAGCCTCATCTGTTCAATGTGTTCATTAACCGAGGCGTCTTTTTCAATGAAGGTATCGGAGCTGGGAACATAGGCTTCCGGCTGATAATAATCGTAATAGGAAACAAAATACTCTACCGCGTTATCCGGGAAAAATTCCTTCATCTCGCCATAAAGCTGCGCGGCCAGCGTTTTGTTCGGAGCCAACACCATGGTCGGACGGTTCAGGTCGGCAATCACGTTAGCCACGGTGAACGTTTTACCGGACCCCGTTACGCCAAGTAACGTCTGATGAGCCAGTCCATCTTCCAGCCCTTCTTCGAGACGGCGGATAGCCTCCGGCTGATCACCAGAAGGTTTGAAAGCGGAATTAAGTTTAAAGACTTTGCTCATTGCATGGCTACCTGCAGCAGGATCACATCAACCGGACTCTAATTTTACTCAGCTCTGCCGATTTTACCAGCAAATAATACTGGATATAATTACAGTTACTTTGCATAATGCAGCGATAAAAGACGGCGATGCACTTTTCAGGGCCACCCGGAGCTCAACGATCAACGTTTGTAAAAGGTTATCCCCAGATAAAATGGGACTTTAACATTTGTCAAGAAGTCCTGACAAAATGCACAGCCCAAATTTGCGGATCATTTTTCGTGGCTTGATTTTCATTAATCAATTGATTTTAAATAATTTTATTTACAGGGTGAGTTTCGCACCAACTCACGCTCAAGCCGCGCCCGCTCTCGTTTTCACTCGGTTTCAAGCTATTCATACACATAGTTATCCACAGGAATAGTGGATAACTGATTTCAGCGCCCGAACCGTCTGATGTGTATAAATCATTCCTCGCCTTCAATCGCGCTCATAAATATTTTTTTTGGAATTTTTTTTGCCTAATTATTGAATGATTGATGGACCTGAATGATCTGTTTCCTGTAACACGGTTAACTTTCTCACCATTTTTTCAACCTGTCTCGCCACCCGATTGCCTCTGAAGCAGGCAACTGCACAGAAATGATTAGCCAGCAGCACCGACAAAGTGCAGCCCTAAATGCCGCGCAAGCGATTGTTTAACATTTCTGACCAATTACAGGCCTTGATTATTTGTTTTTTCACCACCGGACAACGATTTAAGGAAGTTGGCCCATGAATTGCAGGATATTTTGCAACCGCCTCGCGCTTTTTTTCTACACCAGTGCATGAAAAGCCGCTGGCGTTTCACAGAAAACCGTTTGCCACACGACGGAGAGCGGATGCAATCAGGTACGATCTTTACCCGATATATTCATATTGCAGGACAAAAATGCCAAAAGCACTTTTTGACAACACGGGGACACCTCCGGACACGGTGAAGCCATCAGGCTGAATCATACGGTCAGCGTAAGCGCTAATGCACCTGCAACTTGAGGTATGACGGGGATAAAACTGTCTGGAGGAGAGTGTCAGATGCTCAGCTTACGTTCAATTAACCAGTTTTACGGGCAACACCATATTCTGTGGGATGTTGATCTGGATTTACCCCCCGGAACCTGTACCGGCGTACTGGGTCGTCCAGGCATGGGAAAAACCACGCTGGTCAACTGCATCATGGGCCACTTGCCGATTAACAGCGGGTCAATTATCTGGCAGGAAGCGAACCTGCCCCCCCTGGATTTATTACGACAACCCATGGAACAGCGCGCCGCTCTGGGCATTGGTTATGTTCCACAGGGACGGCAGATCTTCTCCCAACTGAGCGTGGAGGATAACCTGCAAATTGCCCTGCTGGCGGGAGCGGGCCTGGAGCGGCACCGGGCCATTCCCCAAATGGTTTATGATCTGTTCCCTGCGCTCTATTCGCTGCGTGACCAACGCAGTGGCGAGCTGACCCTCGACCAGCAACAGCAACTGGCGTTAGCCAGAGCCCTGGTATTACAACCCAAACTGTTGATTCTGGATGAGCCGACCGGGGGGATGTCTCCCTGGCTGGAAGAGGAGATGGGGAACCTGATCCATCGACTGAATCACGATTTTGGCCTGACTATTCTGTTGCTGGAACAACGTATCTCGTTTATCCGCAAAGTAGCAGACTATTTTCTACTGCTACACCGGGGACGTAACGTGGCGCATGGCAAGGTCGCCCAATTGGATGAGAGCGTGGTCAATACCTGGTTGACGGTGACATAACGGCTAAACCATTATTTAGCATGGAATGAATAGCACCCTACAGAAGAACAGGCTCCGTTCTCCTGTAGGGAGTATTCAGGTGCTCAGGAAGAATTATGCCGGTAATCGCACATACTGCCCCAATTGCTCAAACTGGGCACGATGAGTCAGGAACGGTATCTCCCCCAACATCGGTGCAGGAAGACGCGCTTTCAGGCTTGCCAGATAGTCAGCATGACGCTTACCGGGCGGCAGAATATCATTGGCAATCCAGCCAGCCAGCCTCAGTCCGCTGGACTGAATGGCCTGCGCTGTCAGCATCGCATGGTTAATACATCCCAGCTTCACCCCTACCACCAATACCACCGGTAACTGCTCCTGTATCACCCAGTCGGCAAAGGTGGTTTCTGCCGAAAGTGGCGTAAACCAACCTCCGGCCCCTTCGGTCAGCACCCAGTCAGCCTGACGGGTCAGCGCCGCCAACCCGGCGGAAAGCTGCGAAAAATGGATCGGCCGCCCTTCTTCGGCACTGACAATATGTGGCGATGTGGCTTCAAAAAAAGCCAGGGGATTAATACAGTCATAGGACAGAGACAACACACTGTTCTGCTGCAAAGCCAGTGCATCACTGTTGCGAATACCTTCAGCGGTCATTTCACAACCTGAAGCCACCGGTTTGTAACCCACGCAGCGAAAACCCGCCGCTTTCGCCGCCTGCAGCAACGCGGTACTGGCAACCGTTTTTCCAACGTCGGTATCGGTGCCGGTAACAAACCAACGCTCACTCACAATCAATCACTCCATAAACCAGATGATAACTGAGCAAAAAGCCCCGCGAGTCCCGCGGCCAGTACAACGCCAGGTGCTGCAACTGTCTGCGGCTGAGCACGGTGCCGCTGCGTCCCTGGTGCAGATGAGTCGCGCCAATCCCTTTCAGGGAACGCAGTGCGCTGAGCACATCCGGAAAACCCAGCGTTAACGTTTGTGGATATAGCTGTGCTCGTAGCGACTGTCCGGCTTCATTAATGGATTCGACACTGAGAAAACGATTTACCGGCGCGGGCAGGTCGAGTGCATGCCAGGCGGAATGCAGCTCGTTGAGCGATCCGGCTGCCAGCGTTGAGAACAGCACCTGTCCGCCCGGCAACGTCACACGTCGCAGCTCTGTCATCGCCAAACTTAAATCACTGCACCACTGCACCGCAAGGTTACTCCAGCACAGATCAAACCTCGGTTCAGTAAAGGGCAACGCCTCGATATCACCGATTTCATAATGGTCGGCGCAGTGCTGTGAACGGGCCTGCATCAACATTTCTGCTGACAGATCCAGCGCGGTGACGTGGTTGCCAGCACGGCGCCAGCGTTGGCTGAACCATCCCGAACCACATCCAGCATCCAGCACTTTCTGCCCTGTCTGACGGCGCGCGTAGAATGCCAGTTGTTCACCACTCCGACGCTGGAGCTCGGCATAATGATTATAACATCGCGCCGCCCGCCCGAAGGCCCGGGCTATCGCCTGCTTATCGACGGTTTGCCTCATGCAGCGCCTCCAGTAACCGTGCTATATCTTCCTGTCGGTGTGCCGCACTCAGGGTAATACGCAACCTGGCGGTACCCGGCGGCACCGTGGGAGGACGAATGGCCGTCACCCAGCACCCCTGCAGGCGCAGAACCTCCGCCAACCGCAACGCATGGTTTTCTTCACCCACGATCAGTGGCTGGATGGCGGTGGAAGAAGGCTGAATCGCCAGCCCCAGTTGCCCTGCTCCCCGGCGGAACTGCGCAATATTACCTTGCAATCGTTCGCGCAGTTCATCCCCTTGCTGGATGCAAGACAACGAGGCTTGCAGAGCACAAACCTGGGCGGGTGGCATCGCCGTGCTATAAATCAGATGGCGAGCGAACTGCAGCAGATAATCTGCGCTATCAACACCACAAAGTACCGCTGCGCCGCTCAGACCAAAAGCTTTGCCGAAGGTCACCACCAGCAGCTCAGGCTTCACTCGCTGCTGCCAACAACTCCCCCGGCCCTGCTCGCCAGTGACGCCAATACCGTGAGCATCGTCAACCAATAACCAGCCGTCGTGATGTTGGGCCAATTGATGCAACTCCACCAGCGGCGCACAGTCACCGTCCATACTGAACACGCCTTCCGTGACCACCAGTTTTTCACCGTCATCCTGCGGACTGTGAAATAATTTAACCAGCGAGTCAGGCTGATTATGGGCGAAACGCCGTAACGTCGCCGGGCTGAGCGCTGCGGCCTCCAACAACGAGGCATGTGCCAATTTATCGGCAAAAATGTGATCACCTTTTCCCAACATCGCCGCAATAATGGCCTGATTCGCGGCAAATCCAGAAATAAACAATAATGCCCGCGGGTAACCAAGCCAGTCCGCCAGTTGCTGTTCAAACTCGTCGTGTACGGCGCTATACCCCGTCACATGACCTGAGCCTCCCGCTCCCACGCCGTAACGCCTGGCCCCCTTCTGCCAGGCGGAGACGATCCGAGGATCATGACTCAGACCGAGATAATCATTCGCGGCAAAATTCAGGTACTGTCGTCCATCAACCTGCAGAGTTCGTGCATCTCCCCGCTGATTGACCTGGCGCTGGCGGAATTGCCCTTTTTCCCGGCGCGTATTGAGCGCCTGGCTGATACGATGTTGCCAACTCATTTATACCGCCGCGTTATAGAACATATCGGTGTCAGCATGCAGTAACTGCCCGGTCAACGCCTGCTGCTGCTCGTTATCGCCAGCGTCGGTGGTGGTCTGTTGAGGATTCAACCCCAGCTTGCGGAACAGTTGCATATCTTTGTCTTCTTCCGGGTTCGGCGTCGTCAGCAGCTTGCAGCCATAGAAGATTGAGTTGGCACCAGCCATAAAGCACATGGCCTGAGTCTGCTCCGTCATGGATTCACGACCCGCGGAAAGACGAACATATGAGGTTGGCATCATGATACGCGCCACGGCAATGGTACGAATGAAATCAAAGGGATCGACATCGTCATTATCGGCCAGAGGCGTGCCTTTCACTTTCACCAGCATATTGATCGGCACACTTTCCGGTGGCGTCGGCAGGTTAGCTAACTGTACCAACAGCCCCGCGCGATCATTGACCGTTTCGCCCAGTCCAACAATGCCGCCAGAACACACTTTGATGCCCGCCTCACGTACTTTACTCAGCGTATCCAGACGCTCCTGATAGCTACGGGTCGTAATGATGCTGCCGTAAAATTCCGGTGAGGTGTCAAGGTTATGGTTATAAAAATCCAACCCGGCATCAGCCAGACGCTGCGCCTGTTCGCGACTCAACGTCCCCAGCGTCATACAGGTTTCCATTCCCATTTCCCTGACCCCTTTCACCATCTGCTCAAGATAAGGCATATCGCGATCATGGGGGTTTTTCCATGCAGCTCCCATGCAAAAACGGCCAGAACCTGCGGCCTTAGCCTTACGAGCCGAGTTCAAAACCTCTTCTACTTCCATCAGACGCTCGGATTCCAGCCCGGTTTTATAGCGGGCGCTCTGCGGACAGTATTTACAGTCTTCCGGGCAGGCACCGGTCTTGATCGACAGCAGCGTGCTGACCTGTACCTGACGGGGATCAAAATGCTGGCGGTGGATCTGCTGCGCTTCAAACATCAATTCGAGAAAAGGTTTATCAAACAGGGCCTGAGCCTGTGCGATTGTCCAGCGGTTTGCCATTGCTTGCTCCAAAAGAATCTGTCGTTTGGTTTGTGGTCTCTGTCTGGCTATAATTGTAAACTAATTTTTTTAAATTTGGTTTACAATAAAATTATGACCCCTTCCGACCTGGCATTTGATCGCGAACATATCTGGCACCCCTATACCTCAATGAGCAAACCATTGCCGGTATATCCGGTGGTCGCAGCACAGGGAACCACCCTGATACTGGCCGATGGGCGCGAGCTGGTTGATGGCATGTCCTCCTGGTGGGCCGCGATCCACGGCTATAATCACCCCCGGCTGAATCAGGCAATGAACGCACAGATTGCGCAGATGTCACATGTCATGTTTGGTGGCATGACTCATCCTTCAGCTGTCGCACTGTGCCGTAAACTGGTCACCATGACTCCGGAAGGTCTGGAATGTGTGTTCCTGGCGGATTCGGGATCGGTGGCGGTTGAAGTGTCGATGAAAATGGCGCTGCAATACTGGCAAGCGCGTGGCGAACGGCGCCAGCGTTTCCTTACCCTGCGCAATGGCTATCACGGCGATACCTTTGCGGCTATGTCGGTTTGCGATCCGCAAAATTCCATGCACAGCCTCTATCAGGGCTACCTGCCCAGCCACCTGTTCGCCACCGCGCCCACCAGCCGTTTTGCCGGGCAATGGCAGGAAGAAGATATTGATGATTTCGCTGGCTTAATTCGCCAGCATGCCAATGAACTGGCCGCCGTCATCCTTGAGCCCATTGTGCAAGGCGCGGGCGGTATGCGCTTTTATCATCCAGGCTATTTACAGCGGGTACGCGAGCTTTGTGATCGCCACAATGTCCTGTTGATAGCCGATGAAATTGCCACCGGTTTTGGTCGCACAGGTACATTGTTTGCCTGTG
This sequence comes from Erwinia endophytica, assembly GCF_009295515.1. Taxonomy (GTDB): domain Bacteria; phylum Pseudomonadota; class Gammaproteobacteria; order Enterobacterales; family Enterobacteriaceae; genus Erwinia; species Erwinia endophytica. The sequence goes on along the minus strand of NZ_RQVV01000011.1, from coordinate 73,736 downwards.
AACATGCGGGAATTTCACCCGACATTATGTGCGTCGGTAAAGCCCTGACCGGTGGCACCATGACCCTTTCCGCCACGCTGACCACCCGCGAAGTGGCGAATATCATCAGCAACGGCGAGGCGGGTTGCTTTATGCATGGTCCAACGTTTATGGGCAATCCGCTGGCTTGCGCCGTCGCCAGTGAGAGTCTGGCGATACTGCAGGAAAATCACTGGCAGCAGCAAGTCGCCGCGATGGAAACACAGTTGCGCTCGGCCCTGCTGCCGTTACAGGAAAAAGAATTGGTAGCGGATATTCGCGTGCTGGGCGCGATTGGCGTTGTTGAAAGCCGCCTTCCGGTAAATATGGCCCGGCTGCAAGCCTTCTTCGTGGAGCGCGGCGTATGGATCCGCCCTTTTGGTAAGCTTATCTATCTGATGCCGCCTTATGTTATCCAGCCAGAGGCGTTAACCAGGCTGACCGATGCCATCGCCGAAGCGGTTGAGCAACCGGCCCTGTTTCTATCCTGATGGTCATCATCAACCGTAAGCAAAATCCAGTGCTGCCATCACAGCACCGCGCCCTGAACAAGCAGCACTGGTTATCAATGGACATCGCGGAACTGAAATTTCACCCCACACCATCGTACCATGGAGACGCATTTTCCCGCTGACGCCAGGCGCGGCGGACGCTAATACACCCGGCTTTTAGCTGACGGGCTCCCGCAAAAGCGGGAAAACGTATGCCGAAAAATAAACTAACCTATTACGGTCATCGTTTCGTCTTTCACGAAGATATCATCAACACGCCGCAAACCTTTATTAGCATGCTGGAAAGAAAGAATTTCGGCAAAGTGCTCATCAGGGTGGCCTGCGATCAACCGATAAGGAGAACAGGATGAAAGTCTTAATGGTGCTGACATCGCATGATCAACTGGGCAATACCGGCAAAAAAACCGGATTCTGGCTGGAGGAGTTTGCCGCACCGTATTACGTTTTCCGTGATGCGGGCATTAATGTCGTGCTGGCTTCTCCAGCAGGGGGACTACCTCCTCTGGACCCGAAAAGCGATGAACCGGAGGCACAATCCGGCGACACTGAACGGTTTCACCAGGATATCGCCGCGCAGCAAGCGCTGGCGAATACCCAACAGCTGGAGACTATCGACAGTTGCAAATTCGATGCGCTATTTTATCCTGGCGGTCACGGCCCGTTGTGGGACCTGGCAGAAGACAAACACAGCATCGAGTTGATCGAAAGTTTTTATGCTAATGGCAAGCCTGTGGGTGCGGTTTGCCACGCCCCTGGCGTGCTACGTCACGCTAAAAAGCCGGATGGCAGCGCGCTGGTCGCCGGCAAATATGTGACCGGTTTTAGCAACAGCGAAGAGCGCGCCGTTGGGCTGACAAATGTGGTACCTTTTCTGGTCGAGGATGCTCTGACCGCACTGGGTGCCAATTATGAAAAAACCGCTGACTGGGGAGTTTTTACCCTGACAGACGGTCATCTGGTCACCGGACAGAATCCCGCATCCTCCGCCGCCGCAGCCAAAGCGCTGCTGAAACTGCTTCACCAATAACACCAGGAGGTGGAATGAAACTAACAAGCCAGGATTTCAACGATGGCGCAAAACTGCCAGAACGCCAGGTCTTTAACGGTATGGGTTATAGCGGAGATAACCTCTCTCCCCATCTGGCATGGGACGATGTACCGCCAGGAACCAAAAGTTTTGCGGTGACCTGTTTCGATCCCGATGCGCCAACCGGCTCTGGCTGGTGGCACTGGGGCGTGGCCAACCTGCCAGCCGATACCCGTATGCTGCCACAAGGCGCAGGTTCCGGGGTGGGCGACCTGCCGGCTGGCGCCGTACAGATCCGTACCGATTTCGGTAGCGCGCAATACGGCGGCGCGGCACCGCCAAAAGGCGAGAGCCATCGCTATATTTTTACGGTGTATGCGCTGGATGTCGACAAACTGGACGTGAATGAGGACGTGAGTGGCGCTTATCTGGGCTTTAACATCCATTTCCATCAACTGGCCAGTGCCTCGATTACCGCGATATACAGCTGACGGCAACCGCACCTGCCACTAAATCCGTAGAGATTGAACCACTAAACGCCTGATACTGCTAATTGGGCGTTTTTTAATGGCAGATTGAAGACTGGCTCGATAAATCTCTCCGTTTTAACAGCAGTAGTGACTGACCATGGTCTTTTTTTTAAACACCAGAGGCGTAATTTACGCCTCCTGTCATCTTATCGCTTTATCGCTGCCGGAAACACAGCCCGCTATCGTTATTCCTGGGCTCAGAGGGGCCGGCTCACGCGTCTTGTCAGACCGTCGTCATCACTACCCACATCGGCCCTTGCCCCACGGCATAGCGCGCCAGCGGTTGCAGTAATCCCTGCTCTCCTGCAATTTTATACACCGCAATATGGTGCGATTTCTGTCCCGCCACGACCAGATATTTGCCCTGATTATCAATGTTAAAGCCACGCGGCTGGGTTTCGGTCGGCTGATGGCCCTCCACCGTCAACAAACCGCCATCTTCACTGACGCTGAACACCGTCAGAATGCTGGCGGTCCGGTCACAGCTGTAAAGATGTCGGCCATCCGGCGTCAGATGGATATCGGCAGCCCAGCGCGTTGCGCTAAAACCCGCCGGCATCATATCCAGACTCTGTACGCGCTCCACTTCACCACGAACATTATTCAGTTGCCAGACATCAACCGTGCTGTCCAGTTCGTTCACGCAGTAGGCATACTGCTGGTTAGGGTGGAACACCATATGACGCGGCCCGGCCCCAGCCACAGTGTCAATCTGAGCCTGTTTGTGCGGCTGCAGTTGACCGTTTTCCTGCAGATCGAACAGACAGATACGATCCTGCTTCAGCGCCGGAACAAACAGCGTTTTGTTGCGTAGATCAATGTTAGCGGAGTGACACCCCTCCAGCCCGCTGATCACCTGCAGCGGTTCACCCGGCAGGCCATCTTCACCGACTGGCGTCACACTGACACAGGCATTATTGTAAGAACCAACGAAAATAAACCGCCCCTGACGATCAGTCGAAATGTGTGTCGGACTGCCCGGCAGCGCGGCATGACCCGCTTCCTTCAGCTTGCCTTCATTGTCAATTTTATAGGCAATAACACGGAATTCAGGACGCACGCCGACATAGAGAAAACGATGATCAGGGCTGACCACCATCGGCTGAACCTGGCCTGGCACATCCACGACCTGCAGCAGGGTAAGCACGCCATCATCATTGAGTTGCCAGGCATGAATCTGCTGGCTTTCCGGACTGGCGGTATAAACGATTTGCTTCATGAATTCTCCTTTTTCAGGGGTTCTTTTGACCACAGCGTAGCGTGTTTTTTCTCGCCGCGTGGAGGGATTTGTGGCAGACCATTTTGTCCGGCATCTCGCAAGGTGTACACTCAGACTATCCTGTTTTTCCACTTTCGGAACTGTGTATGAGTTATCGCGTCATTGCTTTGGACCTGGACGGCACCCTGTTAACACCCCGTAAAACCATTCTTCCTGCCTCGCTGGACGCATTGAAGAAAGCACGCGAAGCAGGCGTTAAGGTGATTATCGTCACCGGTCGCCACCATGTTGCTATCCATCCTTTTTATCAGGCCCTGGCACTGGATACACCTGCAATCTGCTGTAATGGTACCTATTTGTATGATTATCATGCAAAAAAGGTACTAAAATCCGATCCTTTGCCAAAAGAGCAGGCGTTACAGGTGATTGACATGCTGGATCAGGCGGCGATCCACGGGCTGTTGTATGTTGATGATGCCATGCTCTATCAGACCGAAACCGGTCACGTCACCCGCACCCTTAACTGGGGACGCTCTTTACCCGAGCATCAGCGTCCGGTGTTTGAACAGGTAGAAAGCCTGAGTAAAGCGGCGGAACAGGCCCGCTCAATCTGGAAATTCGCCCTGTCCCACCCTGATACCCACGCATTACAACGCTTTGCTGAACAGGTAGAACATGAAATGGGCCTGGCCTGTGAATGGTCATGGCACGACCAGGTGGATATCGCCAAAGCCGGTAACAGCAAAGGCAAGCGCCTGGCGGAATGGGTTGCCGCTGAAGGATTGCAGATGAGTGACGTGCTGGCTTTTGGCGATAACTACAACGATCTGAGTATGCTGGAAACGGTCGGTCTGGGCGTGGCGATGGGCAATGCTGACGAGGCGATTAAAGCGCGTGCCGACCGCGTTATCGGCAGCAATCTGGAGCCAGGCATTGCCGAGACTATCTGTCGCGAAGTCCTGTAGTATCGCTCAAAGGGTGATTGCCACACTCTTGATCTGCGCATAAAGTCGCATTCCTGGCTTGATCATCAGTTCATCACACGCCCAGGGCGTGATCCGCGCCCACATCTCACTTTGCCCCACTAGCAGCTTCACTTCTGTTTGCTGATCAATTTCCAGCAATTCCATCACCTGGGCAGGAACCACGTTACGGATACTGCTGTTAAGCGGCGGCTGCAGCACCAGAGAGACGTCTGCTGACTGAATACGGATCCGCAGCAAGGTGTTCAACGGTGCCTCAATCCGGCTGACCCAGATCGGCTGGTTGCCCAACGACAATGCCGTCATCGCATAATGCGGATGTTGCTCAAGCACCCGAACCCGGAGCACTGTACTCTGCTCCGCTCTCGGCAACCATGGGCGCATCACACTGCTGGCCCAGACCTTTTCCAGCGTTCCAAACGCCTTAACTTCACCGTTATCCAGTACCATCACGTTGTCCGCCAACTGCAAAATTTCATCCAGACTGTGGCTGACATAGAGGATGGGGATCGCCACCTGCTGCGCCAGTTTCTGCAGATACGCCAACAGCTCACGCTTACGCGGCAAATCCAGCGAGGCCAGCGGTTCATCCATCAGCAAAATTTCTGGTGCGGTCAGCAGCGCCCGCCCTATTGCCACCCGCTGTTTCTCACCGCCGGACAACGAACGCGGAAATCGATTCAGTAGTGCTTCAATGCCCAGCAAGCGCACCAGCGCATCAAACCGCGGACGCATATTTTTTGCCATGCCATATTCGAGATTCCCACGCACACGATAGTGCGGAAACAACCGTGACGCCTGGAACACATACCCTATTCGTCGTTTTTCCGGTGGCAGACTCAGTCCACTCGCCGCATCGTACAATCGCCTGCCGTTCAGCGAAATATAACCTGACTGGGGTTGAGTTAAGCCGCCGATCGCGTTGATCAGCGAGGTTTTCCCCGCACCTGACACACCAAAGATCGCGGTGATGCCCTGCGCGGGAAGCTGAGCGTCAACCCGCAGCATATGGTTACCCAGGCGTTGGGTAAAATTTAATTCCAGCATCACTCCCCCAGCCGCTTACGGCCCCAGCGGGTCAGCCATTCAGAAGCCCACAGCGAACAAATCGCCAGTATAATAGCGATCACACAAAGCCGTGCCGCTGCGTTTTCCGCTCCGGGCGTTTCAATCAACGTATACATGGCAGAAGGAATGGTGCGCGTTTCTCCCGGAATGTTAGACACAAAGGTAATGGTCGCGCCGAACTCACCCAGTGAACGGGCAAACGCCAGTACGGTGCCGGCGATAATACCCGGCATGGTCAGCGGTAAGGTGATGGTGAAAAAGACCCGCCAGCGTCCGGCCCCCAACGTGCGCGCCGCCTGTTCCAGCTTACTGTCCACCCCTTCCAGCGCCAGACGTATGGCTCTGACCATCAGCGGGAAGGCAATCACCGCCGAGGCCAGCGCCGCGCCGCGCCAACTGAAAGCAAAAGTGAAACCGAACCAGTCGTAGAGGTATTCGCCAATCAAGCCACGACGACCAAAGCCGATCAACAGCAGATACCCCACCACCACTGGCGGCAACACCAACGGCAGGTGGATCAGGCTATCAAGCAGGGTTTTGCCTGGGAAGCGACAACGGACCAGGATCCAGGCGATCAGGATCCCGCACGGCAGACTACAGATCACCGCCACACTGGAAACTTTCAGACTCAGGGCGACAGCCTGCCATTCGGGGTCACTCAGCAGCATCATTCAGGCGTAAATCCGTAACGTTTGAACACGGCGGCGGCTTCCGGGCCTTTCAGATAGTCATAAAATGCCGTGACAGCGGCCGAGTGATGACCTTTGAGTATCGCCATGGGGTATTTGACCGGTGGGTGGCTGTCTGGCGGAAACACGCCCACCACCGTGACTTTTTTACTGGCAATGGCATCAGAACCATAGACAATACCGTAAGGCGTTTCGTTACGTTCAACCAGCGCCAGCGCAGCACGTACGCTGTTGCCTCGGGCCAGTACTGGCTCCAGTGTTTCCCAGGCCCCCAAATTCTGCAACGCCTCTTTGGCGTAGATCCCCGCCGGAACATGATCCGGATCGCCGACGGAAAGGCGCTGACCTTTCAGCAGACTTTTCCAGTCGGTGGATTTAGCAATAGTGACCGGCTGTGGGTTGCCTGCGGTCGGTGCCACCAGCACCAGATCGTTGCCCAGCAGCGTCACCCGACTGGACTCATCAATCAGGCGCTTCTGTGCGACATAATCCATCCACTGCTGATCGGCGGAGATAAACAGATCAACTGGCGCGCCTTGATCAATCTGGCGCGCCAGCGTGGAAGAAGAGGCAAAGGAAGACACCACCTTGACATCCTTGCTTTTCTGATACTGCTCAGCAATATCCTGTAGCGCGTTGGTCAGGGAAGCGGCAGCAAAAACGGTAATATTCTCTGCCGCGACAGCATAACCCGCTACGCTGACGCTGAGCACAGTACCGACAAATAAATGACGTAATGTCGCAGACATGGTGTTCTCCAGAGGTTTTCGTTATGTAGCCGATACTATAACGAGCCCCGAAACACTGTCATGGAGTTTATCGCCAGAAACAGCAGGAAGTTGAGGTAACGCAAGAAAACACACGCCCGGACAAAGCCGGACATGCTGTAGAAAGACGTTTTTACTTACTGGCGGTTTTTCGCTGGCTGGTCGCGGTGACCAATTTTGGAGATAACGTTAAATACTTCACCCAGACCGTAAATCAGTCCCATTATGATTGCCATCACCACAGGAACCATGAGGATAGCTTCCCCAAGACCCTTCAGTAATTCCAGCATGCTAACCTCCAATGCCTTACTTGAAAAAGCCATTGTATCTACAGCGAAAAAAAGTGCACTGACCTTTTGTGCGTTTTACCCATTTTTACGTTTATATTCCATTACGATATACAATCCAGAGAACCCTATTTTATTGCGGAGCGATTATGCAGGCCGAACTCACCCTGATCCTGAAACTGCAGCAGCGTCTGTTTGCCGACCCACGTCGCATCGAACTACTCAAACAAATTCAGCATACTGGCTCAATCAGCCAGGGAGCCAAACTGGCAGGCATCAGCTACAAAAGCGCCTGGGATGCGATCAACGAGATGAACCAACTGGCGGACCGTACCCTGGTCGAGCGAGCAACAGGCGGTAAAGGCGGCGGCGGCGCCCTGGTCACGGCTTATGGTGAGCGGCTAATCCAGCTATTTGCACTCATGGAGCAAATTCAGCAGAAAGCGTTTGATGTCCTGCAGGATGATGTACCGCTGGGCAGCCTGCTGGGCGCGATTGCCCGTTTCTCGCTACAGACCAGCGCCCGAAATCAACTGTTCGGCACCGTCGTACAGCGTGATGCTCAGTCGGTACAACAGCATGTAACGGTGTTGCTGGCCGATGGCGCCACCCGCATTAAGGCCGCGCTGACCGAGCAAAGTGCGAACCGTCTCTCTCTGACCACCGGCAAGGAGGTGCTGGTGTTGATCAAAGCCCCGTGGATCGATGTCACCCTCATCTCTTCCACTGCGGATAATCAGCTAAACGGTACACTGAGCCATCTGGAACGCGGTGAATCACATAGCGAAGTGCTGATAACGCTACCGGGCGGTGAAACCTTGTGCGCCACGCTGAGCACTCAGCGAGTGGACGAACAAAAACTTCAGCCCGGGCAAGCTGTCATAGCACATTTTAATGCCGACCAGGTGATTATTGCCACACTGCTCTGAGAGCCATGACAACATTTGACATTGCAGCCGTGGGCGATTAATAGTTTGGGTACAATGCATAAAATGGAATAAACAATGTCAACGTTGCATATTTCGCAAGGCACGTTTCACCTGAGTGCCAACCGAACTCTGACCCTGAATGAACTGACGTTGCAGTCCGGTGAGAGCTGGGCTTTTGTTGGCGCTAACGGCAGCGGAAAATCCTCGCTGGCGCGCGCGTTATCCGGCGAACTACAAGCGGCAAAAAGCACGGTGGAAAATCAGTTTATGCACCCTGCCCGCCTTTCACTGGAACAATTACAACAATTGGTGTCAGCTGAATGGCAGCGCAACAACACCGATCTGCTCAGCCCTGGGGAAGATGACTCGGGACGCACCACAGCCGAAATCATTCAGGACGAGGTGAAGGACAGCACACGCTGCCAGCAACTGGCCGACTTGTTCGGTATTCCCCATCTGCTTGATCGCCGCTTCAAATACCTCTCCACCGGAGAAACCCGCAAGACGCTGTTATGTCAGGCATTAATGGCTGAACCCGATTTATTGATCCTTGATGAGCCGTTTGATGGGCTGGATGTCGCCTCACGCGCCAACCTGGCTCAGGTGCTGGCGACACTGCATCTGCAGGGCCACACCATCGTGCTGGTACTCAACCGTTTTGATGATATTCCTGATTTTATCGAAAAAGTGGGCGTACTGGCGGAATGTACGCTGACCCATGTTGGCCCGCGCAATGAAATCCTCGCCGAAGCGCTGGTGGCCCAACTGGCACACAGTGAACGCCTGCAGGGAATGACGCTGCCGGAACCCGACGATGCCACCCTGAAACCGGTATTAGCGGCAGGCGCGCCGTTGATTGTGCTACGCGACGGCGTGGTTTCCTATAATGACAAACCGATCCTTAATCATCTGGACTGGGAAGTGAAGCCTGGCCAGCACTGGCAAATAGTGGGCCCGAATGGCGCCGGAAAATCCACCCTGCTGAGTCTGGTCACCGGCGATCATCCCCAGGGGTACAGCAACGATCTGACGCTGTTTGGCCGCCGTCGTGGTAGTGGCGAAACCATCTGGGATATCAAACAGCATATTGGCTACGTCAGCAGCAGCCTGCATCTGGACTATCGCGTCAGTAGCAGTGTGCGTAACGTGATCATCTCCGGATACTTTGATTCTATCGGTATTTATCAAGCCGTTTCCGATCGTCAGCACTTCCTCGCCAGACAGTGGTTGCAATTGTTGGGCATGGACGGCCCACTGGCCGATGCCCCATTCCACGGTCTGTCATGGGGCCAACAACGCCTGGTGCTGATTGCGCGCGCGCTGATCAAACACCCGGCATTACTGATCCTCGATGAACCCTTACAAGGCCTTGATCCAATTAACCGCCAGTTGGTACGTCGTTTTGTCGACGTGCTGATAAGTGAAGGTGAGAGCCAATTGCTGTTCGTTTCGCATCATGCGGAAGATGCCCCGCAGTGTATCACCCACCGCCTGACCTTTGTCCCGGACGGTGACACATATCGCTATCAGCAGGACAGTCTGCGTCATTGAGCGACGCCAACACGGAAACCCGGGCCTCAGACTCGTCGGCGCGTAAAAAAACGCCCATAACAACGGGTTCCCGGCCTGGGTTTCCCGCGTGTTGAACCGCCCTACAGCTCAACACATCTGGCAACACATACAGGCGGCAGTTTCATCCGGGCTTTTTATCATTAACGGACAGCCTTTTATCAGGAGACGTTATGCCCGCTGCGCTGCTTATTTTAAATTTAATTGACGATATTGCATCCTGCCGCGGCAGGGCGAATCATGCTTTTCAGCAACTGACCTCGCGCGAGGTGATAAACCGGGTGAATGCCGTGGCGATCTACGCCCGCGTGCGCAAAATTCCGGTTATCTGGAGCCGCATCGGCTTCAGTGATGACTACCATGATCTGCCTGCCCATTCACCGCTATTTGCCCAGATGAAACTGGTTGGGGCTTTACGCCTGCACTCACCGGGGGGGCAGTGGCTACCCGATGTACAAATTGATCCTGTCGATCTGCAATTCCATCACACTGGCCTGAGCGCCTTCACTGGTAACAATTTGTTAGCCTGGTTACAGCGACATCAGCGTCATCGTCTGCTGCTGGGTGGGCTAAGTTCCTGTCTGTCCATTGAGAGTACCGTGCGAGAAGCGCACGAACGGGGGATCCCGGTCACGGTACTGGAAGATCTCTGCGCCTCAGACAGCGAAACCAGCCACCTGCAGAGTATGGAAAATCTGCAGCGTATTGCGACAATCACCACCTCCCTTCAGTGGATGCAACCCTGACGCTATAAATGTAACCGCTACCACTAACCATCAATAACTCTGCCATATTTATGGATTCTTTTGTCATTTATCCGGACATTTAGCAATTTCACGCTTGTGTAAACGATTCCATTTATTCAGACTCGATCACGCTTTGTTTTCCCACACTATGCTATTTTTCGCTAAAGCTACCAGGATATTAAAGATGGTTACCAGGACTCAACATGCAAAAATTTAACCCAGCCGATCACCCACATCGCCGCTATAACCCACTGACTGATCAGTGGGTTCTGGTTTCACCGCACCGCGCCAAACGCCCCTGGCAGGGCGCGCAGGAGACCGCATCTCAACATCAACTGCCGGCTCACGACCCGGACTGTTTTTTATGTCCTGGTAATACACGTGTGACGGGCGATAAAAATCCGGATTACACCGGCACCTGGGTTTTCACCAACGATTTTGCCGCGCTGATGAGCGATACGCCGGAAGCGCCCGAAAACGATGATGTCCTGATGCGCTACGCCAACGCGCGTGGCACCAGTCGGGTGATTTGCTTTTCGCCAGACCACAGCAAAACGCTGCCTGAACTCAGCGTCTCTGCTCTGGAAGAGGTCGTCAGGACCTGGCAAGAACAGACCGCCGACCTCGGCCAACGTTACCCATGGGTACAAGTCTTTGAGAACAAAGGGGCAGCAATGGGCTGCTCAAATCCTCACCCGCACAGTCAGGTCTGGGCCAACAGTTTTCTGCCTAATGAAGCGCAGCGTGAAGACGATTTGCAGCGTGCTTATTTCGAGCAACACCAGTCGCCAATGCTGGTGGATTACACCGCTCGCGAGCTGAATGATGGTCGCCGCACGGTAGTCGAAACCACACACTGGCTGGCGGTAGTGCCGTGGTGGGCAGCATGGCCATTTGAAACGCTGCTGTTGCCCAAAGCACATTGTCGCCGTCTGGTCAGTCTGACCGATGCGCAACGTCAGGATCTGGCGCTGGCATTGAAAAAGTTGACCAGCCGTTATGACAATCTGTTCCATTGCTCTTTTCCGTACTCTATGGGCTGGCACGGCGCGCCGTTTAATGACAAAGCTAACGATCACTGGCAGCTACATGCTCACTTCTATCCTCCATTACTGCGCTCCGCCACGGTACGCAAATTTATGGTGGGGTATGAAATGCTGGCGGAAGCCCAGCGTGATTTAACCGCGGAGCAGGCAGCAGAACGTCTGCGTTCCGTAAGTGATATTCATTTCCGCGAGACGGGAGCATAGCCATGACCTTAAAAAACGCTACCCACCAAATTTTTACCGACAAGTTTGGCTATACCGCTGACCATACGTTCCAGGCTCCTGGTCGCGTTAACCTGATCGGTGAACATACTGATTACAATGATGGCTTCGTTCTGCCTTGCGCGATCGACTACCAAACGGTGATCGCCTGCGCCCGGCGAGATGATCGTCAGGTTCGGGTTATCGCCGCCAATTACGATAATCAGCAAGATACCTTCTCCCTTGATACGCCAATCCTGACGCATCAAGACCAAATGTGGTCTAACTATGTCCGTGGCGTGATTAAACATCTGCAAAAACGGCATCACGATTTTGGCGGCGTGGACATGGTCATTGCCGGCGATGTGCCGCAAGGGGCGGGTCTGAGCTCTTCCGCTTCGCTGGAAGTGGCGGTCGGAACGGTTTTCCAGCAGCTCTATCATCTGCCGCTGGATGGCGCGGAAATTGCGGTCAACGGCCAGGAAGCGGAGAACCAGTTCGTCGGCTGCAACTGCGGCATTATGGACCAGTTGATCTCAGCGCTGGGCAAAAAAGACCATGCCATGTTGCTGGACTGCCGGACACTGGGTACCCGTCCGGTTCCCATGCCACCAGATATCGCGGTGGTGATTATTAATTCAAACTTCCGCCGCAACCTGGTGGGCAGCGAGTACAATACCCGCCGACAGCAATGCGAAACCGGAGCGCGTTTCTTCGCCCAGACCTCACTGCGCGATGTTGATTTTAACCCGTTCAAGTCCGTTGAGGATGCGCTGGATCCGGTGGTCGCTAAACGTGTGCGTCACGTGCTGACCGAAAACGCCCGTACGCTGGAAGCCGCCGATGCACTGGCGAAAGGCGACCTCGCACGGATGGGCGTATTAATGGCTGAATCTCATGCGTCGATGCGGGATGACTTTGAAATTACCGTCCCACCCATTGATATGCTGGTTGACATCGTGAAAACCACGCTGGGCGATCGCGGCGGCGTACGCATGACCGGTGGCGGCTTTGGCGGCTGTGTGGTAGCGCTGATGCCGCAGGATCAGGTGGATACGGTTAAGGCCGCCGTGGCGGAGCAGTATGCCGCGCGATCTGGCCTCAAAGAAACCTTTTATGTCTGTAAAGCCTCGGCGGGAGCGGGTCAATGTTAACCATTTCTTCTCATGCACCGGACGGTCTGCCATGGCATATCACCACGCTACGTAATGCCGGAGGGATGGTGGCAACATTTATGGACTGGGGGGCGACCTGGCTGTCAGCCCGGGTACCGATGAGCGACGGTACGGTACGCGAAGCGCTGTTGGGTTGCGCCACACCATCCGATTACCTACACCAGTCAGCCTGGTTAGGGGCCACTGTCGGCCGTTACGCCAACCGAATCGCCAACGCGACCATCAGCGCTAACGGCAAAACATATCAGTTAGTTGCCAACCAGGGGGCGCATCAGCTCCATGGCGGACCACAAGGTTTCAGTCACCGCCGCTGGCAAATCGTCCGGCAGGCAGAACAGGAAGTGGAATATCAGTTGAACGCTGTCGATGGTGATCAGGGCTATCCAGGTCATCTACTGGTGACCCTGCGCTATCGTCTGGAGGATGACAATACCCTGTCGATCAACTATCAGGCGACGGTGGACAAGGCCTGCCCGGTGAATCTCACCAATCATGCCTATTTCAATCTCGATGCTCAGCATGGCGATGCACGCCATCACCGCCTGCAACTGCATGCCGGGCACTATCTTCCCGTTAACAGCGAAGGTATCCCCCACGTCGGTCTACAAGCGGTCGACGGCACCGGCTTTGATTTTCGTCAGCCAAAAATTATCGCCCAGGATTTCCTACTGGATGAAGACCAGAGAGTGGTAAAAGGCTATGATCATGCCTTCCTGTTGAGCAACAGGGCCGAATCTCAGCCCGCAGCAGAACTGTGGTCGGCTGACGGTCGGCTGCAACTGAGTGTCTTTACCCGCGCCCCTGCCCTGCAATTTTACTCGGGAAATTATCTGGCTGGCACCCCGTCTCGCCATCAGGGAGTCTATACTGCCTGTCAGGGGATCGCTCTGGAAAGTGGGTTTTTACCTGATTCGCCGAATCATCCAGAGTGGCCACAACCTGACTGTTGGCTGCAACCGGGTGAATTGTATCAATCGACCACGCGTTATCGCCTGACCGCGGTTTGATTAAGCGCATGAAAATCACGCATCGTGCACGCTACAGGCTTACTTGCTGTGAAGAATTCCGTTATGGTAATGGCCAGCAAAAATTGCGACGGACTGTGTCGGGCAATTTTCAGTTTACCATTATCTTAGAAACGTCAGATTATTAAGGAGTTAAGCTATGGCTGTAACTAAGCTGGTTCTGGTACGTCACGGCGAAAGCCAGTGGAACAACGAAAACCGCTTTACCGGATGGTACGATGTGGAGCTGTCCGATAAAGGACGTACTGAAGCGAAAGCGGCGGGCCAACTGCTGAAAAAAGAAGGTTTCACCTTCGACTTCGCTTACACTTCAGTGCTAAAACGTGCTATCCACACGCTGTGGAGCATCCTGGACGAAGTGGATCAGGCGTGGCTACCGGTTGAAAAATCCTGGCGTCTGAACGAGCGTCACTACGGTGCGCTGCAGGGTCTGGATAAAGCTGAAACTGCCCAAAAATACGGCGATGATCAGGTTAAACAGTGGCGTCGCGGCTTCGCTGTAACGCCACCCGCTCTGGAGCGGACGGATGAACGTTTCCCAGGTCATGATCCTCGTTATGCCTCATTAACCGCTGAGCAATTGCCCACCACGGAAAGCCTGGCGCTAACGATTGAGCGCGTACTGCCATACTGGAATGAATCTATTCTGCCGCGCATGAAGAAAGGCGAGAAAGTGATCATTGCTGCGCACGGTAATTCCCTGCGCGCCCTGGTTAAATATCTCGACAACATGAGCGAAGCAGAGATCCTGGAGCTGAACATCCCTACCGGCGTACCGCTGGTCTATGAGTTCGACGAAAACTTCAAGCCCGTCAAACATTACTATTTGGGTGATGCCGACGAAATCGCCGCGAAAGCTGCAGCCGTCGCTAACCAGGGTAAAGCAAAGTAAGCCATCAGTAAAAATCCGCCGTAAGGCGGATTCAAATGACTGACCAACCCCACGCGTTTAGGTGGGGCTGTTTTTTATCACCATGACACTTTTAGCGACGACGCGCTCGCACCGCATCGGCCAACTGACGCAGCACCTTCTCAGTATCAGCCCACCCAATACAGGCATCAGTCACACTCTTGCCATATACCGGCGGTTCGCCGCTTTCCAGACTCTGATTACCTTCCACCAGGTGGCTTTCAATCATCACGCCGATAATCGCTTTCTCACCGCCCGCAATCTGCTGCGCCACATCGTCCGCGACCAGCAATTGTTTCTGGAACTGCTTGCTGCTGTTGGCATGGCTGAAGTCAATCATCACCTGAGGTTCCAGACCGGCTTTCACCAACCCGGCTTTCACCGCATTAACATGGTGCGCGCTGTAGTTAGGTTCTTTACCGCCACGCAGAATAATGTGACAGTCACCGTTACCGGCGGTCTCAACGATCGCCGAGTGACCATATTTGGTCACCGAGAGGAAACTGTGAGGCGCACTGGCCGCATTAATCGCATCAATTGCCACCTTAATGGTACCGTCAGTGCCGTTTTTGAACCCTACCGGGCAGGACAGCCCCGATGCCAGCTCACGGTGAACCTGCGATTCCGTGGTCCGGGCGCCAATCGCGCCCCAGCTCATCAGATCGGCAACATACTGCGGGGTGATCATGTCTAAAAACTCCCCCGCTGCGGGTAATCCCGTGTCATTGATATCCAACAACAATTTACGGGCGATACGTAACCCGTCATTAATCTGATAACTGCCATCCATATGCGGGTCGTTAATCAACCCTTTCCAACCCACAGTGGTACGCGGCTTTTCGAAATAAACACGCATGACCACTTCCAGTGAATCACTGAGTTCTTCACGCAATTGCAATAAACGTCCGGCGTATTCTTTTGCCGCAACCGTATCGTGAATGGAACAGGGACCTATCACCACTAATAAACGGTCATCGGCTTTTTTCAGAATATGATGAATGGCCTGGCGGGCTTTCGCAACGGTTTGCGCGGCCATTTCCGTGGCAGGGTACTTTTCCAACAAGGCAACCGGAGGAAGAAGCTCTTTTATTTCTTTGATTCTTAAGTCATCATTCTGATAATTCATAATAATTCCAGTGTTTTTTCAGGCAATACTGCACACCAGGCGCATCGCTGCCAATTTATCGCGTGGGGGAACGGGTGTAAATCGACTTTGCGAAAATATCCCCCATCATTCTGCAGGCAATAAATACGCCAGCAGAGTTCAACCTGGCAACATTATATCCGCTCCCGTGCCGCTCAAAAACACATTTCGATTTTTACCCTGAAACCCTAATTAATCGGATATCCATGTTGCAAATTTGCTATTTTACGTCTTCTGCCGAGACGTCTGGTTCAATCGTTAAAAAACAGTCCAGATTACCCACCGAACCTTAAATGAAGATGATACCGCATGTTATTTAAAATCCGGAGGTAGTGGTTCACACGATTTTTTTATCCGTTCCGGGTGATAAGTATGCCAGGAGTAAGCATAAGAATAATGATGAATAAGTTTAGCCACCATTTACTGTCAGCAATGCTAAATCCAGGCAACTGTGTTCACTTTTTTCGTCATGAGTCTCCCTTATTTGTTATGCCATCATCCGTTTACGCTATTCTTGAACACACTGATTTCCTCAGAAAATTGCAGAGCGGAGCGCATCGAACATCTCCTGCTGAATTGAATTTATTGATACAATTAACAAGATATTTACTCAAAAAACTGGATATTTATGGCGCATACTCACTCTGAATCTAACGACAACCGTACTCGTCTGTTGATGGCTTTTCTGGTGACGGTTGTTTTTATGGTCGCGGAAGTCGCCGGCGGACTGATTTCCGGCTCACTGGCGTTACTGGCCGATGCCGGACATATGCTAACCGATACCGCGGCCCTGTTGATGGCGCTACTGGCAGTGCAATTTGCCCGCCGTAAACCCAATGCTCAACACACTTTTGGTCTGTTGCGGCTGACCACGCTCGCTGCTTTTGTTAATGCGATTGCGCTGCTGGTCATCACTATACTGATCGTCTGGGAAGCGGTTCGCCGCTTTATGCATCCGGAGCCGGTTGCAGGTGGCTTTATGCTGATTATCGCCATTGGCGGCCTGCTGGCCAATATCCTCTCTTTCTGGCTGTTACACCGCGGTAGCGAAGAGAAGAATCTCAATGTTCGCGCCGCAGCGCTGCATGTGCTGGGCGATCTGCTGGGCTCGGTCGGCGCCATTATCGCGGCGGTGATCATTATGTTAACCGGCTGGACTCCCGTCGATCCCATTCTGTCGGTCCTGGTTTCTTTGCTGGTACTGCGCAGCGCCTGGGGATTAATGAAAGAGAGTATTCATGAGCTGCTGGAAGGCGCGCCAACCTCGGTGGATGTGGAAAAGCTGAAGCTGGCGTTAACACGTGGCATTCCTGAAGTACGTAACGTTCACCATATTCATCTGTGGCAGGTCGGCGAAAAACCGGTAATGACGCTGCATGTGCAGGTTATCCCGCCTTATGATCACGATGCGTTGCTACACCGTATCCATGATTATCTGCATCAACATTATCAGATTGCACACGCCACAGTGCAGATGGAGTACCAGCATTGTGATAATAGCGACTGCGCGTTAGGCCAGAGCAACGCTGAGCACCAACACCCTACCCACGCGCATCACTGAGGTTAAGATAGCGCGCGTGAACCTTGTTCGCGGGCGCTTTTAATCCACAGCCAGCAACCATTTAGCGCAATCAGGGTGAGAATGGCATACTCCAGTGACATCGCATAAACGCCCTGACGGGCAAAGAGCATCACGCTAATTATGTTGATTATTACCCAAAGCAGCCAGTTTTCGACGTATTTCCGCGTCATCAAAATCATCGCCGCAATCGACAATACCATCAGGCAGGAATCCCAGAATGGGAAGGCGTCCGGCTGCAATGCTGGCATTGCGACCGACAGTCCCAGCCCCTGCATCAACGATACCGCCACGTGGGTCAGCCAGGCAAAGACCGGGTTAATGTACAATGTCATCAACCCAATCGCCACCACACAACTCCCCGCCCACCCCAGCGCTTTCGGCAGGGTCATCCAGCGGATGTGCAGCAGGTTCTGATTTTCTGCCGTCTGCCTGCTCCAGGCATACCAGCCATAGATATTGGCGACAAAGAAGAACACCTGTAACAGCAGGCTGGCGTAAAGTTGGATCTGGAAGAAAATCATCGCAAACAGCGTGACGTTGACGAGTCCAAAGGCATAATTGCTGATTTTTTCCAGGCTGGCGAGCCAGATACACAGTAAACCAGCCACTGTGCCAATGGCTTCAATCCATGAGAGATCGTAACCTCCCTTTCCCAGTGGAAGGTGAAGTAAAATGTTATGCGTGCTAAAAAAATCCATATTGCCATCTCAGTCCTGAGCAGTAAGGGGCCAGGCGTTACCCTTTTAAACCTGCCGCAAAGGTTAGCATACGATTCAGCGGTATCAATGCACCTTCACGTAGCGCGGCATCCACATGAATTTCATGCTCGCGGCCATGCTGAGTCAGTCCATCGGCAATCGCTTTCAGGCCATTCATCGCCATCCACGGGCAGTGCGCGCAAGTACGACATGATGCCCCCTCACCTGCGGTCGGCGCTTCCAGCAATTCTTTATCCGGGCAGGCCTGCTGCATTTTGTAAAAAATCCCGCGATCCGTTGCCACAATCATCTGCCGATGCGGCAACGTTTTGGCCGCCTGGATCAGCTGGCTGGTTGACCCCACCGCATCAGCAAGATCGACAATCGCCTGTGGCGATTCCGGGTGAACCAGCACCGCAGCAGCAGGATAAAGCGCCTTCATACGCTGTAATGCCTGGGTTTTAAATTCATCGTGCACAATACAGGCGCCCTGCCAACAAAGAACATCAGCGCCGGTCTGACGAGTAACATAGCGCCCCAAATGGCGGTCTGGCGCCCAAATAATTTTCTCTCCCTGACGGTCAAGATGTTCGATCAGCTCGACCGCAATACTGGAAGTGACAACCCAGTCTGCCCGCGCTTTGACGGCGGCAGAGGTATTGGCATACACCACCACGGTACGATCCGGATGCTGGTCACAAAAGCGACTGAATTCATCAATGGGGCATCCCAAATCGAGCGAGCACTCAGCCTGCAGCGTTGGCATCAAAATGGTTTTTTCCGGGCTGAGGATTTTGGCGGTTTCGCCCATAAAACGAACGCCCGCCACCAACAGCGTTGAGGCCGGGTGCTGGCTGCCAAAACGGGCCATTTCCAGTGAATCGGCCACACAACCGCCGGTTTCTTCCGCCAGAGCCTGAATCTCCGGGTCAGTATAGTAATGCGCCACCATCACCGCATTGCGTTCTTTCAGTAAACGCTTGATCTCTTTCCGATAAAATTGCTTTTCATCCAGGGAAAGACGTGCTGGTTTAGGCGGGAACGGATAAACGGTGGTTTCAGGATCAAACATCAGGCTCATAGCGTGGCTCTCGTTTTTTTAACTTAACAAACCATCGACTATTAGCGCTCCCACTGCGGCATAATGCCAGGTTTGTTTTATATGCTAAACAAGATAGCCGAAATAATCACCGCTGTCGCCTCAATTTTTCACCCTGGCTGACGAATTTGCCAGCCGTCAACAAAGGGATAATTCAGTAGAATGGCGGGCCTCAATATTGAGCAGAAAGGCTTTCACCGTCAGCCCGCCCGCATAACCGGTCAGTTTCCCATTCGCACCAATAACCCGGTGACAAGGCGCAATAATTGAGAGCGGATTTCGGCCATTGGCTGCTCCCACCGCCCTGACGGCACCCGGATGGCCGATTGCATGCGCAATTTCACTGTAGCTGCGGGTTTCGCCAAATGGGATGTCCATCAACGCCTGCCAGACTTTTTTCTGAAACTCGGTACCTTGAAAATCCAGCGTCACGGTAAAGCATTGACGCTCACCGGCAAAATATTCTCTCAACTGTTTTTCAGTCTCCAGCAACACTTCATGTTGGGGCTCCTCCTGAGGGGCCAATAGCCGGACACGCCAGGGATCTTCGTTTTCCCAAAGGACGGCGGCTAAGCCCCGCGGGCTGGCAACCAGTTTCAGTTCTCCCACCGGGGATGGCATCATTTTATAGCAGTAGCTCATAATCTTCCCCTGACTCATACTGATCATCTGAATACAGTCTATTATCCGTCATCATGCTATTTGCGCTAGCCATTTTCGGACAGCAAAATAAAGCCGTTAGCTGTCCGAAAACGGCTGGCACAGAGGATAAAAAGCGCCTAACCTGCCTGCAAAACCAGCATACAGGAACCGATAATGATCGATGGAAAAATAGTATACCAGGCATTAATCTCTCGTGATGCCCGGTTTGACGGCCTCTTTTATGTTGGCGTGACCTCAACCGGAATTTACTGCCGACCAGTATGCCCGGCAAAACCGCCCCGGGAAAAAAACTGCCGTTTTTTTTCCAGTGCGGAAGCAGCAGAAAAAGCGGCTTTCCGTCCCTGTCTACGTTGTCGCCCTGAACTGGCCCCGGGCAACGCACCGGTAGACAGTAGCCGCCGGGTAACTGACCTGCTGCTGCAAAAAATTGAAGAGGGATTGATCGAGAACGGCGCCAGTCTGGAAGACATCGCCACACAGTTCTCACTGAGTTCCCGCCAATTGCGACGGATAGTGCAAAAAGAACTGGGTGTGTCGCCGATGGAGTTAAAACAAACCCGACGTTTACTGCTGGCCAAACAGTTATTAACCGAAACCACGCTGCCTATTACCGAAATAGCCTATGCCAGCGGTTTTGCCAGCCTCCGACGTTTTAACGCGGCATTCAGCAACAGCTACCGTATGCCACCCAGCCGCTTGCGCAAAAATGCTGGCCAGAGTCCAGACCGGCTTCCCCCCCAAGAGACATCCACATTACTGTTAAGCTATCGACCGCCATATGACTGGAAGGCGATGCTGGACTTTCTGCACAAGCGCGCCATTAAAGGCATCGAGCACGTGGATACGCAAAGTTATGCCCGGACAGTGCAACTGGGCAAGCATAAAGGATGGATTCGAGTGGTACAGGCCAGCCATCAGTCAGCCCTGAAGATTGAATTTACGCATTCGTTGACGCCGGTGTTGCCAGCGTTACTGCGACGACTGAGAAATCTGTTCGATTTGACGGCGCATCCGACGTTGATTGCCAGGCATCTGCAACAGATGCCGTTACTGCAGGAAAGCGTGTCGCGCAATCCAGGATTGCGTGTCCCTGGCGCATTTGATGGTTTTGAGATGACAGTCAGGGCCATTCTTGGTCAGCAAATCACGGTGAAGGCGGCCACCACCCTCACAGGACGATTCGCCGCAGCTTTCGGGGAAACCGTCGCCACCCCCTTTCCTGAACTTAGCCATATCACCCCTCTGCCCAGCAAAGTGGCTACCGCGACGCTGGACGACATTGCCAGCCTTGGCATCGTCAGTACCCGCGCAGGAACACTGCTGGCTGTAGCAAAAGCCTGTACGACGGGAGCGTTACAACTTGAGGCTGCCGTGCACCCACAAGAGATGATAGCGCGGCTGATTGAGCTACCGGGTATCGGTGCATGGACCGCGCATTACATCGCGATGCGTGCTCTGCGCTGGCCTGATGCGTTTCCGAAAGAAGATGTGGTGGTAAGGAAGAATCTGGGTGGCGTGACGGCAAAACAGGCTGAAGTGATGTCACAGGCATGGCGACCATGGCGCAGCTACGCAGTAATGCATATCTGGAAAAATCTGACACCAGTTAAAGAGAAGTAAAATAAGGGGATGAGGTGATCGAAAAATATGCTGCTTTACTGGGTCAGTATCTATTCGGGAAAAATAATATTTTAGAACAAATAAATGCATTTAAAATACCGACTGATTGCCATGAAATATCGCAGGGTAATATCGCGGTTAACGCTGTCGGAGAACGTATTCAGGCATTCTCCGCAAATAGTAAAATCAGTCTCATGAATTAACGCACTACAAAATTACAGCGGCAATCTTCATATATAGTGCTTATTTACTGAAAAATGTTGAGCGTTTCTCAGGAAGAGAGCATCGATTTCATTTCCCAATCGGGATCCCTTTAAGAGGAAGGTCAATCTGCCTCCGTCTCACTGGCCGTGCTCTCCTTTTCTATCGGCGTAACACCACCTGATCTGTCCGGCCACAGAAAATGGCTAAATGACACTAAAAGCACCATTGAGACCCGCGTTGAGAACAAGAAAAGCCAAAAATTCCCCCATGAGAATCGACGGAAAATCGCCTGGAAAGGACTGAGAGCAATGCAATGCAAAACACAACGCGCCGGTAAACACCCGCATCGATGCTTGTGGATGTTCTACCGAAATTCGAGTGATACGCCCCTGCGTCAGGGTCACCACGACAGCGATGAAGCCAGTCCCCCATACCGTCGGGGCGGAGGCGCTCTCTAAACAGCAACAGAGTCAATCCGACAATCAATAAAGGCCAGCTATACCGCGCTACCAATACCGCGCCCCCATTATCAATTGAATAACCGCGATACAGTAACAGGTAAAACAGGCAAGCCAGACATCCTGACCACGCAAACTGACATATTGTCGGCCTGGAAAGATGTCGCATCTCTTTTTTGCTTTAAGCTGTTCGACTAAAATAGAAATTGAAAATTGTCCATTTGATGCTGCCCCAGTCGGGCAACAACCGGAATGAAATGCCATACTAATACGCATAGAATGCGTAGCGCATCGCTTTCGCACTATCCACAGGCGACGCCCTTGTGTGAATATCGTTCTATCCATCGAAACAGGCCAGTAGTGGTATATATGCCAGGTATTGCTGATAAATTGAGTTTTGCACTGATATCCACGGACCGCCATCAAATAATCCAAATAGGTGAAGTGATAGGCACAGTTTGAAAAGCCTGCTTGACTCCCAAAAAACAACCGAACGGATTGTGCTCGTACCTGAGTTCAAATCCACAAGACATACAGTAATTTGAATGAACAGGCGTGGTGTGTTCGCTTGTAGAGAATTGAGATATCAAAATACCTTGCCCACTAACGGCAATGGCATCAAGAAAACCATTCAATATTCCCTATAAAATTGAATGGTAATACAATTAAACCCCTCGCTGTTTCTCCTGGCGCTCTCTTTTTTATAATAAGGTGATTCGCGAGATTGACAAAATGATGGGCATTTTCCCTAATGAATCGGCATTAATGCACCATGTATCCGTAAGGTTCCACAGCCTGACGCAACAAACAACGTTGCCTCACTACGTGAGACTCGACCTGCTGCAAGTTCGAACCCTGTCGAATTACAATAGCAAAAAGGCGCCTTTAGGGCGCCTTTCTACACTGGTGGGTCGTGCAGGATTCGAACCTGCGACCAATTGATTAAAAGTCAACTGCTCTACCAACTGAGCTAACGACCCGCGATGCGGTGTACTACCGGATGTTGATTTACCTTTAAAGTGGTGGGTCGTGCAGGATGACTCGGCTACGCCTCGGCCTTACGGCCCGTTGCCGCTGGCAACGTTGTTTCGCTTCGCTTAACTCGAACCTGCTACAGGTTCAAATCCTTTACACTTAATACCGCCCAATACAATCTTTAAAGTGGTGGGTCGTGCAGGATTCGAACCTGCGACCAATTGATTAAAAGTCAACTGCTCTACCAACTGAGCTAACGACCCACTTTTCCGCGCCTGGAACCTTTTAATATATGCCCCGGCAACGGCGGCATATATTACTGATTTGACGTGGTAGCGCAACCACTATTTTCAGATAACTCGTTCAACTGCCTGACTTTCACCCGAACAGGGCGGAAATCATCCGATAGTTGCTCAAAGTCTGTCAGTTACAACGCCGCAGCACGCTTTTTCGCTTGTTTTGCCGCATCGGTGTTGGGGTACTGTTTGATCACCTGCAGGAAGACGGCTTTCGCTTTCGCGCTGTCACCCTTCTCCTGCATGATAACCCCAACCTTATACAACGCATCCGGACTCTTTGGTGACTTAGGATAATTCTTGACTACTGTGGCAAAATAATAGGCCGCATCGTCTTTTTTACCTTTGTTATAATTCAACTGTCCCAGCCAATAATTAGCATTCGGCTGATACGTGGAATTGGGATATTTCTTAACAAAAGCCTGGAAAGCCGCAATAGCCTGCTCATTCTGCTTTTTCTCCAGCACCAGAGCCACTGCCGCATTGTAATCAGTGTTCGCGTCACCACTCTGCACCACAGCATCATTACTGGCTGCCGCTGAGTTATCTGCCGCTCCAGCAGGGGCATTATTTCCGCCTGCAGCTGGTACCTGAGTGCTGTTATTACTGCCACTGCTGAGCGTATCAAGTTGCTGAAAAATAGCTTTCTGTCGCTCGGTGACCTGATTCAACTGATATTGATTTTCCTGAATCTGTCCACGGAGAGAATCAATATCGCGCTGCGTGTCAGAAAGCTGCTGCTGAAGTTGCTGAAGAAGTTGCCCCTGAGCATTAGAAATACGCTCAAGAGTGGTGACACGGTCCTCGACCGAGCCTGATCCCGCGTTACTGATTGACGCCTGGGCATTAGCGGCCCAGGAGGCCGCTACGCCAACCAGTAACGACAGACCCAACAGGTGAAGTCTGAAGTTACTAATCATGTGATTCTCTTAATATACCAGTACGGCACGACGGTTCTTGGCATAAGCCGCTTCGTCGTGACCCAGTACAGCAGGCTTCTCTTTACCGTAAGAAACGATAGACATCTGGTCTGCGGCAACCCCTTTACCCTGCAGATACATTTTAACCGCATTAGCACGACGTTCGCCCAGGGCGATGTTGTACTCTGGCGTACCGCGCTCATCCGCATGACCTTCAATGGTCACTTTGTATGATGGGTTGTTACGCAGGAAGGTCGCATGTGCGTCCAGCATCTGAGCAAAATCAGACTGAATATCGTACTTATCCAGACCAAAGTAAACGATGTTGTTTTTCTGCAATTCTTGCATCTGCAGACGAGCCTGCTCATCAGAAGACATATTACCGCTATTCATGCCGCCGTTTGCAGAGCCATCCCCCCCCATACCACTGGTCTGGCCGTTATCATTGTTTTTGTGTGAGCTACATGCAGCCACTGCGATTACTGGCAGTGCCAGCATTAAGCCTTTCAGCACTTTGTTCAGTTGCATCTCTACAATCCTATTATTGTTTGCCATACATATTTACACATGCATCACAGATACGGCGACCAGGCAGGGAATTTGACCTGTCCATCAGTTGCCGGAAGACGCGCTTTGAAACGCCCATCCGTCGACACCAGTTGTAAAACAGACCCCATACCCTGGGTAGAACTGTAGATTACCATGGTACCGTTTGGTGCGAGGCTTGGCGTTTCATCCAGGAACGAGTCCGTTAACTGTTGCACGGCTCCCGTTTCCAGATCCTGTCTGGCGACGTGTTGTACACCGCCATTGGTGCTGATCATCACCATTGATTTGCCATCAGAACTAACATCAGCATCCTGATTCTGAGAACCTTCCCAGGTCAGACGCTGTGGCGTACCGCCATTAACACTGATTTTATAGATTTGTGGGCGCCCTGCCTGATCCGAGGTATAGGCCAAACTCTGACTGTCAGGGAACCAGGTGGGTTCGGTGCTGTTATAGCGACCATCGGTTAGCTGGGTTATCTGGCCGGAAGCCAGGTCCATCACGTACAGGTTCAGGCTGCCGGTTTTCGACAAGGCGAAAGCCAGTTTCGTCCCGTCAGGCGAGAACGCTGGCGCGCCATTGTGGCGTGGGAAAGCAGCCACCTGCTTAATCGCACCAGTAGCCAGCGTCTGTACCACCAGGGCGGATTTACCGCTTTCAAAAGTGACGTAAGCCAGTTTACTGCCATCTTTCGACCAGGCTGGAGACATCAGCGGTTCTGGTGAACGGTGCACGGTAAACTGGTTGTAGCCATCGTAATCAGACACCCGCAACTCATACGGGAACTGGCCGCCATTGGTCTGTACAACGTAAGCAATACGGGTACGGAACGCGCCTTTAATCCCGGTCAGCTTCTCAAAGGTCTCATCACTGGCAGTATGCGCAGCATAGCGCAACCACTGTTTAGTCACCTTATACTGGTTCTGCGCCAGGATTGCTCCCGGATTACCAGAGGTATCAACTAACTGATAAGAGACCAGATAGCTGCCATCGGCACCAGGCTGTACCTGACCGACCACCACGGCATCAATACCCAATGCAGTCCATGCAGTTGACTGAACTTCTGCCGCCGTGGTCGGCTGCTGCGGTAAACGCGCCCTGTCCAGCGGGTTAAATTTACCACTGTTACGTAAATCAGCAGCGATAATACCGCCGATATCTTCCGGCGCCGCACCCGGACCATTCCATTTAAAAGGCACCACGCCAATCGGCCGCGCAGTGTTCACCCCCTGGGTGATTTCGATACGGACTTCTGCATGCGCTACCGCCACAAACAGCAGTAGGAAACTCAGTGCTACACGAAATGCCTGCTTCATCTTTTCTCCCTTATCTGAACGCAACGTCCACGATAATTAGCAGTGTTTCAACGAACCAATAATGCCTCTATAGAGTACGGCATGTTGACCTTAATTCAACACGCGGGTTGTTACCGAATTATTGTGGCTTGAATTCTAATGTTGCCTCTTTTACTGCCTGATAAACTTCAGCGCTCGGCGGCTTAGGGATCCTCGCCATATGAGCGGCGTTAATCGCGGCCTGACACAGAGCGGCATCCCCACCCGCGGCCGTAGCGGAAATCAACAAACCCTCTGGAGCCAGTTTGATCCGCACATCACAGGTACGGCCTTTGAAGGTATCCGCATCATAAAATTTACTCTGGATAGCGCCCTGGACCTGTCCCAGATAGCTGTCAATCGCGGCGCCTGACGCGCCCGATTTCTTCTGATTGCCTTGTCCTGCCGCGGCGCCCCCCACTTTCCCCTGTTTCGGCGCGTTCTTGCCGGAAGCAAGACCGCCCAGCAGATCGTTAACATCCTGGCTTTCTTTCTCCGCCTCTGCGGCGGCTTTCGCTTTGGCCGCAGCGGCTGCCTTCGCCTTCGCTGCCGCCTCTGCTTTGGCTTTAGCTTTCGCTTCGGCATCTGCTTTAGCTTTGGCTTCGGCGTCCGCTTTGGCTTTCGCGACAGCTTCGGCTTTCGCCTCCTGAGCGGCTTTCACTTTCGCTGCTTCGGCTGCGGCCTGTTTCGCCTCAGCCTCCGCTTGTTTCTTCGCGTCTGCTGCCGCTTTTTTCGCGGCAGCTTCAGCTTGTTTCTTCGCCTCCGCAGCGGCTTTCGCCTGAGCATCCACCTGAGCTTTAGCATCGGCTTTCGCTTTAGCCGCAGCGGCTTCAGCCTGCTTTTGCTGTTCCTGCACCTGCTTTTGCTGAGCGGCCTGTTCCGCCGCCTGCTGCGCCTGCAAACGCTGTTCTTCAGCCTGTTTCTGTTGCTGTTCTTCAGCCTGCTGTTGCGCCTGCTTCTGTCGCTGCTGAGCGGCACGCTGACTGGCACTCTGTTGACTCTGCTGTCGATTGTACTGCTCGACCACCGCACCGGGATCAACCATTACGGCAGCAATATCGCCACCGCCACCGCCGCTACTGGCGTCGATATGTTCGTCAAACGAGCTCCAAATCAGTAATGCAATCAAAATGATATGCAATATCACTGAAATGATGATGGCACGCTTTAACTTGTCGTTTTGCTCGGCTACCTTCGACACTCTCGATTCCCAAAAACGGTTCGAATGATTTAAATCGGCTGCGTCATTAAGCCGACAGATTTCACACCGGCCTGATGCAGCAAGTTCAGCGCTTTAATGATCTCATTGTAAGGCACGTCCTTCGCACCACCGATCAGGAACACCGTTTTCGGGTTAGCCTCAATACGGCGCTGCGCTTCAGCAACGACCTGCTCAGGCGGCAACTGCTCCATCCGATCGTGATCGACCACCAGGCTGTACTGCCCCACCCCCGCAACTTCAACAATCACCGGCGGATTGTCGTCACTGGCAACGGTTTTCGAATCCGTCGCGTCCGGCAAATCGACTTCTACGCTTTGGGTGATGATCGGCGCTGTCGCCATAAAAATCAGCAACAGCACTAACAACACATCCAGCAGCGGAACAATATTGATCTCTGACTTCAGATCGCGGCGATGGCGACCACGTCGTGTTCTGGCCATGCTACCCCCTGTGCTTACTTGCTGTTCTCGCTGGAGAATGCCTGACGATGGAGAATAGCGGTAAATTCTTCCATAAAGTTATCGTAATTCTGCTCAAGACTGTTCACCCGCTGGTTCAGACGGTTGTACGCCATGACAGCCGGGATGGCGGCAAACAACCCGATAGCGGTGGCGATCAGCGCTTCAGCAATCCCTGGCGCCACCATCTGTAAAGTGGCCTGTTTCACCGCGCCCAGGGCGATAAAGGCATGCATAATCCCCCACACCGTACCGAACAGGCCGATATATGGGCTGATTGATCCTACAGTGCCAAGGAATGGAATATGGGTTTCCAGTGTTTCCAGTTCACGATTCAGCGAAATACGCATGGCCCGCGTCGCCCCTTCTACCACGGCTTCCGGTACATGGCTATTCGCGCGATGCAGGCGGGCAAATTCTTTAAAGCCCGCGTAAAATATTTGTTCGGTCCCGCCCAGTTCGTCGCGGCGAGACTGGCTCTCCTGGTATAAACGAGACAATTCAATCCCCGACCAGAATTTATCTTCAAAGGCATCAGCCTCACGCCCGGCCGCGTTCAAAATACGCGTGCGCTGAATAATGATTGCCCAGGAGACGATAGAAAAACAAATCAAAATCAACATGATAAGTTTAACCAGAAGGCTGGCCTTCAGGAACAAATCAAGAATGTTCATGTCAGTCACTGCTTGAACTCCGCGACAATAGACTTGGGAAGCGCAACAGGCTTCATCAGATGTGGATTGATGCAGGCGATCAGGACTTCCGCTTCGTTCAGCGTCCGACCTTCTGCATTAACAATACGTTGAGCAAAAGTCATGGTCGTTCTGGTCATCTTTATCACCTCGCTTTGCACCTCGAGAAGATCGTCAAGGCGCGCGGCGGCGAGATAATCCACCGTCATACGACGCACAACAAACGCGACCTGCTGTTCCAGCAACGCCTGTTGATTGAAATGGCGCTGGCGCAACATCTCAGTTCGTGCCCGTTCATAAAAAGCAACATAGCTGGCGTGGTAAACCACACCTCCGGCATCAGTGTCTTCGAAGTAGACCCGCACCGGCCATCGAAATAGCGTTATACTCACTCTACATCCCGGTAATGCTTTTAAACGTTGTTACTATACGCAAGAGCATACACCTTTGGAATGGATTGCCAGAAGGTAGAGAAAATAATTATCGTTTAGAAACAACTTAGCGAATTTCGGGAGGATTCTTAGACAAGACTTGACAAAAATAAGGCCAGAAAAAGGTATACCTCAAAAAATAATGCAAACTGCGACAACGCAATCAACCAGCCTGTCCACGGGATTGACTCAGGGAAGCAGCAGGCGGCGCGAACAACACACGTAGCCGCAACGTAGCAATATGCAGGGGATAATGTCGGAAAAGGCCGGACAGTCAATGAACGACCTGCCCGGACAATCAACCGTTATTAAAAGAAGAAGAAAAGCAGACCAGACACCAACACGCACCAGGCCAGCAATGGGGAGAAAAATGCCTGCCAGCACAGACGGTGCTGACGGAACCCCACGCCATGGATAACCCCAGTACAAACAGCCCACATCATCAGCAATCCATGCCAGACTTCCAGTGAACTACTGTTCGCGGCAAAACGCGTCGGGTCCCAGAACATACAGCCTGCCAGCAGCAAAGCCATGATCAGGGAAAGAACCCTGAGCGGGTTCTTATCCATCAGCTTATAGAGACGAGCAATAATGACTGGCCCCATTACGCTTTTTCTTTACCTTCGCTGTCTTCGATATGTTCAATAGCCAGCGCAGTGATGATGCCGAAGGCACACGCCAACAGCGTGCCGAGGATCCAGGCAAAATACCACATAATTCAGCTCCTCAATCAATAAAGAGAATGGGTGTTGGTTTCAATCTGTTCTTTGGTCAAACGACCGAACATTTTGTAATAACACCAGGTTGTATACGCCAGGATAATTGGCACGAAGATGATGGCCGCCACGGTCATAATTTTCAGCGTCAGGAAGCTGGAAGTAGCGTCCCACATGGTCAGACTAACGTTCGGCTCAGTGCTGGAAGGCATAATGAACGGGAACATCGCCCCCCCTGCGGTCAAGATAACGCAGGCCAGAGTCAGGGAAGAAAACACAAACGCCCATGCTCCTTTCTCCAGACGCGAACATAAAATGGTCAGCAGCGGGAACACACATCCCAGCGCAGGGATCGCCCATAACACTGGCGTATTATTGAAATTCACCAACCAGGCACCGGCTTCTCGCACCACTTGTTTGGTCAGCGGATTAGAAGCCGCGTTATGATCCAATGTGGAGGTCAGCGCATAACCATCGAGGCCATACAGCACCCACCCTCCCGCCAGCACGAAGCACACCAACATCACCAGGGCAGCAATCTGTGCAGCGGTACGAGAACGGACATGCAGTTCTCCCACGGTACGCATTTGCAGGTAAGTCGCCCCCTGCGCCAGGATCATGGTCAGACTGACAATCCCTGCCAACAGTGCAAACGGGTTCAGGAGTTGGAAGAAATTACCGGTGTAAAACAGACGCAGATACTGGTCGGTATGGAACGGCACACCTTGCAGCAAATTACCGAACGCTACGCCAATCACCAGCGGCGGCACGAAGCTACCGATAAAGATCCCCCAGTCCCACATGCCACGCCAGCGCATATCGGCAATCTTCGAACGGTAATCAAAACCCACCGGACGGAAGAATAAAGAAGCCAGCACCAGGATCATTGCCACATAAAATCCAGAAAACGCGGCGGCATAGACCATTGGCCAGGCAGCAAACAATGCCCCACCGGCGGTAATCAGCCAGACCTGGTTGCCGTCCCAGTGAGGGGCTATGCTGTTAATCATAATACGGCGTTCGGTATCAGTCCGTCCGAGAATGCGGCTCAGCATGCCTACGCCCATATCAAAACCATCAGCGACAGCGAAACCAATCAGCAGGACACCAATCAGCACCCACCAGACGAAACGCAACAGTTCATAAGTTATCATTTCACAGCTCCTGTTTTAGCGTACCGGTTGGGCGGCAATGTCAGATTGTTCATAGTGATAGCGACCTGTTTTCAGGCTACTTGGCCCCAGACGCGCAAACTTAAACATCAGGTACATTTCAGCGATCAGGAACAGCGTGTACAGCCCACATATCAGCCCCATAGAGAACAACAGATCCCCGGTGGTCAGCGAGGAGTTCGCCACTGCTGTTGGCAGCACTTCACCAATCGCCCATGGCTGGCGACCATACTCGGCAACAAACCAACCGGCCTCTACAGCAATCCAGGGTAACGGGATGCCGTACAGCGCACATTTCAACAGGAAACGATTTTTGCCAATGCGGTTGCGGATAACCGTCCAGAAAGAACAGCCGATAATCAGCAATATCAACACGCCGGCAGCAACCATAATACGGAAGGAGAAATACAATGGCGCGACACGTGGAATGGAATCTTTCGTCGCCTGCTGGATCTGTGCCTCGCTGGCATCAGTCACGTTCGGCGTATAGCGTTTCAACAGCAAGCCATACCCCAGATCTTTCTTCGCGTCATTGAAGGCGGAACGCACTAACGGATCGTCATTGCCGGAGCGCAATTGCTCCAGCAGATGATAGGCTTTCATGCCGTTACGAATCCGCACTTCATGTTGTTCCAGCAGCTCTTTCAGGCCGGTGACCTGTTTATCAACCGAGCGGGTGGCAATCAAACCCAGCGCCCATGGGATCTGCACAGCATAATGGTTTTTCTGCGCGTCCTGATCCGGAATACCGAACAGGGTAAAGGCCGCCGGGGCCGGCTGCGTTTCCCATTCAGCTTCAATCGCCGCCAGCTTGGTTTTCTGTACGTCACCAATTTCGTAACCCGACTCATCACCCAGCACGATGACGGACAACACTGCCGCCATGCCGAAACTGGCTGCAATAGCAAAAGAACGTTTGGCAAAAGCCACATCGCGCCTGCGCAGCAGATAATAAGCACTGATCCCCAGAATAAACATCGCGCCAGTGGTATAACCGGCAGCCACGGTATGGACGAATTTAACCTGCGCTACTGGGTTGAAAATCAGCTCGGAGAAGCTGACCATTTCCATACGCATGGTTTCAAAATTAAATTCGGACGCGACCGGATTCTGCATCCAGCCATTGGCCACGAGGATCCACAAAGCAGAGAGGTTAGAGCCAAGCGCAACCAGCCAGGTAACCGCCATGTGCTGTACTTTCCCCAGGCGATCCCAGCCAAAAAAGAACAATCCCACAAAGGTGGACTCCAGGAAGAAGGCCATCAGTCCTTCAATCGCCAACGGCGCCCCGAAAATATCACCAACGTAGTGCGAATAATATGACCAGTTGGTGCCGAACTGGAATTCCATGGTCAAGCCAGTTGCCACCCCCAGCGCAAAGTTAATACCGAATAACTTGCCCCAGAATTTAGTCATATCTTTATAGATTTGTTTGCCGGACAGCACATACACCGTTTCCATGATGGCCAGTAAGAACGCCATACCCAGCGTTAACGGGACAAACAGAAAATGGTACATAGCCGTCAGAGCAAACTGTAAGCGCGACAGTTCGACAATATCAAACATCTTGACTCCTTGCTCCTCACTCGAGGGTGTTAACACAGTGCTCCGCCCCTAGGCAAAACACCGGTCATGCCAGTAAATTCTGAAAGAAAAATCCTGTCATAGCGTTAATGAAACGATAATAAATATCGTTTCAATCGCCAAAATTTAACAAATAAAGTAATAAATTGGACTCACGATCCCAGCGAAATCCTACGCAGTTATACATCCTTGATTAGTCATGAATTGTGACAGAGGAATTACTTTAATCATCCATATCAATTTATTATTTTTCACTGAGATCGAGTTTTTTGACGCAAGACAATTTAATCGAAAAACAGTTTTTTGATCCAGTAATACCAATTGATTTAGATCGCACTTTCTTGATCGAGATTAAGGTCTCATGGTGGGTAAATATGCCAGGGATCCCTGGTTGTTAATTTATTGTATTTATTAATTAAAGAAATGAGTGAATTAAATAATAATTACCAGGGAATTTTAACCTGATAACTTCACGTTAATCCGTCAGAGTGACGGCATTCCCTTCCCCGTGGGGGTACCTGGGTAACGTATCAATAATTCTAGTCAGTTTTTTCAGGTTTGCTTACTGGATAGCAAGTTAAAGAAAAATTTTACCCTTTGGAGATAACAATATCGGCGGTTAGCGGCTACCAGAAGCGAAGCCTTACCCGTGGCGAGGGAACGGATGACCAACCTGTTGTGGCTATGCTCGCGGTTAGCGGCAGTATGAAGACTTGTCGACTGAGGGGCATTGGCTGGAGTCATTCAACAAGGATTCATGCTGAACATGAACCCTTGTTACGCTAAACTGTAACCCAGTTATTCTTTAAATCATCGGCATTAACTGCGCAGATGAACCAGGATAATTCCGAGTCACATTATTTCGGCGGCAGTACTGCTTTTACGGCATCGCCAATCTCAGCAAGACTACGAACCGTTTTTACCCCAGCGGCTTCCAGCGCAGCAAACTTCTCATCTGCTGTCCCTTTGCCACCCGAAATAATCGCCCCGGCATGGCCCATTCGCTTCCCTTTCGGCGCGGTCACCCCCGCGATATAACCTACCACTGGCTTGGTGACATGCTCTTTAATAAAAGCAGCCGCTTCTTCTTCCGCACTCCCGCCAATTTCACCAATCATCACAATCGCTTCAGTCTGTGGGTCTTGCTGAAATAGTTTCAGGATATCGATAAAATTAGAGCCGGGGATGGGGTCGCCACCAATACCAACACAGGTAGACTGACCATAACCAATGTCAGTCGTCTGCTTAACGGCTTCATAGGTCAGGGTACCAGAACGGGACACGATCCCCACACGACCAGGTCGGTGAATGTGGCCCGGCATGATGCCGATTTTGCATTCGCCTGGGGTAATGACGCCAGGACAGTTCGGGCCAATCATCCTGACGCCGGCTTCATCCAGCTTCACCTTCACGGTGAGCATATCCAGCGTCGGGATACCCTCAGTGATAGTAATTATCAGTTTGATGCCCGCATCGATAGCCTCCAGGATACCGTCCTTGCAGAACGGAGCCGGGACGTAGATAACAGAAGCCGTTGCGCCGGTAGATTCCACGGCTTCACGCACGGTATTGAACACGGGCAGCCCCAGATGCTCGGTGCCACCTTTACCTGGCGTCACGCCACCAACCAGTTGCGTGCCGTAAGCCAGCGCCTGCTCAGAGTGAAATGTTCCCTGGCCGCCGGTGAACCCCTGGCAGATTACCTTCGTGTTTTTATCGATCAAAATGGACATTATTTCCCCTCCGCTGCGGCAACAACGCGCTGCGCCGCGTCACTCAGGCTGGTTGCTGCAATAATATTCAGACCACTGTCAGCCAGTTTTTTGGCGCCCAGCTCGGCATTGTTTCCTTCCAGACGTACCACGACGGGTACGTTAACCCCCACTTCCGCCACCGCGCCGATGATGCCATCGGCAATCAGATCGCAGCGCACAATGCCGCCAAAGATGTTCACAAACACCGCGGTGACTGCTTCATCGGACAGGATGATTTTGAAGGCTTCGGTCACTCGTTCTTTCGTCGCACCACCGCCAACGTCAAGGAAGTTGGCTGGCTGACCGCCATGCAGTTTAACGATATCCATCGTTCCCATCGCCAGACCGGCGCCGTTCACCATACAGCCGATGTTCCCTTCCAATGCCACATAGTTCAGTTCCCACTGCGCGGCATGCGCCTCACGCGGGTCTTCCTGGCTTGGATCGCGCATCTCACGCAACTCCGGCTGGCGGAACAACGCATTACCATCGGCGCCCAGTTTGCCATCCAGGCAAATCAGATCGCCCTGCTTAGTGATAACCAGCGGATTGATCTCAACCAGCGCCAGGTCACGCTCCAGGAACATCGTCGCCAGTCCCATAAAGATCTTGGTGAACTGACTCACTTGTTTGCCGGTCAGTCCCAGTTTGAACGCCAGCTCACGGCCCTGATACGGCTGAGGACCGGTTAATGGATCCAGTGCCACTTTGTGGATCAAGTGCGGCGTTTCTTCCGCGACTTTTTCGATTTCCACGCCGCCTTCGGTCGATGCCATAAACACCACTCGACGGGAACCACGATCCACCACCGCACCCAGGTACAGCTCCTGACCGATGTCGGTAGCGGCCTCAACCAGGACCTGGTTAACCGGCTGACCGTTGGCATCCGTCTGATAAGTGGTCAGGCGTTTGCCCAACCACTGCTCAGCAAAAGCCCGAATATCTTCTTTGCTTTTGACCACTTTCACGCCGCCCGCTTTACCGCGGCCTCCGGCATGAACCTGACATTTCACTACCCACGGACCCGCGCCAATCTTGGAGGCGGCTTCTTCAGCTTCACGTGGAGTGGTGCAGGCATAACCGATAGGCGCCGGTAGACCATACCGTGCAAACAATTGTTTTGCCTGATATTCGTGTAAGTTCATGATGTTCTATCCATTCAGGTCGGAAAAGACTGAGCCGAAGCCAAAAACGTGTGATGGTCGGCCATACGTAGGGTTAGGTGCGGTCCAACACCGCACCCGACAAGGATTAAACGTCCAGCAGCAGGCGGGACGGATCTTCCAGCAGTTCTTTGATAGCCACCAGGAAACTGACAGACTCTTTGCCGTCAATCAGACGATGGTCATAGGACAACGCCAGATACATCATTGGCAGAATGGTCACCTGACCATTCACCGCCATCGGGCGGTCCTTGATCGCATGCATCCCCAGAATGGCGCTCTGTGGTGGGTTGATGATTGGCGTCGACATCAGCGAGCCAAACACCCCGCCATTGGTGATGGTAAAGTTACCGCCCGTCAGTTCCTCAACGGTCAACTTACCGTCACGGCCTTTCACCGCCAGCTCTTTGATTTTTTTCTCAATGTCAGCCATACCCAACGCATCAACATCTTTCAGCACTGGCGTCACCAGCCCACGAGGCGTGGACACCGCGATACTGACGTCAAAATAGTTGTGGTAGACCACATCATCGCCATCAATGGAGGCGTTCACTTCCGGGAAGCGCTTCAACGCTTCAACGACCGCTTTCAGATAGAAGGACATAAAGCCCAGGCGGATACCGTGACGTTTTTCGAACGCTTCACCGTACTGCTTACGCAGATTCATGATCGGCTGCATGTTCACTTCGTTGAAAGTGGTCAGCATCGCGGTACTGTTTTTCGCTTCCAGCAAACGTTCGGCCACACGCTTACGTAAACGGGTCATCGGCACCCGCTTCTCGCTACGACCCGTCAGAGACGGTGCTGGAACCGCTTCCGGCGTGTTTGACTCAACCGGTTTAGCTGTGGATTGTTTCGCCAGATGCTTTTCAATATCTTCACGCGTCAGACGGCCACCCACGCCGGTACCTTTAATGGCGGCGGGATCCAGGCTGTGCTCAGCAATCAGACGGCGGATTGCCGGACTGAGCGCATCGTTATTTTCCTCTTCCAGTGACGCATTCTGACGCTGAGCCGGTGTGGACTCTTTCGACTCGACCCTGGCCGCGCTTTCTTTACCGCTGCTGTTCCCTTCTGTCAGACGTCCCAGCGCCTGACGTGAGGTCACTGTCGCGCCTTCATCTTCCAGAATGGCATCCAGCACGCCATCGGAAGACGCGGGTACTTCCAGCACCACTTTATCGGTTTCGATCTCAACCAGCACTTCATCGCGCTGGACGCTATCGCCCGGTTTCTTGTGCCAGGTCGCCACGGTGGCATCGGCAACGGATTCAGGCAGGTCGGGAACGAGGATATCTACGCTACTCATTATTTTTCCTTTAATTAATTAACGTTCAGCGCGTCATTGACCAGATCTTGCTGCTGCCGCTGGTGAACGGACAAATACCCCACTGCCGGTGAGGCCGAAGCAGGGCGACCGGCGTAACGTAATGAAGCTCCAGCAGGCAAAACTTCACGTAAATGATGCTGACTACAGTACCAGGCCCCCTGATTGAGCGGCTCTTCCTGGCACCAGACAAAATCCTGTACATGCGAATAAGGCTGCAATTTATCCTGCAGCGCTTTATGCGGGAAGGGATAAAGCTGTTCGACACGCATGATGGCCACATCGGTCTGCTCATTTTTTCGGCGTTTTTCCAACAAGTCGTAATACACTTTGCCGGAACAGAGGACCACACGCTTCACCCCTTGCGGGTCAAGGGGGTCTATCTCACCAATGGCGGGTTGGAAGCTGCCCGTCGCCAGTTCCTCTAAAGAAGAGGTCGCCAGCGGGTGGCGCAACAGCGATTTCGGTGACATCACCACCAGTGGACGGCGCATACCGCGCAATGCCTGCCGACGTAGCATGTGGTAAACCTGCGCTGGCGTAGAAGGTACGCAAACCTGCATATTCTGCTCGGCACAGAGCTGCAAATACCGCTCCAGGCGCGCCGAAGAGTGTTCCGGCCCCTGCCCTTCATAGCCGTGTGGCAACAACATGACCAGCCCACACATCCGCCCCCACTTCTGCTCGCCAGAACTAATAAACTGGTCGATAACCACCTGAGCGCCGTTGGCAAAATCACCAAACTGCGCTTCCCAAATGGTCAGCGTCCGCGGTTCCGCGGTGGCATAACCGTATTCAAAGGCCAGCACCGCTTCTTCCGACAACACAGAATCCCAGACGTTGAAAGTGCCCTGCGCGTTATGCACGTGTTGCAATGGCGTGTAAGTCGAACCGTTGGTCTGATTATGAATCACCGCATGGCGGTGGAAAAAGGTTCCCCGTCCGGTATCTTCCCCAGAAAGGCGACAGGAGATCCCTTCATCTACCAGCGTGGCGTAAGACAGGTTTTCTGCCGCTCCCCAGTCAAACTTTTTATTGCCCGCCGCCATTTCCGCGCGATCATGATAAATCTTGGCAACACGGGACTGCATCTGGATCGATTCCGGCACCGTGCTGATACGTTTAGCCAGTTCCTGCAAGCGTTTCAGATCGACAGTAGAAGGATAATTTTCATCCCAGTCATGGTTCAGATACGGCGACCAGGTGAAGGAATGCAGGCTCATCGGGCGCCATTCCGGCACCACACATTCGCCCGCATCCAGCGCGTCACGATACAAGTTAACCATTTCCGTGGCATCTTCCAGGCTGACGACTTTTTCGCGTTCCAGCCGGTCAGCATAGATCTTACGCGGCGTTGGGTGTTTCTTGATTTTCTGGTACATCACCGGCTGAGTCGCACTGGGCTCATCGGCTTCGTTATGGCCGTGACGGCGATAACACACCAGATCGATAAACACGTCGCGTTTAAAGGTGTTACGGAAATCCAACGCCAAACGAGTCACAAAAGCGACCGCTTCCGGATCGTCAGCATTAACGTGGAAAATCGGGGCCAGCACCATTTTACCGATATCGGTACAGTATTGGGTCGAACGGGCATCTTTCGGATTGGAAGTAGTGAAACCAATCTGATTGTTAATAACGATGCGGACCGTACCGCCCACTTCATAGCCACGGGCCTGAGACATGTTCAGCGTTTCCTGCACCACGCCCTGGCCGGTAACCGCGGCATCGCCGTGGATAGTAATGGGCAGTACTTTGTTGCTGCCGGGTTCGTCCAGACGATCCAGACGAGCGCGAACCGATCCCATCACCACCGGGCTGACTATCTCAAGATGCGACGGGTTAAATGCCAGTGCCAGGTGCACCATGCCACCTTCCGTTTCCACATCGGATGAAAAGCCCATATGATATTTCACGTCACCGGTACCCAGATGCTCTTTGTGTTTACCGGAAAACTCGTCAAACAGATCCTGCGGCTTTTTACCTAACACGTTGATCAGCACATTAAGCCGCCCACGGTGGGCCATCCCCAGCACCACTTCACGGGTACCGCTTTTACCGGCATGGCGGATCATCTCGTTCAGCATCGGGATCAGCGCATCCCCCCCTTCCAGCGAAAAACGTTTTGCGCCTGGAAACTTCGCGCCAAGGTAACGTTCAAGGCCTTCCGCGGCGGTCAGTTGCTTGAGAAAACCTTTTTTCTCCTCAAGAGAGAAAGCAGCCTGACCGGCCACTGATTCGATGCGTTGCTGAATCCAACGTTTCTCTTCAGTGTTGGTGATGTGCATATATTCCGCACCGATCGAACCGCAATAAGTCTGTTTCAGCAGGGAGAACAAATCCGCCAGCTTCATCGTCTCTTTGCCGAAAGCAAAAGAACCCACATTAAAGGTTTCCTGAAAATCGGCATCTGTCAGATCGTGAAACGCCGGATCCAGATCCGGCACCGGCTCCTGCTGCCACAATCCTAGTGGGTCAAGGTTCGCAAGCTGATGACCGCGAAAACGGAAAGCGTTAATCAGTTGGAGAACCTTGACCTGTTTAGCATTCGTGTCAGGATCGCTGACAGAAGAGGTATAGCGTGAGGCATCTTTTGCCAGACGCTTGAAGTACTCGCGGGTTGTCGAATGGAGTTGTTCAGGTCTGGTCCCTTGTCCTGGGAGCTGCTGAAAGCGCTCTTTCCAGACTTCATCAACAGAGTCAGGATCGGTTAAATAGTCCTCATAGAGCTGCTCTATGTAGGTCTGATTCGCGCCGGCCAGCCAGGAGGAGTCCAACCAGGGTTTCATCGCGCTGTTCTGCATTGTGATCCCTTAAGCATTTTGTGCTTTTCGCCGTGGTTATTTAATGGAACATGCACTGTCCCGCGCCGCCAAAGCGGCTTGCCCTCGGCCGTTTTCCGCTCATATCAGAGCAGAATGCAGCCTGAAAGTTCATCGATACGAGCGATGTGCGCAATTACTGGCGCCCTGGCCCGTAAGGGAACCCTGGCAAGAAACCTTATAGCCGCGCGCAAGATTTTCTTGCCAGGATTTCCTGGTAAAGCAGCCGGGAACCCTGAGGCTCCCGGCTGGCTGACGCTTATGCCCCCCGCTGCAGCAGCATCGACTTAATATGGCCAATAGCACGCGTCGGATTCAGTCCCTTAGGACAAACGTTCACACAGTTCATAATACTGTGACAACGGAAAACACTGAAAGCATCGTTTAGATTATCCAGACGCGCATCGGTTTCCGTATCGCGATCATCAATCAGGAAGCGATAAGCTGCCAGCAGCCCTGCCGGCCCGATAAATTTATCCGGATTCCACCAGAATGACGGACACGACGTTGAACAACACGCGCAGAGAATACATTCATACAGGCCATCCAGTTTCTCCCGCTGTTCGGGCTGTTGTAAGTACTCACGAGCGGGGGGATTTTCTCCATTATTCAACAGGTAAGGCTTAATCTTCTCATACTGAGTGTAGAATTGTCCCATGTCCACCACCAAATCGCGGATCACTGGCAACCCTGGCAAAGGGCGGATAACAATTTTACGTTTACCGCCGCCGAGAGTGGAAACCGGCGTGATACACGCCAGACCATTTTTGCCGTTCATGTTAATGCCGTCGGAACCACACACACCTTCCCGGCAGGAACGACGAAAGGCCAGGGTCGGATCTTTCTCTTTCAGTCGGAGTAAGGCATCCAGCATCATCATGTCGCGCCCTTCTTCCGACTCCAGACTGTATTCCTGCATCCGTGGCGCGTCGTCCACATCCGGGTTGTAACGATAAATAGAAAATTCGAGTCTCATGGTCTCATTGCTCCGCAAACTAGTAGGTACGCACTTTCGGCGGGAAGGCCGCACGCAGTTTCGGCTGCATGTTCACCGCCCGGCGGGTCATGCTTTCGGTTTGCGGCAGATACACGCTGTGACACAACCAGTTTGCATCATCACGTTCAGGATAGTCGAAACGACTGTGCGCTCCACGACTTTCGGTACGGAAGTTAGCGGCAACCGCCGTGGCATAAGCGGTTTCCATCAAATTATCCAGTTCCAGGCACTCAATACGTTGGGTATTGAAATCTGACGAGCGATCATCCAGACGGGCATTTTTCAGCCGTTCACGTAACACTTTTAGCTCTTCCAGACCTTTCGCCATCGCCTCGCCTTCACGGAATACTGAAAAGTTATGCTGCATACAGGTCTGCAGGGCTTTACGCAGTTCAACGGGATCTTCCCCCGTGGTGTTATTATTCCAGCGGTTCAGACGCGCCAGTGAAGCGTCAATTTCGTCCTCAGTCGCCTCCAACAACTCCCCCTGTTCCTGAATAGACTCCTGTAGATGCAGGCCTGCTGCCCGGCCAAACACCACCAGGTCCAGCAATGAGTTGCCCCCCAATCGGTTAGAACCGTGGACAGAAACACAGGCAATCTCACCAACGGCGAACAGCCCAGGTACGACGACATCTTCACCCTGTTCATTGAGTGTTATCGCCTGCCCCGTCACTTTGGTCGGAATGCCGCCCATCATGTAGTGGCAAGTTGGGATAACCGGAATGGGCTCTTTCACCGGATCGACATGGGCAAAGGTACGGGACAGCTCAAGGATGCCCGGCAGACGCGCTTCCAGCACTTCATGGCCTAGATGATCCAGCTTCAGTTTGATATGGGGCCCCCACGGACCGTCACAGCCGCGTCCCTCACGGATTTCAATCATCATCGAACGGGCGACAACATCACGCCCCGCCAGATCTTTGGCGTTTGGTGCATAACGTTCCATAAAACGTTCACCGTGCTTATTCAGCAGGTATCCTCCTTCACCACGACATCCTTCGGTGACCAGAACTCCAGCGCCAGCGATACCGGTCGGATGGAATTGCCACATTTCCATATCCTGCACCGGCACCCCGGCACGCAGCGCCATCCCCACGCCATCACCGGTATTAATATGCGCATTAGTGGTGGACTGATAGATTCGGCCTGCACCGCCGGTCGCCAGTACCGTAGCGCGAGCTTTGAAATACACCACTTCGCCATCTTCAATATTCAATGCGGTACAGCCGACGATCGCGCCATCCGCGTTTTTAACCAGATCCAGCGCATACCACTCGGAGAAGATGGTGGTTTTGTTTTTCAGATTCTGCTGATAAAGCGTATG
Organism: Erwinia endophytica; assembly: GCF_009295515.1. Taxonomy (GTDB): domain Bacteria; phylum Pseudomonadota; class Gammaproteobacteria; order Enterobacterales; family Enterobacteriaceae; genus Erwinia; species Erwinia endophytica. The sequence continues at coordinate 31,828 of NZ_RQVV01000011.1, read as the reverse complement.
CAATAATGCATGACCGGTACGGTCAGCCGCGGCCGCAGTACGCGCCGCCTGCTCGCCGCCGAAGTTTTTCGACTGACCGCCGAACGGACGCTGATAGATACGGCCATCGTCCAGTCGGGAGAACGGCAGCCCCATATGCTCCAACTCCAGCACCGCTTCCGGACCGGTTTTGCACATATATTCAATGGCGTCCTGGTCCCCGATATAGTCGGAACCTTTTACCGTGTCGTACATATGCCATTCCCAGTTATCTTCATGGGTATTGCCCAGCGCCACGGTGATCCCCCCCTGGGCCGACACGGTATGAGAACGGGTTGGGAAAACTTTCGATAACAGGGCGCAAGTTTGGCCCGATTGGGAGATTTGCAGCGCAGCACGCATACCTGCCCCCCCCGCGCCGACAACGACGGCGTCAAATTCTCTGACTGGCAACTTCATTTCTTACGCTCCCCACACAACGACAGTGCCATAAATTGCATACACCAACAGCACCACCACCACGACTAACTGCAACAACAGACGCATCGCCAGCGGTTTGATGTAATCCGTTAATACCTGCCACATTCCTATCCAGCCATGCACCAAAATAGAGAACAGCGTCAACAGGGTGAAAACTTTAGTAAAAGGGGAGGAAAAAAATCCGCGCCAGATATCGTAAGTCAGGTGGTCCGATATCACGACAAAACTGAGGATATACAGCACGTACAGGGTGATTATCATCGCAGCAGCGCGCAGCAGCAACCAGTCATGGATGCCATTGCGACCCAGTGCGGAAGCGTTGCTTACCATACGAGGGCTCCAGCCAGAATTGAAAGCACGACAGTGATACCAAAAGAAATTTGCGCAGATCGCATACCCGTTTCCAGTGTTTCCCCCAGAAAGCCAAAATCCATCAACATATGACGAATCCCACCGACAATGTGGTACGCCAGTGCGGTGAGGATTCCCCAGAAGATGAATTTAACAATAAAGCTGTCCATAACGGCAGATGCCTGCTGGAAGCCTTCGGGTGAGGAAAGTGACAGGCCCAATACCCACAGCAGTATGCCAACAGCCACAAACGTAATGACGCCGGACACGCGATGAAGAATAGACGCTATTGCAGTAACGGGAAACCGGATCGTAGAGAGATCCAAGTTGACAGGTCTTTGTTTTTTCACGGTTTTGCCCACACAGCCTTTCTTATTTTGCTTCCTCCGGTCCTGAGGGCGGGTCAGACAGCGTTAACAATAAAGCACTGCGCCAGTCACTAAAACTACAACCTCCAGTGTCAAAACGACGCGGGTAAAACGCTGGGTGGCTCCTACTGCAGGGTATTCCGGAGACCTGGCGGAAGTATAGGTGGTTCACATTCTTATTACAATTCCCCTACAAACATCTTGGGAACATTTAAGCGGAACAGTGATCACCCTCACGATTTTCACAATTATTCTAAATTTAATTATTTGATTTGACAAAATTTAAACATTACCTTTACAAGTTAGGTGCTAAAAATCCTATGATGCACAAAAGTTATGGGGATACACTTTCACCTAAGCATAAGTTATGTAACATTGGTGATATAGACACATAAAGTATCTGGTGGCGGTTACCAATAAGTTACGACCTGAGCGAATCTTTAACAACTGTGAAATAAAGTCAAATACGCCCCCGGCTGTATGCGCCCCTCACTCTGTACCCTGCACGTGATAAGATGCCGCAGAGTTGAATATGTGCTCCAGTCAGCCGCGGACAGACTGGCTTTTAAAGTGTCGAAGATTCATAAATAAGGCGCTAAGGAGACGATAAATGGCTGATAAAAAAGCAACGCTAACTCTACCCGGCGAAGCTGATATTGAACTTGATATGCTAAGCGGTACGCTAGGCCTAGAAGAGATTGATGTCCGTATTCTCGGCTCAAAAGGTTACTTCACGTTTGATCCGGGGTTCACTTCTACTGCGTCCTGCGAATCCAAAATAACCTATATCGACGGTGAAAAAGGCATTCTGCTTCACCGTGGTTTCCCTATCGATCAACTGGCGTTACATTCCAACTACCTGGAAGTCTGCTACATCCTGCTGAATGGCGAAGCGCCAACCAAAGAGCAGTATGAAGAATTCAGCACCATCGTGACCCGCCACACCATGGTCCATGAACAGATCCATCATCTGTTTCGCGGCTTCCGTCGCGACTCGCACCCAATGGCGGTAATGTGTGGCGTGACCGGAGCGCTCGCGGCATTTTATCACGATGCAATGGACGTCAACATCGAACGTCACCGTGAAATCGCGGCGTTCCGTTTGTTGTCAAAAATGCCGACCGTCGCCGCGATGTGTTACAAATATTCTATCGGCCAGCCGTTTGTTTATCCACGTAACGACCTTTCCTACGCGGGTAACTTCCTCAATATGATGTTCTCCACGCCTTGTGAAGAATACGTGGTGAACCCAGTGCTTGAGCGCGCGATGGATCGTATTCTGATCCTGCATGCCGACCATGAACAAAACGCCTCAACGTCGACCGTGCGTACCGCTGGTTCTTCCGGCGCTAATCCGTTTGCCTGTATCGCTGCAGGTATCGCTTCCCTGTGGGGACCCGCACACGGCGGCGCGAACGAAGCCTGCCTGCGCATGCTGGAAGAAATTCACAACGTTGATCATATCCCTGATTTTCTGCGTCGCGCGAAAGACAAAAATGATTCATTCCGCTTAATGGGCTTTGGTCACCGCGTGTATAAAAATTATGATCCCCGTGCCACAGTGATGCGGGAAACCTGTCATGAAGTGCTGAAAGAGTTGGGGATGAAAGATGATCTGCTGGAAGTGGCGATGGAGCTGGAACACATTGCACTGAACGACCCCTACTTCATTGAGCGCAAACTCTATCCTAACGTTGATTTCTACTCTGGCCTGATCCTCAAAGCAATGGGGATCCCTACCTCAATGTTTACGGTAATCTTCGCGATGGCGCGCACCGTTGGCTGGATTGCCCACTGGAAAGAAATGCACGACGACGGCATCAAAATTGCCCGTCCACGTCAGTTGTATACCGGTTACGACCAGCGTGATTTCAAGTCCGCCATCAACAAGTAACTTGACTGGATCTCGTGCATTAAGGCGCCACAATCGGCTGTGGCGCTTTTGCCCATTCCCCCAGACAATCGTTCACTGATTACTGTGTTGCACCGCCCTCCCGCCGGATATCCTGGCGCACAATCAGCGCGATACTCAACGCAATTTCCAGTGCCTGCACCATCGTCTGCACGGGCATACTGGCGCTACCAGGATGATTAACCGCCTGCTCCGGCAAGTAGGGAAGATGCATACAACCACCGCGGGTCTTACTATGGTGCTGTGCCAGATAATGCAACAAACCATACATCACATGATTGCAGACAAAAGTGCCCGCTGTCTGTGAAACCGAGGCGGGAATACCGGCCTCTCGCATCCCTTGAACCATCGCTTTAATCGGCAACATGGAAAAACAGGCAGCTGGTCCATTGACGATAATCGGGACATCGATGGGTTGCTGGCCTGCATTATCCGGGATGCGAGCATCGTCCACGTTAATCGCCACTCGTTCGACAGTAATATCGGGACGACCATTAGCCTGCCCGATGGCGATCACTATTTCAGGCTGCAACTCATCAACAGCGGCATACAGAGCCGTCAGCGAGTCACCAAACACACAGGGTAGCTGCTTAGCGATAACCTTCGCGCCGCCCACCTGATGTCCATGCAAATGGCTGACCACCTCCCAGGATGAGTTCACCCGTTCGCCCTCAAAAGGTTCAAACCCAGTAATCAGAACCGTTTTCATCGTCACCTTACAAAAACATCATAAAATAGAGCAGGAAGATATTGACTATCAGCAATAGCACCCCGGTCGGAACCTGAGCTTTGATCACCGCATTGCGATCCGGCAGTTCCAACAATGCCGCCGGGACCAGATTAAAGTTCGCCGCCATCGGGGTCATCAGTGTACCGCAGTAACCGGAAAACATGCCGATTGCCGCCATGACCGCCGGGTTGCCATGATGCTGCAATACCAGAATCGGAATACCGACACCCGCCGTCACAATGGGGAACGCGGCAAAGGCATTGCCCATCACCATCGTCAGTAACGCCATGCCGATTGCGTAGGTCGCGACAGCGATAAACCGGTTATCCACCGCCAGATAAGTTTCGGTGAGATGAGAAATAGCCGTGCCAACGCCCGCACTGGTAAATAACAAGCCGAGAGTGGCAAGAATTTGCGGCAGAATAAAGGCCCAGCCGATAGCATCGAGCAGACGACGCGCCTCCTGTACCGACTGCGCTGGCCCTTCCCGGGTCATTTTGAGCGCAATCAACCAGCCAACCACACAGCCTGTCGCCATTGAAAACAACGTGATTAGCGTGGCATGATTTCCTGCGCCAAACACCGCGTCTTGCAACCTGGGAATATGGTTAAAGGCCAACACGCCCACCACGGTAACCAGCGGAATAACCAACGCCGGCAGGAACAAACGGTTACGCAGCCGCGTTGCACTCTCCACACGTTGCTCTGGTCGGCGCTGATGATACGATCCCAACCTGACGCCACCTAAACCAGCAATCAACGCCATCACCACCACCATGGCGCCAACCACCATATGCACAGAATGGCTGCCGAGCAGATTAATGGTCCAGTCGCCAACCAGGAAGGCCAGGCCATACAGCGCCCAGAACAATCCCGTGGTCAGGCGACGCGGGTTGGCTTTATCCCGCCAGGACATTACCGCCACCACCAGCAGGATCAAACCGGCCAGCCAGAACAGATATTGTTGCTGGAACATTAGCGGCCTCCTTTGGCTTTCAGCGCATCGGCATTGAGGGCAGACAGTTCAGCAGCAATCTTTTTATCCAGTCTGCGCAGGCGCGCCGCATGGATCAGAAAAGCGCAAATAGCCGTCGGAATGCCCCATACCGCAATATGCAGCGGCTCGGTTTGGATCCCCGCAGACTCCTGCATAAAGTTATGCATAAACATAATCGCGCCGAAGGCCACAAAAATATCCTCGCCGAAGAACAGCCCAACGTTATCCGTCGCGGCTGACATCGCACGCAACCGGTGACGAACCTCCGGCGTCAATTCGCCATAACGGTTTTCCGTTGCACCTTCAGCCATCGGAGCCAGCAGAGGACGCACCATTTGCGGATGTCCCCCCAAGCTGGTCAGCCCCATCGCGGCGGTAATTTCACGCACAAAGAGATAAACGATCAGCAGGCGGCCTGCGGTCGCGCTCTTGATCTGGGCTATCCAGGCCTGCGCTCGTTCCTTCAGACCGTAACGCTCCAGCAAACCGATGACCGGCAGCGGCAACAGCAGGATCAGCGCCAGATTGCGGGTGTTGAGAAAACCAGATCCCAGTTTATCCAGAATATCACTTACCGGCATATGTGCCGCCAGCCCGGTAATCAGGCCAGAGACAATCACCACCAGCACCGGATTAAACCGTAATAAAAAGCCGATAATGATGGCGGCAATCCCTGCCAGAGGCCACAAATTTACTGCGTTTTCCATTTTTCCTCCCGGTCTCAATAAAAAATGCCCTGGCAAAACCAGGGAAATAGATAACACGCTTTTTTGCGTTTCATGCAGCAATCCGCTACATACTGTTGGTCACACTGATTTTCTGTTGCGCCAGGGCGGTACGCAGTTGACGGGCAAAAGCCAGCGCATGAGCCCCATCGCCATGCAGACAAACGGTCTCCGCTTTTACCTTAACCCATTTACCGCTGATGCTCCTGATGTGTCCCTGCTGGAGCATACTCAGCGTCTGTTCAATGGCCTGCAGGTCACTTTCCACCAACGCTCCCGGCTGTGAGCGCGGCACCAGCGAACCATCATCCTGATAACCACGATCGGCAAAAAACTCCTGCCGGGTGGCAAGCCCCAGCGCCTGTGCCGCTCTAATCGATTCACTGTTAGCCAACCCGACCAGAATCAGCGTGGGATCCACCGCCTTTACTGCACGGGCGATGACGTCAGCCAACTCTGGCTCCTGCGCGGACTGGTTATAGAGCATGCCGTGAGGCTTAACGTGCGCCAGTCGTCCCCCTGCGCTATGTGCGATAGCCTGCAGGGCGCCTATCTGATAAACCATCTGAGCAAAGACAGTTTCCGCTGGCAGCGTCATCCGCGTACGGCCAAAATTCTCGCGATCGGGAAAACTGGGATGCGCGCCGATTGCCACACCAAATTCCAGCGCCCAAAGCACGCTTTGCCGCATAGTCTGAGCATCTCCGGCATGAAAACCACAGGCAATATTCGCCGATGAGACCAGTTGCAGTAATGCACGATCATTCCCACAGCCTTCGCCAAGATCGGCGTTAAGATCAACTTTCATGTTTTAATCCCCATGCCATCAGATCCAGTGCACGTTGCTGAACACGCTTCGCCCGTAGCGCGTCTTCCAATGTACAGTGAACAAAATGAACAGGCTCACCGAGCCGGATCTGCGCCAGATGATAAAGATCGGCCTCGATAACACAGGCGATCCGTGGGTAGCCGCCGGTAGTCTGGGCATCCGCCATCAGGACGATCGGCTGACCATTGGGCGGAACCTGGACAACGCCCGGCAGCAACCCGTGTGACAGCATATCACGCTGATTTACCCGTGTGAGCGGTCTTCCCTGTAAACGATACCCCATGCGGTTGCTTTGTGGATTAATCTGCCAGGCGGTACGCCAGAATATTTCCCGGCTCTCAGGGCTAAACTGGTGGTATTCCGGCCCAATCATGGCCCGAACACGGTTGCCAAACAGCAACTGACGCACGCCCACAGGCTTGCTAAACGTCTGTTGCGCTTCCCCCAGCGGCAGGTTATCGCCATCCTCAATCCGACGACCAGCAAAACCACCGAAACCGGCTTTCACATCGGTACTCAATGAACCCAGCATAGCTGTCGCGGCAAATCCACCATCCAGCGCCAGATAACTACGCATGCCGCGTCCGGGCATTTTTAATGTCAGCCGCTGGCCTTTTTTAACGGCGGTACGCCAGCCGGTCCAGACAGGCTGATTATCCAGCGCAGCGTGACATCCGGCCCCGGTCAGGGCTATCCATCCGTCACGGGTAAATTCAGCGCAAAATTGCCCCAACGTTATTTCCAGCACCGCGCTGGTTCGGGGATTACCAACCAGCAGATTGGCCGTTTCCATTGCCGGAGCATCCAACACTCCGCCAACGCCGACGCCATACTGACGCCAGCCGATACGCCCTGCATCCTGTAATGTGGTACTCATGCCCGCACGAATGATCTTCAACATACCCCCCCCTTTTGCGGCACAAAACGCACACTGTCACCGGGTCTTAAAAAGGTGGGCGGCTGAGACTGCGGGTTAAACAGGATAATGTCGGTCTGACCGATGAGTTGCCAGCCACCGGGTGCGGCGAGCGGATAAACCCCGGTCTGACTTCCGCCGATACCGACTGAACCGGCAGGTACCTGTACGCGCGGCTCGGCACGACGCGGCGTGTGCAGCCGTTCATCCAGGCCAGCCATGTAGGGAAAACCAGGCTGGAAACCAATAAAATAAACCACATAGTCTGCGGCTGCGTGCGCGGCAACCACCTGTTGCGGGGTCAGCCCGCTGTGGTGAGCCACCACCTCGAGGTCCGGGCCAGCCGCTCCGCCGTACATCACGGGGATGTCAACCGTGCGCGCGTCCATCTCCAGCGCCTCACTTTTTTCCCACCTGGATTGCAGCCATTCGATGGCGCCAGACGCGGTTTGCTGCGGGTCACGCAACATGACAGTAATATTGTTCATCCCTGGGACGACCTCAATCACTTCCGGGCAAGCCGTCAGTTGTGCTGACAATCCCCAGATACGTTGCTGACTGCTGAGAGAAACGGGGGGTTCCAACTCAAGCACGACCGCGCGTTCACCTAACAGGTAACAACGTGTTCGTTGCAAAACACTCCTCCTGACTGGTTTTTCAAACCAGTGAATTCACTGTGTGGCGACGTAAGATATGTCAACTTAATGTGTGAGCGGTAAACTAAACTGCCCGACAGGTTCAGGCTGGATTGTCTATATCGACAAAGGTCACCTCCAGACCATAGCTTTCCGCCAGCCACTCTCCCAGCGCCCGAATACCGCCTCGTTCGGTGGCATGATGACCGGCCGCAAAAAAGTGTACCCCCTGTTCGCGGGCACTGTGGATGGTCTGTTCAGAAACTTCACCGCTAATGAAGGCATCAACGCCAAACGCCGCCGCCGCATCAATGAAGTCCTGCCCTCCGCCCGAACACCAGGCAACACGACGGATCAGGTGCGGTGCATTATCACCACAGTGCAACGGCTCACGCCCCAGAACCCTGGCGATTCTTTTAGCCAGTAGATCTCCGGTCAGTTGTTCCTGCAATTCCCCCCACGGCACCAGTGACATGACGTCACCCTGCACCTCAATGCCCAGCGCTTTCGCCAGTTGCGCGTTGTTGCCAAGCTGCGGGTGCGCATCCAACGGCAGATGCCAGCCATACAGATTGATATCATTAACCAGCAGTGTTTTCAGCCGGTTACGCTTCATACCTTTAATGACCTGTGGTTCGTTTTTCCAGAAATAACCGTGATGGACCAGCACGGCATCCGCTTCCAGACGCACGGCTTCATCCAGTAGCGCCTGGCAGGCCGTCACGCCCGTCACAATCCGGGCCACCTCGCAACGACCTTCGACTTGCAGCCCATTTGGCGCATAGTCACTGAAAGCAGCCGTGTTCAGTTGCTGGTTAACAATATGTTCGAGCTCAGTATTTCGCATGATATTTCCTGAAAATGCCCATGGTCGGCTCAGACCGACAAGGGGTTCACCAAAGGGTAATCAGGCAACAATAACAGACGAGATAAATGATGAGAATGGGGGAGGAATAAGCAGGCTGCTGAAACGTTATTTCATCAGGTACAGGTAGATACCCGTTATGCTGTATACGGCAGGGACTCTGGCAGTGTTCGGGCAGTCGAATCACACCCGCCAAAGCACATCGTCACGTCTTTACTTGCCATCTTCCTGGAACTTGAATATTCAGGGTGTGACGGTACCACTACTCATCTCGCATAAAGATTTTTTGCCGCCAGGAAGACAGTGTGGAACTGTTTATCCGCTGAAAAAGTGAGAGCCAGGCAAAAATGCGAGGAGCCTGCTTACCAGATGTCGCCACCGACGGATTCTGACTGCGCCAACCAAACCGGCTGGGTACTGGTTTTACACCAGATTCGGTGCAGATAACTGTAAAACTTAGCCCGATCACTGCGTAACAGCATCACTGGCAAAACCAACGTGCCCACCACCACCACCATAGCGCGACGCAGGATTATCTGATGTAACGGGTACGGTTGATAAAGGACCATAAGCACTCCTCTTTTGACGATTGTCATTAGCTTAAAAGAATAGCGCCACAAAGGTAATTTTACTACTCATCCGACCACCTGTTTGCTGAAAAAATCGCTTTTGCTCGCCATTCCTGTCATTTTGCTACATAAAAGTTAAATAAACTGTAAATAATTAACCTTAATTCAACATCGAAATTCTACGATTCATTACCGATTCGCTGAAGAGGTCAAGTGGGATGAAAGTAGCAACGCCGACTGCCATCAGGCGCACCGATAAACCGGGTAACAAGGAGTGGAAGAAGCAGCTAACGCCGCTGAGACCTGAAATATGGCGGGTATAACAGCGCTGAAATCAACGTGTGAATACAGACGGGCTACACATAATACACGCGGATAAAAAACGGTGAGCCTATCAGCAGCAAAGGCGCAGGAAACCACGCCTTTGCTGTCACACTTTATCGTCAGGCGTTTTTTAATACTTCGCTAACGATCTCTACTGCTTCTTTCTCGATCTTCAGGCGGTGTTCTGCGCCTAAAAAGCTCTCACAGTAGATTTTATAAGCATCTTCCGTGCCGGACGGACGTGCGGCGAACCAGCCGTTCTCCGTCATCACTTTCAGACCGCCAATCGACGCGCCGTTACCCGGAGCAGCAGTCAGACGGGCAGTGATCGGATCGCCTGCCAACGTGTCGGCGCTGACCATTTCTGGTGACAGTTTAGACAACGCGGCTTTCTGGGCCGAAGTGGCGGAAGCTTGTAAACGGTTATAGCTCGGCGCACCAAAACGCTCAGCCAGCTCATCGTAATGTTGCTGCGGATTCTTACCGGTCACGGCAGTGATCTCTGCCGCCAGCAGACACATGATGATCCCATCTTTATCGGTTGACCACGGCGTACCGTCAAAGCGCAGGAAAGAAGCTCCCGCACTCTCTTCGCCACCAAAGCCGAAGCTGCCATCAAACAGGCCATCAACAAACCATTTGAAACCGACCGGAACTTCCACCAGCTTACGGTCGATGTCGTTCACCACGCGGTCAATCATCGCGCTGGAAACCAGCGTCTTACCGACAGCGACCTCTTTACCCCACTGAGGACGATGCTGGAACAGGTAGTTGATCGCGACCGCCAGATAGTGGTTCGGGTTCATCAGCCCCGCAGGCGTCACGATACCATGGCGGTCATAATCCGGATCGTTAGCAAAGGCCAGATCAAATTTATCACGTAGCGCCAACAGCCCCGCCATCGCGCTCTCGGAAGAGCAGTCCATGCGGATCACACCATCTTTATCCAGATGCATAAAGCGGAACGTCTGATCGACCGAATCATTAACGATGGTCAAATCCAGATGGTAGAATTCTGCAATACGCTGCCAGTAGGCAATACCGGAGCCGCCTAAAGGATCAACGCCGATTTTCAGACCGGCTTTCTGAATCGCCGGAATATCAATGATTTGAGACAGGCCTTCAACATAAGGCTGGATCAGGTCTTTTTCCTGCAGATGACCACTCGCCCAGGCTTTATCCAGCGCAATACGCTTCACCTCTTTCAGCCCACCGTTGATCAGCGCATTAGCACGATCTTCCACCACTTTGGTGACATTGGTATCCGCCGGCCCGCCATTAGGGGGATTGTATTTGATGCCGCCATCTTCCGGTGGATTATGCGAAGGGGTGATGACGATGCCATCAGCCTGTGCTCCACCCGCTTTGTTGTGTTCAAGGATAGCGTTCGAAATAGCAGGCGTTGGCGTATAACCATTATCCTGTTGCACTATCACATCAACACCGTTTGCCGCCAACACTTCCAGTACGGAGATAATTGCAGGTTCAGACAACGCGTGAGTATCTTTCCCCACATAGCAAGGACCGGTAATACCATTCTTTTTACGCTCTTCGGCAATCGCCTGAGCAATCGCCAGAATGTGCGTCTCGTTGAAACTGTGACGCCCTGCGCTACCGCGATGGCCGGATGTGCCGAATTTCACCGCATGTTCCGCATTACCTGGCTCTGGTTGCAGGACATAATACTGCGCAGTTAATTGTGCAACGTTAATCAAATCGCTCTGCTGGGCTGGCTGCCCGGCACGGGGGTGATTGGCCATTGGCGCTTCTCCCTGACGTTTATTTATCAGTTAGAGGGTGCCGCAAACTTTGTCAGTCAGTTCTGCCGGGAACTGCATTGACGACATGATATGTTCGATCATGCTACGTTTGCGACCTGTGTTGGTGTTGGTTATTACCCAATACGGCGTGCCAGGAATATGTTGCGGCTTAGTATGGGTGCCATTTTGTACCAGGGTTTGCTGATTCCCTGCAAAGTAGACGCGCGTACGGCCCAGAAGAGACTCCGTCGCCGCGGCGAATGCCCTGGGATCCAGACGGTATAAGATCGACAGAATCAGCATAAACCGGTTAACCGCTTTCTTCTGTTCAGCGTATTCATCGGACAACAGCAACTCACGGATAGCGCGCACACGATCCTGAGGACGCTCCCCTTCTCTGGCCTGAGTTGTTCCTGTTGCCTCCATGGCCCTCGTCGCTGTAGCTGCAGGAGCTACAGTCTGATTTTGCCCTGCTGAAAATTTAAGCATCCGGCGTAAAATGTCAGAGGCGCTTTCACCAATATGCTGAGTATGGCTGGCGATATAACGGTAGAGTTCTTCGTCGACTTCAATAGTTTTCATCTTGATCCAGTACAATTGTTGCTTATAGAACCAGATAGCGTCGTCCTTCAGGCTAGTGAACAAGGCACAGACGCTGAAATTCCAGCTCTAACACGAGGATTATAAAGTTAAATCCCGCCAGGGTGTAGCGCCAGCCCTGAATGCCAGCAAAAGTCAGATAATGCCGCAAAAGATCTGACCACCCACTCCGGCAGGAAGCCATAAATCCATGATACCCTAACCCCTCGTTTCAACTGTAAGAACTTTGCCATGAAATTGAATGTCCGCTTGCAATCTGAACAATCAGCCATTTCTGGCTCTCCGGTGGTACTGATCCACGGTCTTTTTGGCAGCCTGGACAACCTTGCGGTACTGGCCCGGGGGCTGAAAGATAACCACCCAATAGTACAAATTGATGTTCGCAACCACGGATTATCCCCGCATGCGACTGAGATGAACTATCTCCTGATGGCGCAGGACGTACTGGAAACGCTTGATAACCTTGGAATTGACCAGTTTGCCGTTATTGGTCACTCCATGGGCGGAAAAATCGCCATGACGCTGACCGCACTGGTGCCAGAGCGAGTTAAACACCTGGTGGTGATTGATATGGCGCCTGTCGCCTACCCTGAACGTCATCATGATACTGTCTTCACTGCACTCAACGCGGTCAGCGAGGCCGGTGTGAAACTACGCAGTGAAGCCGCGGTCATAATGCACCCGTTAATAGAAGATGAAGGGGTAATACAGTTTCTGCTGAAGTCCTTTCATCAGGGGGAATGGCGTTTTAATGTCCCGGTGCTCTGGCAATGCTATGATAATATTATTGGCTGGCAACCGGTTCCCGCCTGGCGACATCCGACACTTTTTATCCGGGGGGAACGTTCACCCTATCTTGCTGACGACTATCGTGATGTCCTGTTGGCACAATTTCCACTGGCTCGGGCGCACGTGATCGCCGGTGCGGGCCACTGGGTGCATGCGGAAAAACCTGATGCGGTGTTGCGCGCAATTTGTCGTTTTTTTGCGCTGTAAAAACAAATAGTTCCTGAACAAGCTAAAGCATTGTCGTCATGACTTTCACTGGGGTATGATGGCGCGCTAAAATTTTGTCGACGGTCGAATTTCAGCCCGTTTTACGGCTCACTCTATCAGCACCTCAGCCTTTCAATATCACGATTCTATGGCAAAAGAAAACACAGACCGCACCACTCTCGATCTTTTCGCAGACGAGCGTCGTCCGGGACGACCGAAAACCAATCCACTAACGCGTGATGAACAACTGCGTATCAACAAACGCAACCAACTCAAACGAGATAAAGTGCGTGGACTCAAACGCGTGGAGCTAAAAATGAACAGCGATGCGGTCGATGCTCTGAACCAACTGGCCGAACAGCGAAATATGAGCCGCAGCGAGTTGATTGAAGAAATGTTGCTGGCTCAGTTAGCCGAACGACAGTACTAAACAGGCCCCCGACAGACCTGATAAATCCATAGCGACAAAGCACAAAGCGACAAAAGCAAGAGGATTTCACGTTTATCCCCCCGATGCGGTCTGCTATCATTGCTGTTAACACTTTTAGGCTAACCGTCTCATATAATTTAAGTTTCAAGAGGTTATTAAACTCATGGCAATCATAGGCATTTTCTTTGGCAGCGATACGGGCAATACAGAAAACATTGCAAAAATGATCCAGAAGCAGCTCGGTAAAGAGGTGGCGGAAGTTCATGATATCGCTAAAAGCAGCAAAGAAGACCTTGAAGCCTTTGATATTCTGCTGCTGGGTATCCCAACCTGGTACTATGGCGAAGCACAGTGCGACTGGGATGATTTTTTTCCGACATTAGAAGAAATCGACTTCAACGGAAAATTAGTTGCACTGTTTGGTTGTGGCGATCAGGAAGATTATGCCGAGTACTTCTGTGACGCCATGGGTACCATTCGCGATATCATCGAACCTAACGGTGCGACGATTGTCGGGCACTGGCCCACTGAAGGCTATCATTTCGAAGCCTCAAAAGGACTGGCGGATGATTCTCACTTCCTCGGTCTGGCCATTGATGAAGATCGCCAACCAGAGCTGACTGCCGAACGAACTGAAAAGTGGGTTAAACAGATTTATGATGAACTACACCTTAAGGAAATTCTCGAAGCTTAAGCCGGGGTTCTGATATGGGAGATATCTCACATCAGGCTGGTGGTTGTTCCTATAGAAGTGATAGGCATATTTTTATCGCTTTCATCGGTAGAATCGTACAATATCGCCATCGGTCTGCACCGCTTTTTCAGCGTCTTTTACCCTGACGGCGAAAAGGAGACAGAGTGAAATGTTAACCTCGCATGAATGCTCCGCACCTTTACTGTGGTTTCCATTTCGATGCATCAGTTCTATACTGGGATGCTCAGCTTTCGATCCGACCGATGTTCAGGGCTTTTCAGCCACTTAGTGACTAGCAAAGTAACAGGATAATATCCGCATGACTGACAATAATACCGCATTAAAGAAGGCCGGCCTGAAAGTCACACTTCCTCGACTGAAAATTCTGGAAGTACTTCAGGAACCAGAAGGCCACCACGTCAGTGCGGAAGACTTATATAAACGCCTGATCGACATGGGCGAAGAGATTGGCCTGGCGACGGTTTACCGTGTTCTGAACCAATTTGATGACGCAGGGATCGTTACCCGTCATAACTTCGAGGGCGGTAAATCTGTCTTCGAACTGACACAACAGCATCATCACGATCACCTGATCTGTCTGGATTGCGGAAAAGTGATTGAATTCAGTGATGAATCAATCGAATCCCGCCAGCGGGATATCGCTGAACGTCACGGCATCAAGCTCAGTAACCACAGCCTGTACCTTTATGGTCACTGCTCAGCTGGCGATTGTCGCGAAGATGAAACACTGCATGACGAGTAGTCTATTCTATTCATAAAAAACCGCTGAACCTCTCAACGGTTTTTTTATAGCCAGCATCAGCGAACGGCCCACATACACGGGCCGCTTATCTCAAAGAGTCTCAGTACGACTAAAACGTTTTCCATCCGGACTGACCGAACGAACCATCACCTTACCTGCCACCGCTGGTTGCACACTGGCATCATAACGCCGCCAGGTTTTCCCTTCATCTGTGCTAAATTCAATGGTCAGCCCCGGCAGTGCAATATTGGCGTGCAGTTTCCCGGCGACAATACGTGCGCCGGGTACTGGCAGACGATAGTGAATACCCCATTTGTCCAGTTTTGCCAGCTCACGTTGTCCCAGCACGTTGGCAAATCGCTGCCAGTCGTTGAGCTGCTCCTGATGGTCAATATACTCTGTTTTTCCACCGATATACTCCCTTCCCGCCTGGTAATCCTGTTCCCATGCTGCCCGGTGCCAGGCACGCTCCACCACTGAAAACATACGCGGGAAGATCATATATTCCATTTGTTCATCAGTACGCACCGTTTCGCTCCATAGCTGCGCCGATAAGCCGAAAGCGCCAGGCCAGGCTTTGTCCGATTTAGCGCTAAAGCTGTTGCCATCGCGATCCACCGAGGTTTCGGCATTCTGCGGCAGATTATCCGGCGCGAAACTGAACATTTTACGCTCATCGCTGAAGCGGGTTCCCCAGTAGTACCCGCGTTCCAACGGATTCACTTCATACGGGAAGTCCATATAGACATAGTCCGGGTTGGAGATAATGACCTCATAGCCTTTTTTCGCCCAGTCGTTAGCAGAGTCAAAGCCGCCCCAGTAGAGCGTATCCCAGAAGTTAACAGCCACGCGCTCAGTGGCAAATGCTTTGGCATTTTCGGCATCTTTCAGACCATCCTGCCACGCCTGCATTCTACCAATACCGTGCTGTTTAACCTGCTGGCTGACCTGCAGCGCAAAATAGCTCGGCAGATGTTCCAGATCCTTCACCTTGCCCTGTTTGACCATGGCCTGGCAAACTTGCGATTTCGCCCATGGCTTATCCTCTTTGCTCATATCGAGCAGGCCGGTGCCGGCAACCGGCTGGTTGATATCGGAATATCCCGAGCCGAGACGAATATTTTTGGCCTCGTCGCCGCCAAAGTGCCAGGTCTTAATCGGCTGGCCGGCCTCGCGATGCATGGCCTGAATTTCACTGATGATTTTATCGGTGAAGCGCAGGGAAGACGGCAGGCAGGGATTCAGATAGCTGGTACGGTCATAGAGCTGCACCGAAGTGGTATTAGAATCATCCGTAGGATCGACCAGACGGTATTCTGAGGCTTCCGCCGTTTTGCCCTCTTTCATCAGGCGATTGTAACGAGCTTCCATCGAGATCACGGCAGCACGGGCATGAGCCGGCATATCAATCTCAGGAATCACTTCAATCCCGCGAGCTGCGGCATATTTCACAATCTCGATATAGTCCTGGCGGCTGAAATGGCCGCTCCCATTGTTGTCACTTTCGGGTCCCGAGCCCAGCTGCGGCAGCAGACAGCGCTGCTCGCTAAGATCGTGGCAGCGTTTAGCGCCCACATCCGTTAACTCCGGCAGACCCGGGATCTCAATTCTCCAGCCTTCATCATCGCTGAGATGGAAGTGGAAGACATTGATTTTCCAGGCACCCAACTGATCCAGCATCCGCATCACCGCCGCTTTGCTGTGGAAATTACGGGCCACGTCAAGAAAGACGCCGCGATAGGCGAAGCGTGGCGCATCACTGGCGCTGAGGGTGGCGATTTTCGCGCTACCATCGGCAGGCAGCAGGGAAAGGATCGACTGCAGGCCATAGAACACACCGCTCTGATCGTAACCAACCACTTCGGCTTTCTCTTTGCCGATGACCAGTTGATAACCCCCGGCAACAGCCTGCTCTTTATTCAGTGCCTTGCCGTCAACACGCGTGGAAATTTCATAGCCAGCAGGTTGCTCTTTCAGCCCCAGTAACTGAAAACGCTGCTTCACCGCCTGCGCTTTATCCGCCGACAGGCTGGCAAGATCCAGCTTCACGCCTTTTGACAGATCAGCATCCTCAGCCCGGATATCAACCTGCATCGGCGTGGGGACAATCTGCCCTCTCAGTGCTGAAGACGGCAACTGAGCCACATCACTGTTCTTATCAAAACGGCTGCCAGCGACCATCAGCACATTTTTATCATCCGGGATCCGCTTCCAGTGTTCACCGAAAGGTTCAACAAACGTCGTCAGATCTTCCGAATCAGTACTGGTGATGATTTTTGGCTTAGCATCGCCTGAAGTCACATACCAGCGCGGCATCACATCAGTGATAAACAACTGCCAGTATTCATTAATGATTGAGATTTCTATCGTCTCGCCAGCGCCGAAACCTTTGAACTTCTCTGTGGGTTCCAGCCGGGTTAAATCACCGACGATATGTACCATGCGAAACTGATCGCTTTCAACCTTCAGCGTTTCATGGACGTTGGACATATAAATCGCCCAGTCTTTGCTGTCGATTGCCGGGCCAGGATTGGTTAAGGTAATGGTTGCCCGGTTACAGGAGGCCCCGTCAGCCCCCAGCGCCGCACAGTCAACCCCATTCTGCGCGGCATGGTTATCGATAACCTTGTACTTCACACCGAACTGGCTAATCTGATCTACGATTTTCTGATCCGCGCTGGCGACACCGCTGCCCAATGCTGACATCAACGCAACTGCAACAAGACTGGCTCTGAACTTGTTCATCCGTATTCCTTGTATAATTATTCAATTTCCTGCTGAAGCTTGCCACAGCGGGCCTCTATACCTTCGCTGGCCCCCATTTTTTCGGCGTCCAGACAGCGCTGGTAATCCCGACTGGGGATCGGTTCCTGCGATAGTCCGGTGCTTTGTGTGGTACAACCACTGAGCAGCAGCATAGTGATAACCGCCAAAATAGCGTTCATTTCCCGTTCTCCTCTTTCCGGCCTGTGGGCTTATTTACCTGATGAAAAAATAGTGAAAGGCGCCATTACGATAAACTTCACATCTTTCTCATCCTGGAAAATATTGCCGTAGCCACCGCTCCAACTTGGGATATCGGAGTGATTGTGGTAGCGGGTGTAGTGCAACTTGAATAAGGTTCCTTTTACGGGTCCCTGCTGCACGGTGTAGAGCAGATCCAGGTTCCATGCCGACTCTTTCAGGCGGCGGGTCTGGTCATAAATCGGGTTAGTCGAGGGTTTGGCATCCCATCCATAGGCATACGAGGTTCCAACCGCCCACCCCGGCAACTGCCAGTTTTTCAGGTCATACATCACCCCCGCAAACAGCGACTTTTCACCGTTGGCGTTAAAGTCTGAACGAGAATCCCACCAGACATCCAGCCGACCATTAGAAGTGGCATAGCCCGGTGTCATACGTTGCAAAAAGAAACCTTGATTCCCTTCAGCTTTAACCCAGGTCCCTTCCAGACGCAGATCGAACGGACCCGCACTGTAACCCAGCGTGATAGCCTGCAACCAGGCGAGTCCATCATAGACATTGTTGATATTGGCAGCGCCACCGCTTTCTTTATCTTTTGCCCCGTAGAACTGCCAACTGGTTTTTAAATTATTTCCGTCAACAGGAACGGCATAAGAAACTTTACTAAAGTACTGATCCATATAGCCAGCGGCCTGACCAAAAGCCCCTTCCAGTACGAGATTATTTTTAAAGTCGTATTTCGCGCCAAACGAATGCAAATAGTTGATCCCAGTGACACCATCCGCTTTACGGAAGTGATACATGTTCCGGTACCATGGCGCTTTATATTTATCCGCCCACATCCAGGAAAATGATAATTCCCCTGCCTCAGAAAAATCATAAACAGTTCCCGCTTCTATCCCTCGATAAGTTCCCGGTAAGAAACTCCAGTGCGGCGCTAATAACGTTTGTCCCTTTGGTTGTAAATAACCACCATAAAACCAGTAATTCTGTTGCTTAATTTTCACTGCGGCTTTATAAATACTCGTACCGTTTTTGTCGCCAGCCCATTGTTCATCCCAACGTGTTTTTGCCTCACTAAAACCGATTTCGTTAGGCGCTGCCGGGCCTTTGCTGGACAGTTCAACGGCAGCAAACGCCGCCAGGTCCAGACCGATGAAATCTGCCGCGTAGCCTGATGAAAAATCGAGGTTGCCATTAAACGTGGAGTGATGAAGATTTTGTTGATATTGACCGTATTTATCGCTATCGGGGTCAAGATCTTTTCTTTCACGATGACGTTGCCAGTAATAAAGGCCACCAGTCAATGACGCATCGTCAAAAAAACCAGCAGCGATCACTTGGGGTAAATAAAATACACCACTGAGAGTAGAAAAACACGTAGCTGCAATAGTGATCGTTTTTGCTTTAAATAGAAAAGGAGGCATCCATATATCCCCAACTTATAATAATATACTGAATAAAAATCAGCACCCAGAGCATCATCAACAATACAGTTATTTTTATCTGTAGATAATGATATTTTTCGCGGCGCGAATTATCAATCTATTATGCATTTTATGCTGCAAAATCTTGACTCTCGCCACATAAATAAGAATGTGTAATTAAAATGTTAAGGACACCTCGGTAATTTGAAACCCTATATTACAGCGTAAAGAAAAAAATTAACAACAAGACAAATAACGCTAAAGGTAATCATTGATCTACTCGAAATAATTCGAGTTGCACGATAAAATGCTAAAAGTATTTTTGAACCACACTCGCGCAGCACCTGACAGAATAAGGCAGCGACATACCTGCGATTGAAAATAAAATTAAGACGTCGTGATGACCAGGTAAAAGGCAAAAAAAAACGCAGCCCGAAAGCTGCGTCAGATTGATAACGAACTCAACGCGTGTAAAGCCTTATTCTCCAGCCTTTGCCCAGCTATCACGCAGGCCCACTGTGCGGTTAAATACCAGCTTGTCTGGCGTAGAATAATGGCTGTCAGTGCAGAAATAACCTTCACGTTCAAACTGATACGGACTTGACGCTTCAGCCTGCTGTAATCCCGGCTCAACAAAGCCCTGGCGGATAACCAGTGACTCGGGATTAATCGTCGACAGGAAATCCTCCGCCGCACCTGGATTTGGTACACTGAACAGGCGATCATACAGGCGGAATTCCGCGGGTAGCGCATGTTTAGCGGATACCCAATGGATGACGCCCTTCACTTTACGCCCATCAGCAGGATCTTTGCCTAACGTGTCGACATCGCAAGTGCAAAACAGGCAGGTAATATTCCCTGCGTCATCCTTCTCCACACGCTCGGCTTTAATGACATAGGCATTACGCAGACGAACCTCTTTACCCAATACCAGACGCTTATACTGCTTGTTGGCTTCTTCACGAAAATCAGCACGGTCAATATAGATCTCACGGCTAAACGGTACCTGACGCGTTCCCATCTCTGGTTTGTTTGGATGTTTTGGCATAGTGATTATTGCCTGATGATCCGCAGGCAAGTTTTCTATCACCAGTTTAACCGGATCAAGAACCGCCATCGCCCGCGGCGCGTTTTCATTCAGGTCATCACGAATACAGGCTTCCAGAGACGCCATCTCTACAATGTTGTCTTGCCTGGTCACGCCAATACGGCGACAAAACTCCCGAATTGACGCCGCTGAATAGCCCCGACGACGCAGCCCGGAAACAGTAAGCATACGCGGGTCATCCCAACCTTCCACTATCTTCTCCGTCACCAACTGATTCAACTTACGCTTGGACATGACGGCGTATTCAAGATTGAGTCGTGAGAACTCATACTGACGCGGGTGATTCGGGATCGTGATATTGTCCAGCACCCAGTCATACAGTCGGCGATTATCCTGGAACTCCAGCGTGCAAAGTGAATGGGTTATCCCTTCCAGCGCATCGGAAATACAGTGGGTAAAATCGTACATCGGATAGATACACCACTTGTTGCCCGTCTGGTGATGCTCAGCAAATTTGATGCGGTACAGTATCGGATCACGCATCACAATAAAGTTGGACGCCATGTCGATTTTGGCACGCAGGCAGGCCGCCCCTTCAGCGAACTCGCCATTACGCATTTTCTCAAACAGCGCAAGGTTCTCCGCCACACTACGATCCCGGTAAGGGCTGGGTTTACCTGGGGACGTCAGCGTGCCGCGATATTCACGGATTTGTTCCGGGGTCAGTTGATCAACGTAGGCCAGTCCCTTGTTGATTAATTCAATGGCGTAATGGTACAGCTGGTCGAAATAGTCAGAGGAATAACGAACATTGCCTGCCCATTCGAATCCCAGCCACTGTACGTCATGCTTGATTGACTCAACATATTCCAGGTCTTCTTTCACTGGGTTGGTGTCATCAAAACGCAGGTTACACAGCCCTTGATAATCTTGCGCGATACCAAAGTTGAGGCAGATAGACTTGGCATGGCCAATGTGCAGATAACCATTCGGTTCCGGTGGAAAACGAGTATGCACGTGGTCATGCTTGCCTGTCGCCAGATCTTCTTCAATGATCTGACGAATAAAGTTAGTTGGGCGGGCTTCAGCCTCACTCATCTTAAGTTCCTCAGTAATACTTAGCGTAAATATCCCAGCCATACTTCAAGTCGCAAGTGCGTTGGTTGGCGTTTACCTGCGTAAGTTCAGCGGGATCCCTGCCCTTGCCGCCTCCCTGCAACTTGAATTAGTTAGGGTATATAGTGCATGAAATAACGGAGTATGATCCACAAAGCGGAGAAGGGAAACAACCGTTTGTTAGCGTAATCCAGTAAAAAAGGGCGGGAATTGCTTCCCACCCTTCATGTTCATCATTCCCTGCTGCTAGCCGTTAATTTCATATAACCGACTTTCGCCAGCGATGACCTTCTTACCTGCCAGCAGCGTGATACCGCTAAAATCATCAATATTGCTGACCACTACCGGGCTAATCATCGAACGGGCGTGAGCATTCAGGAAGTCCAGGTCCATCTCCAACACCGGTTGACCAACCGTGACCTGGGCTCCTTCTTCCACCAAACGCTCAAAACCTTTACCTTCCAACGTCACGGTATCCAGTCCCATGTGCACCACGACTTCGATGCCTTTATCCGTTTCCAGACAAAAAGCGTGATTAGTATTAAAGATTTTCACAATGGTGCCATTCGCCGGCGCCACGACAGTGCTACTGGTAGGTTTAATCGCCAGCCCTTCCCCCACAGCTTTACTGGCAAACGCTTCATCCGGAACCATTTCCAGCGCGACGACGTCACCGCTTACCGGCGCAACCAGGGTCGCAATAATCCCTTTGGCCGCATTAGGGATAGCCTGAGGAACAGCTGGCACACCCCCCGGCATTGCCATGCTAACCGGACCGCGACTCAGAACGATTTTCATCGCTGAGGCGATGGTTTCCGCCCGGGAACCAACAATGATTTGTACACTTTCTTTGTTCAGACGGATGATGCCAGAGGCTCCCAGACGTTTAGCCACCGCGTCGTTAACTTCGCTGCTGTCCTTCACATTCAGGCGCAGGCGAGTAATACAGGCGTCGATAGCCGTCAGGTTGTCCGAGCCACCGACCGCAGCAATGTAGTGGCGCGCCAGGGACTCCGTTTCAGACTCTTTGCTACCCGTGCTGTCGACGCTAACGTCGTAACCATCACTTTCATCCCCCTCAACAGCCAGCTCGCGGCCCGGTGTTAGCAGGTTGAATTTTGTGATGGTAAAGCGGAAGACCACATAGTAGATAACAAAAAATACCAGCCCTTGCGGGATCAGCATATACCAGTGCGTTGCCAGCGGGTTACGGGATGACAATACCATATCCACTAACCCTGCGCTGAAGCCAAAACCCGCGATCCAGTGCATGCTCGCAGCAATAAAGACAGAAATACCGGTCAGCACCGCATGGATAAAATACAGTACCGGCGCCACGAACATAAATGAGAACTCCAGTGGCTCGGTGATGCCGGTAAAGAAGGCGGCAAACGCCGCAGCCAGCATAATCCCGCCAACTTTAGCGCGGTTTTCCGGACGTGAGCACTGATAAATCGCCAGGGCGGCCCCCGGCAGGCCAAACATCATGATGGGGAAGAAGCCAGCCTGATAACGGCCAGTAATACCGAGCACTGCCTTACCGTTTTCCAACGACTGTGCGCCGCCCAGGAAATTAGGAATATCATTAATACCCGCAACATCAAACCAAAATACGGAATTCAACGCATGATGCAGACCAACTGGGATCAGTAAGCGGTTAAAGAAAGCGTAAATGCCTGCGCCAACAGAACCCAGTTTCTGAATATGTTCGCCAAAGCTGACCAGTGCGCCAAAAATGGCTGGCCAGACATACATCAGGATAAAAGCTATCAGGATCATCAGAAAGGAGACCAGAATCGGCACCAGACGACGTCCGCTAAAAAACGAGAGCGCTTTAGGCAATTCAACGTGACTGAAGCGGTTATACATCTCCGCAGAGACAATCCCCACCATAATACCCACAAACTGGTTTTCGATTTTACCGAAAGCCGCAGGCACCTGCGCGACAGGTATTTTCTGAATCATGGCGACTGCCGCAGGGGAACAGAGCGTGGTGACCACCAGGAAGCCAACATAGCCGGTCAGCGCCGCCGCACCGTCTTTGTCTTTCGACATCCCATATGCCACGCCAATAGCAAACAGTACAGACATATTGTCAATAATGGCCGAGCCGGACTTGATAAGCAACGCGGCGAAAGCATTGCCAGCGCCCCAGGCCTCAGGATCGATCCAATAGCCTACCCCCATCAGGATGGCGGCCGCGGGTAGCGTAGCTACCGGCACCATTAGCGCCCGACCTACTTTCTGCAAATAACTCAGCATCTTTCCCTTCCCCCTATGAGCCCCATTAAGGCATCTGTAACTGTTTTATATTCTTATCACGCTGGTTGATTTTGGAATCACCGACAAAGCCTCGTGATGGAGTGTAAAAAAAATTAATTCGCTACACAAATTAAAACCCCTGTTTACGTGATTTATATCACCAAAACAGCCTCTTTTTATCGTCTTATCATGGCTAACCGAGCCAACTTATTTTATGATGAAAAAAATTAAGACGGATTTATCCCTCGCGGATAGCAGTCATGACGCGTTACGCTAACGAGCAGCAACATGGCTCCGTCGAACTCCTTTCAAATTCTGCTGATAATGAGGTGATACATGAGACTGATTCCTTTGGCAACCCCGACCCAGGTCGGTAAATGGGCTGCCCGCCATATTGTGAACCGCATCAACGCGTTCAACCCCACGGCTGAACGTCCTTTCGTTCTGGGTCTGCCAACCGGCGGCACTCCACTGGAAGCCTACAAACATTTAATTGATATGCATAAAGCAGGCCAGGTCAGCTTTGAACATGTAGTAACATTCAACATGGATGAATATGTTGGCCTGCCTAAGGAGCATCCGGAAAGCTATCACAGCTTTATGTACCGTAATTTTTTCAATCACGTTGATATTAAAAGCGAAAATATCAACCTTCTTAATGGTAATGCTCCGGATATTGACGCAGAATGTCGCCAGTATGAAGAAAAAATCCGCTCCTACGGCAAAATTCATCTGTTCATGGGCGGCGTGGGCAACGATGGTCATATCGCGTTTAACGAACCGGCCTCATCGCTAGCATCCCGTACCCGCATCAAGACCTTGACTCACGATACCCGCATCGTTAACTCTCGCTTCTTCGATGGCAATGTAGACCTGGTACCGAAGTATGCGTTAACCGTGGGCGTTGGCACATTACTGGATGCTGAGGAAGTCATGATTCTGGTCACCGGATATATGAAAGCCCAGGCGCTGCAAGCTGCCGTTGAAGGCAACGTGAACCATATGTGGACCATCAGTTGCCTGCAATTGCATGCAAAATCGGTGGTAGTTTGTGACGAACCCGCCACCATGGAACTAAAAGTTAAAACTGTGCAGTATTTCCGCGAGATGGAAGCGGAAAATATCAAAGATCTGTAAGTTATCAGCATACCGTTAACCAGCCTGACTGGCTGGAAAATGTCGGGAGAAAATTTATGTACGCATTGACAAATGGCCGCATCTATACCGGCCACGAAATACTTGATAATCATGCTGTGGTGATTGCTAACGGCCTGATTGAGCGCGTATGTGCTAAGGATGAACTTCCTGCCGAGGTAGCAACGCGCAATGTTAATGGCGCACTGATTGCTCCCGGCTTTATCGATTTACAGCTCAATGGCTGTGGCGGGGTACAGTTCAATGATGATTTGCAGGCAATCAGTGTTGACACCCTGAACATCATGCAAAAAACCAATGAGCAATCTGGCTGTACCAGTTTCCTGCCGACACTTATCACCAGCACCGACGAGATGATGACGCGTGCGGTTGAAGTCATGCGGGCTTATCTGGCGCAAAATGCCAACAAAGCTCTCGGCCTGCATCTGGAAGGCCCGTGGCTAAGCCCACGTAAACCGGGAACGCATAATCCAGAGCTAATTCGTAAGCCGACCAAAGAGTTAGTCGATTTCCTCTGTGAAAATGCCGACGTGATAAGCAAAATCACCCTGGCGCCTGAGCAGGTCGACAGTACGATTATCCGCCAGTTGAGCGCCGCCGGAATTATCATTTCTGCCGGACACTCACATGCCACTAATGAAGAAGCGCGTCGCGGCATTTCTGCAGGCGTCAGCTTCGCCACACATCTATATAACGCGATGCCGACCATCACCGGGCGTGAACCCGGCCTGATCGGCGCCCTGTTTGACTCACCTGACGTCTGGTGCGGTATTATCGCCGACGGTTTACACGTTCACTACGCGAATATCCGCAATGCCAAACGCATCAAAGGCGATAAGCTGGTTCTGGTCACTGATGCGACCGCGCCAACAGGTGCCGCGATTGACCAGTTCATTTTTGCAGGAAAAACAATATACTACCGTAACGGACTCTGCGTCGATGAAAACGGTACTCTCAGTGGTTCTGCCTTAACCATGATTGAAGCAGTAGCGAATTGCGTCGAACATGTGGGGATTTCCCTGGATGAAACACTGCGCATGGCAACGCTGTATCCAGCCCGTGCGATGGGTATCGAGGACAAATTAGGTTCTGTCGAAGCAGGAAAAGTCGCAAACCTGACGGTTTTCACCCGTGACTATAAAATAATCCAGACCATCGTTAATGGTGACGAGGTCTAAAGCGAGTAGATATTGCATGACCACTGGCGGCCAGACTCAAATAGGAAATGTAGATTTAGTTAAGCAGCTCAACAGCGCAGCCGTTTACCGGCTAATCGACCAGCAGGGGCCGATTTCACGTATTCAGATTGCCGAGCACAGCCAGCTCGCCCCCGCCAGTGTGACCAAAATTACTCGTCAGTTGATTGAACGCGGGCTGATCAAAGAAGTGGATCAGCAGGCCTCCACCGGAGGCCGACGCGCGATCTCCATTGTTACTGAAACCCGCGGCTTCAATACGATTGGCGTCCGTCTTGGTCGCAACGATGCGACCCTCACCCTGTTCGATCTCAGTGGTAAGTCTCTGGTACAGGAAGACTATTCATTGCCAGAGCGAACGCAGGAAACCCTCGAAAGCGCCCTTTTCAACGCTATTACAGACTTCTGTACACAATATCAGCGCAAGCTGCGCGAGTTGATTGCCATTTCGGTGATCCTGCCCGGCCTGGTTGACCCGAATAACGGCGTGATCCGCTATATGCCGCATATCAACGTGCATCACTGGCCGCTGGTTGCCAATCTACAGCAGCGCTTTAATGTTACCAGTTTTGTGGGGCATGATATCCGCAGTCTGGCGCTGGCAGAGCACTATTTTGGTGCATCCCGCGATTGCGCCGACTCTATCCTGGTGCGTGTACACCGCGGTACCGGAGCCGGTATCATTGCTAATGGTCATATCTTCCTCGGCAGCAATGGTAACGTGGGTGAGATCGGTCACATCCAGGTCGATCCGCTGGGTGAACGCTGCCACTGCGGCAACTTTGGTTGTCTGGAGACGATTGCCGCTAACACGGCTATTGAAAATCGTGTGCGTCATTTGCTGACGCGGGGCTATCCCAGTTCACTGACTCTGGAAGACTGCCAAATACCGCAAATTTGCAAAGCAGCCAACCGTGGCGATACGCTGGCGACAGAAGTGATTGAACACGTGGGCCGCTATCTGGGCAAAGCCATCGCCATCGCCATCAACCTGTTTAATCCGCAGAAAGTGGTGATTGCCGGAGAAATAACTGAAGCAGATAACGTTCTACTGCCAGCCATTGAAGGCTGTATCAACACTCAGGTCCTGAAAGCCTTCCGCAAAAATCTGCCGGTGGTGCGTTCAGAAATCGATCATCGTTCAGCAATTGGTGCCTTTGCTCTGGCGAAACGTGCCATGCTTAACGGCATTTTATTACAACATTTACTGGAAGGTTAATGAGCGCCCTGACTCTGAAAGACAGTGAAAAAATGACCATCAAAAACGTGATTTGTGATATCGACGGCGTGCTGATGCATGACAATACTGCGGTGCCGGGTGCAAATGAGTTCCTGCAACGTATTCTGGAAAAAGGGATGCCGTTGGTCGTGCTGACCAACTACCCTTCACAGACCGCTCTCGATCTTTCCAATCGTTTTGCTTCTGCCGGTATCGAGTTGCCAGACAGCATCTTTTATACCTCCGCCATGGCGACAGCTGATTTTCTGCGTCGTCAGGAAGGCAAGAAAGCCTACGTCGTCGGTGAAGGCGCACTAATCCACGAACTGTATAAAGCGGGATTCACCATCACTGATATCAATCCGGATTTTGTGATTGTCGGCGAAACCCGCTCCTATAACTGGGAAATGATGCATAAAGCGGCCTTTTTTGTTGCCAATGGCGCGCGTTTTATTGCCACCAATCCCGATACCCATGCTCGCGGCTTTGTACCGGGCTGTGGGGCGCTTTGTGCCGGGATCGAAAAAATCTCTGGTCGCCAACCTTTCTACGTGGGTAAACCCAGCCCGTGGATCATCCGTGCAGCATTGAATAAAATGCAGGCTCACTCGGAAGAGACAGTCATTGTGGGCGATAATTTGCGTACGGATATTCTGGCTGGTTTCCAGGCCGGTCTGGAAACGATCCTGGTGCTGTCAGGCGTTTCAACACTGAGCGATGTCGATGCCATGCCTTTTCGTCCCAGTTGGGTTTTCCCCTCTGTTGCCGACATCGATATCCTTTAATCATCAGCCTGGCCAACCCGCCGGGCTTTTTTTACCCTCCCGCTGTTCATTTTATGAACCATTCAACAAAAAAATTGTGGTTTAATCAATTTTATCGGCCATTTATTGATGAATGAATAATTTTAACGCCACGCCAACAGACTATTTTTCAAAAAAACGCTAAATTACTTGCATCAACATAGCGAGATAGCGCATTTTCTTATCTATCCGGCAAGCGGGTTGCCAACCACATTGACGTTATCACCATTATCACCGTTAAGAGATGTCGTTAGGGAGTAAGTTATGTGTTCTATCTTTGGAGTATTGGATCTCAAGAGCGATCCTGCCGAACTGCGTAAGAAAGCCCTTGAGCTTTCGCGTCTGATGCGCCACCGTGGCCCGGACTGGTCCGGTATTTATGCCGATAACCACGCCGTTCTGGCTCACGAGCGTCTGTCTATCGTTGACGTGAACAACGGTGCTCAGCCGCTGTACAACGCAGCGCATACCCATGTTCTGGCAGTGAACGGTGAAATCTACAACCATCAGGCGCTGCGTGCCGAATTGAGCGATCGCTATCAATTTCAGACCGAATCCGACTGTGAAGTCATCCTGGCGCTGTACCAGGAAAAAGGTGTCGACTTCCTCGACGATCTTCAGGGCATGTTTGCCTTTATTCTCTATGACAGCGTGAAAAACACTTACCTGATTGGTCGTGACCACATTGGTATTATCCCGCTGTATATCGGCAACGATGAGCACGGCAACCTGTTTGTCGCGTCAGAAATGAAAGCGCTGGTGCCAGTGTGTAAAACGCTGAAAGAATTCCCACCAGGCAGCTACTTGTCCAGCACCGATGGTGAGATTCGTCGTTACTGGCAGCGTGACTGGTTCAGTTATGAGGCGGTTAAGCACAATAAAACTGACGCGGATGCGCTGAAAGACGCGCTGGAAGAGTCAGTAAAAAGTCATCTGATGTCAGACGTACCATACGGCGTACTGCTCTCCGGCGGACTGGATTCTTCGATTATTTCGGCGATAACTAAAAAGTTTGCCGCCAAACGTATTGAAGATCATGGTCAAAGCGAAGCCTGGTGGCCACAGCTGCACTCCTTCGCCGTTGGGTTGGAGGGATCTCCGGACCTGAAAGCCGCCAAATCCGTCGCCGATCATCTTGGCACCGTGCATCATGAGATCCACTTCACCGTACAGGAAGGTCTGGATGCGATCCGCGATGTTATCTATCACATTGAAACTTATGATGTGACCACCATCCGCGCCTCCACACCAATGTACCTGATGTCGCGTAAAATCAAAGCAATGGGCATCAAAATGGTCCTCTCCGGCGAAGGGGCTGATGAAGTGTTCGGAGGCTACCTGTACTTCCATAAAGCGCCAAATGCCAAAGAGTTCCACGAGGAGAACGTGCGTAAACTGTTGGCACTGCATATGTTTGACTGTGCCCGGGCCAACAAGGCGATGTCCGCCTGGGGCGTGGAAGCGCGCGTACCATTCCTGGACAAGAAATTTCTCGATGTGGCGATGCGCATCAATCCGACAGACAAAATGTGTGGTTCTAACGGCAAAATGGAAAAACACATCCTGCGTGAGTGCTTCTCCTCTTACCTGCCGGAAAGCGTCGCCTGGCGTCAGAAAGAGCAGTTCTCTGATGGCGTCGGCTACAGTTGGATCGATACCCTGAAAGAAGTCGCGGCTAAGCAAGTGAGCGATCAGCAGTTGCAGACCGCGCATTTCCGCTTCCCGTACAACACGCCAACCTCGAAAGAAGGCTACCTGTACCGCGAAATCTTTGAAGAACTGTTCCCACTGCCCAGCGCAGCAGAGTGCGTGCCTGGCGGTCCATCCGTTGCCTGTTCATCAGCGAAGGCCATTGAATGGGACGAAACGTTCAAAGCCATGGACGATCCTTCCGGTCGTGCAGTCGGTGTCCATCAGGATGCCTACAAATAATCTGTGGCTTATCAGCGATAACGAGCCATGGCAGGCTCGTTTTTCGCAGTAATATGCGGTTCACCTTCAATATTTGTTGATTTAATCGCCAGGCTGGTTATAAGCCAGTCAAACAAATCAATTCTGGTAAAAAACGGGAAAAAATTTGTTGACGCTTTTAGGTCAACTCAGCATAATGCGCCCCGCAACGCCGATGAAGGTAACGCGAAAAAAGATGGCTACGTAGCTCAGCTGGTTAGAGCACAGCACTCATAATGCTGGGGTCACAGGTTCGATTCCCGTCGTAGCCACCATCTTTTTTGCGGGAGTGGCGAAATTGGTAGACGCACCAGATTTAGGTTCTGGCGCCGCAAGGTGTGCGAGTTCAAGTCTCGCCTCCCGCACCATTTCCATGAACGGCTTGTCCGGATGGGGTATCGCCAAGCGGTAAGGCACCGGTTTTTGATACCGGCATTCCCTGGTTCGAATCCAGGTACCCCAGCCATTTTTCTTCTCCGGGAGAAATGTAGTAAAGTACGTCCAGTGAAGTCAGGCTACTTAGCTCAGCCGGTTAGAGCACAGCACTCATAATGCTGGGGTCACAGGTTCGATTCCCGTAGTAGCCACCAATTTATTGGGGTGTCGCCAAGTGGTAAGGCTCTGGTTTCTGATACCAGCATTCCGGGGTTCGAATCCCTGCACCCCAGCCATACAGACAAAAGACGATTTTTTACAAATCGCAACATTGATTATTGGGGTGTCGCCAAGCGGTAAGGCTCTGGTTTCTGATACCAGCATTCCGGGGTTCGAATCCCTGCACCCCAGCCAATAAGTAAAAAAGCCCGCAATAGCGGGCTTTGATAACGAAATAAAAGATTGAATTAAAAGGATTTAATTGCAATCTCATCTACTTTACATCCACCTAAAACAAGCCTCTCTCACAGGGAGGCTTTTCTTTTCTCGCCACTTTATGCTACTAAAACGATTCTGACACTAACGTTACAGGAGTTGCGTTATGG
Organism: Erwinia endophytica; assembly: GCF_009295515.1. Lineage (GTDB taxonomy): Bacteria > Pseudomonadota > Gammaproteobacteria > Enterobacterales > Enterobacteriaceae > Erwinia > Erwinia endophytica. Next base: position 785 of record NZ_RQVV01000011.1, on the reverse strand, counting down.
CTTTATCGTTTGAATCTTTATGGAATGCCCACCCTACCGTGAAGGGCGAAAACGCCCCCTGCCGATTATCCAATGGTTTAAAAGCATTTGATGACCAGTGCGCTATCAGTGTTGGCACTGCGCTGGCGCGCTGCGGTTGTGACGTCACCCGACTGAAAGCGACGTTCTGCTGGCAACATCCTAAAAAAGAGGGCCACATATTGCGGGCGGAAGAACTAGCCAACGCACTGCGTATAGCCCCGTTTGAAGGCATGGCTGTAATGATAAGGGTGACCACTGATAATTTTGAAAAAACGCTCAGGAATGAAACCGGCATTATTTTCTTTAAAGACTACTGGCGCAGGCCCGGCGAATCATTTGGGAATCGCAGCGGCGATCATATCGATCTGTGGAACGGAACGCGGCTTACTCAAAAAACAACCTGGTTCCGCATTCAGTGGGGGATGCACTGGGAGGGGTTTGAAGCCCAACCGTACGAGATCGTACGCTAAGTGCATTTTTTGAGCAGATTTAGCGAGTAAAGAAAACGAGGGTTTTGTTTATTTTTTCTGTTGATGCCAGTAGCATGCGGTTTTCGGCGTTTCCAGTGTTAATAAACCCGGTAATCAAATCAATGTAAACCTGACCGACAACGCCACGATTTTATAGAAGTAAAATCATATGGTTACATTCTTAACGTACGTTTCCGTTCCATTGGGCTTTAAACCCCTATTGCTCTTGCGTGTACTGCTTGTAAAATACTCATAGAATCAATATTCATAGCAAGCAGAGGGACTTATGCAACA
>NZ_RQVV01000010.1 GCF_009295515.1 Erwinia endophytica | reverse complement strand
TGTCCCCGGCTGAACAGTTTTACCTGTTGACTGTATAAAAAACAGTCAACACAACTTTTGGCAACCATCCTCCGTTAATGCGACAGAACCGAACGACGTGCCCACCGCCGGTAATATACGTTCTATAATCCCAGCGCGTAACGCAGCGCCTGACGTTTCAACACACCAGAACGCTCCGCCACCATCAATCCCAGATTGCGCACGAAACGCAGTGGTTCTGCTGGCGTGCTGAACGCGAAATAAAACAGATCCATTCCGCTTTGCATCAGCAGATTGTCTTTGTGCCGTTTACGCTGGTAACGCAGCAGTACACTTTTTGCAGCCCAATCCTCCGCATTATCTCGTGCCGTAGTCAGCGTCTCAATTAATGCATCCACATCGCGGTACCCCAGATTAACCCCCTGCCCCGCCAACGGATTGATGGTATGCGCGGCATCGCCGATTAAAGCCAGACCGGGTAAGACATACCGCGTGGCATGGCGGCGGACCAGGGGGAAAGCCCCCGCCGCCACCGGTTCGACTTTACCCAGTCGCGCCGGAAAGTGCATGTTAATCTCCTGCGCCAACTGGGCCATATTCATCGCCTGCAATTGGCGGATACGCGCCGGGCTGTCATACCACACCAACGATGCCCAGCGATCGAAAAGCGGTAGGTAGGCACGCGGTCCCTGTGGTGTAAATTGCTGCCATGTACAATCCCCGGCCTCCTGCTCGCCTCGCACACTGATCAGCATACAAGACTGCGCGTAACTCCAGCCGCGAATACCGATGCCAACTAACTGGCGTACCTGAGAGTGAGCCCCATCGGCGCCCACAACCAGCCGGGTATTAAGTACTTCGCCACTGTCCAACGTCAATTGCCAACCGCCATTGCACGGCTGCAGCGTGTCCAACTGTACCGGAGAAATCAGCGTAACATTCTGTTGCCGTAGCCGCTGCCAGAGCGCCCGTTGCAGCACGCTATTCTCCACCATGTAGCCCAACTCGGGTAACCCCAATAATTGCGCATCAAAACTCACCTGCGCATTTTGCCACTCCCAGGTTTCCAGTCTACGATAAGGCGAGCTGCGCATAGCCTGCACCAGCGGCCAGACATCCAGTTGTTTGAGCAAATCCACCGAGGCGGCGCCAATCGCGGAAATTCGCACGTCAGGCGCGCTTTCCGCATTGAATGCCTCCGGTTCCCGCTGCTCAAGCACCACCACGTTGAATCCCTGGGCGGCCAGCCCACAGGCCAGCGCCGCCCCGACCATTCCGCCGCCGACGACGGCGACATCCCAGATATGTGTTGTCTCTGTCATTATTTTCCTGTCCCATGGACATCCTGGTCCCTTACACTGCCAGCGGTAAGGGCATATTATGTTTCTCTTAGTGTACCGGATTTTTACGGATCTGTTGGAAAAGCCAGGGGGTGCTGGTCACCACCGCAGCAAAGCTTTACAATACGGGCCAGCACTCCTCTCTGCATGATTAATGGCAACCAGATGACCAAAAAATTGCATATTAAAACCTGGGGCTGTCAGATGAATGAGTACGACTCATCCAAGATGGCGGACCTGTTAAACAGCACCCACGGGTTCACCCTGACGGACGTGGCAGAAGAGGCCGATGTTCTGTTACTCAACACCTGTTCAATCCGTGAAAAGGCGCAGGAAAAGGTTTTCCACCAGCTCGGACGCTGGAAATTGCTGAAACAAGCCAGACCCGATCTGATTATCGGCGTAGGCGGTTGCGTGGCTTCGCAGGAAGGCGAACATATTCGCCAACGCGCACAATGCGTCGATATCATTTTCGGCCCGCAGACGCTGCATCGCCTGCCTGAAATGATCAACACTGTGCGCGGCACGAAAAGCCCTGTGGTGGATATCAGTTTCCCGGAAATTGAAAAATTTGACCGTCTGCCGGAACCGCGCGCTGATGGTCCGACGGCTTTTGTCTCCATCATGGAAGGCTGCAACAAATACTGTACTTTCTGCGTGGTGCCTTATACCCGTGGAGAAGAGGTGAGCCGCCCATGTGATGATATCCTGTTTGAAATTGCCCAGTTGGCGGCGCAAGGCGTACGTGAAGTCAACCTGCTGGGGCAGAACGTGAATGCCTATCGTGGGGCAACTTTCGAAGGGGAGATTTGCTCCTTTGCTGAACTGTTGCGCCTGGTCGCGGCTATCGACGGCATCGATCGTATCCGTTTCACCACCAGCCACCCGATTGAATTCACCGATGACATTATCGATGTCTACTGCGACACTCCGGAACTGGTTAGCTTCCTGCATCTGCCAGTGCAAAGCGGTTCAGATCGCATTCTGACACTGATGAAACGTGCGCATACCGCCTTGGAGTATAAAGCGATCATCCGCAAGCTGAAGGCCGCCCGCCCCAATATCCAGATCAGTTCGGACTTTATCATCGGCTTTCCTGGTGAAACACAACAGGATTTTGAGCAGACGATGAAACTGATAGGCGAAGTTAACTTTGATACCAGCTACAGCTTTATCTATTCCGCTCGTCCAGGCACTCCCGCTGCGGATCTCCCGGATGATGTACCAGAAGAAGAGAAGAAACAGCGTTTGTGGATCCTGCAAGACCGCATTAATCAGCAAGCGATGGCGTGGAGCCGCCGTATGCTGGGCACTGAACAACGTATTCTGGTCGAAGGCACTTCACGTAAAAACGTGATGGAGTTGTCTGGTCGTACCGAAAATAACCGCGTGGTAAACTTTGAAGGCACACCAGAGATGATTGGCAAATTCGTCGATGTGGAAATCGTTGACGTCTATCCCAACTCGCTACGCGGTAAGGTCGTCCGGACTGAAGAACAAATGGGGCTACGCAGTATCGAAACCCCGGCCTCGGTTATTGCGCGTACGCGCAAGGAAAACGAACTTGGCGTGGGTACATTCCAGCCTTGATCCCCCGATGTTTTGCGGCGAACTTCGCAGGTTCGTCGCGATAAATCATCAAGTGACTCTTGCGTTATCAAAGCCGAGCCCAAATATCACTTTCAGCGCTTGCGGATTAAAGCACTGCCATAAATAATTCCCTTATGGTTCCGCCCGTTAATGACAAGATAATCCCCTGAAAAGCCATCATCAACCTGGCCCTGAGCGACCCCAAAGGATTAGTTTGAATATTGAAACACGCGAAATCACGTTAACCCCGGCTGACAATCACCGTCTGCTGAGCTTGTGCGGCCCATTTGACGATAATATCAAGCAGTTGGAACGCCGTTTAGGCATAGAAATCAACCGCCGCGATAATGTTTTCAAACTGGTTGGCAAAGCGTTAATTGTGGATGCGGCTGCCCGTATTCTGCGCGATCTGTATGTTGATACCGCTCCAGTACGCGGTCATATTCCTGATATTGATCCCGAGCAAATCCATCTTGCGATCAAAGAAAGCCGTGTGCTGGAGCAAACAGCGGACAGCGTGCCGGAATATGGCAAAGCGGTGAACATAAAAACGAAGCGTGGGGTTATTAAGCCACGTACGCCGAATCAGGCACAGTATGTGGCGAACGTCCTCGGCCACGACATTACCTTTGGTATCGGCCCAGCGGGGACCGGTAAAACCTATCTTGCCGTGGCCGCCGCCGTGGATGCGCTGGAACGTCAGGAAGTGCGGCGTATTCTGCTGACCCGTCCGGCGGTGGAAGCCGGTGAAAAACTGGGCTTCCTGCCTGGCGATCTCAGTCAGAAAGTGGACCCTTACCTGCGTCCATTGTATGACGCACTGTTTGAAATGCTTGGCTTTGAGCGGGTGGAAAAACTGATTGAACGCAACGTGATTGAAGTGGCTCCGCTGGCCTATATGCGTGGCCGTACCCTGAACGATGCTTTTATCATTCTGGATGAAAGCCAGAATACCACCATTGAACAGATGAAAATGTTCCTGACCCGTATCGGCTTTAACTCCAAAGCGGTGATCACCGGGGATGTGACGCAGATTGACCTGCCGCGCAACCTGAAGTCAGGCCTGCGCCATGCCATAGAAGTCCTGTCAGGCGTGGAAGAGATCAGCTTTAACTTTTTCCACAGCGAAGACGTGGTGCGTCACCCGGTGGTAGCTCGTGTGGTTATTGCCTATGAAGCCTGGGAAGCCGCCGACCAGAAACGTCGTGATGCGTTGGCTGAAGAACGTAAACGTGAGGCACTGGCAATGCAATCCGCTTCACAGGAGCATAAATGAGTCACGTGATTTTAGATTTACAACTGGCCTGCGGGCAGCAGGAAGGGCTACCGACAGAATCTGATTTTCGTCGCTGGCTGGAAGCGGTACTGCCACAGTTTCAGGAACTGAGTGAAGTCACCATCCGCATCGTGGATGAAGCAGAAAGCCAGCAGTTGAACCACACCTACCGCGGCAAGGATAAACCGACCAACGTGCTCTCTTTCCCGTTCGAAGCCCCGGCGGGTATCGAGCTGCCGCTGCTTGGCGATCTGATTATCTGTCGTCAGGTGGTCGAGCGAGAAGCCCTGGAACAAGAGAAGCCGCTTCTGGCTCATTGGGCGCATATGGTGGTGCATGGTAGCCTTCATTTACTGGGGTATGACCATATTGAAGATGCCGAAGCCGAAGAGATGGAGTCGATCGAGACCGAGATAATGCTTGCTCTTGGTTATGACGATCCGTACATTTCGGAAAAAGAGTTACTGTAAACAGGCCAGGGGCCTGATATTGTCTCCTTTAGCCTGCGTTTAACCTGCGGGTTAAAAGGAGTCCTTTTCTCACCACAAGAGAGACAGACACAATAACGCCATGAGCGATGACCATTCACAAAACAGCGACAGTCCCAGTAGTAAAAAGGGATTTTTTACCCTAATCCTCAACCATCTGTTTCACGGTGAGCCCAAAAACCGCGACGACCTGCTGGAACTGATCCGTGATTCTGAACAGAACGATCTGATCGATCCCGATACCCGCGACATGCTGGAAGGCGTAATGGATATTGCCGAACAGCGTGTGCGCGATATTATGATCCCCCGTTCACAGATGGTAACGCTGAAACGAAACCAGACGCTGGAAGAATGCCTGGAGACCATCATTGACTCGGCCCACTCTCGCTTTCCGGTGATCAGCGAAGATAAGGACCATGTTGAAGGCATTTTGATGGCAAAAGATTTGCTGCCATTTATGAGCAGCGGTTCCACGCCATTCAGTATTGAAAAAGTGTTGCGTCCTGCAGTCGTGGTGCCGGAAAGCAAACGTGTGGACCGGATGCTGAAAGAGTTTCGTTCACAACGCTACCACATGGCGATTGTTATTGATGAGTTTGGCGGCGTCTCCGGCCTGGTCACTATTGAAGATATTCTTGAGCTGATCGTCGGTGAAATCGAAGACGAATATGATGACGAAGAAGACCGCGATATCCGCCAACTCAGCCGTCATACCTACACTATCCGAGCCCTGACCCCCATCGAAGACTTCAATGACGTATTTGAAACACACTTCAGCGATGATGAGGTGGACACCATTGGCGGCCTGGTGATGCAGGCATTCGGTCATTTGCCCGCACGTGGCGAAAGCATCGAGATCAATGGCTATCAGTTTAAGATCGCGATGGCTGACAGCCGACGTATTATTCAGGTCCACGTCAGGATCCCAGAAAATTCGCCACAACCGATTTTGGAAGAATAATTTTCCTATGGCTATCGCCTCAATGTACCAGCGTCAACGGGTTCGCCTGATTTTAGCGCTGTTAACGGGTGCTGTCGGCACCCTTGCGTTCTCTCCTTATGATTTCTGGCCGGCAGCGCTGATTTCGCTCTTTGGCCTGCAGGCATTAACACTTGACCGTTCCACCCGGCAGGCTACGGCTATTGGCTTTGTCTGGGGTTTTGGCCTGTTTGGTACTGGCGTGAACTGGGTGTATGTCAGTATCGCCACTTTTGGTGGCATGCCGGGTCCGATTAATGTGTTCCTGGTGTTACTGCTGGCGGCCTGGCTGTCACTGTTCACCATGCTGTTTGCCGCTCTGCTCAACCGACTGTTCCCAAAAACGTCACTACTGCGTCTCACGCTGGCGGCGCCAGTGCTGTGGCAAATTACCGAGTTTCTGCGTGGCTGGGTCCTGACGGGTTTCCCATGGCTACAGTTTGGCTACAGCCAAATTGACGGCCCACTGAAAGGCCTGGGCCCCTTGTTCGGCGTGGAAGGCATTACCTTCGTACTGATGATTGTGGCGGGGCTGGCCGTCTTTGCCGCAGTACGTCGTTGCTGGATAGCCGCTATCGCCGCACTGGCGCTGCTATTGCTCCCGTGGCCACTACGCCAGATTAGTTGGTATCAGCCCCTGCCTGATCGTGAGGTCAGTGTCGTTCTGGTACAGGGCAACATTCCTCAGTCACTGAAGTGGGACCCAAACCAACTGATCAAGACACTACGGACCTACACCTCCCTCAGCCGTCCTTACATTGGCAAATCGCAACTGATTATTTGGCCAGAGTCCGCCATCCCGGATCTGGAAAGCAACCAGCAATCCTTCCTCACGTCGCTGGATGAAGAATTACGCGCCAACGGCAGCAGCCTGATAACGGGTATTGTTGACTCTCGCCTGGAGAACAACCGCTATCATGATTACAACTCGGTTATCGTGCTGGGAGGCAACAGTCCATACAACTACAGCAGTACTAACCGCTATCAGAAAAATCATCTGGTGCCATTTGGCGAGTTTGTACCACTGGAAAGCCTGTTACGTCCGTTAGCGCCATTCTTCGATTTGCCGATGTCCTCATTCAGCCGTGGCACCTATATCCAATCACCGTTGAAGGCTGCCGGTTACAATCTGACTACCGCTATTTGCTATGAAATAGTGCTGGGACAGCAGGTCAGAGATAACTTCCGCCCTGACACCGACTTTCTGCTGACAATTTCTAATGATGCCTGGTTCGGACATTCGATCGGCCCATGGCAACACTTCCAGATGGCGCGAATGCGTGCACTGGAACTGGGCCGTCCATTACTGCGTGACACCAACAACGGCGTGACCGCGGTAGTGAATGCGGATGGTGACGCGGTGGAGATGATCCCTCAGTTCGAATCAACAGTGCTGGCAACCCAAGTCATCCCCACGCGAGGCCTGACACCCTATGCCCGTTTCGGCAACTGGACGATATGGATAATTACCCTGTTGTTTGGTATCGCCGCACTCATCACCCACTGGCGCAATAAACGCCGCTAAGCTTGTCCCAACGCGCTGAACAGACCGTTTCAGCGCGTTTTGGTCATTTCTCACCCCTTTATCCCCATTAAACACATTTTGCTTAAAAATGTTTCAACAAAAAACATCCTGGCATGTGAATTGCAAAACGATACAGAAAGCATTGTTTAACAGCCTGCATTAAGCCATATACAGTGAATACTGCACCAGTAAGGCCCATAAAGCGCCCAAAAACGGAGCATTGCTTAAAATATTGCTTTACGTTGGTGCGGCGCACCTCGCAAAAAAGAAACTTCTTCGTTTCATTACATTAACAATAAGCTATGTTATGGCTATCAAGGTGCAGTTGGGTACGGAATAATGCGGGATAAAAACAACAGCAACAGAATACAAACAACAACAACCGGCGCACTTTCAGGGCGTCATATATTGAAGGAGTTGGAGATGAAATTACGGAAACTGGGACTGTGCCTTGTCGTGGCGAGCCTGACATCCGCTATCGCCCATGCAGCAGATGCCCCACAAACGTCCACGCTGGACAAAATTGCTAAAAATGGCGTTGTCGTTGTCGGTTATCGGGAATCTTCTATTCCTTTCTCTTACTACGATAATCAGCAAAAAGTTGTCGGCTATTCACAGGCCTATTCTGACGCCATCGTGGCGGCGATTAAAACGAAACTAAACAAGCCTGACCTGCAGGTTAAAATGCTGCCGATCACCTCGCAGAACCGTATTCCGTTGTTGCAAAACGGTACGTATGATTTTGAGTGCGGTTCCACCACTAATAATGTTGAGCGCCAGCAACAGGCGGCGTTTTCCAATACCATCTTCGTTATCGGTACCCGCTTACTGGTTAAAAAAGGCAGTCCGATTAAAGACTTCCCGGATCTGAAAGGAAAAACGGTGGTTGTCACCTCCGGCACCACTTCTGAAATTTTGCTGAATAAGCTGAATGACGAGAAGAAGATGGGGATGCGTATCATCAGCACCAAAGATCACGGCGATTCTTTCCGCACGCTGGAAAGTGGCCGCGCAGTGGCTTTTATGATGGATGATGCGTTGCTGGCGGGTGAACGTGCAAAAGCCAAAAAACCGGATGACTGGGAAATTATAGGAACGCCACAATCAAAAGAAGCGTATGGCTGTATGTTGCGCAAAGGTGACACCACCTTTAAACAACTGATGGATGACACCATCGCTAAAGAGCAAACTTCAGGTGAAGCGGCAAAATGGTTTGATAAGTGGTTCCGCCAGCCTATTCCGCCAAAAAATCTCAACATGAATTTCGACCTGTCTGATGATATGAAAGCGATATTCAAAACACCAAACGACAAGGCACTAAACTAATAATGAAAATAAGGGCGGCTGACGCTGTCCTATGATTGTTGAGCACCGGCTCGGACAGACAACCGTCTGAAAATAATGGCGTAACCGATGTCAGACCTTCAGGCAAAGGGGTGTCATGGCCGTTCCCCATAACACCCGATAAGAAGCCGCTCATCAATCCTCAGGGTAGCCAGTGTCGCTACCCTTTTTTTCTAGCGGAGTTATTTATGTCAATAGACTGGAACTGGGGGATTTTCCTGCAACAGGCCCCTTTTGGTAATACCACCTACCTGGGGTGGTTGTGGTCCGGCTTTAAAGTCACTATCGCCGTATCAATCTGCGCCTGGATCGTTGCCTTCCTGGTGGGTTCACTGTTTGGTATTTTGCGTACCGTACCCAACCGTCTGCTCTCCGCCATCGGCACCTGTTATGTTGAACTGTTCCGTAACATACCGTTGATCGTCCAGTTCTTTATCTGGTATCTGGTGGTGCCGGAACTGCTGCCGGAGTCAATTGGCACCTGGTTTAAATCAGAGCTGGATCCAAACATTCAGTTCTTCACCTGTTCGGTGATTTGTCTGGGGTTGTTTACCGCAGCCCGCGTATGCGAGCAAGTGCGCTCGGCAATCCAGTCGCTGCCGCGCGGTCAGAAAAATGCCGGTCTGGCGATGGGCCTGACGTTACCGCAAACCTACCGCTACGTACTATTACCCAATGCCTACCGGGTGATTGTACCGCCGATGACTTCAGAAATGCTGAATCTGGTGAAAAACTCCGCCATCGCCTCTACTATCGGACTGGTCGATATGGCGGCGCAGGCCGGCAAACTGCTGGATTATTCCGCACATGCCTATGAATCATTTACCGCCATTACCGTTGCCTATGTTGGTATCAACGCCGTGATAATGCTGCTGATGAGTCTGGTGGAACGTAAAGTTCGCCTGCCCGGCGGCATGGGAGGCAAATAACCATGTACGATTTCGACTGGAGCACGATTGTTCCTAACCTGCCTTACCTGCTTAACGGTATGGTTATCACCCTGAAGATAACCCTTACTGCGGTGGTCTTCGGGATTATCTGGGGCACCCTGCTGGCAATAATGCGTCTGTCCAGCGTCAAGCCGATCAGCTGGTTCGCCAGACTGTACGTCAACCTGTTCCGTTCAGTCCCGCTGGTGATGGTGCTGTTGTGGTTCTATCTGGTGGTACCCAGCTTCCTGCAACACGTGCTGGGGCTATCGCCTAAAACCGATATTCGCCTGATTTCCGCCATGGTGGCTTTCGCCCTGTTTGAAGCCGCTTACTATTCGGAAATTATTCGCGCCGGGATCCTGAGTATCGCCCGGGGTCAGGGCAATGCGGCGCTGGCGCTTGGGATGACGCAATGGCAGGCTATGCAGTTGATCATTCTGCCACAGGCATTCCGCGCCATGATCCCGCTGCTGCTCACCCAGGGTATCGTCCTGTTTCAGGATACCTCGCTGGTTTACGTCCTCAGTCTTGCCGATTTCTTCCGTACTGCCGACACTATCGGTATTAACAACGGAACGGAAATTGAGATGGTTTTGTTTGCCGGTGCCGTTTATTTCGTTATCAGCCTTAGTGCTTCGCTGTTGGTCAGTTATTTAAAGAAAAAAAGGACCGTTTAAATGATTATCCTGAAAAATGTTTCTAAGTGGTATGGTCACTTTCAGGTGCTGACCCACTGCTCAACCAACGTTAACAAAGGCGAAGTGGTGGTAGTTTGCGGGCCGTCCGGTTCCGGTAAATCGACGCTGATAAAAACAGTAAATGGCCTCGAACCCATTCAGGAAGGCCTCATTGAAGTTAATGGCACCGGGGTAAATGACAAACGTACCAATCTGGCCCTGCTGCGTTCTAAAGTGGGTATGGTATTCCAACACTTTGAGCTATTCCCGCATCTGACTATCGTCGAAAACCTGACGCTGGCACAAGTCAAAGTCCTCAAGCGTAATAAAGAGGAGGCCCGACAAAAAGGGCTGAAGCTGCTGGAACGCGTCGGGCTTTCCGCTCACGCCAATAAGTATCCCGGCCAGCTGTCAGGCGGTCAGCAGCAGCGCGTAGCTATCGCCCGGGCACTGTGCATGGATCCCATCGCGATGTTGTTTGATGAACCCACTTCAGCGCTGGATCCGGAGATGATCAACGAGGTACTGGACGTGATGGTCGAGCTGGCAAACGAAGGTATGACCATGATGGTAGTGACCCACGAAATGGGATTTGCCCGTAAAGTGGCCAATCGGGTTATCTTTATGGACGAAGGCAAAATTGTGGAAGATTCACCGAAAGATGATTTCTTTAATAATCCGCAATCTGAGCGTGCAAAAGACTTCCTCGCCAAAATCTTGCATTAAAAGGCGGAGCGATGCGTTTTTATCCCTACATCATTTTAGTTGCAGGATAAAAACGCCAACGCATTTCGCACCGCGCCTGATCTGGCCCTGAATGAACGGGGCCGCCAGGCCTGAAATCAATACAGCGCACGCGTTAAGGTTCAAACGGCTGGCGCTGGAACTGGTCATTGCCACATTCCGGACAGCGCGTCAGTGTTTCAGGCGTGTAGATCGCCCGGGTAAACTGGCATTTTTCACAAACCAGATTGCCCAGTCCCACTACTTCACCACTCTGATAGACACCGTGGTGGTTGAGGTCCTGAAACACCTCACGCCACTCCAGTTGGCTCTTATCGGTAATGTCCGCCAGCTCTTTCCATACACTCTCACGGATGATTCGCATAAACACGCTGTCACGGTTGGCAGTCTGGTTTTCCGTATAGCTACGGGCAAACTCTTCCAGGTCACGGCGCACCGCCCTGCTCACATCATCTACCTGAGTGTGGGTCAGTTCACCGCGATTAATCATCCGTTGCCTGGCGCTCTCCACCAATGCATCAATATTATGCTCCCCCTGATTGATCCTTTCGGTCAGCGAAGAAAGCAGTTCCTGATAATACTGAGCAACCTTGTTCATTTTCTCTCCTTCACCTGCCAACGAGTTTCGCTCTTAATTCTAGCGTTATTCCCACTATCAGGCTGGGATGACGGTGAAATTTGCCTGCTATCTTCCAGCTTACAGAGAAATGCCGCTTGTCGGACCGGATACTGTTGTTGCGCTGGGGGCGAATCAGCTATGCTATGCGGATCTAAATGAACGCATAAAGTTTACAAAGGACCACTGGCAGCCATGCAAGAGCAATACCGCCCGGAAGAGATAGAACCCCATGTTCAACAGCACTGGGATGAGAAGCAAACGTTCAACGTTGTCGAAGATGAAGGTAAAGAGAAGTACTACTGCCTCTCCATGCTGCCCTATCCTTCCGGCCGCCTACATATGGGCCATGTGCGTAATTACACCATTGGCGATGTGATCTCTCGCTATCAACGCATGCAAGGTAAAAACGTACTACAGCCAATTGGCTGGGATGCGTTTGGTCTGCCTGCTGAAGGCGCAGCGGTGAAAAATAACACGGCACCAGCACCGTGGACCTATGACAACATCGAATACATGAAGAACCAGTTGAAACTGCTCGGTTTCGGTTATGACTGGAGCCGCGAACTGGCGACCTGCCGACCTGAATATTATCGCTGGGAACAATGGTTTTTCACCAGGCTGTACGAAAAAGGTCTGGTCTATAAAAAAACGTCTGCCGTTAACTGGTGTCCGCATGATCAGACCGTTTTGGCGAATGAACAGGTTATCGATGGTTGCTGCTGGCGCTGCGACAGCAGAGTCGAGCGCAAAGAGATCCCCCAGTGGTTCGTGAAAATCACCGATTACGCTGATGAATTGCTGAATGACCTCGACAAGCTGGAAAGTTGGCCAGAGCAGGTTAAAACAATGCAGCGCAACTGGATTGGTCGTTCAGAAGGGGTCGAAATCACCTTTGACGTTGCCGACAGTAATGAAAAACTGAGCGTTTACACCACCCGCCCTGACACTTTTATGGGAGTCACCTACCTGGGCGTGGCTGCCGGTCACCCGCTGGCGGCACAAGCGGCAGCAAGTAATCCGGCACTGTCAGATTTCATCGCCGAATGCCGTAATACCAAAGTTGCCGAAGCTGAAATGGCCACAATGGAGAAAAAAGGCATGGCGACCGGCCTGTTTGCCATCCATCCTCTGAGCGGTGAAAAACTGCCGGTGTGGGTCGCCAACTTTGTGCTGATGGAATACGGCACTGGCGCCGTCATGGCTGTACCGGGTCATGACCAGCGCGACTGGGAATTCGCGACCAAATACGCGCTACCGATCAAACCGGTCATTCGGTATGCCGATGGTAGCGAACCGGATCTGAGCGGATCAGCAATGACCGAAAAAGGCACGCTGTTCAACTCTGGCGAATTCGATGGCCTGTCGTTCGATGCTGCCTTCAATGCCATTGCCGATAAACTGGCGGCAAAGGGCGTCGGCGAGCGTAAAGTCAACTATCGTCTGCGCGACTGGGGGGTTTCTCGTCAGCGCTATTGGGGCGCACCAATCCCGATGGTCACTCTGGAAGATGGCACGGTTATCCCCACGCCGGAAGACCAATTACCGGTTATCCTGCCGGAAGACGTGGTGATGGATGGCATTACCAGCCCACTTAAAGCTGATCCCGAATGGGCCAAAACCACCGTAAACGGTCAACCCGCGCTGCGTGAAACCGATACCTTCGACACGTTTATGGAGTCTTCCTGGTACTACGCACGCTACACGTGCCCGGATTATGACCAGGGCATGCTGGATCCGGCCGCCGCGAACTACTGGCTACCGGTCGATCAGTATGTCGGCGGTATTGAACATGCGATCATGCACCTGCTTTATTTCCGCTTCTATCACAAACTGTTACGTGATACCGGCCTGGTCAATTCCGACGAACCCGCTAAACGTCTGCTGTGTCAGGGGATGGTACTGGCTGATGCATTCTACTATGTGGGGCAGAACGGCGAGCGTAACTGGGTTTCACCCGTAGACGTAACCGTGGAGCGCGACGAGAAAGGCCGTATTACTAAAGCCACCGACCCGGCTGGCCACGAACTGGTTTACGCGGGCATGAGTAAAATGTCGAAGTCGAAAAACAACGGCATTGATCCACAAGTGATGGTTGAGCGTTACGGCGCGGATACTGTGCGTCTGTTTATGATGTTCGCTTCCCCGGCTGAAATGACGCTCGAATGGCAAGAATCCGGGGTGGAAGGGGCTAACCGCTTCCTGAAACGTGTCTGGAAACTGGTATTCGATCACACCGAGAAAGGCGCGACTGTCGCGTTGGATGTCAGTGCGCTGAATGACGCCCAGAAAGCGCTGCGCCGCGATCTGCATAAAACTATCGCCAAAGTTTCCGATGACATTGGTCGCCGCCAGACCTTCAATACTGCGATCGCGGCCATTATGGAACTGATGAACAAGCTGATCCGTGCGCCGCAGGAAAGCGAGCAGGACCGTGCGCTGATGCAAGAAGCGCTGTTGGCCGTGGTACGTATGCTTTATCCGTTCACCCCGCACGCCAGCTTCATCTTGTGGCAGGCGCTGGGGGGTGCTGGCGATGCTGATAACGCGTCATGGCCAGTAGCGGATGAAGCAGCGATGGTGGAAGATTCTCTGCTGGTCGTCGTACAGGTTAATGGTAAAGTACGAGGCAAAATTACCGTTCCGGCAGACAGCACGCAGGAACAGGTTCAGGCGCGTGCTGCGCAGGAACATCTGGTCGCCAAATATCTCGCTGGCGTCACCATTCGTAAAGTGATTTACGTACCGGGCAAATTACTTAACCTGGTCGTGGGTTGATGTCAGGAGGAATTGTGCGACATCCGATAATGTCAGTACTACTGGGACTGGTGATATTAATCACCGCAGGCTGCGGCTTTCATCTGCGCGGAACCACGGCTATCCCGCCCGAGATGAAAACCCTCATCGTTGATACAGGGGATCCATATGGACCACTGGCTCGTGCCGTACGTGAAGAACTGCGTCTTAACAATGTGACCGTGCTGGAAAAACCAGGGCTGCGTAAAGATGTTCCTTCGCTGCGTCTGGGAGCCGAAAATTATAACCAGGATACCGCGACGATTTTCCAGGATGGTAAAACGGCGGAATACTCGATGATGTTGACCGTCAATGCGCAAGTGCTGGTGCCCAATCAGGGTATCTACCCAATCAGCGCGACCGTTTATCGTTCGTTCTTCGATAACCCATTGGCAGCGCTGGCAAAAGATGCTGAGCAGAACATGATCATCAGTGAAATGCGCACTCAGGCGGCCCAGCAACTGGTACGTAAACTGTTAACCGTGCATATTGCAGAGAGCGATCCTTCCGTAAATACGCTGGATTCCACACCCTCCGCAACTGAACGGACCTCACCGCGTACTATTCTGCCTGACAATTCTTACGCCAAATGATCAGGATCTATCCTGAGCAACTCAACGCGCAGCTCCATGAAGGGCTGCGCGCTTGTTATATTCTTACCGGTAATGAACCGCTATTCCTGCAGGAGTCGCAGGATGCCGTACGTGCAGCGGCCCAGCTGCAGGGATTTACCGAACATGTCAGTATCGTTATCGACGCGCATACCGAGTGGGATGCTATCTTCTCCACTTGCCAGTCCCTCAGCCTGTTTGCCAGTCGTCAGACACTGATGCTGACTCTGCCAGAAAATGGCCCTAACACGACCATGGCGGAACAGTTGGTGAAGCTTTCCACCTTGTTGCATGCCGATATTTTGCTGATACTGCGGCTTGCCAAACTGACCAAAGCCCAGGAAAACAGCGCCTGGTTCAAAGCGCTGAGCGCCCAGGCGGTAGTGGTTCCATGTCAGACACCAGAACATGCTCAGTTACCGCGCTGGGTGACTGCCCGTGCGAAAAACCTCAAACTGTCACTGGATGATGCGGCAATCCAATTGCTGTGCTATTGCTATGAAGGCAACCTGCTGGCGCTGGCACAGGCTCTGGAGCGCCTTTCGCTCCTGTGGCCAGATGGCAAGCTAACACTGCCGCGAGTTGAACAGGCGGTTAATGATGCCGCGCACTTCACGCCATTTCACTGGGTGGATACGTTGCTGGCCGGTAAAAGTAAACGAGCTCAGCATATTCTGCACCAGATGCGGGCGGAAGACAGCGAGCCGATGATCCTGCTACGGACTCTGCAACGCGAACTGCTGTTGCTGCTCACCCTGCAACGCCAGATGAACACGACACCACTGCGTACCCTGTTCGATCAGCACCGCGTCTGGCAGAACCGCCGCCCTTTGTTCAGTGAAGCGTTGCAACGCCTGTCAGCATCACAGCTGGCACAGGCCATTCGCCTGCTGACGCGTATTGAACTGACCCTGAAGCAGGATTACGGTCAGAGTGTCTGGCCAGAGCTGGAAACGTTATCGCTGCTGTTGTGTACCAAATCATTTCCTGAGAGCTTTTGTGATGTCTGACAACCAGCCGCTTCAGGCACTCTTCGGCGGGACGTTCGATCCTGTTCATTACGGTCATTTGCGACCAGCCGAGACGCTGGCGAAACGGGTCGGCCTGCAGAAAATCACCTTGATGCCCAATAACGTCCCACCGCATCGCCCTCAACCTGAAGCCTCTGCCGCCCAACGCATTGCCATGCTAAAGCTGGCGATAGCGGATAATCCATTGTTTGATATTGATCTGCGG
Organism: Erwinia endophytica; assembly: GCF_009295515.1. GTDB lineage: Bacteria > Pseudomonadota > Gammaproteobacteria > Enterobacterales > Enterobacteriaceae > Erwinia > Erwinia endophytica. The sequence goes on along the minus strand of NZ_RQVV01000010.1, from coordinate 16,201 downwards.
GAAATGCAGCGCGACACACCATCGTATACCATTGATACGTTAACCGAGTTGCGTGCCGAACGCGGCGTCAAACAGCCACTGGCGTTTATCATTGGGCAAGATTCCTTGCTAACCTTACATACATGGCACCGTTGGCAAGAGTTACTGAGATTGTGTCACCTGCTGGTGTGCAAACGTCCGGGATATGACCACAAGCTTGAATCCATAGACATGCAGCGCTGGCTGGAGCAACATCAGGTCGACACGGCCGCAACGCTACACCAGGAAGCGGCCGGCCGGATATTTATGGCTGACACGCCGCTCGTTGCTGTCTCGGCCTCGGAAATTCGTCACCGCCGCCATCAGGGAGAGTCCTGTGAAGACCTCCTGCCGTCTGCCGTGCTGACCTTTATCGATAATGAGGGTTTATATCGAAACCCCACGCCACGTGGTATACTGCGCCGCTAAATTTTACGGCTTTATTTCGCCGGGAAACTCGTCTCCCGATGACTGTTCACGAGACACAGAAGATAATCCATCTGACTTAAACCCAAGGGGGAACCTTTTGCAAGGTCAAGCACTCCAAGACTTCGTCATTGATAAGATCGACGATCTGAAAGGACAGGATATTGTTTCTGTTAACGTTCAGGGCAAATCCAGTATCACCGACTGCATGATTATCTGCACCGGCACTTCAACGCGTCACGTCGCGTCTATCGCCGATCACGTGGTGCAGCAAACCCGAGCCGCAGGTTTGAAACCGCTCAGTGTCGATGGTAAAGCTACTGCGGATTGGGTGGTGGTCGATCTGGGTGATGTGATTGTACATGTTATGCAGGAAGAGAGTCGTCAGCTCTACGAACTCGAAAAACTCTGGAGTTAATGCGTGAAGTTGCAGTTGGTCGCCGTCGGTACAAAAATGCCGGACTGGGTGCAAACCGGATTGATGGAATACCTGCGCCGTTTCCCCAAAGATATGCCGTTTGAGCTGACCGAAGTACCCGCGGGCAAACGGGGGAAGAATGCAGATATTAAACGTATCCTCGAAAAAGAGGGTGAAATGATGCTGGCTGCGGTGGGTAAAGGCAACCGGATAGTTACCCTGGATATTCCAGGTCAACCATGGGAAACCCCGCAACTGGCTAGCCAGCTTGAACGCTGGAAGCAGGATGGCCGCGATGTCAGCCTGTTAATCGGCGGGCCGGAAGGCCTCTCGCCCGCCTGTAAAGCGGCGGCTGAACAAAGCTGGTCGCTCTCGGCGCTGACGCTGCCCCATCCGCTGGTTCGCGTGCTGGTTGCCGAAAGCCTGTACCGAGCCTGGAGCATTACGGCAAACCACCCCTACCATCGTGAATAACTTTGAGTAAACGGATACACTTAAGCAGCGGATGAAATTACAACGCAATTCCTTTCGTGACTACACTGCCGAACAGACGTTGTTTGTTCGCCGATCATTGATCGCTTTTTTTGGCATTATCCTGCTTTCCTCAATTCTGGTGGTCAATCTGTATCATCTACAGATCCTCCGATATAACGATTACAGCACCCGATCCAATGAAAATCGCATTAAGCTGGTGCCGGTGGCCCCCAGTCGCGGCATTATCTATGACCGCAATGGCATTTCTCTGGCGCTGAACCGCACCATCTATCAGATTGAGTTAGTCCCAGAGAAGGTCGAAAATCTCGAAAAAACGCTGATGGCGCTGCGCCCTATTGTCGGCCTGACGGACGAAGATTTGGTTGCCTTTGAAAAAGAACGCAAGCGCTCCCGGCGTTTCACCTCTATCTTGCTCAAAAGCGGCCTGAACGACGAACAGGTCGCTCGCTTTGCCGTTAACCAGTACGCCTTTCCTGGCATAGAAGTAAAAGGTTATCAACACCGCTACTATCCCTATAAGTCCGCCCTGACCCACGTACTGGGCTATGTTTCCAAGATAAACGATCGTGATGTTGAACGGCTGGATAAAGAAGGTAAATGGGCGAACTACGCCGCAACGCACGATATCGGCAAACTGGGTATCGAACGTTACTATGAAGATCTACTGCACGGCAAAACCGGCTATGAAGAAGTGGAAGTTAACAACCGGGGCCGGGTGATCCGCCAGTTGCACGAACAGCCGCCACAAGCGGGTCAGGACATCTACCTCACCATTGATTTGAAGCTACAACAATATATTGAACAGTTGTTGGCGGGCAGCCGGGCCGCGGTGGTGGTCACTGACCCGCGCAATGGCGAGGTTCTGGCGATGGTCTCCATGCCGAGCTATGACCCAAATCTGTTTATCGACGGTATCAGCAGCAAGGATTACAACATGCTGCTCAACGATCCTAATCGCCCACTGATTAATCGAGCCACTCAGGGCGCCTATCCTCCGGCTTCCACTGTAAAACCGTACATTGCGGTTTCGGCGCTGTCAGCCGGTGTCATTGATCGGAACACCAGCCTGTTCGACCCGGGCTGGTGGCAGTTGCCGGGCTCGGAAAAACGCTTTCGGGACTGGAAGCACTGGGGACATGGGCGTCTGAATGTCACCAAAGCGCTGGAAGAATCGGCCGATACCTTCTTCTATCAGGTCGCCTATGACATGGGTATTGACCGTCTGTCCACCTGGATGAATAAATTCGGTTACGGCCAGCGTACGGGTATTGATCTGATGGAAGAAACACCCGGCAATATGCCGACCCGTGAATGGAAGATGAAACGTTTCAAGAAACCCTGGTATCAGGGGGATACCATTCCGGTGGGTATTGGCCAGGGCTACTGGACTGCAACCCCCATGCAGATGAACAAAGCGATGATGATCCTGATTAACGACGGCATTATCAAAACACCGCACCTGCTGTTCGCAAGCGTGGTCAACAACGTGAAAGTGCCTTATCGCCAGCCGGAAGCCCTTCCGGTGGCGGATATTCATAACGGCTACTGGGAAATTGCCAAAGACGGGATGTATGGTGTGGCTAACCGTCCCAACGGGACGGCACATAAGAGTTTTGCTGATGCGCCTTATAAAATCGCCGCAAAATCCGGTACTGCCCAGGTCTTTGGGCTGAAGGAAAACGAGACGTATAACGCCCATAAGGTATCGGAATTGCTGCGAGACCATAAACTGATGACCGCATTCGCGCCCTATGATAATCCCCGAGTGGCCGTTACCATCATCCTGGAGAACGGTGGCGCGGGTCCGGCTGTCGGTATCATTATGCGCCAAATCCTCGACCATATTATGTTGGGGGATAACAATACCAACCTGCCGGATGCCATTCCGCAGCCCCCCGGCTATGAAGGTGAATAATCATGAATGATAGTCATCAGAAACGTACTATCTGGACCAAAATTCATGTCGATCCGACATTTTTTATCCTGATCGCCGCCCTACTGGTTTACAGCGCTCTGGTTATCTGGAGCGCCAGCGGCCAGGATCCGGGCATGATGGAACGTAAGCTTGGACAGATTGCGATGGGCATCGTCATGATGCTGGTGATGGCGCAGATCCCGCCCAGGGTTTATGAAGGTTGGGCGCCCTATCTCTATATTCTTTGTGTGATATTACTGATAGCCGTGGATGCGTTCGGACATATCAGTAAAGGCGCACAGCGCTGGCTGGATCTGGGCGTAGTACGTTTTCAACCCTCAGAGATAGCCAAGATCGCCGTACCGCTGATGGTCGCCCGCTTTATCAGCCGTGACGTTTGTCCCCCCACGCTAAAAAATACCGCTATAGCACTGGCACTGATTTTCATGCCAACGCTACTGGTGGCGGCGCAGCCGGATCTGGGAACCGCTATCCTGATCGCCGCCTCCGGGCTATTTGTGCTGTTCCTGTCAGGTATGAGCTGGAGACTGATCCTGGTGGCGCTACTGATGGTGGCAGCCTTTATCCCGATCTTGTGGTTTTTCCTGATGCATGATTACCAGCGTGACCGGGTGATGATGCTGCTCGATCCAGAAAGCGACCCACTTGGTGCCGGTTACCATATTATTCAGTCGAAAATCGCCATCGGCTCCGGCGGTTTGCGCGGTAAAGGTTGGCTGCATGGCACCCAGTCTCAACTGGAATTTCTCCCCGAACGTCACACTGATTTTATCTTCGCGGTGCTGGCGGAAGAATTAGGATTAGTCGGTGTGCTGGTCCTGCTGGTACTCTACGTGCTGCTCATCATGCGAGGTCTGATCATGGCCGCCCGGGCGCAGACTACCTTTGGCCGGGTAATGGCCGGAGGACTGATGTTGATCTTCTTTATCTATGTTTTTGTTAACATTGGTATGGTAAGCGGCATCTTGCCAGTCGTGGGCGTTCCACTGCCTCTGGTCAGCTACGGCGGATCCGCCTTGATTGTTCTGATGGCCGGGTTTGGCATTATTATGTCCATTCACACCCACCGAAAACTGTTGTCGAAAAGCGTTTAAGAGGCATAAACATGCGTAAGGACTGGCTCTGGATTGGCCTGGCTGTCGCTCTACTGGCAGCCTGTAGTACGACTGAACAACAGACCGCTGCCCCACAGCAACCGGCCTACAATGGTCCGGTAGTGGAAATTGGCGGCGCGGAACCACGCTATGAACCGCTAAATCCGCACGCCAATCAAGATTATTCGATGAATGGTAAGACTTACCATATCGTAAAAGATCCGTCTAATTTCAGTGAAACCGGTCTGGCAACCTGGTATGGCAATGAAGCTAAAGGCAACCAAACGGCCATCGGCGAGCCATTTGATCCGGATGCCTTGACCGCAGCCCACCCAACCCTGCCGATCCCAAGTTATGTCCGCGTCACTAACCTGGCCAATGGTCGTCAATTGGTGGTACGCGTTAATGATCGCGGCCCTTATACGCCGGGCCGCATTATCGACCTGTCAAAGGCTGCAGGTGATCGCCTGAATATCTCTAATAATACCCGCGTGAAAGTAGACTTTATTCAAGTGGCCCCGGATGGCTCGTTGTCAGGACCTGGGACCATAGGCACCCGCGTCGCTAAGCAAAACTATGCGCTGCCGCCACGCCCGGATATTGGTGGTGGTATGGTGGTCATGGGTGCGGCTTCCAGCGCCGCAACAACCTCAGAGCCGCAGCAAAACTCAGCGTCGTCCGCCCAGCCTGTCGCCAACCCGCAACAGGCACCTGAATCACATCCGATTGATAACCAGACTCTGAGCAGCAATGACAATTTGGCGGCGCCAGTACGCAGCAGTGGTTTTTTAGTCGCGTCTCAACCGCTGCGTGACGGTGTGCTGGAGGGCAGTGAATCATCTTCCTCAACCGCATCGTCGGCAGCAACCGTTGCCACGCCTGCCGCCACAGCTACCGCGCCACGTGCCTCTGGCGGGACGATTTATGTCGTACAGGTTGGCGCAGTCAGCGACCCGACCCGGGCTCATCAATTGATGAATTCGTTGAGCAAAAAATTCGGCGTACCCGGCACGGTAGATAATCACGGCAACATCTACCGCATTCAACTGGGCCGCTTCAGCTCGCGTCAACAAGCCAGCGCACTACAGCAACGTCTGTCCAGTGAGGCGAATCAAGCCTCGTTTATTACCGTCGCACCCAACAACATGTAATACTGTTCCGGCACCCGCTCGCCAGGTAAAGACGGATGCCGGACAGTGTTGCTTTTGCTATAGTGAGTCACATTTTTTAACTTAGCCATGGATGCTATAGTCCTGAACATGAACAATCTGACCTCGACCAAACTGCTAAAACACCTGGCCGCTGCGGGCTCACTGCTCGCTTTCAGCCTCGTTTCCTTCGCCCACGCCGATGATGTAAACATTAAAACCATGATCCCCGGCGTACCTGATATTGATGCTGAAGCTTATATACTGATCGACTATAACTCCGGTAAAGTGCTGGCAGAGAAAAATGCCGATGCTCGTCGTGACCCTGCCAGCCTGACCAAAATGATGACCAGCTATGTCATTGGCCAGGCGGTGAAAGCCGGTAAGATCCATCAGGATGACATCGTCACCGTAGGTAAAGACGCCTGGGCTACCGGTAACCCGGTGTTCAAAGGTTCCTCGCTGATGTTTCTCAAACCGGGCGATCGCGTACCGGTTTCTCAGTTGACTCGCGGTATCGTGCTACAGTCAGGTAATGATGCCTGTGTGGCGATGGCTGATTATGTCGCGGGTAGCCAGGACGCATTTGTTAGCCTGATGAATAACTACGTGAAGGCGCTTGGCCTGCAAAATACCCACTTCCAGACCGTTCATGGCCTGGATGCAGAAGGACAGTACAGCTCAGCCCGTGATATGGCGCTGATCGGTCAGGCGTTGATCCGCGATGTTCCGGACGAATACGCCGTCTATAAAGAAAAAGAGTTCACCTTCAATAATATCCGCCAGATGAACCGTAACGGTTTACTGTGGGACAGCAGTCTGAACGTTGATGGGATAAAAACCGGTCATACTGATTCCGCCGGTTATAATCTGGTGGCATCTGCAACCGAAGGTCCAATGCGTCTGATCTCCGCAGTGCTGGGCGGTCATACTTATAAAGGACGCGAGACCGAAAGCAAGAAGCTGCTGACTTGGGGATTCCGCTTCTTTGAAACCGTGAAGCCTCTGCAATCGGGTAAAGAGTTCGCTTCTGAACCTGTCTGGTTCGGTAACATCGACCGTGTTCCTCTGGGTGTGGAAAAAGACCTTTACCTGACCATTCCCCGTGGTCGGATGAAAGATCTGAAAGCCAGTTACACCCTGACCAACACCGAGTTACATGCACCGCTGGCTAAAAATCAGGTAGTAGGCACCATTAACTTTCAGTTGGATGGTAAAACCATTGAACAACATCCACTGGTAGTGCTGAATGATGTCCCGGAAGGCGGGTTTGTTAGTCGTATCATCGATTACGTTAAGCTGATGTTCCATCACTGGTTTGGTTAATTCCATTGCGTGATCGGCAATAAATTACGCACTCCGTGCCGGGTTGTCCCCTTGATTTCGACACGAATACACCCATATTTAATTAATAGCCAGGCTCCCGCTGCAGCGGGAGTCTTCGTTTTGGCGTTAGTGGAGCCCGTATGAAAACCAATCTTAAAGAACTGCTCGAATTCCCCACATCTTTTACCTATAAAGTCATGGGGCTGGCCCATCCAGAGCTGGTTGATCAAGTCGTGGAGGTGGTTCAACGCCACGCGCCGGGTGATTACTCTCCTGATGTGAAACCAAGCAGTAAAGGCAACTATCACTCGGTGTCTATTACCATCACCGCGACCCATATTGAGCAGGTAGAAACCCTGTACGATGAACTGGGTAAAATAGAAATCGTACGTATGGTGCTGTAATTCCTCGTCCCCCCCTACAAAGCCCTTGAATAATTCAGGTTGCACGAAAGCGGCAAAGGCAACAATCCCGATGAACTTACTGTAGTCGTCAGTGATTCGGGTGATTAAGTGCAACCGACACGCCCACAGATTGCAGTCAACCAGGTATGTTATACTCCCCTATCTCTTTTCAGAGGACTGCATGTTTTGAACCAGCATACCTTACTGATCCGTCAACTGGGTTTACAACCCTGGGCTGCGGTTTCTCAGGCGATGCATGACTTTACCGATAGCCGTAATGACCACACCCTGGATGAAATCTGGCTGGTAGAGCATCCGCCGGTATTTACCCAGGGCCAGGCAGGAAAAGCAGAACATCTGCTGATGCCTGGTGACATTCCAGTGATGCAAAGCGATCGCGGCGGCCAGGTGACCTATCATGGACCGGGCCAGCAGGTAATGTACGTGATGATCAACCTGAAACGCCGAAAAGTGGGGGTTCGCCAACTGGTGACCCTTATCGAACAAACCGTGGTCGATACCCTGGCCCATTTCGGTATTGAGGCTGCGGCCAGAGCTGATGCTCCGGGGGTTTACGTCAGTAATAAAAAGATTTGCTCGCTGGGGCTAAGAATTAGGCAGGGTTGTTCGTTTCATGGCCTGGCACTGAACATCGACATGGATCTTTCACCCTTCCTACGCATCAATCCCTGCGGTTATGCTGGTCTGGAGATGACCCAATTAAGCGACCTGAAACCCGGCACGACCCTTGCCGACGTGCAACCCTTGCTGATTGAAAATTTCGCCAGGCTGCTGAGGATTCCATCCGTTGTCTGGCTGAAAGGCGATGAGCGGGCACAACGGTAACCGGGTATAAAAATTTACAACTCAGACACATTTTCTCTTGCAACTGGCTGCAAGTCGCCAGCCGGAATGATATAATTTTTGCGCTTTTATCAAAAAAGTTAATGAGCATTCTGATGCAGCAGGCAGAAGACTGAGCGGCCAACCGGTCAGGAACCGATGGATACGGTATAGCGTTTTCTGGTCCATAAGGCGAGACAGGGCAAACCTCAGGCCTCATCGGGTGTCACTGGCTGGCCTGAATGACTGTATCATGAAAGGACGACTCTTTGAGTTTTTGCGGCTGTCAGAGCGCATGCCAACCTGGAACTTGCAAGATTATGAGTAAACCCATTCAGATGGAACGCGGGGTGAAATACCGCGATGCAGACAAGATGGCCCTGATCCCGGTAAAAACGCTGGTTACCGATACCCCAGAGATTTTACGTAAACCGACGTGGATGAAAATCAAGCTTCCTGCCGACTCCAGTCGCATCCAGGGCATCAAAGCCGCCATGCGCAAAAATGGTCTGCACTCCGTCTGTGAAGAAGCTTCCTGTCCTAACCTTGCAGAATGTTTTAATCACGGCACCGCGACGTTTATGATCCTTGGCGCCATCTGTACCCGCCGTTGCCCATTCTGCGATGTGGCTCACGGACGTCCAGTCGCACCCGATGCTGGTGAGCCGGAAAAACTGGCACAGACCATTGCCGATATGACGCTGCGTTACGTGGTTATCACATCCGTTGACCGCGATGATTTACGTGATGGCGGCGCCCAGCACTTCGCTGATTGCATCACTGCTATCAGACAGAAAAGCCCAACTATTAAGATCGAAACGCTGGTGCCGGACTTCCGTGGGCGTATGGATCGCGCGCTGGATATTCTTAATGCCACACCGCCAGACGTGTTTAACCACAATCTGGAAAACGTGCCACGGATTTACCGTCAGGTGCGCCCTGGCGCCAACTATGAATGGTCACTGAAGCTACTGGAGCGCTTTAAAGAAGTTCATCCGGAGATCCCAACCAAATCAGGTCTGATGGTGGGATTAGGCGAGACTAACGCTGAAATTATTGCTGTTATGCATGACCTGCGCCGTCATGGCGTGACCATGTTAACACTGGGACAGTATCTGCAACCCAGCCGCCACCACCTGCCGGTCCAGCGCTACGTCAGCCCTGCTGAGTTCGATGAGATGAAAGCGGCGGCGATGGATATGGGCTTTACCCATGCTGCCTGTGGCCCATTCGTGCGTTCTTCCTACCATGCAGATATGCAGGCGAAAGGTCTGGAAGTGAAGTAAATCTCTTCAGACTGACGGCGCTCATACTGAATTCGCCCCGATAAGTCATATTTATTTACATATAACCAACAAAAACAACAAACGGATGACTCAGTCATCCGTTTGTTTATCGCATCCGCTGAAGTTTACTCTTTGTGAGCAACTTGTTCGGCAGGCTTCTCTTCATCGACCGGCGCTTTTTTAGCAGAAGTGTCGTCGTCACTCATGGCTTTTTTGAAACCTTTAATTGCTGACCCAAGGTCACCGCCGAGAGAACGTAACTTGTTGGTTCCAAATAATAATATGATCAGAGCACCGATAATCAGCAACTTGGCAATACTGATACCTTCCATACACACCTTCTTTTTTAACCTGACCGATGATAAGGCCAACAATAATATAAAGTGTATTAACACGCACATTACCGGTCAATACAACTGCAATCTGTAACAGAGTAATATCTGCACAATCGCCTGAAGAATAATATCAGATAAAGCGGCTCAGGAAAGCCTGGAATCGTGGATGTTGTGGATTCACCAGTACCTCTTCCGGCGGTCCCTGCTCCACCACTCTGCCACCATCCATAAAGACCACCCGATCTGCCGCTTCCCGGGCAAAACCAATTTCGTGCGTCACCACCACCATCGTCAGTCCCTGATCGGCCAGCGTACGCATGGTCGCCAACACTTCCCCCACCAGCTCAGGGTCCAGTGCAGAGGTGGGTTCATCGAACAGCATCAGCTTAGGACGGATCGCCAGGGCACGGGCTATCGCTACGCGCTGCTGTTGTCCGCCGGAGAGGTGACGAGGCCAGGCATTCGCCTTCTCACTCAATCCAACCGTCTCCAGCAACTCGGTAGCATAGCGTGTCGCTTCTTCCCGCGACTGTTTATGCACCCCTATCGGGGCTTCGATAATATTTTGCAATACCGTCATATGCGGGTAGAGATTAAACTGTTGAAACACCATACCAATCTCCTGGCGCTGGCGGGCGATCTTGCGCGCCGACAGACGGTGCAATACCCCCTTCTTCAGCTCGTAGCCAACCTGATTGTCCCCCACCATAATCGAACCTGCGTTCATGTCCTCCAGATGGTTGATACAACGCAAAAAGGTTGATTTACCCGAACCGGAAGGCCCCAGAATGACCACCACCTCGCCCGGCATCACATCCATATCGATACCCTTCAGAACCGGGTTATCACCGTAGCTTTTCTGTACGTTACGTGCACGCACCAGCGGCTGTATCTCGCTCATAGATCCTCCTTGCGAACGAAAGGACGATGAACCATTGGGGTTACCTGGCTGTCGACTGGGGGCTGGCGACGTTTAGCCACCGTTACACGCCGTTCTCCTCTGGAGTAATAACGTTCTATCGCTGATTGCCCGATATTGAGGATTGAGGTAATAACCAGATACCAGATGACCGCCACCATCAGCATCGGGATCACTTCGAAGGTGCGGTTATAGACCGACTGTACCGAATAAAGCAGATCACCCATAGCGATAACACTGACCAACGAGGTGGCCTTGATCATACTAATCAGTTGATTTCCCGTTGGTGGAATAATCGCGCGCATTGCCTGCGGAATGATAATGCGGCGCAACGCGCGTGCACGGTTCATACCAAAAGCCTGAGTCGTTTCCACCTGCCCCTTATCCACCGACTGCAAACCAGCCCGGATGATTTCCGCCATATAAGCGGCTTCATTCAGCGCCAGACCGGCGATAGCCGCGGTTAACGGGGTAATCAAATCGTTGGTATTCCAACTGGCAAACACCGGCCCGCCCAGCGGAATACCCAGAGTAATGGTTGGGAACAACGTCGACATGTTGTACCAAAAAATCAATTGCACCAGCAGCGGCGTACCACGGAAAAACCAGATATACAGACCGGATAACCCTCTTAACAAACGGTTATCCGACAAGCGGGCCACCGCCAGCAATAATCCCAGTAGCGTGCCAAGGATCATCGATACCACGGTTAATCCCAACGTGACCTGCAATCCCTTCAACACCGAAGCTTCAGTAAACCATTTGAGGACCACACCCCACTCGAAATTGGGATTAGTCGCCACCAGCCAGGCAAAATTGGCAGCAATCACCAGCACCACAATCCATGAAACCAGGCGTCCATAGCGTGGTACGCTGCGGGCGAAAGCCACATCGCGCTGCTGCACGTCAGCCCGTTCCCTGGCGGATGAATTCGTGGTGCCGTTCATCATTTCGCCGTCCCTTTCGCCAGGTCAATCCCCGGTTGCGTAATCATGTTGCCATCCAGTTTCCACTTTTTCATGATGGCGGCGTAGGTGCCGTTAGCAAACAACGCTTTGTAACCGTCAAGCACCACTTTCCCCAGCGCTGAATCTTTCGGCACCACGCTGCCCTGAAAAATATCGCCAAAACCATTTTTCTTGCCTTTCCCGGTCAGTTCCAACTGCCCATGTGCCTGGTCAACAAAATAAATCAGTGGGGCCTGAGACGAGAAAAAAGCGTCGGAACGTTTTGAACGCACCGCCAGGATAGAAGAAGGCTGATCGGTGAAAGACTGCACGATCACCGCTGGCTTGCCGGCCGCGGTACAAACCGCTGACTGCTTGCGGATAACCTGCTCGGCTGACCCCGCCGCCATCACCGCGATACGTTTACCGCAGGTATCCTCCAGCCCGTTAATTTGCGCCGGATTACCTTTCTGTACGGCAAACACCACAAATTCCTGCACAAAATCGATAAAGTCGTTTTTCTCCTGACGATCCGGATAATCGCCTATCGGGCCGATTGCCAGTTGATAGCGACCAGATTTGATCCCCGCCAACACGCCAGACAAACCGCTGACTGTCGTATGCTCAATTTTAATCCCCAATAACTGCCCCAGCGCCTCAGCCAGATCAGCCGAAGCACCGGTCATGGCATTCGGGCCTTCGACTATCTCATAGGGCGGAAATGATCCGTTGTTTACCGAAATCATTTTGCCAGCCTGCCGAATCTCCGCCGGTAAACGGTCATGCAGGGCCTGATCGACTTGCTGTCGTGGAATAGCATCGGCAGCATGCGCCATGACGACACTGAACCCCAGGGCCAACGCGATGGCAGTAGAAATCGTCTTCATTATCAAACTCCCCGGTAGCTTATTTATTATTGAGTTCTGGACGCGCAAAACGACGGTTTTCCAACACCGGCAGCACGTAACGCGCATGCGCAATACGAGACGGATCCAAATCAGCAAAGACCAGCGCCGGAGCTTCAGCCGCTTTGACCATCGCCACACCCAGCGGATCAACCACCAGGCTGTTACCAATGTTTCGCGGACCGCACTCACCTACCGCCACCAGATAACAGGTATTTTCTAATGCGCGGGCCGTGACCATCACCTCCCAGTGCATCTCCTTCAACGGACCTTTAACCCAGGCTGCTGGCAGTACCAGTACCTCAGCCCCCTCCAGAACAAGGCGACGGGCCAACTCAGGAAAACGCACGTCATAACAGGTCATCAGACCTATTTTCATCCCGGCGACCTCCACCAATGGCGGAACCTCATTGCCTGGCGTGACATTGCGAGATTCCTGCATCGCGAAGGCATCATACAAATGCAGCTTGTCGTAACGACCGATGATTTCACCATTGCGGATAGCAATCAGTACATTCAACGCGCGTCCGTCATCTGCTGGCACATGCACCGTCATCATCGTGGTCAGGTTATTACCCCGACTGGCGGCATAGACTTCGGTCATAAACGGGCCATCCAGCGGCTGGGCAGCTTTTAACACCAAATCGGGATCGGCAATATCTCGGGCCAGCACACCTTCCGGCAGCACCAGCAAATCGGCGCCGCCCGCCTGCGCCTGAGTCATTAACCCCGTAATGGTGACAGCATTGTCCTGCCACTCACGACTGACCGCGAACTGTCCTAAAGCAACTTTCATCATCATGCTCCTGTAGTCACTGCGGGGAACAATGCTTCCGGCGTGAGGCATTGAGCAGTGATACCTTGCTCAAAAAGCTCGGTGGCAAAATCACTGATCATCTTCTTGTTAGCGCCAAATCCATTGGCATTCCAGTCAGCAGGCAAATCCTGTGCGGTACGTCGCAGATCATCAAGCAACCACGGGGTGGTCTCAGCATATTTTTCCCGCTTGTCATGCCACAACCTTGCCGACTGCTCAATCAGCTCACTCACCTGTTGCGGGATGTCCGGATGCGCCGCCGCCATCTCCGGCTTGAATGCCAGCAGATGATGACCGGGGATATACCCTACGCGGTTAAACCAGTCCAGTTCAGCCTGGCGAAAATCGGTTTGTAACTGGCGCAAACCGGAACCTTTCAGGAAGAAGCCTTGTGGCATAAATGGGGTGAATACCGCGTCCAGCTCTCCCGCTTTAAGGAGATCAATGAGCGGGCGCTCACCTGGTGCGGCGTCAATCCGCCCTGGACGACCAAAGCCATTCAGACGATCAACAATCGGATGTTCCTGGGTCAGACGACCGGCATACCAGTATGCGTCATCAATAGTCACTCCAACTTCACGCAGCAGTGCCCGAGTCCAGGTATTCCCTGAATCCTGCCACCCCGTCACGCCAATTTTTTTCCCTTTCAACTGTTCAAGGGCCACTAACTGATTATCTTCCGTAGTGATAATGCAGCGCTGGCGGAAACCACGCATCAGGAAATGAGGCAGTGCCAACAGGGAGTTGTCTCCCTTCGCCCTGAGTTGGGCATAACGACTGAAGGAAATCTCGGCTGCGTCATAATCGCGACTGGTTGCCAAATCGCCCACCAGCGTTCCCACGCGATGAATTTCCAACTTAAAATCCTGTGGCTGGATATCGCCCAGTGCCAACGGCGTAAAATAGTCCCAGTCTCGTACCGCCAGTCTGATCGTGACCATGTATTTTTCTCTCGTTACATGTGAAGCGCCAACGCGCGACGCTTAAATAATGTGCAATTGCAGTTTAAATGTGATACTAGAACGACAATATTATCTGTACAATATTTTCTTTGTTACTGAACAAATGGATTTCTTATGACCTCAATGCGGGATCTGACCTGGTTTGTTGAGCACCTGATGACGGATGCCTCAGTCAAGGGAATTGCCGGTGTGACGGCGGAACTGATCCGCGAAGGACATATCCCTGTCGGTACTCATTTGCCATCGGTGCGAGATTTAGCAGAAGCGTTAGGAGTCAGCCCGGCGACAATTTCGGCGGCCTGGGGCCAACTTAAGCGGCAAAAAGTGATCGCCGGTAAAGGGCGAAGCGGCGTATGGGTATGTGGCGATAATGTTACGCCAAGACCCGTACGTTTTGAAAAGATCGGTAATTATGGCAACAATATCCGCGCTGATCTCGCCATGGCGTCTCCCGATCCCGCCCTGTTACCTGATCTGGAACAGGCGATGCTACAGGGGATCCAGTGTCCGCAGTTGAACAGCTATCAGCGTGCGCCAATCACCCAACCCTTGCTGGATGCGATCAAACCGGACTGGCCCTATCAGGCCGAAGACTGGCTGGCGACAGATGGTGGTTTTGATGCGATGAATTGCATTATGCAGACGCTGTTTTCACCTGGCGAGAAAGTGATTATTGAAGACCCAACAGCCACCCGCCTGCTCGATATGCTGGATAATGTTGGCGCTAAAATGATGCCGTTGCCCTGTGATGAACAGGGCCCGCTGCCTGGCGCACTGGAGGCACTACTGCACAAGGGAGCGACAGCGATTATCTATCAGCCAAGGACACATTCAGCCACCGGGCATACGGTCAGTGAAGCACGCAGCGATGAATTAGCCAAAGTGCTGATCGGCACCCGTACACTGATCATTGAAGATGACGGTATTGGTGAGCTTTCGGCTTACCCGGTATGGAGCCTGGGGCGCTATTTTCCCGAGCGCACGCTATATGTCCGCTCCTTCTCCAAAGCATATGGCCCGGATCTACGACTGGCCGTTTTATCTGGCCCACATACACTGTTGAAACGCGTCCAGTCATGGCGAAACTTTGGTGCCAGTTGGACCAGCCGCATTCTGCAACAGGCTGTGGCATGGATGCTGCAGGACAAGGCCACCCAGCAGCAACTGCAACAGGCGAAAACCGTCTACGCCAGACGTCGCCGGCAATTGCTGGCCGCGCTGGCAGAGAGGGGCCTGACGTTACCGGACCGTGACGGACTGAGTATTTTTATCCCGGTGCAGTCTGAACAGTTTGCGATGATAACTCTGGCCGCCAGAGGTATTGCGGTGCTGCCCGGCGAACGCTGCCGCAACGGCGGTATTCAGTTTATCCGCGTCAGCACCGCAATGCTCCACCCTGACAGCATCGACAGTATTGCCGACGCGCTGGTATTAGCCAGCGGCCAGGATCTCAATGCGACGGGTTCAGATCTTTGATCAAATAGCGTGGAGACTCGCGGTAGCCTTCACGCGCATAAAATGCATGGGCTTTGCTCCGACGTTCATGGCAATGAACTTCCATCCGATCACAGCCCCGTTCTCGCGCCAGCCGTTCAGCATGCTGCAACATGTGCTGCCCAACGCCGTTGCTGCGCGCGCCTTCCGCAATGCAGAAATAACTCACGCGAGCGAAGTCACCGGCCAGCGCCAGTTGAGGGATAAAATGTAGCGACAGGAAACCCAACACTGTGCTGTCGTGCTCAGCAATCAGTAGCTGTTCAGTTGGATCAGCTATCAGTTGCGCCAGACGCCTGGCAATAAAGACCTCGGTATTGTTGTAACCCAGTTCCCCCCTCTGTCAGGATAGTTGTCACCCCCATCAAAAACACTAATGGGGCGGTGAGGAAACACCATGAAACGCCTTTCGCCAGAACGAAAATCAG
>NZ_RQVV01000001.1 GCF_009295515.1 Erwinia endophytica | reverse complement strand
TGGCGTCAACGGGCAGCACAGGTGACACATACGATAACGCGATGGCGGAGAGCATCAACGGGTTTTACAAAGCGAAGGTGATACACCGTAAGAGTTGGAAGACCCGCGGCGAAGTGGAGCTGGCTATGCTGGCATGGGTGGACTGGTACAACAATCGCAGGCTTCTGGAACGTCTCGGCCATATCCCCCCGCCGAAGCGGAAAAAGCCTGTTACGCTTCCATCGGGAGCAGTGATCTGGCAGCCTGAGTTCACAGACAAAACACTCTCCCGGAAAACCGGGGCGGTTCAAACAAATGCGGGTGAAACCGCTTTCGAGATTTGCCATCTTATCTCGGTTAGCGGCGATAACCTGACCGTTATTCACGGGCAGGAGGGTACTGCGGCAAAAGGATGGTCTCTGAAGGATGTGATCGCCAACTTTGCGACTCGCGGATCAGAAAATGGCTTTCCACAAATAGCGCACATCCAGAGTGGTTATTACACGTCAGGCACCGCTGGTGGTTCAGCGCACGCACTGACCCTTGAACTGCCATCGGCGTTCTTTCTGAACAGCTCTGTGGATTGGGTGTTAAAAACGCCAATCGTCGTTTACCCGTCGCAGAACAACACGGGCGCAAGTACCTTACAGCTGACGATGGGGAATAGGGTTCCCGGCACTTTCCCAGCTGTATAAGGGTAATAAAGCTGCGCTTGATTCTGGTGATTTAGGGTGTGTCCCTTAACTTAACAACCGCTTTAAAAACAGCCTGACAGCTCCCAGTTTTAGCATACTCAGGTAGTTTCTTGCTGTTTTTTCTGAGCGTGTTGCAATACGACGATTTTCTTTTAGTATCGCAAAACAACGTTCCACGACATTGCGTTTTCTGTAATCGTTCTTCATCGGGGATAGCTGCTATGATCGGCATCGCTCAGTCCGGTTGGTGGTTTGTTTCTTTTTGGCGATTGATCAGATCGCACAATCCGGGCTGAGTTCCCTTTAAGTGATCTACTATTTTGCGAAGCTATTTAGTAGCGGGCGTCCCAATTTGTTGCCTGCTTGAGCAGTCAAAAGTTTTTTTCAATGTTATTAACCCCATCGCGGCTTATTTTGGAAAAGTGAGAGCAGTTAGCAGTTAGCAGTTAGCAGTTAACAGTACAGGAGCAGATGCCAATGGAAATGTTTTGCTTACGGCCGACGATGTTGGTGCGGTGCAACAGGGCGGCGGCACAGGAATAGCGACGAATAAGGTTTACCTGGGCTGGGATGGTTCAAAGCTGATTGTTCAGGTAGATGAAAGTTCGTTAGGGAAGGTATTTTGCGAGAGATTTCCACCAACAGCAGGGCAGTGTGGGGCATTTCCAGCTGAGGGTGGAACAGTAGGCAGTAAAGGGATTACAACGCCAGGACTCTTTGTCAATAATCATTCTCTTGGCGCTGGATCTCAGGGAATTTATATAGCATGGAATGAGCAATCAGGGAGGGGGGAATCTGACCTTATATGCAATGCAGGCAGTGGACTTGGTGGCTTCATATTTCGTACCGTTAATGGCGATAATACAAAAGAACTTGGGTGAGTGGATATTACTGGTGCTGGTTCGTTGAATACCGGAAATACCCTTAATGAAATGAGTCAGCGTGTTTACAGTCCTAATAACCCTCCTTCTTCTGCAAACCTTGGCGGGGGATGGAGGAAGGATAATGTGACAGGAATGATTATTCAGATGAGGGGCGGATCGAATAGTTCATCAAATGTTGAAGTACATAATTTTAATATCGCCTTTCCCAATACATGCGTCGCGATTTTGGGAACGCTTGGTACCAATATTAATCTAGGTAGTGTAGTTTATCTGGAACCTGAAAATAACAGTCAATTTACTGCAAAAACCACGGGAGGCGCAATTGGTTATCGTTGGATTGCAATTGGATATTGAATATGAAGATTTTCTATAGTGCAAGAAATAATGTTTTTTTCAGAGGAGCATAAAATATCCTTATGTTTAATCTGATTCAGGCTGGCCTGCCGATGCTGTTGAAATAACACAGTCAGAATACAATGAACTAATGCAGGGTAGGAATGATGGTAACATTATTATAGCAGACGACAATGGTGGGCCAGTTTTGACCGAACCTGTTGTCAATTG
Source organism: Erwinia endophytica (assembly GCF_009295515.1). Classification (GTDB taxonomy): domain Bacteria; phylum Pseudomonadota; class Gammaproteobacteria; order Enterobacterales; family Enterobacteriaceae; genus Erwinia; species Erwinia endophytica. The sequence continues at coordinate 33,285 of NZ_RQVV01000001.1, read as the reverse complement.
GCAAGAACGAGCAGAGTCTCAGAGTCAGATCTTACTGGCCGAAGCCAACAGTATAATTGAAGATTGGCGCACAGAACTCCAGCTTGACATGATCAGTGATAATAATAAGGGCCACTTGATTAAATGGATGGTTTATATTCAAAAGTTGAAAGAGCTAGATTTTACCAGCACAGTTGATGAACTGAGCTATGAAGCGATTGCGTGGCCCGAAAAGCCAATATAGTAAAAAATGCTACGTATGCCTTTTTATTGGTATACATAGCATGTAAAAATTAGTTCAATGATATCTTGTGGTTATAGGTAAATATTGTCATTCCCTGAAAGATGAAGGTTTCATCAGGGTTACCAAGCTGATTTCGTAATGCCTCAATTTTTAAATTGTCTGGTGAATCTGGTACTGCGCTTTCAATTGCTGGAATTGCTACAAACTGACGAATTGGAGCATCTTTCGCATAATTATCAGTTAACCATGACTTCATGGTTTGAAGTCGAGGCTTGTTAAACTTAATGCGGTGTGTGTTTTCATCAAATAAAACAGGAGAAATATGTATTTCCCCTAATGACAGCCAATTAACAGTATTAGAAAACCTCCAGTAGTCACCATAACCAAAACTGAGATTGTTTTTTTTCAGGAAGGCAATAAAATCATATGTTTGTTCTTCTTGGTTGTATAACGGAGTTTCATTCATATGATAAGAATAGATAGATGATGCTATGTATAAGGGAAATGCAACGGCGATAAGGTGTTTTTTTGAGAATGAAAGTCTCAGTGCTGTCAAAAGTATTATAAAACAAACAGCATTTACAAAAAACCTCGCACTTATGTCAGCAGGTGAATCATAGCTGATAATGAATGATGAGATTATTCCGGAAACTGTGAGAAAACTAAACAGACAAATAAAAAGTGATTTTTTTCCTTTATCTAAGCAAGTTATGAGCGAATATAAGTATATGACAGACCATACTAAGAAAGAGGTTGTATAGGCGATAGGACTTTGGGTGAAGAATAAGTTCATACTCTTACCTAATACCTGGACAGTCCACTCGGCATTTACCCACCATTGCTCATATGGCATGATTTTAAATCGCTGAATAGGCAAGCCCAGCATTTTAGGTAATAAGTGAGTCATGCTTATAATGAAACCCACTAGAAAAACTATAGAGATTTTTATTGGAATTTCTTTTTTCCATGTGAAAAACAAATGTGTTAAAAGTAAAGGAAGAAAATACGTTGCCAGAAACCAGGGATCGGAAGCTGATGCAAAAATAGCAATAATGGTACATATTATTGCCACTAATGGTGATTTTTTATTTAAATTACAGAAAGCCAGCCCAAAGGTTAACACCCCAAAGAAGTTCGTGGAATAGTGTGAAAAAGGGTGCGCAGCGAACCCAAAGGTATAAACGTAAGCAGGAAATAAAAGAAGGCTGGTTAATACAATGAGTGAGGCCCAGCTTTTGTTTATTGAATAGATAACGGAGGATAGTATAAAAGATGTTAAACCGATGAAGATAGAAGTGGATAGGATTAAAGGTATTTTCCCATCATTACCCATTAAAGCGAAAAAAAAGAAATTCATTGGGTATGTAGTGAAGTACCAATTATCAGGTGTAGGTGCCCAATCTTTAAAAGCGGAAAATCCCTCTGTAAGAAATGCCCTCCAGACCAGAGGGCTGTTTGCTGCGTCTGGTTCTACAGGAAAGTATCTCGCCGTCAAAACATAAGAGGATATTAAACACGCAATTAATAATAACAGGAAAATTATCGCTTTTTTTGAATTTATTTTAAACATCACTTAGTCCTTTTGGTCTCTTAACTAAATATCGAGGTCTTTGCTTGGTCTCAATATAAATTCGGCCAATATACTCACCCAGCACTCCTATCCCAATCAGTTGTACACCGCCGAGAAAAAGTATTGACACCAGTATAGATGGATAACCCGCCACCGGATTCCCCCATACCAGTTTATCAATAATCATCCATGCTCCGTATAGGAAAGAAAGAACGGCGACTCTCAGACCGAGATAGGTCCAGACTCTGAGCGGAAATGTAGAAAAGCTGGTAAGACCTTCCAGCGCCAGATTCCAGAGCTTCCAGCCATTGAATTTAGTCTGACCAACAGAACGTTCCGAGCGGGTATATTCCACTACGGTAGCCTCGCCTTCTACCCAACTGAGGATACCTTTCATGAACAGGTTCCGTTCCTGAAGTAACTTGATGTTATCGACTGTCTCGCGGGAAAGAAGACGGAAATCACCGACATTTTCCTCAATCCGGGGTGTACTGATTTTATTATGTAGCCTGTAAAACCATGCCGCTGTTTTACGTTTAAAGTGACTGTCACTGCTTCTGTCACTGCGTTTTGCCAGCACCACAGGCCAACCTTCCTGCCATTTGTTTATCAGTAAGGGAATGGTATCAATGGGGTCCTGAAGATCGACATCTATCGGGATAACAGCATCACCCGTTGCATGTTCCAGCCCTGCCAATAGGGCGGGTTCCTTTCCAAAATTACGGACAAAATTTACTGGTTTGACGGAAGGATCAGCCTTTGCCAGCGAGTTGATAATCTGCTCCGTGGCATCGGTACTGCCGTCATTGACAAAAATAATTTCGAGATTGTAGAGGGAAAGCTTTTCCCTTGCTGTTCGGTAGAATATGGGTATTGCGTCTTCTTCATTGAAAACGGGAACAACCAGACTAATTTTCATTTTTTCACCCTAAAAACAATGAAATTGGAATAAAAAAAGCCTGATATCAGGCTGGTTAAGGAGAAGGTTATTAGAGTAATCAATGGGGCAAAATGTGCGTGGTCGGCCAACCTGCCAACTCCGGCCGCAACGGAACCCATAAAAAATACATAAAGGACATAGCGAATGGTCGTTGGTTCGGTATTGAATGTCCAGCGTGCGTTGAAAAAAAATGAGAAGGTTACGGCAACGCAAAAAGCAGCCAGATTTGCGATCAACTGACTGGCACCTTGTAAGTAAAACACTACAAATACCAGCCAGTGCACGAGCGTATTGATCACGCCAATTGATGAGTACCTAACGAAGAGCTTTAGCATGAAAATGTCGATTTTACCTTGGACAAAGTGAACTTCTCCTCATAAACGATTCATGGGCAACAATGTAGGAGATAGTTTGATGGGACTGGAAAATAAATTCAAACCCTTCCCCAAAACTGACACTAAGCAACTGTTGTTCAAGCGGTTACATGTGGCGGATTTACGTCATTAAAATGAATCGTATTCACTAGAATAATTATATTATTCATATTGTTAACATGAGATCGCAAGTATACTGCTGCGTCATATGGGCTGGTTCGAAGTCGCTGGCCTGATTGTTAAAGGAATGGAAGGGGCTATTGCCGCCAAGACCGTAACCTATGACTTTGAACGTCTGATGGATGGCGCTAAGTTTATTAAATATCAATTGGTTAGTTGTGCTGCCATCAAGAATATGTACGTTGCATATTGCAGAGGATGTTTAGGGGGATATGTTCTCGTTTTTATTCCTGTCTGAAAACCAACTTTTCTGCAAAGTAGGACATAATATGACCACATTATTTTACCTCCCGATAATCTTTCATCCTTCACCTCGACCATCATGGCAACGCTCTGCTTGATCTTACCCAGTAACAGTGCATCGCCATTTGAAAACCTTATTTTTAACCCTTTTTTTTGGGGCCACTCTAACCATTTGATTTTATTGTGATGTTAGAATGCTGTTGGAAAAAGGGTATTTGATGAAGAAGGGTATTTTTTTATAGAAAATACAGCAGAATATGTTATTTTTAGTCCTGTTCACTGCCGTACAGGCAGCTTAGAAACTGATGGAACACGCCGGATTGAGCCGCGAACAGTTCACTGCCGTACAGGCAGCTTAGAAAACGACATCTACAGTCCGTGCGTGAGAGTTTGCGTTCACTGCCGTACAGGCAGCTTAGAAAATCCACAATGTGGCTCTTACTCACCCCGGAACGTTCACTGCCGTACAGGCAGCTTAGAAAAATCAAAAAAAGCGTGGAGGGATTCGTGTTCTGTTCACTGCCGTACCGGCAGGCTGAAGGCATTTGTAGATCAACCCGTGGAATTCCATTACGGCAATGTTGAGTTAAATCATTTTCACGCGACTATCACCCTGCGCGTCAAGACCATCGCTTACTACAGCGTTATTCGATAGTGAAAAAATCAACCATTTTGTTTAAATTAGATTTAATACAGACGTGAAAATCGCTGGGTAAAATAGCGCTGATGACATAGTTAAGCACAATATCCCGGTGTAGAGGCATGGGGATGTCATATTAAAAATATGTATTGAAAATCCCCCTGTCTTTCCAGTAATACTGGAAAGATTTAAATTATAGCCTGCTACAGGAAATAGATTACCCATACCATCAGCGCTATTATTGCCCATGTCAGTCCAGAACCGGCGATAACCATTAACCAGGCTTTCCGTTTGGTATGGCTGGTGCCGTTATAACGGATAATATTTTTTGATTGTATTGCGATGTTTTTCATAGTGGTTCTGCCATTTAGACGTGTAGTGTGTTCTTTCGTACAGAGCAGATGGCCTCTGAATTTGTACACAACATAAACCATCGCTTCTGAACGAAAAGTAAACAACCAGAGAAAGATGGATTGTGAGTAATGCGTTGAGTGGGAATATGCTGGTATTTTGATAAAAATCAAAAAATTGCCCGTTGAGGTTAGAAACCCAGGGGGAAAGGCCTGGCGTAGATGTCTAAATATTCATCCGTCGATTCTCCGGTACGGGCAAGGTGTGGCTACGGGGCTGACCGGGCTGGATCAATGATACGAGGTTTTTGCCACCGTCTCTGAAAGCATAAGTAAGCCTGTATAACCCCGGCTTAAAGCACCAGGCCCGATAGATATCTGCACCTCATTCGTCGGATGGCGCCCCTTCGTTCTACAGTTCATGGCAAGCGGTACTGACGGTGGTATAGCAATGCATAATGGCTGTCATCTGATGATCAGCAATGAGCCGAGATAGCGTCAGTCAACGCTGCTGCTGAGGGGCCCATAGCATGCGACATCACCGGTTGACGACAAGATAATAAATTGATATTTATCATGTTTTTGTTTTTTTTACGGTTTCTCTGCCGGGGGCAGATGGTGTTTCTCCAAAGTTAGCGACTATCAGGAACAGCGAATGATAGGTTGTGTTATTATCGATCCCAGCTTAGTACTCGAAAGGTATGTTCGGGGTACTTTTTTAAGATCGGCTGATAAGTTGAAGATGAAAACATGGCTGGCAATAGTTTTAAAATGATTCTGTCAAAATGCGTCATTTCTATATGTAAACGCTTCAGAAAAGGTAAAGAGAATAACCATATTAGGATCAGGGATTTGGATTTCGAGAGTATTGTGGTTTTTTCAACTACCGCTCTCGGTGATTTTCTTTTTAACACACCAGCAATACGTTCTGTTCAAAAACGCTATCCAAAAGCAAAAATAGTATTGGTCTCCAGCCATAAAAATAAGTCACTGGTTGAAGAGAGTCCGTGGTTCTCAGATGTCATTTATTGGGATCAAAAGGTGGCGAGTTTACCCGGGTTAATTCGTCAACTCCGAAAGAATAAGCCTGAATTAGCAATATTACTTCATTCTAAAAGCCCTTATGATGTGCTTTGTGTGTCTTTATCTGGCTGCCAATATATTTTGAAAGATAGCTACAACGATAAGGATATCAGTTTAAAATCTTGGGTGACCGCTATTTCCGGGCCTGAATTTGATGGCCATTTAATTGAGCGAAAACTTTCATTGGTGAGTCTTCTGGGGTGTGATAAAGATGATGTTTCAATGTCCATACCGATTGGTCGCAAAAATAACAAGACCAAAGAAACAACTGAAATAGTGGTTGCTTTTCAGTTGGGGGCGTCAGAGTTATTAAGATGTTGGCCAATTCACCGTTTTCAAGAATTGGCAAGATTATTATTTTCTTCCGGACGACAATATCGAATTGCTCTTATTGGGTCTCCTAAAGAAGCTCATTTAGCTGATGCTTTTTTGGCTGATATGACCGATGATGAGTGTAATCATATTACGTGTTATGTGGGCGATTTAAATCTCAAGGAACTGGTCGAAAAAATTGCTGAATTTGACGTTCTGGTCACAGGTGATACCGGACCGCTGCATATAGCCGTTGCATTGCAGGTCCCTACAGTGAGCTTGTTTGTTACCGCAAATCCGGAGCATACTGGACCTCTGCAAGATCCAGGCTTACATACTGTTATCAGAGTGTTACCCGGTGAGCGTGAGGTTCCTTCCGCGTTTGCTCATCAGCCTGTGGTTGTTATTACTGCTCAAGAAGTCATGTCCGCGATAGAGGCGATGGCATTTAAATAAAATTAAAATCATATCCATTGATATGTGAAAAATAAGCGAACTTCGAAAAAGCATTCAGTGAAGTGATTGCTGAATGCTTTTTTTATAACGGGTTAGCATTTTACCCGGAATGAAATAACAAGGAACCGTTAACCACGAAGGTTAACGGTTTTTGATGAAATTAAATACTGGATCTATTACAGCGATACACTTTAACGTAAAGCGACAATGTGATTTTAATGTATTTTCCTCAGGGATTATTTTTAAATTCCTGTTTCTACAAACAGATTATCTGGCCGACATGATCTATATTCATATAAGGAATGCACTTGTATACGTTATAACATTCAGCGATTAAGAATAAATAAAGCAACGTTATAGATCCACGCTTCAATCTTCAGTTTCAAGGGTACAGAGTTTGCTACCGTAAGCAGAATTGCTATCGCCATCAACAGAAACAGTAAATAGATCAGGTTACGTCTCATTTTTTGTCCTCAATAGCAAACTTTAGCTTAACAGTATCAGTGGGAAAGCGTTTTCGTTCAATAGGTGATTATTGTCAATTACTGGCGGATGATGGGAAAGAGTGGAAACTGATTGTGTCGTGCCAGTAGGTTTGCTTGCTGATCATGTGATGTGCTCTGACTGTTCATCCCGGTGAGGGGCGCGCCATCGTTGTGCAAGAGTGCCCAGGCATTTTTGTGTCGCAGATCAAATTATTTAGGATATATTGGAGCCAGAGGTCTGTTTTTAGGCGCTAAAGGCGCTTTTTCACCAAAAAACGTCAAAACGCTCTTGCTGGAAAAATCAAAGGTTGAGATGACCAGGGGGGCCGTAGAATAGGGCCCAAACTCAAATGAGGAAAATTTAGTGTCAGACGCTGCGTTTGAAGAACATCAGCCCGATCGACTGGAAGAAGCGAAAAATATCGCGCTGGGTTGGCGTATTGTGGGGCAGATTGAACCGCAATCGCTGGAAGAGGCGATCAAGATGTTGAAGGACAGTTCAGCCCATGCGGCCCGGGTTTATGAGCTGCTGTATGCCGAAATAGCCCAGCGAGCGAAAGAATAGCACCTCAGCAGACGCCTGGATCTAAAAAGGATTTATTCACCTTTGCCCAGTGGCTTCACTCAAAACGCGACACTGGCAGGCAAGAACTGATTGCAGATGTGAGAGAGTTCGTACCGGTAAACACCATCACGTCTTATTCATGTCGCGCAGACGATATCCTTTATCCTTCAAACCGCTGGCAGTGTCGGATGCCCTGAGAGCGTTAGTGTGCTGTGGGTGCCATTAACCTGCAAATGCCCCTGAGCGCCCAGCGGCAATGTGACAGTATGCCAGTGATGGCCAAATTTCAGTCCACTGACCAGCGGCAGACCGGTGAGTTGATGAATCAAGTCCCAGACACTGTCGAAGTCGTAGCCATGATCATAATCCGTCAATGTTGCCCCCGTAAAACTCCCAGTTACAATGGCCTTCTGTCGGGTCAGTACGCCCGTCTGTGCCAGTTGCAATAGCATTCTTTCCACGCGGAATGGATGCTCGTTCACATCCTCGATCACCAGAATGCCATCTTCAATTTGCGGCATCCAGGGCGTACCAATCAACGAACAGAGCATGGCCAGATTACCGCCCCATACAGTGCCAGAGACAGCAATTTGCGGTATTTGCCGCTCAGCCTGCCATTCAATAGTCAATTCAGGCGACGTCAGCGCGCGCCAAAAGTTATCAACAGTGAAATCAGATAACGTTTCTGCGCCAAAGTTGCCTGCCAGCATCGGGCCGCTGAAGGTAATGGCACCTTGCTGCAGTAAAGCCAGTTGTATTGCCGTAAAGTCGCTGTGGCCGCAAATGGCCAGAGGATGTGTCGCCAAACGGGCAGCCAGAGCGGTTGCATCAAAATGGGGGAGCAGGCGAGTTGCGCCGTAGCCGCCGCGTACGACCAGCACAATATCCGCCTGGCAGTCAGGTTGGATCAACTGATGTAAGTCCGCCAGGCGCTCGGCATCATTGCCGGCGAAACGCTGCTCGCGGCGCGAAATCACTGCTGTGTTTTCGACCACATGTCCCTGGTTTTGCAGTCGTCCAACGGCCCGTTGTGCCGCTTGTTGGTTATGACAATAGCCAGAAGGCGCAATCAGATGGAAAGAACGGGGAGTCACTGACATAATCTTCACTTTACCTTCAATGCAGCACAGGAATGGCTGCTTTTCAACAACCTTCAGATGCTCAGGGATAAAAAAATTCGCCTTTTGCTGCAAATTGTGTGATTTTTACGCAGTGCAGATGAACCATTTTACGTCACTGGCGATCTAATACGGCTGATAATGACGAAAAGTCGGTCTGAAGTCACCGTCTGACAGTAGAAATTCGGAGTTACGGTAATTTTCTGTTGGCCGATGGCAGTTATCATAAGCGCGAGGCGAAGGCTCGGAGGAAAAATATAGCGTGAGAAGCGTGAAATCAGTGGTCATATTGGGTGTGCTGATGCTGGCGGGGTGTGCCAGTGAACCCCCTAAACAGACTGTTATCCAGCAGCAGAGGTTTCTGCTCCCCCAGGTTCCAGAGGAGCCAGAAGAAAAAGAGGCGCAGGGCTGGTCGCTGTTTACCGAAAATGCGGCCCATAATTATGGCATCGACCCGAAACTGGTTGATGCAATAATTATGGTTGAGTCAGGCGGTAATCCCACCGTGGTCAGCAAGTCGAATGCTATTGGATTGATGCAGATTAAAGCCTCTACAGCGGGACGTGAAGTGTATCGGGTGCAGGGACGGCATGGCCAACCAACCAGTTCTGAGTTACGTGATCCAGTAAAGAACATTGATATTGGCACGGCGTACTTGAAAATATTGCAGGAGCAGTCGCTGGCAGGCATTCGTAACCCGGAGACATTGCGCTATGCGACAATTGTTGCTTATGCCAATGGCGCGGGCGCGTTGCTAAGGATCTTCTCGCGTGATCGGGATCGGGCGATTGCCATGATCAATTCAATGACTCCGGAAGCGTTTTATCAGTACGTCCAGAATAAGCATCCGGCAGCCCAGGCTTCGCGTTATCTCTGGAAAGTCAACACGGCTTACCGCTCTATGGGATCATCGTCAATGAGTTGATTTAAACCATTGTCTGCCCAGTTTTCTCTGTATTGTCGTCCGCTTTTTAGGCTTTTTTTTAAAAAAGTTTGGCTTTAAATCACGGGGTTAGAATTCTGACCTATACTATAGCTGTCTTAACAGTAGAAAATACAGGAGCAGTAAATGGGTGTTTTGTTCTGGATCATTTTCGGTCTAATCGCTGGAATTATTGCTAAATGGATTATGCCGGGCCGTGATGGCGGTGGGTTGATAATTACCATTATCCTGGGGATTGTTGGTGCGGTAGTCGGGGGCTGGATCAGCACTCTGTTTGGTCATGGTAAGGTAGATGGTTTTAACTTTAGCAGCTTTGTGGTCGCAGTGATTGGCGCCATTGTGGTGTTGTGGATTTACCGCAAAATCAAAAGTTGATACTCCTGGAATAAAGAGAAGGGAGGCCTCATGGTCTCCCTTTTTTGCACGCATCTGAACACTGCCGGTATATTATTGATCTTGGGTGATATCACTGACGTTATTGCAGGTGATGTTTTTCGGACAGTAAAGATCCAGCAGTTTAAGTGTCACGCCATTGGTCCAGCCAAAACCATCCTGCAGAGGATATTCGCCGCCGCCGCCGCCGCCGCCGCCCAGTCCCTCAACCACATATTTTTCTACCAACTTGTGTTCCTTATCGTAGGTGGTTTGCACATTTTTCAGGAAGCGCAAGGCAATGTCCTTCGCCAGCGCTTGTTTACCGTAATGGTTAAGGCCTTCGACAGCAGCCCACTGCAGCGGCGCCCACCCATTGGGCGCATCCCATTGTTGGCCATTGTGTTGGGTCGTGGTCACCAGCCCGCCTTCTTTCACCAACTGAGTCTGTACCGCTGTCGCTGTTTTGGCGGCTTGTTCGTCCGTTGCCACTTGCAAATAAAGAGGAAACAGGGCTGCCGCGGTCAGTTGGGGACGAACAGCAGCTTTCTGCCAGTCATAATCGGCATACCAGCCATGTTGGTTATCCCACAGGTAGTGGTTGATTGCCTCCTGACGTTGCTGCGCCAGATGCTCGAAACGTTGGCTGGCTTCGGTGTTTTTTGCTAACTGGTTAGCGTGGGCGAGGGTCTGCTCCAGATGGAACATCAGCGAGTTGAGATCGACCGGGATAATGCGGGTGGTCTGGATAGTGGAAATATCACCTGGTGTGGCGAACCAGCGTGAGCTGAAATCCCAGCCTGAAGCCGCACCGGCCCGCAGGTCACGGTACAACTCGCGGTGAGTGCGCGCGGCCGCTTTTTGCGCGGTAGCGATATCATCCATATACGATTCAGTGCGTGGAACATCACGTGAATCCCAGTAGCGGTTAAGCAGGGCGCCATCGTGCAGTTTCACGACACGTTGGCTGGCTTCGCCTGGTTTGAGCTTGTCGGCATCAGCCATCCAGTAATCATATTCTTTTTTCATTTCAGTCAGATACCTGGTGTAGACGCTGTCGCCTTGATGCTGCGCCAGCAGATCAACCATCATGCTGAAGAATGGCGGCTGGGACCGACTCAGATAGTAGCTACGGTTACCGTTAGGGATGTGGCCATATTGATCCAGCAATGAGGCGAAATTCTCGACCATATTTTGCACGAGATCCCAGTGGCCGCTTTCGGCCAGACCGAGCATGGTGAAATAGCTATCCCAGTAATACACCTCGCGAAAGCGGCCGCCAGGCACCACATAGGGTTTTGGCAACGCCAACAATGAATCCCACTGATTGGTTTGGATGGCGCTACGGGTGAGTACCGGCCACAGACTGTCAATGTGGTCACGCAGGCTTTGTCCGGCGGGCGGTACATATTTTTCACGGTTGGCTGGCAGGATGAAGTTGGTCGTCACAAAGTAACGCAGATCGAAATTGCGCTGAGTTTTCTGCATTTGCCAGTCAGCGAGGATTGAGCTGGGGTCACTTTTGGGAATGGCATCCGCAAAGGTTTTTTGGTCAGGGAAAATTTTTGCCGCCTGAACGGCATGGAACAATGGCCCTAAGCGAATATCGGGCGGCTGTGGCGCATCACTCAGCATGTGCTGCTGTGGTTCGGCGGCTTTGACTGTATTTAACGGACTTAGCGTAGCGACCAACAGGGGGAATGCCAGAATGGTTTTCCATTGACGTTTTGCGACACTTTGCATTGCTAGTTCTCCATGTCTGGATCCGGTGATCCGTAACCGATTGACGTTGAAACAAACTTTAGACGAGATTCCGTCAAGTGTCCGTGGAACGACCAGGAAATGTGAAGCCGTCAGGGTTTTTGATGGCGGATAAACGGTTTGCCTGCTGATCTACGCTGCACCAGAAAATGCGGCATATTGCACCGTTGTGGTGATCATTTAACCGCTGTTTCTCGATACAGAAAAATGCAATAGCAGGCAACGTCTTGTTCAGTAATTAATTAACTAGTTATTTAAAAAATGGCACGGGCATTGCAAATATTCAGCCAGGAACGTGCGGAGTGGGTGACTGGCAACGTTCTGATTCGCTTATTGCTTTTTTATCATCAGGGCCTTCAGGCGTAACGCCTTCTTATCCGGAGTTAACAGCATGAGAATGAAAACATTGTTACTAAGCGCCATCACTGCCTGCTGTTTTGGCGCTTTTTCGCTGTCTGTCTCTGCAGCCGATAAACCACTGGCGATGGATGCCGCGCTGCACGCGCAATTGCCTGAAAAAATCCGCAGTAGTAAAACCCTCAACCTGGTCACAGACGCGCACTATCCACCTTGTGAATCGTTTGCGGAAGATAACAAAACGATGGTTGGTTTCGAGCCGGATTTGTGGAACGCGCTGGGGCAGGTGCTGGGGGTGACGGTGAAACCCGTTTCGATCGACTTTGATGGCTTGATCCCAGGGGTAAAGAGCGGCCGCTTTGATCTGGCCGTGGAGTGTATTTCCGACAGTCTGGAGCGGGAAAAACAAGTGACGTTTGTCAATTACGCCTACGCCACCAGTGAGGTGTATACCCTGGCGACGGAAAAAACCATCAAAGCCGACCCACTGACGCTGTGCGGCCTGAAGGTCGGTTTGCAGACCGGGACTGACTTCGAGCATGCGATTGATGAAATCTACTCACCTAACTGCACTAAAAATGGCCAGCCCGCCATTCAGAAAGTCACTCTGGCTTCAGCGGATGCGGTGCTGCTCGCACTTTATGCTGGTCGGGTTGATTTTGTGCTGAATGATGCCGCGTCCGTCGATGATATTAAGCGCAAAGCACCGAAGCCAATCCGGACTATCAACATGCCGTTAATGCCGAAATACTATCTGGGGATCGTGGTCGCGCATCAGAACCAGCAACTGGCGGATGTGCTGCACAAAGCGATGGCGGTACTGATTCAAAATGGTACTTATGACCGTGTGATGGACAAGTGGCACCTCAGCCCGATGAAACTGGAAAGACCGGGGATTAACCTGACCAGTACTCAGCCGCTGTAAGGGGGGGCCGATGGATGAGCACAGACTGCACTGCGATGTGCTGGTTGTCGGCTCCGGTGGCGCGGCGCTCAGTGCCGCGTTGCGCAGCGCTGCTGCGGGGCTGTCGGTTATCGTCGCGGAAAAATCTGTCTGGTTGGGGGGCACCACAGCGATGTCCGGCGGCGCGACCTGGGTTCCGGTTAACCATCATGCCCGGGCAGCCGGCATCGTTGACTCGTCAGCGGAGGTGATGCGTTATCTGTCCGACAGTGCGCCGCCGGGTTGGGCGGCAACCGAGTCGCCGCTCTGGCAGGCCTTCGTCGACAGCGCGGGTGAAATGCTGCAGTTTGTGGAACAGCATACGCCGCTGCGCTTTGCGCTGACCTCTGAAGGCGATCCGCTGGCGGAGATTGCCGGAGCAAAAGCGTGGGGGCGGATGGTTGCGCCCTTGCCGCTGCGGGCCAGTACGCTGGCGGAAAAACGCTGGAAAATTCGGCCTTCGCCCTTGCCGCAGTTGTATACCTATCACGAAACGATTGGTCTGGATATCTGGCACCATCCGCTGCGTGAAAGTCTGCGAATGGCGCCTAAACTGGCCTGGCGGGCATTGACCCGTACGCGTACCAAAGGTGCGGCATTGATAACCGGGCTGCTGGAAGGGTGTCGTCGGCTTGGTTGTCGGATTGAAACCGATGCGCAGGTGGTGAAGCTGCTCACCCGTGGTGATCACCAGGTCAGCGGCGCAGTACTCAGCCAGCATGGCAAGCTGTTGCAGGTGAGTACCACGCGAGGCGTGGTGCTGGCCTGTGGTGGATTCGAATGGGACGCGCAACGGCGCACCGCGCATTTTCCTGGCGCGACGGATTTTATCGCCAGTCCGCGTAGCAATACCGGCGATGGTCATCGCATGGCTGAAGAGATTGGTGCCGCACTGGCGCATATGGATCAGGCCAATATGGGCGGCGGCATTCCGGCGCGCTACATGGGCGAGCCTTATGGCCTGTCGGTGTTTTTTCAATATGAGCCGAATGCCATTCTGGTTAACCGGCATGGCAGGCGGTTTGTCAATGAGTTCACCTTTAACCTCGGCGAAGCGCTGGACCAGCGTGATCAGCACGGGATGCCGCTGCAGTTGCCGGTGTGGATGATTGCCGATGCCCGTCTGCTGAGACGGTCGCCGTTACTGCGTTATTACGCCTGGCGTAGCCCGGGGTGGCTGCGTAAGGCCGACACACTGAGTGAACTGGCGGCTGAACTGGCGTTACCGGTGGCTGCGCTGCAGGAGACCGTCAACCGTTTTAACGGTTTCTGCCCGCATGGCGAAGATCAGGATTTTCAGCGCCATCTCTCTTCGGCGCACGGTAAAAGTGATACGCGGTTGCGCGGCGGTCTGCTACCAATTGAACGCGCGCCGTTTATCGCCGTGCCTTTCAACCGAACCTTTTTGGCCACCAAGGGCGGGCCGCGTACGGATGAACAGGGGCGGGTGCGTCATCAGGATGGCAGGATCATCCAGGGGCTGTTCTGCGCGGGAGTGGGGATGGCGAATCCCATTGGTACGCGGGCCGTTGGCGCGGGCACCACGCTGGGGCCTAACCTGACGTGGGGCTATATCTGTGGGCGAACATTGGCTGCAGACGTCGCCGACGCGGCACGTCACCCCAGCGAAATCTATCCGGAGGAACAACCATGCTCGGGTTAACCGCACGTTATCCGCAGGCGCTGATTATGCACGGTCTGAGCGGAAAAACCGCGCTGATAACCGGCGGTTCAAAAGGCCTCGGACTGGCGATTGCGCAGACACTCGCCAGCTATGGCGTCAATATTGCATTACTGGTCAGGTCGGACCGTGAATCGGCGGAACAGGCGGTTGATTTGCTGCGCGGCCAGGGAGTGAAAGCCGGTTTCTGGCTGGCGGATATGACGGTTCGGGCAGAAGTCACCGCCGCCATACAGGACATCAACCAGGTGTTGGGCGGCATTCAACTGCTGGTCAACAATGCCGGCGCCAACGCGCATGCACCGCTGCTCTCACTGACGGATGAACAGTGGCAGCGAGTGGTTAACGCTAATCTTAACGGCACCTTTGTGGTGACCACGGAAGTGGTCAAACGCATGTCGAGGGGCGGGGTGGTTATCAATATTGCCGGCGCCTCTGCGCACCGTTGTTATCCCAACGCCGGGGCTTACGGCCCGGCAAAAGCGGCAATCGTCAATCTGACGCAGCAAATGGCGCTGGAGTGGGCGCCGCTGGGGATCCGCGTTTGCGGTGTCAGCCCGGGGCCGGTCCGTCCGGCAGATTCAGACTGGCAACAGCAGGAGCCGGAACTGGCCGCCGAGGTGGCTCGCTTACCACTTAAGCGAGCCGGTACGCCGGAAGAAATTGCGCAAACCGTTTGTTTCCTGGCATCCAGTGCCGCCAGCTACATAACGGGACAGATGCTGGTGGTGGACGGCGGCGGAATCAGTAGCTGGTATATGACGCAGTAACCAGACAGGGGGAAAGCTATGGCAGCAACAACCACGGTGGTGGAAGCGCACCAGGTGAGGAAATCGTTTAACGGTGTCGAGATCCTTAAAGGCGTTGATCTGACTATCGATAGTGGAGATGTGGTGTGTTTGATCGGGCCTTCCGGCTCGGGCAAGTCGACCTTCCTGCGCTGTATTAATCATCTGGAGAAGATCGACGGCGGCGCGTTGTATGTTGATGGCGAGATGGTGGGTTACCGGCGGGAAGGTGATCGCCTGTACGAGCTGAAAGAAGCGGAAGTGGCACGTAAGCGCATGCACATCGGTATGGTGTTCCAGCGTTTCAATCTGTTCGCACATATGACTGCGCTGGAAAATGTGATGGAAGCGCCCGTGACGGTGAAAAAGATCCCGAAAGCGCAGGCCCGTCAGGAGGCTGAAGCGTTACTGGATCGCGTTGGACTGAGCCACCGCTATCATGCCTACCCATCGGCGCTGTCCGGCGGGCAGCAACAGCGGGTGGCGATAGCCCGGGCGTTGGCGATGAAACCGACATTGATGTTGTTTGATGAACCGACTTCGGCACTGGATCCCGAACTGGTGGGAGAAGTACTGGCAGTCATGCGCCGTTTAGCCGAAGAGGGGATGACGATGGTGATTGTCACCCATGAGATGTCTTTTGCCCGTGATGTGGCATCAAAAGTGGCGTTTATGGATAACGGCGCCATCGTGGAAACCGGGGCGCCCCAGACCATTTTCAGTACCCCTGCACATCCGCGCACGCGGGATTTCCTCACACGAATTTTGTAATCGATAAGGTAGTAAAGGCCATTGACTTCACTGACTCACGATGTTAATTAATCGATTAATTAATTCGAATTTCAGTACGGATTTACCATGCGTAACGAAAAGAGAATAGCGATGACCGATAACCAGCAGGCGCTGCACGACAGCAGATTGAAAGCCACCAAAGACAATCCGTGGCCCTATGATGAGGTAAAAGTGGTGCCGTCACGGTACTACGGCCGGTGGTTGTCCGCGCTGGTGATCGCCGCGTTGATCGCATTGGTGGCTGATTCGATGATAACCAATGAGAACTTTGGCTGGGCGACAGTGGGCAAATACTTATTTTCGCCAACGATCCTGAGTGGACTGCTGACGACCAGTTGGCTGACATTGGTGATCATGCTGCTGGCGATTGTATTAGGGGTGTTGCTGGCGGTGATGCGACTGTCTTCCAACCCGCTATTAGCCGGTTTCAGCCGTAGCTGGATTTGGTTTTTCCGCGGCACGCCAGTGCTGGTTCAACTGATTTTCTGGTACAACCTGGCCGCGCTTTATCCCACGGTAAACATTGCTATTCCCGGTGTATTTTCGCTGTGGCACGGCAGTATGAATGATCTGATCACCCCGTGGACTGCGGCGATCCTTGGCCTCGGACTGAATGAGTCAGCTTACATGGCGGAAATTATTCGTGCCGGGATCGCCTCGGTGGACGAGGGGCAACAGGAGGCGGCGCGCGCATTAGGGATGCGCAAAGGGCAGTATCTGAAACGCGTCACCTTGCCGCAGGCGGTGCCATTTATTATTCCGCCAACCGGAAATCAGGTGATCGGGATGCTGAAAACCACCTCGCTGGTGAGTGTTATCTCCCTGTCTGATCTGCTTTATTCCGCCCAGGCCATTTATTCAAGAACCTATGAAAACATTCCTTTATTGATTGTTACCTGCATCTGGTATCTGGTCGCCACCACGCTGCTCAGCGCGGTACAGACCCGCATAGAAAAACACTACAGCAAAGGTCGGGGGCGGTAACGCACCCTTTCAACTGCTTTTTAACCGGGGAAGAACATGAGGCTGGGGTTATTTAACTTAATGTCTTTCAAAGATAACGCGGGCGGGCTACAGGGCGTTATCCACGATACGCGACAGATGATTCAGTTGGCTGAGGCGATCGGTTTCGATACCGCCTGGTTTGCTGAACACCATTTCACTAACTATTCGATCAGTGTTTCACCACTGATGATGGCGGCGCATATGGCGGGATATACCCGCCGGATCAGACTGGGTACCGCGGTAATGGTGTTGCCGCTATACCATCCGATGCGAGTCGCGCAGGAGATAGCGCTGGCTGATCGCCTGACTGAAGGACGGCTGGTGTTGGGGATAGGCAGTGGCTATCAGGCCTGGGAGTTTGATCGCTACGGGCTGGATGTGGAAGCGCGTACAGAACAACTGCTGACGCACTGGCAGTTGGTCAGCGATGCGTTAACCCGTGGGGAAACCGTCTCGGTTGATCGTCACGGCGCGCCGTTGCAGACCCATTTCCTGTTAAACACGCTACAGCAGCCGTTGCCGCCGCTGTACATCACCTCGACGAATCCGGCCGTACTGAAAGCGTTCTCCCCCTGGCAGGCCACACCGTTTATGACCGCCGGTTATCGCGGGACGCACAAATTACGGCAAATGGTCAGTGATGCCCGCGAGAGCTGGTATGAGGCCGGGCTGGATGGCGATATGCCGGTAGCGGTGCAGCAATATATTCACGTCACCGACAGCCGGAGTGCCGCGCGTGAAGCGGCGGGGCGGGCGATGTTTGTCGCCAGAATGATTGCCGCGTTGCAGGGGAATACTGAGGTCACCGACGAGGCGTTTATTGCGGCACCGCCTTTTGCCGGAGAGCCTTCTCTCGACCAGGTCTGCGACAACCTGATGTTTGGCGACCCCGAGACCGTGGCTGAACGGATTATTAGTGAAGTCCGCGCAATCAAGCCGAGTCACTACAACTGCTTTTTCCAGTTTGGTGATATGCCACTGGCGCAGGCGCGCCGCTCTCTTGAGCTGTTTGGCGAGCGGGTTGTCCCGTTGCTGGAAGCCGAACTGGGTAAAATCACCGTTGATCTCACGCCAGCCATGGCCCGTTGAGGATGAATGTTATGCACAATGAACAGAAAATTGCCTGCCGTTTTGATGATGGTGAGGCGATCGCCCATCGTATCCTGGCTCAGCAAAGCGACAATGCGGGGCGGGCCGAGACGCTGCCAGCGGATGCTTATAACAGCGATGATTTTTATCGTCTTGAAGAACAGAAGGTGCTGCGTGAAGACTGGCTGTTTGTCGGTCATTTGGGGCAGTTGCCGAATGAAAACGACTACTTCACGCTCGATGTGGTGGGCGAGCCGTTGCTGATTGTTCGCAAGGGCGAAGGTGTCCGCGTGATGTCCAATGTTTGCCTGCATCGCTGGGTGCCGATCGTCAGCGGCAGCGGCAATGCATCCGTGTTTGTCTGCCCGTTCCACAACTGGAGTTATGACACTGAAGGCCGGCTGACCGGCGCGCCATCTATGCAACAGGCCGAGGGTTTTGTTCGCCAGGACTGCCAGTTGCCGCAGATTCGCCATGAGATCATCGCCGGGATGATTTTCGTCACCTTCTCCGCCACTGTCGAGTCACTCAGCGAGCGCTTTAGCGAACTGTTGCCCGTACTGAATAAGTATCATCTGGCGACGTTGCAGTGTGCCTTCACCCTCGACTACGACTGTCCCTTTAACTGGAAGATGGCGGTGGAGACCTTTATCGAATGTTATCACCACGCGGGTGTACACCGTACCACGCTGGAGGACAGCTTTCCGGGGCGTCTGACCTGGATTGGCGAGGATACGCCGGGCTGGACCGTCTGTCATCAGCCGTTACGCAAAAGGGGAGAACTGAGCGAAATTCTCACCGCAGGGTTGGTGCCCTTTGACGGGTTGGAAGAGGACGATCTGCGCCGCAGTGATCTCTATCTGCTCTATCCAACTTGCCTGATGTCGCTGAACCCTGATCGGGTGACCATTAACGTGATCCTGCCGCTGAACAAATCCATGTCTAAGTGGCACCGTGTGGTACTGGTTTCAAAAGAATCTGCCGCGCGAGAGGATTTCCCGGCTACGGTGGAACAGATGCGCAATGGCGTGTTGACCATCGTCGCGGAAGATCTGGAAATCAACGCCGCGCAGCAGCGCGGCAGCCGTTCACAGCTAGCCAGACCAGGACGACTGAGCCATCTGGAAACCTCTGTCTGGCACTTTGCCAATTATCTGAAACGTAAACTGGCGGTATAAGGACTCAATATGAGAACGCTTAAGCTGGGCCATTCCGGTCTGGAAGTCTCTGCCCTTTGCCTGGGCTGCGTGACCTATGCGCCGCCTGCGGCCAGCGGTTACAGCTGGACCTTCGACGAAGAACAGAGCCGTACATTTATCAAAAAAGCGCTGGAGTTGGGGATTAATTTCTTCGATACCGCGAACATCTACGCCAAAGGCGCCAGTGAAGAAGTCCTGGGGCGGGCGCTGCGGGATTTTGCCAATCGGGATGACGTGGTGATAACCAGCAAGGTATATAACCCAATGCGTCAGGGAGCGAATAGCAAGGGGCTATCACGTAAGGCGATTTTTGCCGAATGCGACCATAGCCTGCGGCGCCTTGGTACTGATTATATCGATCTGTATCAGATTCACCGCTGGGATTACGAGACGCCGTTGGAAGAGACGCTGGAAGCGCTGCACGACCTGGTGAAAGCGGGCAAGGTGCGTTATCTCGGCGCCTCGTCGATGTATGCCTGGCAGTTCAGTAAAGCGTTGCAGGTGCAGAAATACCACGGTTGGGCGCGTTTTATCGCCATGCAGAACCACCTTAATCTGCTGTACCGCGAGGAAGAGCGCGAAATGCTGGCGTTGTGCGCCAGCGAAGGCGTCGGGGTCACGCCGTGGAGCCCGCTGGCACGGGGGCGTTTGACCCGTCCGCTTGAACAGCAGCAGAGCAGCGCCCGTGGTGGGAAAGACGCCTATGCCGATTTCCTCTATAAAGCGACGGATGAAGCTGACCGCCGGGTTATCCAGGCGGTGACGGCTGTTGCCAGGGCACGCGGCGTGTCGCAAGCGCAGATCGCGCTGGCCTGGTTGTTTACCCGCCAGGCCGTGGCCGCGCCGGTGATTGGCGCGACTAAATTCCTCCATCTCGAAGAGGCGGTCGCCGCCAGTGAACTGACCCTTACTGCGGAGGAGATCGGCCAGTTAGAAGCGCCGTATGTCCCGCACCCGATCGTCGAACATAACTGAGGCAGAATAATGAAAACAGCTGGACAGATTGCAGAAATTAAACAGTCACTGAAGCAGAAGGGCGTGGAATATTGCATTGGCGCGTGGGTGGATATTCACGGTGTACCGAAGGGCAAAGTGGTGCCGATTGAACATCTCAGCCAGATGGCGACCGGATCGGAACGTTATACCGGCTACGCTCTGGATGGTCTGGGTCAGTTACCCAACGAGGATGAGCTGACCTCGGTTCCGGATCTCGATCATATCATCCAGTTGCCGTGGGAGCCGAAAATCGCCTGGATGCCGGCGGATAACCATTTTCAGGGCAAACCTTATGATCTCAGTACTCGCGTAGCGCTGCAAAATGTTTTGCAGCAGGCTAACGAGATGGGGTTTGGTTTCAATCTGGGGATTGAATGTGAAATCTATCTGTTGAAGCGGGAAGCTGACGGCTCGCTGACCGTGCCGGAGAAAGACAACAAACTGGTTAAACCGTGCTACGACCTGCAGGGGTTTGTTGATCAGTTCGCGTGGCTTGATAAGGTTTCCAGCACAATTAACGCACTGGGCTGGGATCTTTATTCCCTCGATCATGAAGATGGCAACTCGCAGTACGAGTTTGATTTTAATTATGCTGATGCGCTGACCTCTTGTGATCGTTTTATTTTCTTCCGCTTCATGGCCAAACACTATGCCAAAGAGCTGGGGCTGGTGGCCACGACCATGCCGAAACCGTTTGCGGATAAGACTGGCACCGGTGCGCATTTCAACATGTCGCTGTACGATTTGCAGAGCGGTGCCAACCTGTTCAGGCATCAGCCGGGTAGCCAGGACGATCCGTGGGGGCTGGGACTGAGCGAAACCGGTTATCACTTTATCGGCGGTCTGCTTAAACATGGTCGCGCCTTATGCGCCGCTTTCGCGCCAACGGTAAACAGCTATAAACGTCTGGTGCGTCAGGGGGCGATGAGTTACTTCAGTTGGGCGCCGGTATTCAATTCCTGGGGCTCCAACAACCGGACCAATGCGGTTCGCGTACCGGCTGGCGGCGGACGCTGTGAATCGCGTAACGCCGACGGTGCCGTCAATCCATATCTGGCCGCAACACTGGCGCTGGCTGCCGGGCTGGAAGGCATCCGCGAGAAAATCGATCCGCGTCAACCCAATGAGGATAATCTCTACGCGATTGGTGAAGAGGAACGCAAAGCGCGCGGTATTGATTTCCTGCCGCAGAATCTGCTGGAGGCGGTGCAAGCCTTCGACAGCGATCCCTTTGTTGAAGCGACGTTAGGCAAGGCGCTGAAAGATGAGTTTGTGAAATACAAGCTGCAGGAATGGAACAGCTATCATCTGCATGTCAGTCAGTGGGAAATTGACCGTTACAGTACGATTTTTTGAGATGAGTAACAGTCAGACGTTAGCGCTGCGGGTGACGCAGCGCGTACAGAACGGCGGTGTTTTGCTGCTGGAGCTTCGGGCGGCGGAGGACGGCGAGTTACCGCCGTTTACTGCTGGCGCGCATATCGCGCTACAGCTGGGCAATGGATGGGTACGACAATATTCGCTGTATAATTCGCCGATGGAACAGCACCGTTATTGTATTGCGGTACTGGTCACTCGCCATTCCCGGGGGGGAGGATTGTGGTTGCAGGAACATGCGCATCCCGGCACGGTATTGTCGGCCAGTGGGCCAGTGAATCATTTTCCGTTGGCGAGTGGCGATCGTCCGTTGTTGCTGTTGGCGGGAGGGATTGGGATTACGCCACTGTTGGCGATGGCGGAAGTTTGCGCCAGACCGTTCGCGTTTCACTACGTGGGGCGCAGCGAGACGTTAAATGTGTTTGGTTCCCTGGCGCATTTGGGGGTGCAGACGCACACTTCGATTGAAGACAGCCTGTTTAGCGAACTGACGCCGCAAACGGCGGTATATCTCTGCGGTTCCGGTGCTTTTATGGCGGCGGCGCGGGAGGCGTTGGCGGTGCAGGGCGTTGCTGATGAGCGGATTTTTGCCGAATCATTTTCACTGGCATGGCGGGAGTCGGAGCGGGGTTTTTGGCTGGAGATAGCGGATGACTCGCGCAGGATTTGGGTCAGTGGTCAGCAGACGATGGCGGAGGCGCTGATTGCCGCAGGGTATGATGTGGCGATTTCCTGTGGTGTCGGGCAATGTGGCAGTTGTGCGCTGGATATGGTCGCGGGTGAGGCCGATCATCGCGATAGCTATCTGACCGATGAGCAAAAAGCGGCGCAGCGACGGGTGATGCCCTGTTGTTCGCGGGCATTGTCAGCTGTTCTGGTGATTGATGCGCCGGAATAATGGATTTTTGAGGTCACCCCAGCGCAATCGTTCGCAGGCGCCCGGTCTCCGTCTGTAAACGGCTGAGCCATCTCTGGCTCTTAAGGTGCTGCTGCATGTCCGCTGCCTGTGGACGGGTTAGTCAGAATGAGCGTAGCTGACTGACAGTCAGTGAGCTACGTAGAACAGGCACAGGTTGTCAGTCATGCAGACACCATGCGCGCCGTTATTCAGAGCGAATGATTTGTCGTTGGGTTTAGCGTGGTTCAAGCTGCTCGAATACAAACTCGCGCATGACCTGAATGGCATGTTTGTATTTGAACGTAGGGAACATCACGTTGCGAAACAGTACGCCGTCAAGAAAGGTTGAGATAAGCATCGCCATATCCGCCGGGTTTACTTCGCGGAACTGTCCGGCGGCGATGCCTTCTTTGATGGTGTTCTTCAGGATCACGGATTCTTTCTCGTAGAACTTTTTGATCGCTTTATCAATAGACGGGATCCGACCATTGGTACTGGAGTAATCGAGACTGATTTTTGCCAGTTTCTGCAGGAGATGAAACTGCAGGATGTGGATTTCGATCCACAGGAACAGAATATCTTTCGGACTATTTTCGCTGCCGATAACGTTGTCGAACTTGCGGAAGGCGTTCTCCACCGTGGTTTCGATAACCTTGACGAACAGGTCTTCTTTGGAACCGAAATAGTAATAAATCAAGGCCGAATTCAACCCGGTTGCCGTAGCGATATCTTTGATCCTGACGGAGGAATAATTCTGATGCGCAAACAGCTCGAAGGCAGACGACTGCAACAGTTCAGCCACTTCGCTCTGGGATTTCTTGGCTTTCCTGCCGGTCTCACTGCGGGAATTTGTCGTTTCCTTCATCTGGTCACCCTTATGACGCCGGCGTTGAGTACGCGTAAGATTAAGTTAACTGATTAATTAATTATATCATATTCGGGAGCGGGATCAGCATGAACACGCAGGGATTTCATCGAACAGGCGACCTCTGTTTGCAGTATGGCGGGGTACTGGAGCAGGCGACGATCGGCTGGCAGTCTTTTGGGCAACTCAACGGGGCACGGGACAACGCCGTGGTACTGTTCAGTTACTACACGGGGACGCACCAGAGTTATTATCCCTTGATTGGCCCAGGGCGAGCGCTCGATCCCGCCCGTTGGTATATTGTGCTGATCAACATGTTCGGTAATGGTGTTTCGACTTCGCCCAGTAACTCGCTCACACAGCCCGGCAGCCGGTTTCCGCCGGTTACGTTGATCGATAATATTAATGCGCAGTATTCGCTGCTGATTGAGACGTTGGGCGTCGAAAAGATAGCGCTCGCCAGCGGTTGGTCAATGGGGGCGATGCAGGCCTGGCACTGGGCCGCCGCCTGGCCGGATCGCGTGCAAAATCTGCTGGCTGTCTGTGGTTCCGCCCGTTGCTGGCCACTGAATCAGGTATTTCTGGATGGGGTGAAGTCCGCGCTCCAGGCCGACCCACTCTGGCAGAATGGGCGCTATACTCAGCCGCCTTTACAGGGACTGGATGCATTTGGTCGTTGTTATGCGGGTTGGGCATATTCAGCACAATTTTTCCGTGAGCGGTTGTGGCGGAAACTGGGCTTCGACAGCCAACAGGCGTTGCTGGATGACTGGGCGCGGGATCATCAGCGCTGGGATGCCAACGATCTGCTGGCCATGCTCTTTAGCTGGCAGCAGGCCAACATTGCTGAACTTCCGGCATATCGTGGTGATTTTAACGCGGCACTGGCGGCCATTACTGCCCGGACGATGGTGATGCCGTGCAATACCGACCGTTATTTCACCCTGGAAGAGGGGGAAATCGAATGTGAACAGCTCAGACATGGCGAGTTCAGGCCAATCATTTCTCCTTTTGGCCACTGTGCCGGCGCGCCGGGACGCTTTGTGGACGAAACCGCGCAGATTGAACAAGCCATGCGGGATTTACTGGAATAACAGGCCGGTCACTTACCGGCCTGTCGGCGTTAGCCGATAATGCTCAGTTCTACCACCCGCCCCTGATCAAACCAGGTTTCCAACCCGGTAACGCGCAGTTCCAGGGTGCCTTCCACTACTTCGCCAATGTATGAAATTGGCAGCGGTTCGTCAGCGGTATCATCACCGTAGACCACACAAAATTGCTGACGCGGACTGTAATAGCATACTGCGCCGGTCACCTGGCCGTACTGCTCACGGCGCAGTTTGCCGACCTCTTCGGTTTTGTATTTATTCTCCCATGGCGCGACGATCGGCATGGTGAAAAACACCATATCGCCGATCAGTTTGCCGTGCTGCAGCACGCTTTTCATCGGCAATTTTTCACGCAGTACTTTACACAGATTGGGGACCTTGTCATCCCACACTTCAATTACGCAGACTTTCTTGTCTGCCACACTCATCTGTAATTTCATGATTTCTCCTGGCTGTCAGGCTTTGACGCGACGGAAGCCGTCACCCAGCCCCCATGGAAGAATAAAATCGACCCACATATGCAGGCGGTTAGCCCAGGAAAGCGCCGCATGCGACAGGCGCACCAGCTCGTCCAGAGTCTGACAGTCGGCGGCAACCTGCACATAAGTGTGCAGTAATTTTGCGGCTTGCGGCAGGCTGACGAAATCAAAGAAGTCAGCTTTATAGCCGATGATCTCTTTAATGAGCATCTGCAGGGTGTTTAAATCCGCTGTCTCCGGGTTATCCTCCGCTACCCGGATCAAACCCCACAGCATTTCGTCAGCCAGCGTGCGGGCTTCACCTTCAGCAAAAATAATCGTACTGAGATACTGACCCCGGGCACCGGTGCCTCGTGGAACCTCTCCCCGACCCAGCGCCGCGATTTCGGCGGGTTGCTCGAACCAGATCTTTTCTCGTTGCTGATCGAAAAGCGCGATCGCGTCATCAACCGTCATAACTTTTCTCCTGTCATTGGCATCGTCTGAACCCTGCCCGATCAGTGGCATGGATTTAATTAATTGAATAATTAAATTTGCAAGCTTTGTGCCAGTCAGGAATTTAAATTAATCGGTTAATTAACAATGAGTTGATTTTGTCATGACAAAGGGATAGGCGTTACGTGCTGTAAGACGGTGCGTTTGCACCACGTTGAACCGATCGAATATCTCACATCATGCTCTCCTTACTGGAACCATGACCCAGTATTGAACAGGGAGATGTTTATCAGGCATATAGATATTTAATATTTCTACACAAGTTAAAATAAGTAGCAAAAATACTACATTTTAAGAAATGGCACATAAAAATAAGACAATTAATAATTAAAGGAATTAACAATTTCTGCATTTGCAGGTATTAAGCGATAATTATAATAACAAAGGATGCGGATTCTTTCAGGTTACAGGGAAGCTGACTAATGACAACACCTACTCCGAATATTCTGCGCACTGGGGGCGATCCTCGCGCATTGCCAGAGTTCATCGCACTGCGCCTTGAAATAGGTAAGCAGGGCCATACAGGACGTGATGAGGTTGACTGGCTGCGGGTAGAGCAACTAGCGATTGCGTTATTCCGGCTCAATGGCATGGACTTGCAAAGTGTGGCCTGGTACACGTTGGCCCGTGCCTGGCGAGCGGGTCTGGCCGGCCTGTGTGAGGGATTAGAAATCGTCACTGCGATGATGAAGTATCAGTGGTCAACCCTGTGGCCCCATCCTCTGCCTGCGCGTCTGGCGATCGTGACCTGGCTGAGTACGGGTTTGCAGCATGTATTGCTGGTGATGAAACTGACGCAGGATGATCTTTCCTTGCTGCTGCGGCTGGAAACGCAGCTTGATCAGAATATTGAAACGCTGGAGAAACTGGCACAGAAACATCTGTCACAGCTTGACCGACTGAAGGTACAGGTCAGCAGTGCGGTTAGCCGCTTGCAGCGTCCTGAGCAGGAACAGCAGCCGACCATACTGGCCGAAGCACAGGCTGAAAAACCGAATATGGATAGGGGCCAAATCCCCACTCATCGTTATAGTGATGATTTCACCCCGCTGATTTATGTTCCGCGTGATGTAACGAGTTCTACGCTCAATGTGAATTTTAGTTTTTGGGAGCGTAGCCGGGGTTTTTTTGCCGGTATGATCGTCATGGCGTTATTCGGAGCGATGGCGCTGTGGGGATATCAACTGATGCAGCCAGTTCCTGGTAAAGTGCAGAGACTGGCCCATCTGGCACAGCAAATTACCCCGCAACAGGGGAGATATTATGAAAACTGGCAGCAGGCGATTACTGACATGGCGCTGCCTGGCGAACAGATGCAATTATGGCGGACAGCGCATTTCAGGCTACAGCGTCTGAATGCCGAACTGAATTCCCCGGAGTTCCAGCGTACCCAGACGATGTCGGTAGCTGAACTGAAAGCGAGACTGGTGACGATTCAGCAACCCATGGAGGAAATGGTACCAGTAGAGGAGTTACTGCGTCAGTTAGAGGACAATCCTCACTCTCTGGTGTTGCGGGGAAAAATCGAACACCGGCTGAAACAGGCGATAGCGCGTTATGCACTGATCCTGCACCAGAATGGCGGGGATGATGAGGAAGAGTACTGATCATTCGCTCATAACCGGAGGCTTAATGCTGCTTATCAAATCGGTAGACCAGCACAAGGGCGATGATCAGCAACAAAATCGGTGGGACCAGGGTGGTTAACTGTACGTTGAGAGCTAATAACAAGCCCAGGTTAACGATAATTTTGTAGCTGATATAAGTGAATAATCCAATAATCACACCAATGGCTAAACGGCTGCCTAAACCCGGTGCGCGGGGATTACTGAAGGTAAATGGCACAGTCAGTAAAATCATTGCCATGATTAAAATTGGGCGCCCCAGTTTTTGCCATAACGCGAGTTTAAACTCCAGGCTGGGTTGACCGGTATTTTGCAAATAGCGAATGTAATGATTAAGTTGCTTAATGGAAAAACTATCACTGGGCATACTGAGCTCTTTCAGACTGGTATCAGTGAAAATGGATTGCCATTGCAAACTGTCTTTCGATTCTACGGCTTCTTTTCCATTCGCCCAGTTTTTCTGATTAACGTCATGCAGAATCCATATTCCATTATCCTGGACGGTGGCTTTTTCTGCATAAATATAGTAATCCAGCGAAAGATCAGGCTTGTAGTGAAATATCTCAATACCGATAGGTTGATTTTGCTCATCTAAGGCATTGACCGTAACAAATTCATTGTCTCGTCTGGCCCACAAGGCATTGCTGGTATTAACGGTATGCTCCGCCTGGGCCAGTGTGGCGTTTTTCAGTTGTAATGCGCGTTGCTGTAAGGGGGAGGCAACCCACTCATCTAATACACCTGATGCCAGCGTCAACATTAAACCTGAACATAAAACGATCCGGGCAATGCTGAAAATTGAAAAACCAGCAGTGCGCATCGCGGTTAACTCCTGGCTTTTTGACAGTTGACCAAGTCCGACAATCCCGCCGAGTAACGCAATAAAAGGCCCCAGATCGATAAACCATCTTGGCAATCTCATGATGACCACCAAAAGGGCCTGGGTCCAACGATATCCGCCAGCGCTAACATCCTCGAGCTCATTGATAAAGTCGAAGGTGGTAAAAAGCGGAACCAACAATGCGGCAGCGGCAGCAAAACCTATAAACAGGTTCCGTATTAAATAGCGGCTGAAAATATTCATCGAGATAATTTCTGCAGTAATGAGAATTCGCGTGCGATCAGTATCAATACCCCAATCAACATGATAAAGGGAACTAACCATACGCCAGGGATAGCGGGGAGGGTATTATTAGCAACCAATGTGCGACAGACATTACCGCCATAAAAAATGAGCGTAAATAATACCGCCAGGGGAAGAAGTTTCGCAAAACGTCCCTGACGGGGTCTGGTCCGGCTTAAGGAGACCGCCAATAGTGCCATCAGGATGGCATTGACGCCACGGCTTTCACGCCATTGCAATTCTGCGGTATCCTCAGGATCGGTAGAATGTGATAATGCGGCTATTGATGCAGACTTACTTCTTGTCTCGGTATTCTGGGTTTGTGGTTTAAGGTGCAAATTAAAATTATTATAAATTTGCTCGTTGTCATTGCTGCCTTTGTGATCCAGATGGTACGCCGTACCAGCGTGCAGTGTTACTGCAGGCGTGGAGGATGAAGGATCAATGACGTCCAGTGATTGAGCTCTAAAAACGGTGGTTTTGTTATCAGAGGGTATAAAAATCAGGACATCAGAGAGATGATTAGTGGCTGGATCACTCTGTTGGGCCAGGACCATTCTGCCGTTATCACTAAGGTTAAACTTTTTCGGTTGCAAATGGCTGACATCAAGTTCGGATTGAGATTGCGCTTTTAACTGATCGATTTGCGCATAGGCCCACGGTCTGCCGTACATAGACAGCAGCGTGACCAGTATGCCGAGCGGAATGGCGAGGATCAGAACCGCTTTATACAGCCTTATTGGGCTGGAGCCACAGGCAAACATGGCGGTTATCTCTGAGTCATGATAAAGCTGACCCAACGCAACGGCCACAGAGACATACAGGCCGACAGGGAGCAGCATCTCCAGTGAGATCAACACTTTGAAGAAAACAATATAGAACACGGCTTGTAGGGCTAAAATGCCATTGGCCGCATCAGTCAGATAGCGTTGGGCTGAATAACTTGCAAAAATGAAGATTAGAAACCCTACAATGATCATCACTAATCGGCGAGTTTCAACCATGATGTAGCGTTCAATCAAGTGCATATATTAAGAACATCCAACATTATCAAAAAAGGATACTGAGTATTTGTCAAATCACAGTTGACCATCGCTTGAGAAAACGATGAATACGCATTCAACTGGTTTGTGTCGCAGGACAATGTCACTAGGTTTTTTAATCATATAGATGATACTGATAGTGTACAATGGCTTTGTCGTGCTATACGGCCATTACCCGCACATCCAGTACCAATGAAGCGCGGTTGCCCACTTATCAGGCAGGACATGAGTCATGACCCATCGCCAGATGCTGGTCGTTTTGTCACCAGTGAGCACCGATTCTGTTTCACTACGATACACCCAGCCTACACCAGTCTACAGGTGCGTTGGTGTTTGCCGAATGATTTACTCATATCAGCGTATTGAGCGTCATTTGCTGACCCGATGATGCGGCCTGAAGTCCTCTTTGTCGCGTTTTATCGCCTTGCCTGCAAGGGGGGAGGTAACAAGCTCGCCACTTTGGTGGGTTCAATGAAGGCCTCCGCGCTGTTGTGCTGAGCGTTGCCACTCTCGTCGCCTGATGACAGCCATTATTGACCAGGATCAAAAGCCTTTAGGTTGGTTTGAATTTGGTTTATCCTGCTGCTCACTTGAGAGATACCGAGTCTGGCAGAAATGGCTAGTATGGCTGGTTTTTAACATGAAGCATTGGTTTTCTGATGGCGCTTTCCGCACCATCATACGTAATACTGCCTATTTAGGTTCAGGGAATGTCGCGAGTGCCTTACTGGGCTTAATCGCGTTGTCTTGTGCTGGTAAGGGCATGTCACCTGAGATGTTTGGCGTGCTTATCGTCATTCAGTCATATACCAAAGCGGTCAGTGACTTTATCAAGTTCCAGACGTGGCAATTCGTGGTTCAGTTTGGCACCCCAGCGCTGCATAGCAAAAATTTTCAACGTTTCCGCGATGTGGTTTCATTCTCTTTCGGTCTGGATATTGCCAGCGGGGCCGTTGCGATACTGGGTGGAATGCTCCTGTTGCCACTGTTGTCCCATTCGCTGGGGCTTGATGCAAAAAGTTTTAAGCTCGCACTGCTTTACTGTACGTTAATACCTTCTATGACCTCATCTACCCCGACAGGTATTTTACGCGCACTTGATCGTTTTGATTTGATTGCCATCCAGCAAGCGATCAAGCCTTTATTGATTGCTGTCGGCAGTATCATCGCTTATTTCGGTAACTTTGGTTTTACCGGATTTGTGATTACGTGGTATGCCTCAAACCTCTTCGGCGGCACGCTGTTTTGGTGGTTTTCTGCGCGTGAATTGCGCCGCAGGAATATTCATGGTGCATTAAAACCCGGGTTATTAAAAACCGCACGTAGAATAGAAGGTGCCTGGGATTTTGTCTGGACGACAAATATTTCGCATTCTATTTGGGCCGCTCGCAACTCATGCAGTACTGTTTTAGTTGGGATTATTTTAGGTCCGGCAGCCGCAGGGCTGTTTAAAATTGCGATGACTTTCTTTGATGCGGCAGGCGCACCGGCTAAATTGCTGGAGAAGAGTTTTTATCCGGAGATAATGCGATTAGACCCACGCACTAAAAGGCCCTGGGTGCTGGGGCTTAGATCAGCAATTTTAGCCGGAGGCATTGGTATCATTGTCGCTGTTGCTGTGATAAGCGTTGGTAAACCATTAATATCCTTGGTGTTTGGTTATAAGTATTTGCAAGCATATGATTTGATTCAAATTATGTTAAGCGCCATTATCGTGTCCATGGTGGGCTTTCCGCAAGAATCTTTGTTGTTTATGGCCGGTAAACAGCGGGTTTACTTATCAGCACAGATACTGGCTTCTGTATCTTATATCGTGCTTTTAGTCGTACTGTCTCATGCTTTTGGCGTGAAAGGTTCTGCTTTTGCTTATTTCGGGGGGCAATGTTTAGATGTGATTTTGTCTCTTATTCCGACTTTATGGGTTTATCGTCATCGCAGTTTACTGGGCTTTACCGCCCCCGTAGAGATTAATAAATGATTAGCAGTAAAAAATGGGAAAAATTCCCACCTGAAACCATTAGGTTATTATTTACTGCGGTTGAAGAGGATGATGTTGTCAATGAAGATACCACCTTACCGCAGTCTATTAATTTGCATTGCTCCCAGGAAAACATTAAAAAAAATTATGCATTGTGCCTGCAATTTTGGGAAGAAGGCTTTAAGCGCTCAGAATTGCTGGGATTAGTGCATAAATTATTAAAAGGCGATGAGTTATCAGAGGCCGAGCGGATGCAATTCAAGTATATCCGTGCACGCTATAAGCATTTACGCTTTGCTCAACGACTCTACAGTCAAAATCATGAGTCCGGCTTTTTATTTCGCCACACGACGGTAGTTTTGGGGCATTTTCAGGATGCCTTTCGTAATCGAAATAAAAATAATATTTCGTTTTACGGGAAGATCCTGCGTATTTACTTAAGTATGCCAATTTGGAAGCTGGTCCATTATCATCTACGTCATCCCCGCCTGGACAGGGAAGATGGCTTTGTTGCACATCGTCAGAGGCAAATACACGCGTTACGGACGCTGGTTGCCAGGCCGAAACTAACCGGAGAGGAATTCCATGATGTGCGTAAAATTATTAGCCAGCAAGTGTCTTACTATGACACGCTGAGATCCATCGATCCTGGCAATCAGGAAGCCTACAAAATTTCCCGATTTTTATCCAATATCAATGGGTTGATGGGCGATCGTCATGATGTGATGGTGGCAGATAAACTGGCAGGGCGAAAGCCATATGATGAACCTGCGATGTTAGATGACAATATTCGCCAGCCTTTGGAACTGCTGCTGGAGCGCTATTCTGTGTAAGTTTGTCAGCTAATCAGGTGAGGGGACTTATCCTGTCCCCTGCATATTTCAGGTTGCAGATGTGTTGGGCTATACAAGCGCCCCTCATCACCGACCTCTGAGTCAGGGCCAGGGAATGGCTCGTCGGCTGAGTTATTCGTTTCCTGACGGGGTGCCCCTGCGTTGGCAGTGGTCATACTGTTCAAATACGCTTCAGCGTTTTTGTCCTGCATTTTGAACTATTTTGGCTATATACTTAAAAGACAGCCGATAGTTGGAGTGCCTGCAAAAAAAGGAAACATTATGATTTTACGTAGATTGCTGGTCGTTTCTCTTCTCCTTTGCCCACTGATGGCGTCAGCGCATAATTTTGTCGTTGGTCAACGCATCACACCGGTAACCATTTCGAACCTGGGCGAGTTAGAGCTGGGTAATAATGGTGAGGTGACCTATAAAAGCTGGAAGAGTTCACAGCTGGAAGGCAAGGTCCGTATTATGCAGTACATCGCTGGGCGAAAATCCGCTAAAAAAAAAATTCATTGTTGATTAAAGCCGTTGCGACGGCGAATTTACCTGCAGACCGCTTTCAACCCACCACCATTGTCAACGCCGATGATATCTTCCCCGGTACTGGCATGTTCGTTCGTAGCAAAACTGAAAAAAACAAAATACATTACCCCTGGGCGCAATTTGTTATCGACAGCGAGGGAGTGGGGCGAAAAAACTGGCAGTTGGAAGCGGAGAGTTCAACCATCGTGGTGCTGGATAAAGACGGACGTGTACAGTGGGCAAAAGATGGGGCTCTGTCGCCGAAGGAAGTGGTCCAGGTGATGGCCCTGTTGCACAAATTAATTAAGGAAGATAAATCCTGAGCAGGGGCAGGACCGGATGGTGTGGCCTGTTTCGCTCATTATTGTATGGCGATGCCCTGTTGCGCATACGGGTGGTAAGGTCACTCCCTCTGGCAAAGCCGGCTTTTTCCCGTGGGTCACTTCTGGCCAGGCGGTGACTCACTT